>JAGDZV010000003.1:0-357376 GCA_049115495.1 Bacteroidia bacterium | reverse complement strand
ACTGCCATCTGAATGTAAGAATTTCGACGTCACATTTTTTAATAGATGGGGTCAAGAAATGTTTACCATAAAGCAAGAAGGAAATATTCTTTGTTGGGATGGTACAAATGCGGCAAACGGTGCACCAGTAAATAATGGCGTTTACTATTACATAATTAAAGTTCTAAATAGAGAGTTTACAGGTGCTATTCATCTTATGAGATAGAAAATTGTTTTAAGATTGTGCAGGTTTGAAAAACATATTCAACTTAATACCATTATTAGCAGATCTTAAGACTTATTCTAAGCAAAGATTTACAAATGATTTATCGGCTGGAATTACGGTGGGGGTAATGCTTGTACCACAGGGAATGGCATATGCTTATTTAGCAGGAATGCCTCCTATTTACGGTTTATATGCAGGTTTACTACCGTTAATTATCTATGGCATTTTTGGTAGTTCTCGTCACTTATCTGTGGGGCCAGTTGCGGTTTCGGCTTTACTTGTTTTCGCAGGGATAAAAAATTTAGCTGAACCACTTTCCCAACAATTTGTCGAGTTAGCAATTTTAGCAGCATTACTAATCGGAATTCTTCAAATTTCTCTTAGTGCATTAAGGTTGGGGATTCTAATCAATTTTATATCTCACCCCGTAATCTCCGGGTTTACATCGGCAGCTGCCATTATTGTGGCAGTTTCTCAACTAAAAGATGTTTTTGGAATGAATATTCCTAGATTGAGCAATCCGCTTCAAACGGTTTGGTACGTAATTGAGAATTTTCGTCAGGTTCATGCACAAACCTTGAGTCTTAGCATAATTGCACTGGCCGTTCTAATTCTCATAAAAAGAGCGAATAAAAAAATACCTGGAGCTCTGATCGTTGTGGTTGTTTCTACATTTTTATCATGGTTTTTTGAATTCAATAAACTTGGAATAACCACCGTTGGTTTGGTGCCAGAAGGTCTTCCTGATTTCACAATACCCATTTATGATAAGGAAATTGTAGTTTCATTATTGCCTACAGTTTTTACTGTTACAGCAATTAGTTTGGTTGAGAGTTTAGGAATCGCCAAAACCTATGAAGGAAAAAGTAAGAGTTATAAGGTTAAAAATAATCAAGAACTTTTCTCACTCGGGTTATCTAACGTTTTAGGCTCTTTTGGCCAATCAATGCCAACATCAGGAAGCTTTAGCAGATCTGCAGTAAACTTTTCTTCAAAGTCTAAAACAGGTCTATCCTCAATTATTTCGGCATTTGTTGTTTTACTTTCTCTTCTTTTTCTAACATCGCTTTTTAAGCATTTACCAATTGCTGTACTGGCTGCAATTATTCTTTTAGCGATTAAAAATTTATTTGATCATAATGAACCAATTCGATTATGGAAAGTGCATAGGAGAGATTTTTATACACTGCTTATTACTTTTTCGGGAACACTAATTTTAGGAATTGAACTTGGTGTTCTATTAGGTTTTTCACTTTCAATAATTTCCGTTCTATACAAAAGCTCTAAACCAAATATTACCGAGCTTGGAATGATTGAATCAACGAATTACTTTAGAAGTAGCGATAGATATGATGGTTTACAAAAGGTCAAAAACCATACATTAATAAGGTTTGATGATCAACTATACTATGGTAATGCCTATTACTTTAAAGATAAATTCATTGAAATTGCCGAAAGATCAAACAACGAATTTGTAGTACTTGATGCTAGCAATATTCATGATATAGACAGTACTGGTCTAACGGTTTTGCAGAGCATTATTGAGTCTCTTGAACAAAACAAGCAGCATTTGAAAATAGCCAATATGGTTGAACAAGTTGAAGACCTTATTGAGAACTCAGGAATACTTTTTACTGATCAAAATACAGTTAATACTTATGGAAGTTTAACTGAAGCGGTTAATCTTTAGCGCTCTTGATATCTAAAGCAACATCAACGATCATATCTTCTTGACCACCCACCATTTTTCTTTTTCCAAGTTCATCTAGTATGGTTCTAGTATCAAGACCATAGCGTTGAGCGGCTTTTTCACTATGCAACAAAAAGCTTGAATACACGCCTGCATAGCCTAAACTAAGTGTTTCTCTATCAACACGTACTGGTCTTGTTTGTAATGGCCTAATCATGTCGTCTGCTGCATCCATAAGTTTATGCAAGTCTGAGTTATGATTTGCACTCATTTTGTTTAAAACAGCTACTAGTACTTCTAATGGACAATTTCCTGCACCTGCACCCATTCCAGCTAAACTTGCATCAAGCCTAGTGGCACCGTGCTGCATAGCTACAATTGTATTAGAAACACCTAATCCCAAGTTATGATGACAGTGAATTCCTATTTCTGTATTTGAATCGAGTTTATCTTTAAAGGCTTTCATTCTATCCGCAACATCATCCATTAATAAAGCGCCTGCACTATCGGTAACATAAACACAGTCAGCTCCATAACTTTCCATCAATTGGGCTTGTTCGGCTAGTTTTTTAGGTTCATTCATGTGAGCCATCATTAAAAAACCGCCAACATCCATTCCCATGTTTTTAGCCGCTTCAATATGTTGCTGAGAAATATCAGCTTCAGTACAATGTGTTGCAATTCTTACAGACTCAACGCCAAGTTCACGTGCTTTTTTTAAGTCTTCAATGGTTCCAATTCCAGGCAATAGAAGGGTAGTTAGTTTTGCATGGTTCAAATTCTCAGCAATACCTTCCAACCATTCCCAATCAGTATGTGCACCAAACCCATAGTTAAAACTTCCGCCGGTAAGGCCATCACCATGAGCAATTTCAATGGCATCTACTTTTGCATCATCAAGCGCTTTTGCTATTTCTATTACATTTTCTTTAGAATACTTATGTCGAATGGCGTGCATTCCGTCTCTTAATGTTACATCTTGTATATAAAGTTTCATTGTAATCTATTAAGCTTTTTGAACTAGTTGTTTTGCCATTTTTTCACCCGTTGCTTTGGCCGCGCTCGTCATAATATCCAAGTTTCCTGCATAGGCAGGTAGATAATGTCCAGCGCCTACTACTTGTAGTAATACCATTGTTTTTAACCCCGAAACATGACCGACGCCTTCTATAAATACCGGATTATCCTCTGGAATTTCTTCAAATTGTACTTCTTGATGTAGTTCATAACCTGGTACATATTTTTTTACTTCCGCAACCATTTCATGAATACTCTTTCTAATGAGTTCTTTGTCAGCCATTTCACTCAATGTGAAAACCGTATCGCGCATTACTAAAGGCGGTTCTGCAGGATTAAGAATTATGATAGCCTTGCCTTTTGTGGCTCCGCCCACAGCTTCAATTGCTTTTGATGTGGTTTCAGTAAACTCATCAATGTTGGCTCTTGTGCCTGGCCCCGCTGATTTACTTGCAATTGATGCTACAATTTCACCATAATGCACCTTGGCCACTTTTGAAACGGCTGCAACCATTGGAATTGTCGCCTGCCCACCACAGGTTACCATATTCACATTATCAAGATCAATGTTTGAATCAAAATTTACTGGTGGAACTAAGTATGGTCCAATAGCGGCAGGAGTGAGGTCAATCACTTTCTTATTTTGATACTGCTTTATCTTTTCATAATTGTATAAGTGAGCTTTTGCACTAGTAGCATCAAAAATGAAGGTAATGTCGCTCCATTCGGTCATATTAATCAGACCATCAATTCCTTCGTGCGTGGTGGCGACGCCCATTCTTTTGGCTCTTGCTAAACCATCAGACTTTGGGTCTATTCCAACCATAACACTCATCTCAAGAATATCTGAGTATCTCAGTATTTTAATCATTAGATCAGTGCCAATATTACCTGATCCAATGATGGCACATTTAAACTTTTGCATATTCAAGTTCTATTCTTCGCTAAACTTTACACTTACATTTCCAAGGTCAGTAAATTGGGCAACAAATTCATCACCTGCACTAGCCTGAACCATTGGGCCCAGAGCACCAGCGAGAACAACTTCTCCTTTTCTTAAAGGTTGACCCAATTCAACCATTTTGTTGGCCAACCACCAAGTTGCATTAATTGGTGACCCCATGCAAGCCCTTCCGTTACCTTCCGATTCAACTTTTCCGTTTCTAAACATTTGCATTTGACAGTCAACTACATCAAATTCAGTCAACTTCTTAGGGGTATGGCCCAAAACAAAGTGACTGGCCGAAGCATTGTCAGCAATAGTATCGGTTATTCTTATATCCCAATCTTTTATTCGGCTTCCTACAATTTCTATACAGGGAACTGCATATTCAATTGAGCTTATTATTTCTGAAATTGAACTATTTGCCTGGGTTAGGTCAGCACCAAGTATAAATGCAATTTCTGCTTCGGCCTTGGGCTGCATACATTCTGACCAAGTAATTTCTCCACCTTCCATTACTTCCATGTCGTTTAACAGCATTCCGTAATCAGGTTGATTTACTCCTAATTGTTTTTGAACTGCTATTGAAGTTAAACCAATTTTTCGCCCAATTATTCGAGCACCCGCAGCCTCTCGCTTTTGAATGTTTACTCTTTGAGTTTCATATGCCAGCTCTATCCCATCAGAACCAATTATTTCACGAATTGGAAGACAGGCCTTTTTATTTTGATTAGCCACATATAGCGCTTCAGCGGCTTTAATAATGTTAGAATGCATTTGCAAAGTAGATTCTGGGGCGGCAAAGATAGTTGAATAGTGTATCAGCTATGTACTCTAGTATATGTCTAATTTGTTAAGACCTTGTTCGCATTTCTTAACATTTAGTTTTAAACCTTGTAAAGTGTTTATCTACAATGTAATGGCAGAAAAAATATAGATTATTAATTTTCATATATACATATGTCGCTACTTAAATTCAGAAAAAATCACTGAATTTATAAAGTATGTTAAGAAAATGTTTCTATATATTTGGGGTTGGCATTCGGTTTATATAAACCATAAAAAAGCATTATGAGAAAAAGTACGTTAGTAGTAATGGCATTGCTGTTTAGCATCAGTGCCGTATTTGCACAACGCACTATTACAGGTACCGTCACCAGCGAGGGAGAACCCGTTGTGGGCGGTTTTGTAGTAGTGGAGAACACGACCATCGGGACGTTTACCGACTTTGAAGGTAAATATTCCTTAGAAGTACCCGATGGAACAACCAGACTACAGTATGGTAGTGTTGGATTTGTTACAAAAGCAGTGGACGTAGGTCCGGCAAGTCTGATGGATGTTGAGCTTGAAGCTGACATTCTTGCGCTAGATGAAGTATTGGTAACAGCCTATGGTACTCAAGCCAAAAAGGAAATTACAGGTTCGGTAGTAGCGTTAAAGAGTGAAGAGCTTACAAAGGTTCAAAACTCTCACATTGTTCAAGGACTTGATGGTAAAGTTTCTGGTGTTAAGATCATTTCCCAAAATGGTCAGCCCGGAGCTGCTCCAACGGTATTGTTCAGAGGTATTGGTTCAATCAACGCTTCTACTCAACCACTTTATGTAGTAGATGGAGTTCCATTTTACGGAAACATTAATTCAATTGCCCAAAGCGATATCGAATCAATGACTTTCTTGAAGGATGCTTCTGCTAGTGCACTTTACGGAAGTAGAGGTGCTAATGGTGTAATCATCATTACTACAAAAAAAGGTAAAGGAAATGGCCTTTCAGTTTCTGTAGATACTCGTGTTGGTAGAAACACGCGTATGGTAAGAGATTACGATGTAATCACTGATCCAGGACAGTATTATGAAACATGGTATAACAGACACAGAATTGGTTTAATTAACCAAGGAATGAATTCTGATACTGCCGGTTTAACAGCAGCTAAAGAGCTAATTTCAGGTGGTGGATTTTCACTAGGTTATAACAACTATGATGTTGCTGACTCAATGGTAATTGATCCATCAACTGGTAAAATTAGAGCAGGTGCCAACCTTAAATACAATGATTCTTGGTATGATGAGCTTTTCCAACCAGCCCTTAGATCTGAAACGCACGTTTCATTAAGTGGTAACACTCAAAAGACAAGCACTTACTTATCATTCGGTTATTTAAATGATGGGGGATATGCTTTACAGTCAGATTTCTCAAGAATTACGACTAGATTCTCAGTTGATCATAGAGTAAATAAGCATATTGAAGTAGGAAGTAACATAAACTATGCTCAAACAGAGCAGAATGCTCCTATTCAAAATGTTGGATCAAACACATACAGTAATTTGTTTAGCTGGGCCAGAAATGTAGGTCCTATTTATCCAGTTTATGGTTATGATGATAATGGAGATCCAATTCTAGATGCAAATGGAGATCAGGTATGGGATTTTGGTACTAATGATGACGGTATACCTGGAGTTAGGCCATACGGTGCATTCAACAATCCAGTGGCAACAAGTATTTTAGATATTGATAATAACAGTAGAGACAACCTTTCTGGACGTTTTTATGCTAAAATAAATTTCTTAAAGAATTTTTCATTCCGTTACAACTTAACAGCTGATTACATTGGAAGTAACATAACTGAGTTTGCTACTCCAATTGGTGGTGATGCTTCTAACGTAAATGGTAGATTAACAGCTACTAATACAAGAGCAAATACTATTAACAATCAGCAGTTGTTAAACTATTCAACTGGTGGTAATGGTCATACTATCAATGTTTTATTTGGTCATGAGTCAACCGATTATGCATTTTCTTCATTAAGTGCTCAAAAAACTGAAGCATTAATTAGTGATATTCCATTCTTGAACAATGCTACAAACATTCAGTATGCAACAGGTTCAAGAGAAACATACAGAGTTGAAGGTTTCTTTTCTTCAGTTAACTACAGCAAAGACGACAAATACTTTGTGAATGCAAGTTTAAGACGTGATGGTTCTTCAGTATTTGCTCCTGAAGCAAGATGGGGTACATTTTACGGATTAGGTGGCGCGTGGGAAGTAACTAAAGAAGATTTCTTTAACCCTGGTACTTGGATGAGCAGCTTGAGAATTAAGTCAAGTTATGGTCAGCAAGGTAACGACGCAATTTTATACCAAGATGCTACACTTGGAAGAAACTACTACTCTTATGTTGATCAGTTTAACGTTATCAATGCAGGTGGAGGTGTTCCTGGTGTAAGTTTTGTTTCATTAGGTAACCCTAATTTAACTTGGGAAACTTCAATAAACTTCAATGCAGGATTTGAAACTAGTTTATTAGCGAATCGCGTTAAACTAGAAGTTGAGTACTTTGTGAGAAGAGTTAATGACCTATTATTCTACGATCCGCTTCCACTATCTGAAGGTCGTGGTTCTTTGGCTGACAACGTTGGTGATATGGAAAATAGAGGTATTGAAGCCAATTTAGTTGCTGATGTTTTAACAGCAAGAGACTTTAAATGGAGATTAGGAGCAAACGCAACTCGTTTCAATAATGTTATTACTAGACTTCCGCAAGAGTTTATTGATGATGGAAACTTCAGACTTGAAGAAGGAAGAAGCCGCTTTGCTTACTACATGAGAGAGTTTGCTGGTGTTGATCCTGCTACAGGAGACGCGCTTTGGTACCAAGACGAAGTAGATGCAAATGGTGAATTGACAGGAAACAGAATTGAAACATCTGATTACAATGCTGCAAATGAATACTTCATTGAAGGTAAAAATGCTATTCCAGACATTTATGGTGGTTTCTTCACAAACTTTACAGTTAAAAACTGGACATTAGACGTAAACTTCGCTTACCAATTAGGTGGTTGGGGTTACGATGGTGTTTACCAAAACAGCTTGAGTTCTGCTCCAGATATAGGTCAAAACTATCACAAGGATGTTGAAAATTCTTGGACTCCAGAGAATACAGATGCTGAGCTTCCAAGATTTGATTTATTTGATACAGAAAATGACAACCAATCAGACCTTTGGTTGGTTAGTACATCTTATTTAAGTTTACAAGACGTAGTGTTGTCATACAACATACCAAGATCATTGCTTTCAAAAGCTAATATTGCAAGTGCGCAGATTTATGCTGCTTCAAGTAATGTATGGTTATGGTCGTCAAGACAAGGTTACGACCCAAGATTAAGTATTACTGGTAATGCCAGTAACGAATACTCAATCATGAGAAGTGTTTCTATAGGTGCAAGAGTTAAGTTTTAATTAATGAAACACATTAAAAATTTTAACATGAGAAAGTTATTATTCCTACTACCAGTTATGTTGTTTGGATTAACAGCATGCCAAGATGATTTTCTGGATACAGTTCCAGAAGATACCATCTCCAACGTACAGTTGTCTAAAAACCCAACTGCAGTGCAAGCCATAGTAAATGGTATTTACGCAAACCTTAGATCTTATGAGATTGGTGGAAGTACCGGTCATATTGATTATGGTATGACCGCCGTTCGTGCTGGTCTTGATATGATGAGTGAGGATGTTAATCAATCTGTATTTCACTGGTATGGTTTCTACTATAATTATGATGCGAGAGTACAAACTGCCTCTCGAACTAGAATTATTTGGAACACTTACTATACTCAGGTTGCCGAAGCTAATTCAGTAATTAATGCGATTGATCCTGCGACTGACGACGCTGGTGCAAAAGCACTGCGCGGACAGGCTTTGGCATTGCGTGCATTGTTTACTTTTAATACGGCAAGAATTTATGCGCATACATACATAGGTCATGAAAATGATCTTTGTATTCCAATGCCAAATGGTACTGACTTTGAAGGAAAACCAAGAGCTACAGTATCAGAAGTTTATGCTCAAATAAAAGCAGACATTGAGGAAGCTGTTGTTCTTTTAGAAGGTTTCGCAAGAACAACACCTCAAGAAGTTGATCAATTAGTAGCTCAAGGTATTGCAGCTCGTATTTATTTAGAAATGGGTGAATATGCAAGCGCTGCTGCTGCTGCCAATGCTGCAAGACAAGGAAGATTACCAATGGGAGAAACTGAGTGGATGCAAGGGTTCTCTAACATTAACTTGTCTGAAGTAATGTGGGGAGCGGACATTGATGCAGAGTCTTCAACAGTTTACGCTTCATTCTTTTCTCACTTTGCAAACTTGAGTCCTGGTTATGCTGGTATTCTTGGTGTATACAAAAACATTGATGCAAGACTTTGGTCTCAAATTCCTGAAACTGATTTTAGATTTAATGCTTTTGCAGGAGATACTGGAAACTCAGTTTTACCGCCTTACGCAAACATGAAGTTTAAGGATGAAACATTTTTTGAAGGTGATTATATCTATATGAGATCTTCAGAAATGTATTTGATTGAAGCTGAAGCTTTGGCACGTAGTGGAGACGCAGCTGGTGCTCAATCTTTACTTTTTGATTTTGTATCTACACGTGATGCTGCATATACTCAATCTACTGCTACTGGAGATGATTTAGTAAATGAAATTTATCTTCAAAGACGTATTGAGTTGTGGGGAGAAGGTTTTGCATTCTATGATATGAAAAGAATGAAAAGACCATTGGAAAGAGACTATACTGGTACTAATCACCCTGCATTTGGTTTATACAACTATGATGCTGAAAGTGATATGTTCAATTTCCAAATTCCTGAAGATGAGATTAATGCAAATGATGCAATCTCAGCTGCAGAACAAAATCCATAGAAAGAATTTTCAATCTATAGTTTTAAGCCCGGTTCTATTGAGCCGGGTTTTTTTTGTGTTTATTTTCAAAATGTATCACTTTTATTTTGAGTGCTCAACTGTAGTTTATCTTTGCGCGAAATTTTAGAAAAGCATAATGGCACAGCATCTTTCTGAACAAGAAATTCAAAGAAGAAAAGATTTAAAATCAATAGAAGAATTAGGTATTGACCCGTTTCCTGCGGCTTTATATCCCGTAAATGCCAAAGCCAAGGAAATTAACGATGGATATAATGAGGATGACAAGAATTTTGGAGATGTATGTGTAGCCGGGCGCCTAATGAGCCGAAGAATAATGGGGAAGGCTTCTTTTGGAGAACTAATGGATTCTACAGGAAGAATTCAGTGCTATTTTAATAGAGATGAAATTTGCGAAGGTGATGATAAAACGCTCTACAACACCGTTTTTAAAAAGTTACTTGGTATTGGCGACTTTATTGGAGTTAAGGGATATGTTTTTAAAACACAAACTGGCCAAACCTCAATTCATGTTAAGGAATTAACGGTTTTATCAAAGTCTATAAAGCCACTGCCTGTAGTAAAAGTTGATGATGAAGGCAATGTGCATGACGGCTTTGGTGATCCGGAACAACGGTACAGGCAGCGTTATGTAGATCTAGTTGTAAATCCTGGAGTTAAAGAAGTATTTGAAAAAAGAAACATTGTGATGAAAACCATGAGGGAATTTTTTGATTCTCATGGTTATATGGAAGTAGATACTCCTGTATTACAGTCTATTCCTGGTGGGGCAGCAGCTCGCCCTTTTATTACCCACCATAATGCCCTTGATATTCCACTTTACCTTAGAATTGCAAACGAGCTTTATTTAAAAAGGCTAATTGTTGGTGGCTTTGATGGTGTTTATGAGTTTTCTAGAAATTTTAGAAACGAGGGAATGGATAGAACTCATAATCCTGAATTTACAGTAATGGAAATTTATGTAGCTTATAAAGACTACAACTGGATGATGGATTTTACTGAAGAAATGGTTGAAAAGGTGGCCATGGCCGTACACGGTACAACAAAAGTTACCTTTGGTGATAATGAAATTAATTTTCAGCGTCCGTTTAAGCGGGTTACAATGCTTGGTGCTATAGAAGAACACACCGGACATAATCTTAATGGTAAAAGTGAAGAAGAAATATTTTCGATAGCCAAATCCCTTAAAATTGATGTTGACAAGTCAATGGGTAAGGGCAAGCTTATTGATGAAATATTCTCAGAAAAATGTGAAGGCAACTATATTCAGCCCACTTTCATTACAGATTATCCAAAAGAAATGTCGCCATTATGTAAGAAGCACCGTGATAACCCAGAACTTACGGAGCGTTTTGAGTTAATGGTAAATGGTACTGAAATAGCTAACGCATACTCAGAATTAAATGATCCTATTGACCAAAGAGAACGTTTTGAAGAACAGGCTAAACTCATGGAAAGGGGAGATGATGAAGCGATGTTTATTGACCAAGACTTTTTAAGAGCACTGGAATACGGAATGCCGCCAACTTCTGGAATGGGAATTGGCATTGATAGATTAGTTATGCTCATGACCAATAATACGTCTATTCAAGAAGTTCTTTTATTTCCTCAAATGAGACCTGAGAAAACAACAGACAATCAAGTTGAAGAACAAGGCTAGCAACTTTGCTTTTATTAAGGTTAAGCACAATTCATCAGAATACTGGCATATTGTTGAATTGCGTGATAAAGTTTTGCGTAAGCCTTTAGGTTTAGAATTCGCTAAAGATGAATTAATGGCGGAAAATGAACAATTTCATTTTGGCCTTTATAAAAACAAAGTGCTTGTTGGCTGCTTGGTTTTAGTTAAATGCTCAAGTTTTGAATTAAAAATGAGACAGGTGGCAATAGACCCTTCGTTTCAAAGTCAAGGTGTGGGTACTTTAATGATAAACGAAAGTGAAGCGTGGGCGCTACACAATGGATATAGTAGAATGGTATTAAATGCTAGAGAAACTGCTTTGGCGTTTTACAAAAAAAAGAGTTACCAAATAATTGGTAACTCTTTTTTAGAAGTAGGAATACCCCACTTTAAATTATTCAAAAATCTTACTAGCTAAGGGTGCTAATTGTATTTGTTTCGCCTAAGTAAGACTCTGGTGTTAAGCCCATTAATTCATCTTTAACATCTTGCGCAATCTCCAGCGAATTAATAAAGTCATGAACATCAGATTTTGATATTCTTTTCTTTCCTCTGCTAAATGCTTTTAAAGCTTCATAAGGATTAGGAAAGCCTTCTCTTCTAAGAATGGTTTGAATAGCCTCTGTTACCACAACAAAATTTTCACTTAAATCGTGTTTAAGCTTGCTTTGATTAATTGTAAGTTTTCCAAGTCCGTTCTTTAGAGACTTTAAAGCCAAAAAACTATGTGCCATAGGTACACCAATGTTTCTTGAAACAGTGCTATCAGTTAAATCTCTTTGGAGTCTTGAAATAGGTAGTTTGCTAGCTAAAAAATCAAACATGCTATTTGCAAGCATTAAATTACCTTCAGCATTTTCAAAATCAATAGGATTTACTTTATGTGGCATTGTGCTACTACCAACTTCTGCTTTTTTCACTCTTTGTCCAAAATAATCCATACTTACATAAGACCATATATCTCTACTGAGATCAATCATAATACTATTGATTCTCTTGGCATTGTCAAAAATTGCCGCCATGTAATCATAGTGCTCAATTTGAGTGGTGAGTTTCTGCCGTTCTAGTCCTAGTTTTTTTGTGCAAAATTCATTTGCAAAATTTATCCAGTTAATAGCCCCATATGTTGCATAATGGGCATTCAAGCTTCCTGTGGCTCCACCAAATTTACAAGTATGTGGTATGTTTTTAAGTGATTTGAACTGTTGGGTTATGCGCTCAACATAAACCAATATTTCTCTTCCTACAGTTGTTGGAGTTGCCGCTTGCCCATGTGTTCTGGCCAACATAGGAATGTTCTTCCATTCTGATGAAAGCGTATTAAGTTCATTCAGAATTTCTTCTTCCATGTAAGGGAAATACACTTTTTCTAAATATGCTTTAAGCATTAAAGGTGTAGCCGTATTGTTTATATCTTGTGATGTAAGTCCGAAATGAATAAAGCCAGAGAACTCTCCAACACCCATTTCTTCAAACTTCTCTTTTAAATAGTATTCAACGGCTTTTACATCATGGTTAGTTGTAGCTTCAATTTCTTTTACCTTCTCAGCTTCTTTTTCATCAAAATCTTTTACGATTTCTCTAAGTTGCTTAAGCTCTTTTTTTGGAAACTTAATTAACTGAGGCAAAGGCATTTCGCACAAAGCAGTAAAATATTCAATTTCTACGAGTAATCTATATTTAATTAGAGCGTATTCTGAAAAATAGTTTTTTAGCTCTTTAGTTTTTGATGCATAGCGCCCATCTATTGGAGATATTGAAGTTAAACTCATTAGTTTTAGTTTATAGCTTTACGAACAGTGATAAAAACAAATGTAGAGATTTCAAAAATACCAACATACAATGTGAATAGCGCTAGTAAATCATGCTTAAAACATTGATTATCGATGAAAACGCAAACTCCTTTTCCACAAGTAAAAAAAGGTTTCAACAAAAGCCTATTTTAAAAATGGCAATTAGTTGATTATTGTACTTTAGCGCACTGTTTATAAGGTAGGCGATAAGGCCAAGCTAGCATAAGAATTACTTTTAATTGTTTGTAAATCAGTTATTTAATGGGTAGAATAATATCGTTCGCTAATCAAAAGGGTGGAGTAGGCAAAACAACATCTGCTATAAATTTAGCCACAAGTTTTGCCGCACTTGAGTTTAAAACCTTATTGGTTGATGCTGACCCTCAGGCCAATGCAACTTCAGGTATTGGTTTTGATCCTAGAAATATAAAAAAGAGCATATATGAATGTATGGTTGACGATGTTGAACCGAAAGACTGCATTCTAAAGTCTGAAATTGAATATTTAGATCTTTTACCTTCTCATATTGATCTTGTTGGTGCTGAAATCGAAATGATCAATCTTCCCAACAGAGATAGAATTATGAAAAGGGCTTTAGAAAAGATTAAGGATGATTATGACTTTATAATTGTAGACTGTTCGCCTTCTTTAGGAATTGTAACAGTAAATGCTTTGGTTTCAGCTGATAGTGTTTTAATACCGGTGCAATGCGAATATTTTGCTCTAGAAGGACTCGGTAAACTTTTGAACACAATTAAAATCGTTCAAACCAATTTGAATGAAGAACTTGAAATAGAAGGTATTCTTTTAACGATGTATGATGGTAGAACCAATTTAAGCAATCAGGTTGTTGAAGAAGTAAAAGCTCATTTTCAAGAATTGGTTTTTAGAACAATCATTCACAGAAACATAAAACTAAGTGAAGCGCCAAGTTTTGGTAAACCCATACTTTTTCATGATGCAGCCAGTAAAGGGGCTATTAACTACATGAATTTGGCTAAAGAAATATTGCAAAAAAGAGGTATGCTAAAAAGTCCGGCATTACACAACTAGTTTTTTGATTTAAAAATGCAGAAGAAAAGAATGGCATTAGGAAAAGGTTTGAATGCATTATTGCAAGATGCAGAGAGAGAAGTAAAGCAAGACAACGACAAAGAAGTAGGCGTAAATAAGTTCAATGAACTTCCGCTAAAATATATTGAGCCAAACCCAAATCAACCAAGAGTTGAATTTGATGAAGATTTAATCGAAGAATTATCTCAATCGATTAAAATTCATGGCTTAATACAACCAATTACGGTTAGAACGGTAGGCCGCAATAAATATCAGATTATATCAGGTGAGCGTAGATACCGTGCATCTTTATTGGCTGGGCTTGAACAAGTGCCTGCTTATGTAAGAGAAGCAGACGATCAGAATACGCTTGAAATGGCACTTATTGAGAATATTCAGCGTGAAGATTTAAACGCCATGGAAGTTGCCAATTCGTATAGAAGATTGGTTGAAGAGTGCCAACTAAATCAAGAAGAACTTGGTAAAAGGGTGGGTAAAAAACGTTCAACCGTTACAAATTATTTACGATTACTAAAACTACCTACTGAAGTTCAAATAGCCCTAAGGGCCAACCTAATTAAAATGGGGCATGCAAGAGCATTAATTGTTATTAGCGACAAAGACGTTCAAAAATCACTTTTAGAGGATATTCTAGAAAACGACTTTTCGGTTAGGCAAGTTGAACGATTGGTAAAAGAAATTCTTGACGGACCTAAAGAAGAAGAAACACCAGAAGAGCCTGTTAAAAAGTCTCAAGAAGTTAAACCAAAAACCAATTACAACACTATACTTTGGGAAGAGAAGTTTAGCAAGGCGTTTAAACGAAATGTAAAAGTTAAGTTGAAAGCCAACGGTAAAGGCGAGCTTGTTTTACCTTTTAGCAACGAAGATGAACTTGAAAACTTTTTTAAGCAGCTTAGTTAAGACTACGTTCTTAATTCTCATTTTATTTTCTTCAATTGTGGCAAATGCCCAAAAAAAGGATAAAGAAGAGCTAGATCCTGAAGAAGTAATTGCCAGAAAATCGGCTTTACGCTCATCAATGCTTCCTGGATGGGGGCAAGCTACCAATGGCGGTGTGCAATGGTTAAAAGTGCCTTTAGTTTACGGTGGTTTAGGCACTTTAGGATATCTATCATATTTTAACCATTCAAAGTTTAAGTGCTTTGAGACCGGATACCGTTTAACCTTAAACGATTTGTATTGGGAAGGTTGTGATGGTTACACATCAGTTAATGCCCTAAAAAATGGAATGGAAACATATCATCAAAGGCGCGACCTATTTATAATTATTACTGCCGGTTTTTATGCATTAAATATACTAGATGCATATGTTTGGGCTCATTTGAATCAATTTGATAATTCTGATGATCTTACACTCAGATTGCAACCTTCGTTCGTTAATATTGCCGGTCAACAATCAGCGGGTTTATCGCTTAAACTAAGTTTTTAGATGAAAATTGGCCTTATTGGATATGGCAAAATGGGCAAAGAGATTGAGAAAATTCTCAATGATAGAGGGCATACTGTAGGGGCAATAGCAGATAATTACAATGACTTAGAGAAACTTAAAGGGGCAGTTGATGTGGCCATTGAGTTTACACAACCAAAGGCTGCCCACAACAATATAAGTTGGTGTTTAAGCAATAATGTGCCCATAGTAATTGGTACCACAGGTTGGTATAATCATTTTGAAAGCCTTACAAACAAGTGTAATGAGCTTGGTGGGGCCATGTTTTACGCAACTAATTTTAGTATTGGCGTAAACATTACATTCAAAATGAATGAGGTACTTGCCAAAATTATGAATAACAAAGAAGGGTATAAGGCACATATAAATGAAACCCATCATATTCATAAGCTAGATTCGCCAAGCGGTACGGCTATTTCTTTGGCTGATGGACTATTGAAAAATCATGGCAGTTATGGCGAGTGGAAAGAAACCACAAAAGAACTAGCCGCAAAAGGAATTTTACCCATTCAGGCCTTTAGAGAAAATGAGGTGCCGGGTATTCACGAAGTTATTTACGAATCAGATGTTGACTATATAATGTTAAAACACTCAGCAAAATCTAGAAAAGGATTTGCTTTAGGAAGTGTTTTGGCGGCCGAATTCCTTGCAGGAAAAACCGGTGTTTTTAGTATGAACGATCTTTTAAATTTTAATGATTAATGGCATCAGTAATTACCTTTTTTGTCATTTGGTATATCTTAATAGGCATATCATCGTATAAGCTTTTTGAAAAAGCAAATGAGCCAGGATGGAAAGGAGCAATTCCTTTATACAATCTTTATTCTTGGCTAGAGCTAAGTGCAAGGCCTAAGTGGTGGTTGTTACTCCTCCTTGTGCCTATTCTCAATGTGTTTATTTATGCTCAAATGATTATGGATATGCTCAAATCATTTGAAAAAACACAATTTCATGATTATGTGTTGGGTCTTATTGCTACCCCAATTTACTTTGGTTACATGTCTTTTAATGAGAATGTTGAATGGGACGCACCAGCAGCTGATTTACCAAAAATTGAGAAGTCAACATTAAGAGATTGGACAGATTCTATTCTTTTTGCTGTTGTAGCGGCAACTTTAATAAGATGGTTCTTAATTGAAGCTTTTACCATTCCTACACCTTCAATGGAAAACTCAATGTTGGTAGGTGATTTCTTATTTGTGAGTAAAGTAAATTATGGACCAAGAGTGCCAGAAACTCCTTTGTCTTTTCCTTTTGCCCACAATACTTTGCCGCTTACAAGTGGTACTAAGTCTTATTTAGAATGGGTAAAATTGCCTTATTACAGGCTACCTGGATTTGAAGAAGTTGAACGGCAAGATGTAGTAGTTTTTAATTACCCATCAGACATGGGAAGGCCTGTAGATAAAAAGGACAATTATATAAAGCGTTGTATTGGCATTCCCGGCGATAATGTTCAAATAAAGAGTGATTCTGTTTTTGTTAATGGCGATTTTATTGAGTTTCCTGAAAATGTACAGTTTAGATATGAAGTGCATGTAGAACAGTACCCTTTACGAAAAGAAGAGCTGAATGAATGTGGAATAAGCCTTTATGACCTGAATGAAAATGTAAATCCATCTACTGGTTATCCATTGTATGCCAATGCTGATGGTGATTTTATGTACATTTTAAACATGTCTCCTAAATCGGCAGATATGCTGAAGCAACTCAAAAAAGTAAAAGTGCTTAAAAAGGTGAATAGTCGAGACCCCAATATGTTTATGAATCAAGATGATTTTACTTTGGGTTACACAATTCACAATTTTGGCTCAGTATGGATACCAAAGGCTGGCGAAACAATTGAAATGAATGAAACAAATTATTACCTATATAAAGATTGTATAGCCATATATGAAAACTCTGGTAGTTTAAGACTGCAAAAAGACAAAACAGTTGAGATAAAAAGAGAAGGTGAAGATTGGGAGCCTATTTCTGAATATACTTTTAAGATGAACTACTATTTTATGATGGGAGATAACCGACATAATTCACTTGACTCAAGGTTTTGGGGTTATGTACCTGAAGATCATATTGTGGGTAAAGCACTATTTATTTGGTTCTCTTTCGATAAAAACCAAGATAGTTTTGGTGAGAGAATTAGATGGAGTAGATTTTTTAAAGGTGTTGATTAGGACCTTTCTCGTCCGAAGTCTTTTTGCACTTTGTTTCCATAGCTTTTGAAATGAGAACATAGTAAGCCTTAAATCTTTCCCAAGAAGCCGTAATTAAAGGTTTAGAGTTAGTACTGGCTCAGTTAATATTTAGGTTTAAAAAAAAGAAAATTGCTATCCATATCATTGCTAAATAATTCGATAAATAAGCAACTGGTAATCAATAATCTAATCATTCTGCAGCTGCCCTTCTCAACCGTTCATTAATTGCCGGTCCGAGCCCTTTTTCTGGCGCAAGTTCAATGTAAACTTTTTGATATTCTGGTTTATCAAGCATTCTTAAGGTGCCAAATAAATTCCTAGCAGCTTCATTAATATCACCGGTTTCACTTAGATGATAAAAATGCTTAGCATCTGTATCTTTTAAGAAAGCTATAGCTGCTTCACCATCATTAAGTTCTGGTATGTTTCCACCATTGGGTATAAGTTCAATAACCTTATTGTTAGAGTAATGCCTTTTATGGCTGCCAGGCATACTCTCCTTATCTTTATCATTTAAGAGCACCACCATTAGATCTGTATTTTCTTGAAGATCTTCAACGCTTATGCCACCCAACCGCATAACTTCAATTTGGTCATTATTCATTCTAATAATGGTAGATTCAAGACCAACTTCGCATTCACCGCCATCTAAAATGTATTCAATTTTTTCGCCTAATTGGTCAAGCACATGAAAAGCTGAAGTGGGACTTACGTAGGTAAATGGATTGGCACTTGGAGCTGCTAAAGGAAAATAAAGTCCGTAAAGAAGGTCAAGTGTTAGCGGATGATTTGGAATTCTAATGGCCACAGTTTCCTTACCAGCAGTAACAATATCAGGGATTTCTTCACTTTTATTAACTACAATAGTTAATGGGCCTGGCCAAAATTTTATGGCAAGATCGAGCAACGGTTGTGGTATGTCCTTTCCTACACTTTTAACATCATCAACTGTGGCACAGTGCACAATCAGTGGGTCAAACTTCGGACGGTTTTTAATATCAAACACCTTGCTTACGGCGTTTTCATCAAAAGCATTAGCCGCTAAACCATATACAGTTTCGGTAGGTATAGCCACCGGATTTCCTTCAACTAAAAGGCGGTAACACAATTCAAGATCTTTGCCAATTTTCAAATGCATAGTGCAAAGTAAATACTTAGGCTTAGAAGGATATATTCCTATTTTTGCAGCCCTTATTTAGAAACCATTCATTTAATGGACAAAAATCAAATTATAGGCTTCTCGCTTATTGTTTTAATCGTAATTGGATTTTCAATTTGGAACCAACCAAGCGAAGAAGAATTGGCCCGACAACAGGCCATAAAAGATAGTATTGCTGCATTAACACCTGAACCTGTTGATGAAATAGCAGAGAAAAAAACAACCCTGAGCGCCGCCAAGGAAATTACCTTAGTTAACGACTCTGGAGAGACTGTTACAGTTCAAGAAGAATCATTCGAAATAAAAAATGACCTTCTTACTTTAAGAGTAAGTAATAAAGGAGGTAAAATTTCTTACTTACAACTAAACGAGTATCAAAGAGCAGATTCTACCGGATTGGTTTTAGTAAATCTTGAAGAAGGCGTTAATGACTTTGGTTTTTCTTACGGTGAAGGTTATAACACGACTAACTTAGTTTTTAACAAAATTGAAAGTTCAACCACGTCGCTAAAATTGAGTGCCAAAACCGAAGATGGCGCAAGCGTGGAACACTTGTACGCCTTAAGTGGTGAAGAAGATTATGTGGTGAATTTTGAGAGTAATTGGAATGGCACCAGTGCTAAAAAGCTGATTTGGACCCAACAAGTTTTGCAGCAAGAAATGAGTGCCGAAAACGAAAGACTACAAACTTCAATATACTTTAAAGAAACTGGAGACGAACCCGATTATGTTTCAGAGCGAAAAACTGAAGATGATGAAGAAATTGGTTCAGAATCAAGAGTTGATTGGTTGTCTTTCAAACAGCACTTTTTTAACCAGGCCATAATACCATCAAATGGTTTTGAAAATGGATATTTAAAACAAGATTGGCAAGAAGGAGATGAGTATATTAAGGAGCTTCATGCTTCAATGGATCTTGTAGAATCAAATACTCACAAGTTTAAAATGATCTTTGTTCCTAACCACTACAGCACGCTTAGACAATATGATATTGAGCTTGAAAGAGTAGTTAACTTAGGTTGGGGAATTTTTGGTTGGATAAACAGGTTTGCGGTTATTCCTATTTTCAACCTATTGAGTAAAATGACCAGTAATTATGGTATCATTATTTTAATACTTACTATTCTTTTCAAGTCGGTATTGCTATTTTTTACTTACAAGAGCTTTCTTTCAGGTGCCAAAATGCGTGTTTTAAAACCTGAGCTTGATGCCATTAAAAAGAAGAACGATGGTGATATGCAGGCACAGCAGCAAGAGCAAATGAAGCTTTATCAGGCCACAGGAGTAAGTCCTTTTGGTGGTTGTTTACCAATGCTAGTGCAAATGCCAATTTTGCTGGCTCTTTTCAACTTCTTTCCGCATTCATTTGAGCTTAGACAACAGCCGTTTCTGTGGGCGCACGATTTGTCTACCTACGATAGTATTTACGAATTTGGATTTTCAATTCCTGGCTACGGTGATCATATATCGCTTTTTGCGCTATTAATGACAATTACAACGTTTATTTATACATTAATCAATCAGAGTTATCAGCCGCAACAGCAAAAAGAACTTAAGTACTTGCCGTACTTTATGCCTATAATCTTCTTAACTTTTTTAAATAGCTATTCGGCAGCATTGAGCTACTATTATTTCTTGGCCAACTTGTTTTCTATTGGCCAAACCTATTTATTCAAGGCATTCGTAAATGAAGACAAGCTTAGAGCTCAAATTGAAGAGAAGAAAAAGCAAAAAGCAAGTTCTGGAGGTGGTGCAGCTTCTACCGGCATGCAAGGCCGTATGCAAGAGTGGATGGAAAAGCAACAGCGAAAACAACAAGCCATTCAGCAGCAAAAGAATAAGAAGAAAAGATAACTTCAACCTTCGCTAATTTGAACCTTTCTGATAAACTACAAAAGTTTAAGGAGTATCAGCACTTTGCCACCATTGGTGAAGTGGCTGATGAAATGGAGCAAAAGGCCTTTTTGGTAGGTGGTTTTGTACGCGACCTTTTATTGAGTAGAAAAAGTAAAGATGTAGACGTACTGGTTGTAGGAGATGGGGTGGCCTTTTCAGATGCAGTGCATAAGAAAATTGGAGAAGGTAAATACAGCTATTTTAAAAATTTTGGTACTGCAAACATTAGATTTAAAGATGGATTTGAATTTGAGTTTGTAGGGGCAAGAAAAGAGTCTTATCAAAGAAATTCAAGAAAACCAATAGTTGAAGACGGTTCGTTTGCCGATGATATTTCGCGAAGAGACTTTACCATTAATACCCTTGCAATATCGCTAAATAAGGCAAATTTTGGGGAGCTGGTTGATACCTATAATGGGCTCGATGATCTTAGAAATAGAATTATTAAAACCCCGCTTGAACCAGAAGTTACCTATAGCGATGACCCATTAAGAATGATGCGCGCCATTAGGTTTGCTAGTCAGCTTAATTTCAACATTGATGAGTATTCATTTAAGGCCATAAGTAAGGTAAAGGAGCGCATAAACATTATATCTCAAGAGCGTATATCTGATGAGCTTAACAAAATTATGTTAAGTCCAAAACCATCAATTGGTTTTGAATTGCTCTATAAAAGCGGCTTGTTGAAAATTATTTTTTCTGAATTAGTTGATTTACAAGGTGTAGAAGATAAAGATGGGGTAAGCCATAAAGACAACTTTTATCATACCATTAAGGTAGTAGATAATATTTGCCTTACCACAAATAATCTTTGGCTGCGCTGGGCCGCAATGTTGCATGATATTGGCAAAACGCCAACAAAGCGATTTGACAAAAAAGCAGGTTGGACATTTCATGGGCATGAAGTGGTTGGAGCAAGAATGACGAAGCGGATTTTTACAAGGTTTAAATTGCCTTTGGGTAGCGAGTTAAAATATGTACAAAAGCTAGTTAATCTTCATTTGAGACCAATTGCCCTTACTCAAAATGTAACCGATAGCGCCGTAAGGAGATTAATTGTTGATGCTGGCGACGATATTGAAGACCTGTTTAAGCTGTGCAAAGCAGATATTACCAGTAAAAACCCTAAAAAAGTTCGACGCATTATTAAAGCCTTTGAAGGCGTACAAGAAAAGGTAATAGTGGTTGAAGAAAGGGATAGACTAAGAAATTGGAAGAACCCAATATCGGGTGAAGATATAATGCAATACTTTAGCATAAAACCTTCTAAAACCATTGGCGACCTAAAAGAGTTAATAAAAGAAGCCATTATGAATGGCGAAATTGCAAATGAGAAGGAAAAGGCTTATGAATTAATGATTAAGTTAGGCACTGAAATGGGGCTAAGGCAAAACAGATAATATGGACCAAAATAAAGCTTTACGTTTAAAAATTTACAAGGGCAACGATGAAAATGTACAACGGGTTGTTGATATTGATATAGAGAGCAATTTAGAAGAATTGCACTTAACTATACTTGCGGCTTTTGAGTTAAATGCTGGAGAAATGGCATCTTTTTGGCTTTGCGAAAATGGATTTAACCGTACGCAGGAGGTTCCAATGCTTCGAATTGAAGATGAAGAGAGCAAGGAAGAATCTGCATGTATGAGCGATGTAAAAACTTATGCTGCTATAAACAATACTTGTAAAAGTTTGATCTATGAATATGACATGCTGCTTATGTGGGAGTTTAAGATAGAATACATAGAGCAAGTAAATAAAATTGCCAGCATGAGCTATCCTGTTTTAGTAGAAGAAATGGGTAAAGTTGAAAACCCTGATGAGGCAAGAGCCAAACTATTGGCAGAAAACACCACTGAGTCAATTGCCAATGATCTTTTAAGAGAAGGCGGTGGGTTTGAAGATTACGATGAGAGCATTGATTCTGAATATGAAGATTATTAATGTCAAGTAAACCGCAACTTATTGTGGTAATGGGGCCAACAGCATCAGGCAAAACTGCCTATGCTATTGACTTAGCTAAAAAACACAATGCTGAGATTTTCTCGGCAGATTCTCGACAGTTTTATAGAGAAATGAACATTGGGGTTGCTAAACCCAGTAATGAAGAATTGTTAGCCGCCAAACATCATTTTGTTGGGCATATTTCAATTCATGACGAATATACTGCTGGGGATTTTGAAAAAAATGCACTGAACAAACTGAATGAATATTTTAGAACAAGGGAAGTTGCAATACTCGTAGGGGGCTCAGGTTTGTTTATTAAGGCTGTTTTAGAAGGCTTAGATAATTTTCCTAAAGTTGATGATAAAATTCGTGATGAGTTAAATCAAAGGCTCAATAAAGAAGGTTTGGAATCATTGAAACACGAATTAGCTAAACTAGATCCAGAAAGCTTCAATACAATAGCACTTGATAACCCGCGAAGAGTGATTAGGGCACTTGAAGTTTGCTTAAGCAGTGGTGAGCCATATAGCAAGTTTAAAAACCAGACCAAGGCACCAAGAGGTTTTAGTATTAAAAAAATTGGGCTTAAGTGGGAGAGAGAAGTACTATACCAAAGAATAAATAATAGGGTAGATGCTATGATTGCGGCTGGGCTTGAAAAAGAAGCAAGATCATTATTTGCTTACAGACATTTGAATCCATTGAATACAGTTGGCTATTCTGAGCTTTTTGAATATTTTGATGGTAGGTGTACAAGGGCATTTGCCATTGAGAAAATAAAACAACACACCCGCAACTATGCCAAAAGGCAACTTACTTGGCTTAGAAAAGAGGAAGGGGTAGAGATTGTGAAGGTCTAGTTTTATAAAGGTCGAACCATAAATTAATTGGGAGTAGCAAATTGGTGATACTCGAATTCAGACCTAAATCAGATCGATTATTGTAACATTATTTATTGTTGCTTCAGAAATAAGGCATTTTCAATTTGCCTAAATTAATTTTGATTTCTATGAATAACCTTATTGTAAAAGATGAAACTGCAGCAGGACAAATTCTTCACGAACTTGCTTTACAGTTCGATAATGAATACATAAGTGTAAAAGATCTAATTGAGGCTCGTATTAAGGAGGAAGTGAAAAAGTACGAGCAAAATAAGGAGAGTTATACAAAGGGCTTGGTTTTACCTACCAACTTAGAGAAAAGGCTCAATAATAAAAAAGAAAGAAAGATCGACATTGAAAAACAGATGTATTTGGCTTTTGATGCTTTTAATAAGAATGGATATTTCATTTTTGTTGATGATGACCAAGTAGAAGATCTAGACCAAAAATTTTTGATTGAAGAGAATACCAAGGTTTCTTTTTTAAAGCTTACTCCTTTGGTAGGAGGTTAATATTTTTTATGTTCAATTTATTTAGAAAGAAAAAGAAGGAATTCAAAGAAGAAGGAATAAAACAAGAGGTAATAGACCTTATCCTTGATTTAAAAAAGAACCGTTCGAACATTTATAACCCAAATGATCTTAACGGATTTGAAGCATATGAGACGCTAAGAAATAAAACTAAGACAGAAGTTAAAGAAGCCGTACTTGCTTTGAATGAACTAATTCTGGATTGGAGTTTAAAGATTGAAGCACGAAGGAAAAAAGATAAATATAGATGGCATACAAATGATATTTCAACTTTTGGACCAGGTTACGCTTACAACATACAGGCTGGTTTGATTCGAAAAAAACTTGATTATACTGATAAAGAATGGATAACACTATTCAAGAGCTATAAAAAGAATAACGATGAGTTTAAGATATCAGAAGAGTTTTATTCTAGTTTCACAAACTACCCAGTAAACTATGCCATAAAGCAAATTGAGTATTTTCTTAAAAAAAATGAGCTAACCGAAGAACTTAAGTCCTTTATAGTAGAAATGCTCTCTTGGCCTGAGTTTAAAGTAGATGGCGATAGATCTTATTATGGAGCAAATATGAATAAGGCTGTTCAAAAATTAAGAGCAATTATTTCTGATGTTGAAGAAGGTCAAAAGCTTTTTCAGCTCCCTACAAAAGACATTGGTAATGAGGTAAACCAAGTACTATCTGCAATAAAGGAAAATGAAACTGAATACAGTCAAGTATTTGAATTAGTGAGTACCGTTTCAGGTTCAAAACCTACAAAAAGGTTTATTAATACCGTAGCAAAACTTCAAGAAAGTATTAGACCTGATAAATATAGAAAAATTGCACAGGAGCTTTTGCAAATTCCATTAAATCGTGCTTTTGTTGAAGAAACCACAACACATGAGCATGCTGGTAGATCTTATGAATATACCCATACAAGCTACTTATGCAATCCAAGTCAGACCTTTATTAAAGGCCTTGTTTGGACCATGGAGCGTTACTCTGATAAAGAGACCATTAGGCTGCTTTCTAAATTAACAGAAAAGTCTTATTCAAAAATTCCAGGGCAAGGGCCGGCAGCTGCATCAATTGGTAATGCATGCGTTATGGTTTTAGGCAATATGCGTGGTAAAGATGGGCTCGGAGCTTTATCAACCCTAAAACTAAAACTCAGACAAAACAACATAAAGAAGATAATTGATAAGCATTTAAACGCAGGTGCAAAAAAGTATAATGTTTCGGTAGAAGAGCTTAAGGAAATGGCTATTCCTGATTTCAAACTTGTTAATGGAAAAAAAATCATTGCATTTGATGAGTACAACCTGCAAGTATGGATTGAAGCATCAAAAGTTAAAAAGCAGTTTTTTAAGGCAGATGGTCAGCCCATGAAAAGCACACCGAGTGCAGTAAAAAACAATGCACTACACAGCAGCAAACTAAAAAAAATACAAAAGGAAATAAAAGAAATTCAAAAAGTTTATTCGGCTCAAAAGCAGCGAATTGATAATCAGTTCATTTTAAACAGAACATGGGATATGGCTTCTTTTAAGAAGTTCTATATTAATCATGGTTTAGTAAATCCCATTGCTTCAAAGCTAATTTGGAGTTTTAAAAAAAAGGGGCAGAAATGTGAAGCCATTATGCTTGATGGTAATTGGTATACCGTAGCGCATGACAAAATTGATTGGATAGATGAAGAAACGGAAGTATCGCTTTGGCATCCAGTAAATGCTACTGAAGCTGAGATTATTCATTGGCGACAAAAAGTTATAGACTTACAATGGAAGCAGCCCGTTAAGCAAGCCTTTAGAGAAATTTATATCTTAACCGATGCTGAAGTTAATACGCGAACTTATTCAAATAGAATGGCAGCTCATATTCTTAAGCAGCATCAGTTTAATGCATTGGCTACTTTACGCGATTGGAAATTTTCACTAATGGGTTGGTATGATGATGGCCGCGAAAGCGAAACTGCGATAAAGCAAATACCTGAATACGGAATTTCAGCTGAATACTGGATTGATGAACTTAATAATGATGAAGATGATTTTAATGAAGCTGGGATTTGGTATCATATAGCAACAGATCAGGTAAAGTTTAAAAATAGCGAAGGAGAGGTGATGAACCTTGAAGATGTACCTAAAATGGTTTTTACAGAAATAATGCGTGATGTTGACATGTTTGTAGGAGTATGCAGTGTGGGCAACGATCCGCAATGGATGGACAATAATGGCGCGCGACAAGCCAATCGTGATTATTGGACATCATACTCTTTTGGAGATTTAAATGAAATTGCTAAAACCAGAAAGAGCATACTTGAAAACTTACTACCTAGATTGAAAAAAATAAGAGATAAAGCAAAAATTGATGGTAAGTTTTTAATTGTTAGAGGTAAGCTTAGAACCTATAAGATTCATATAGGTAGTGGTAATATTTTAATGGAGCCAAACGATCAATACCTGTGCATTGTGCCTGCTCGATCATCTGAAAGTAGTACTGAGAAGCTTTTTATTCCTTTTGAAGGCGATAAAGGCCTATCAATTGTTTTAAGCAAAGCCATTTTATTGGCTGATGATGATAAAATTACTGATAGCACTATAGTGAACCAAATTAACAGATAATTTGAGAGCGTATTTAACTTCGATAATACTAAAGCGGTTATTCTTACCTCAAAATCTCTACGATCACTTCATTTTTTCTATTAACCACATCATAAGGTGGATTGTAGCCTAAGTACATAAAGTTTCCGGTGTGCGCTATGTTTTCGATTTCAAGCAAATCGCTTAGCTTTTTCTTGTACTTTTCAAGTTTATTGTTGTTGGCCCAACCACTAAATCTAATCGCAGCAACTGTTTTCGCTGGTTCTTCTTGCAAAATTATTCTAGAATCATTGGGTTTTGGAAGCTCATCTTTTTCTATGTTTTTTGGCACCATAAACATCATGGTCATAGAATCATTCATGGTCATAGCCACAGGGCTAGTCATGGCTATTTTTTGGCTTTCACTATTGTTTCCAAAAATGTAACCAGCCAAAACCCTAAAACCAGCGCTTGATGCTTGTTCATATTTGTTGGTTGCCATTTTTACTGATGTAAATAAGCTGGCTTCATATTCTCTAATTTCGAATCCATCATAAGTTTCTACAACCTTATATGAATATTCTTCTATGCTACTTCTATTGCTCATGGCAAAGGCTTGAATGATTATAAAGATGAGGAGTACAATACCTAGTGTTATGAAAATGGCTTTCAATATTTTGCTTTTTTATATATGCCTTAAAAACATGAATTAGCACTCAATTGTTTAATAAGGAGCGATTCATTGTTAACGGATTAGCGTGTCTAAGGACATAAAAAAACGCAGTTAACCTCAAAGGACTAACTGCGTTTCTATTTTTAGAATTTGAATTAACTAGTAAACCAAACCAACTTCTATTTTCTCTATTTGACCATTTCTTGCAAAAAGAGCTTCACTAATTTCTTTTGTGCAAGTGGCACCATCAAGCTCTTCTAATTTACCATTTGTATGATAAACTGTAAGAGAAGGTGTATCTGACAAAGTGTAAATTACAGGTACTTGGCAGTAAGTATAGGCAATTGAATCTGAAGCACAGTCAACTGTTTTAAACTCGCCATTTACATCTACATACTTAAATGTTGTAGGCGCCGAAATAAACTCAGCTCTGTTTAAAATTGAAGGGCTAAAACGAATTTGTCCTTGGTCAATTTGCACGCCCAACTCTATGGTTCTGCTAATTATATCTTCTTTAACCTGTCCGGTCATTCCTGGTTGCTGTGCTCCTTTGGTATAAGGTGTGTGCGAATATGGATCAATACTGTAGGCACCATAAACATCTGGGCTTTTATGCACTCCAATTCCTTCAAACACTTCGTAACAATGCTCAGTAAGTGCCTTTACCGTTTCAGGGTTTTGTCCGCTATCTGCGGCTGCAACTGTGTTTTCTTCAATGGCTAAGAGCAATTTAGAAACCATATGCCAATAAATAGATCCTAATCCTTCATAACCATAGAAAGTTCCTGATCTACCAGTAAAAGTTTTGTGGTTAAAAACCTTTTCATAAATCTCTTGAGCAAAATCTCTGTCCTTTTCAATTAGGCTTCCATATTTATTGGTATCTAACTTAGCAAGGGCTTTATCCAGTTCAAAACCATTTCTAATAGCTCCGTTAAAATGATATGCTCCTTTTACATCTTTTTCAATGATTAAACCGTTGCCGTCAGTAATGAGTTGAGTAAACAGCTCTGATTGCGCTACAAGATCAGCTGGAATTTGGTTTCGTTGTAAAAAGCCTAGAAGCTCTTTGTTAGGATATAAAATGTAGCTGTTTTGGTCTTCTCTGTAAATTGAACTTGTTCTTAAAGCGTCCATTAAAGCTAAAGATTGCTCAGCTGATAAATAACCTGAGCTAAGAGCAGCCACTTGACCTTCAAGCATTTCGTCTAAATACGAAACCGAAACACTTGTTTCTTTAATATCGATAATATTATAGGCGTGATACAAATGGTCAGGGCGTTCATTGGCTCTTATAGATTGCTCCATGTAAGCATTACTCAACCTGTAAAAGGCATCAAGCTCACTTAAACTTAAGGTTGATTTGTTGCCGCTGAAACCGCTATTGTATATACGATTTCTAAAGGTTGCTGCAGCAGTACCCAACTTATCCATTAAGTCTTTTCGGTCTGCGTCATTAAAACTATTATCAGTTTTATCCTTTAGCGCTATTAGAGCTTCATTTATGCTGGTATAGCAATCATAAAGTTCTTTTGATATTTCAACTTCGGTATCATTACTATTTTCAAGCACTTTATTAAAGAAAGCCAAGAAACGGCGTAAATAGTAAAGCGTAACCATACTCACTCCATTACCTACCAATGCATTATTAGCATCGTTCCATTCAGGTCTCTGGGTATTCATCCAAATACCGGCTTCAGGTACCAGATTAGATATTTTGGCCAATGTAGTAGCCAATATTTTTTCAATAAAGTTTACATGGTAAATATCTCCATTCGAGTTCTTTAATAAAGCACCATCTCCACCTTCAGATTCTCTGTTTTTTCTAATTTGGGCATCCCAAGCATGGTCAAATTCAATGGTGTCTTTAGGGTTTTTGAGTATGTCTTGGTAATCTTTAATTCGATAAGGTACCGCCGCGTAGGCAAAAATATCTTTAGTAAATAATTCTTCTAATTTACCCGGCTTATGGTTTTCAAAAAATTCTAAGAATTTAAGCAAGTAAATTATTTGATGATCGCCCCAATAACCAATGTAACTCCAAGGATCGTCTGGCTCAATAATTTCCCAGTCAAATCCATGTTTCATTATTCTGTACGGATTGTAACCATCAAAAGTTGATGCATTTAAGAATCTGTAAATCATACCTTCCATAAACTCTGGATAGGCAAAAGCCAAAGCTTCCCAATTCTGAAAAATATCCCGCCAATTACCTTGGTAATCTAAGATCTTGCTACCGTCTTCTTCACTTCTTGTGTTAATAGAGAAAGCATTCCATGGTCTACTTGGGTCGCCATGTCTTCTACTAAACTTAAGTGGTAAGTACTCACTTAATAATCTTACAAATGAAGGGTCAGATGATTCATTAACTACATCTTGCAACTCCATTACGGTAAACTCGGCACTTAACTTATCAAGTAATGCCTTGTTGTTTTCATAAACTTTTTCGCTTGCCGATTTTAAATATTTAACAATATCCCACTTTTCAATTTGATAGTTATTGTCGAATATTCCACCACGCATAATGTTAAACATTACATTGGCAAAATGTCGTGTATCCTTAAGCGTATCGGCAGTATGCTGTAGGCCATCTGATGCAGCCGTTAGTTTAATCAATTCTTGATTGCAATCATCAATATCGGCATACACTCTATCAATAATGCCATCCGAAGTAATGTCTTCAGCAATTTCTGCAACTGCAGAATGGCTCTTATTAACATCGGTTGCCATCAACCAATTTTTTGAATCAGCGCTGTTTAAATCCAACGTGGTTTCAATAAAATAAGCTCCTTTTTCTGCCTTAACGTCATTTTCTTGGCTTATACTATTGCCTGAGATGAAAGAAGAAAGCTGCATTGAAGAAACCAAGTACTTTGGATTTTCAATACCTGCCTGCCAAGCAACATTTGCTTTTAAGGCCTCACTTGGTTCAGCTCGGTCAACAATAATGGCACTTAAGGCAAAAATTCCCATGCCTGAAGCTTCATCAAGCTCATTTCTCTTGTATGCATCAATTAAATTGCTTTGACGCATTTGCAAATCGGCTCCAGCACCATGCGGAAGAAGATTTTGCATACCATCAAGAACTCTAAGTGTTCTTTTTTCATTGCCCACGTTTGTAATGGTTGATGTTCTTACAAAACCGTATTTGTTAGAAGAACACCATTCATACTTAAATGCAAGGTTTAGGTTGTGGTTAATCTCTTCAAATATGATTTTGTTGCCATATCTGCTCTTATAAAGATTTCTTGTTATGCTAAATTTTTCATTTCCTTTTTCTTGGAAAGGCTCCCAGTTCACAACTTTATTATTGATTGTGAGCTGCACAATAGTTTTTGGACCAGTATTCTCTGTTGACTCTAAAACCTTGTCGTCAGAATAATAAGGGAACAAAGAATATTCGTTATTCTTTCTTCCAGCTGTTAAACCGCCATTACTACCAATAAACATCCAATGATTGTAAGCACTAACAATGCTCATAAAGAAAGGACGTAACCTGTCGGAGTTTTCTATCTTAAAATAGTTCTCTCCATTAATTTCAACGCTTTTAAGCGGATTTGAAGTTTGAGTTTTGGCTACCATATAACCAGTTTCCTTTAAATTATTGTAAAAAGTGGGCGCAAAATAGTGAAATGTACTATAAGCCATCAGTGCTATTCAAAATTTCAATACAAGTCATAAAAAAAATCTAGCAAATTGTTTGATTTCAGGCTTGAATTGACATGTTCTAATTTAGGATTGTCAATTTTTTTTTGATAACCTTATAGTTTGTTCTACTATATCTACTTTTGCGCTCCTTTTCAAATCATTTAGAACATGTCTTATAGATTAAACAAAGTTTTATCACTCTCAGGTAGTGTAGATGTAAACACCAGTGGAGAAGAACTAAGTAAACTCTTTAAAGAAGCCCTTGACAGTGGAATGCATGGATTGTGCTTTAGTGCTTATTTTGAAGGGCAGGAGCCCGGCACAGAGTTAAGTGAAGCACAAGTGAGGCAAAGAATGGAGATTATTGCTCCTTACACCAAATGGATCAGATCTTTTTCATGTATTGAAGGTAATGAGCTTATTCCTAAGGTTGCTAAGGAGTTTGGTATTAAAACCCTTGTAGGCGCATGGCTTGGTGATGATATGGAAAAAAACGAAGAAGAAATAGAAGGTTTACTAAAATTGGCTAAAGAAGGATACGTAGATATAGCGGCTGTAGGTAATGAAGTACTTTACAGAAAAGACCTTACTGAAGATCAATTGCTAGACTATATAATTCGCGTTAAAAATTCAATAGGAGATGTACCTGTTGGTTACGTAGATGCATATTATGAGTTTGAAATAAAACCAAGAATTACTGAAGCATGCGATGTGGTTTTAGCCAATTGCTACCCTTTTTGGGAAGGTTGTGCCAATGAATACGCGCTATTGTACATGAAAGATATGTATGAGAGAACCAAAAGGGCAGCCAATGGTAAAAAGGTAATAATTACCGAAACTGGCTGGCCAAGTGAAGGTCAAGATCTTTACGGAGCACATCCATCAAAAGAAGGGGCAATGCGATATTTTATAAATTCGCAATATTGGTCAGCCGCAGAAGATATTGATATTTTTTACTTTTCGTCTTTTGACGAAGCTTGGAAAACAGGTGCTGAAGGCGATGTTGGTGCCTACTGGGGATTATGGGACAAAGACCATAACCTGAAATTTTAATTCACCAAAAGCAGTTAATGACAGAACTTTTCGAATTTAAAGATGCCATATGTTACTCTGGCTTTAGAGATGGTCAAAGTCCGCAGTCAAATACCTTTCCATCATATGAAGAAATAAAAGAAGATCTTTTAATTCTTCATGGCCGATGGCACTACTTAAGGTTATACAACTGCGATATTCATGCTGAGCGAACCTTAGAAGTAATCAAGAACGAAAAACTTGATTTTAAGGTAATGCTTGGTGCCTATATTGAAGCAGAAGTAAGCAATGCCGAATGTCCTTGGGGTGGTGAATATTCTCAAGAGCAGCTCAATGCAAACAAATTGCATAATGAAGCTGTAATTGAAAAACTAATTAAAATGGGTAATGCATATCCTAAGATAATTGCATCCTTATCTGTGGGAAATGAAGCCACCGTAAGCTGGACCGATCATATGGTACCTGTTGAAAGTGTAATTGCATATACACAAAAGGTAAAAAACAATTGCAGCCAGCCAGTTACGTTTTGTGAAAATTACGTGCCTTGGCTTGATAAGCTCAAACCTTTGGTAGATGTAGTAGATTTCATTTCTATTCATACCTATCCGGTGTGGGAATATAAAAATATAGAAGATGGAATGGCCTTCACTATTGATAATTATGAATCAGTGGCCAATGCCTATCCTGAAAAACCTGTAGTAATTACAGAGGCGGGTTGGTGTACAAATTCAAACGGAAGAGGAATAGAGCCAATTCATGTAAGTGAAGAGCTTCAAAAAATATATTTAGCCCAGCTTGAAAAATGGAGTCGAGAAAATAAAATAATCACCTATGTATTTGAAGCATTTGATGAGAGTTGGAAAGGATCTGACCATCCTTTAGAACCCGAAAAACACTGGGGGCTTTATAATATAGACAGAACACCTAAATTGGTGATGAAAGAAGCAGAGTTACAATCTAGTAGTTAAATGTAAAACCGCAAAACCTTCATGGCAAAACGCAAAAGGTTTTTGTGCCTGAAGTGATTTTTACATTTTAACTTTCAAAAGTCTCTAGGTTGTGTTTCTTCATTGTAAATCTTATTTCAAGAGTTTAAAACTTTAATCTAAATAAATTAAAGGCAACTAATACAACTTTAAAAATTTAGATTTTGGTTCTATCATTTTACCTTGCTCTAGGTCAACGTTCTATTGTCTATGAATTTGATAAGTAAGAAGTGAGATGGCAACTTGATGGGCTATTAGACGTAGCAAAGCTTGAATCACCTTAAGACTAAGACATTTTAACCAACCACATTTTAACCTTTTACCAACTAATCATACAGATATTCCCAAGCTGTGCTATATCCGCCAGTAGATTCAACATAATCAATAAACGAATTGTAGAATTTATCATTGGCAATGGTAGAGCTATCACCAATTACCACAAGCTTTTTCCTTGCTCTTGTTAAAGCCACATTCATTCTTCGGTAATCTTTTAAAAAGCCAATTTCGTTACTCTCGTTGCTTCTAACTAAGCTAATGTATATTATATCTCTCTCTTGGCCCTGAAAACCGTCTATGGTATTAATGGATATGTTTTTAGAAGGAAAAGGAAATTCCTTTAGTTCTTTTTTAATATGTTCTACTTGGCCTTTATAAGGAGATATAATCCCACAAGTCATTTGATCTAATGCGTAATTGCTGTTTTTTAAATGTTCATACAAACTAAAAAGGTGTTTCCATAGTAAGTCTGCTTCATGAAAATTGTAAAGACTTCCCGATGTTTTAGCATTTTTATTAGCAGATTCTTCATCAAACGAGCAACCTGCAGTATCAACAAACTCAACAACAGGGCTATCAATATCAAGGCTGTGCTTTGCTACAGAGTCGTGAGCTTCTAAACCATTATTGTAGAATTCGTTTGATGAAAAGTGCATAATATGTTCATTCATACGGTATTGTATGCCAAGCATTACACTTACATCAAGCTTTTCCATGCAGGTTTCAAACAGGCTTTTTGATAAGCCTCCTTTATCAGCTTCATATGATTTTACTGTTGGTGGCAATTGCTTATGATCACCTGCCATTATTACCTTGTCTGACCTAATTATGGGTATCCAACTCGCTGGCTCAAGGGCCTGGCTCGCTTCGTCAATTACGCAAAGACCATATTTTCTATTTCTTATCATATGAGCTGCGCTTCCTACAAGGGTTGTTGCAATTACCTGTGCATTTTCAATAAGGTCATTAGTTATGTAATCTTCAATTTGTTGCGCGTCTTTTTGTAATTTCCAAGCTTCATCAAATAGTGCTTTTCGTTGCTCGCGTTCACTATAGCCAAAATTGCGCTTGTATTTACCGGCCATGTTCCTAAACTCCATGCTTTGTTTTTTCATCTTTTTAATCAAAGAAAAATCTTGGTGTTGAGTAATTTTCCAGCTTAGTGAATGCTCTTGAATATGTGAGTTTATTCTAGCAGGGTTGCCAATCCTTAGCACAGTTATACCACGTGCACTTAGTTTTTCAACTAAAAGATCAACAGCATTATTGCTTGGTGCGGTAACTAAAATTTGTTTTTCAGTGGCCAGTGATTTTTCAATTACTTCAAGCAGGGTAGTGGTTTTGCCCGTACCAGGTGGGCCATGAATAATTGCAATATCATTTTGGGCCAAGCAATTATTCAGTGCTTTGTTTTGAGCTTTATTTAAATTCCCTAAATCATATGAATGATGCGTCTTAACCTCGGCAGTTTTGTCTCCGTAAACAACGTCTAATAAATGTTTAAGTCTTCTATTATCAGTTTTCTCAAGAACCTTAAGTGCAAAATCCATTTCCTTAAACGATGTTTCATCATAAAGTAGGTCAATTCCAATACGGCCTGTTTTCATCCAGTCTTCAAGATCGTCACATTGCATTACAATTTTTGCCCTATTGCCACGCATAGACGTTATGATCCCAGAAGCCTGGGCATCATCTTTAACCCCATCTTTATTACTGAACATTGAAATTAATCTTCCGGTACCAAACTCATGAGGTTGGTCAAGATGATTTACACGTTCAACTTCAATTACGAGTTTATCTAAATTATCAAAGTACCACTCAGCAATTGAAATTGGGTACCAGCTTATTCCTTGTTTTACCCGGTCATTTATTTTATAACGATCAATACGGTCTAAAAAAAGCTTTTTTTCTTGGGCTTGCTCTAAGGCAAGCAGGTTTTTAAGGTCATTAACCCGTTGGTTTAAATTGCTCAAATCAATGATTTAATCGTTGTGACCACAAAACTCCGTAAGTACGCCAAAAGTTGATTTTGGATGTAAAAAACCAATATCAAAACCTTCAGCTCCTTTTCTACTTACTTCATCAATCATTCTAATTTCTTTATTACCCGCTTCTTTTAAAGAGTTGTTTACATGGTCTACATTAAAAGCAATATGGTGAATACCTTCTCCTCTTTTAGCTATGAATTTGGCCACTGGTCCATCTTCTGATGTGCTTTCTAAAAGTTCTAGTTTTACCTCACCAACCTTTAAAAATGCTGTTTTAACCATTTGGTCTTCAACAGTTTCAATATTGTAGCATTCAAGACCCAATACGCCTTCGTAAAATTTTAATGCATTATCAATACTTTTTACGGCTATTCCAATGTGTTCTATTTTTTTGACCTTCATTATCGTTTATTTTTAGGCCAAAATTAAAATACCTATTCGCCCAGTAAAGCTTTTGTTGCCATATTTGTCCAATAAATAACTTACTTATGGTTAAGACGTATAAAGCAATTGATAAAACTAAACTTGAAGCACTACCAAACCCTGGAAAAGGTGCTTATGAAATGAAAATAAAAGTACCTGAGTTTACCTTTTTAGGTGTGCATGAGCAGCCAGACTTTGCTACTTGCTATTTAACTTTTTATCCGAGCGATAAAATTATTGAATTGAAAAGCCTGAAACTTTATGTTTATCATCTTAGAGATATAGTAGTGAGTTATGAGCGCCTCATAAATATTATGTACGATCATTTAATGGAAGTATATGAGCCTGATAGACTTCGCTTTGTAATGCTTTGTAATCCTAGGGGAGGCATTAGCTCAAGGCTAACCATTGATAGTGATTGGGCTGCACGTGGTGGTAAAGAGAAATTCAAAGACTGGAACCAAACTGATGATAATTGGAATGTATTGATGTAATATATTCGTTTTATCATGTTTGAGATAGAAACCGAAAGGCTTAGGTTAATTCCATTGGAATATGACTACCTAAAAATGCTTACATATTCGAGGGCCGAACTTGAAAATGCCCTTGGCTTAGATTCTTACACTTTTGAGTTTGATGGTAATTATAGAGACCTAAGAAGAGAAACACTAATGTTTTGGCTTGATAATGCCCATGAAATGGAGAGTGACTACCGTTTTAATACCAATTGGGAAATTGTTTTGAAATCAGAAAATAAATCTGTGGGTGGTGCAAGTTTTATGGGTGCTCCAAACAGAAAAGGAGAGGTGATTTTAGGATATATAATTGCACCTGATTTTAGGAAAAACGGAATAATGACAGAGGCAATTACCGAAATATCGAACTGGGCTATTAATTTTGGAGGAGCAAAGCGTGTGATTAGCTTTGTTGAAAAAGAATCCTTAGCTGTTGACAACCTTCTGACTAAAAGTGGTTTTAGGAAAGAAGTTATCTATGTAAAAGATAGTTGACAGGTTTTCAAGGGTGATTATGATTTGTTGGTGTTTAAGGGTGGCGTGGTTGCCACCCTTTTTTTATGCTCAGATTTGTGTTTTATTAAATATACATTTTCACCATCCGTGTAAACATATTACACCATTCTGCCGAAACATTTACATTCGCCATGCTAAAAACAAAACTTATTTATGAAATACAAATGCTTAGCGTTGGCATTTTTGGCTTTAACTGCGCAATCTTGCAAAGAATCAAAAGAGAATAATAGTATTCAAGTGGAAGAGAAATCTGCAATAACCTACCCTGAAACGAGAAAAGATGGAACAACTGATGATTACTTTGGAACCAAAGTAGATGATCCTTACCGCTGGTTAGAGGATGATAATTCTGACGAGACCAAGGCTTGGGTTAAGGCTCAAAATGAGGTGACTGATGCTTTTTTAGACTCAATTCCTTCTAAAACAAAAATTAAGAATAGACTTACCGAGCTTTGGGATTATCCTAAAGTTTCAGCTCCATTTAAGAAAGGTGAATATTACTACGAATACAGGAACACTGGCTTACAAGCCCAGTCGGTTCTTTATAGAATGAGTAGCCTTGATCAAGAAGGTGAAGTGTTTTTAGATCCAAACTCTTTTTCAGAAGATGGAACAGTTTCTTTAGCAGGAATGAGTTTTTCTGACAACAACAAATACATAGCCTATGGTTTAAGTAAAGGAGGCAGTGATTGGAACGAGTGGTTTGTTATGGATATTGAAACCGGCGAGCTTCTTGAAGACAAAATAGAATGGACAAAATTTGGTGGCGCTTCTTGGTTTAATGAAGATGGTTTTTTCTACACTAAATTTCCTGAACCAAAAGAAGGTGATGAGCTAAGCGGTGCAAATAGAGATGGGAAGGTGTTTTATCATAAGCTAGGAACACCACAAGCTACTGATATTTTAATATGGGAAGATCCTGCAAACCCTACGTACTACAACTTTGGTGGAACTACTGAAAAGAATGACTTTTTTGTTTTAAGCCAAAGTAAAGGTACTCATGGCGAGAACTTAAAGGTATTGAGACTTACAACACCTGATGCTTTAATTGAAATGCCAGAGTTTATTGATGTGGTTTCTGATTTTGACAATGACCATTCGGTAGTTGACAATGATGGTGACATGCTATATGTGAGAACCAACTATAATGCATCTAACTACCGAATTGTGAAAGTAGATATGAGCAACCCTACTAAAGAAAATTGGACAGATTTACTGCCTGAACGTGAAAGCGTTCTAGAGGGAGTCTCAATTGTTGGAGACAAAATTTTTGCTAGTTACTTGCAAGATGCTAGTGATCACATTTACATTTTTGATCTTGAAGGAAAAGAAACAGGTAAAGTAGAACTACCTACCATTGGAACAGTTGGTGGCTTTGGCGGAAAAAGAGAAGATTCAGAATTCTTCTACAACTTCACATCATTTACCTATCCATCAAGTGTATTTAAATATGATGTTGAAACTAACTCTTCTGAGCTTTACCGACAGAGCGAAGTGAAATTTGACCCTGCAAAATATGAGACAAAAGAAGTATTCTATACAAGTAAAGATGGTGAAAAGGTGCATATGTTCATTACCCATAAAAAGGGAATTGAATTAGACGGCCAAAGGCCAACACTTCTTTATGCCTATGGTGGTTTCAACATTAGTTTAACACCAAGCTTTTCTGTAGCAAATATTGTTTTACTTGAAAATGGTGGTGTTTATGCTTTAGCTAACCTACGAGGTGGCGGAGAGTATGGTGAAGAATGGCACGAGGCCGGAATGTTATTAAACAAACAGAACGTGTTCAACGATTTTATTGCTGCCGGGGAATATTTAATTTCTGAAGGATATACAAATAAAGATAGACTGGCTATTAGAGGTGGTTCTAATGGTGGTTTGCTAGTAGGAGCATGCATGGTTCAGCGTCCTGATCTTTTTGCAGTAGCATACCCAGCAGTGGGAGTGCTTGATATGCTCCGTTACCATAAATTTACTGTAGGAGCTGGCTGGGCAGTAGAATATGGTTCTAGCGACGAAGAAGTTCATTTTAACAACTTAATTAAATATTCTCCATATCATAACATAGTTGAAGGAACAAATTACCCTGCAACAATGGTAATGACAGCTGATCATGACGATAGGGTGGTGCCGGCGCACTCATTTAAATTTGCTGCTAGGTTGCAAGAAATGCATAAAGGTACAAACCCAGTGCTTATAAGAATTGACACAAACGCAGGGCATGGAGCTGGTAAATCAACGCAGCAAACCATTGATGAGTATGCTGATATATGGTCTTTTATGTTTGTAAATATGGATATAGAAATTTAGAAAACTCTTCTTCATATATACCAATTTTTAGGGGCTCACATTTGTGGGCCCTTTTTTGTTGTAATTATTTTCGATTTAAATAATGAGCATAAATATAATAAAATGACTTTATGTGTTTTTTATATCTTCTTGCTTTATTTACAGTTGTATGAGTTATTATTTTTATTGAAAAACATCGAATAATAGCTCTTAGTGGTCGTTTTTATAAGTTTAGATATTTTAAGATGAACCAAAACAGAACCATTCTGTCTATAACACTAATAAAATTTCCTAACAAAATATGAAAACACCTACAATGCTCAAAACACTCCTTGTGCTGTTTATGACAACAGCCGGTTTGTCTTTGAATGCCCAATCGATTTACGATGTAATCTCAAGTAGCACAGACCATTCTATTTTAAAGTCTGCAATTGACAGTGAGCCAACAGTTAAAGCTGTTTTGGAAAACTCTATGTTAGAGTTAACTGTATTTGCACCTACCAATGACGCTTTTCAAGAATTGGCGGATTCATTTGACATTACTACAAATGATCTATTAACCTTGCCTGGTTTAGATAGTGTCTTACTCTACCATGCATTAATGGGAGAAACAAAAAGTACTGATATAGAGAATGGTGATATCTACACGCCAGCTAATGATATCAATACTATTAAAATGACGGTTACTTCTGATGACAAAGTTTACGCCAACCATGCATTAGTTAATAGTGCAGATCTTGACGCCAGCAATGGTGTTGTTCACTCAATTAGCTCGGTTATTTTACCCGTTGAAACCGTAATTGATGTAGCTCTTGATAACAATTTTATGGTGCTTGCAACTGCTGTAGTTACAGCAGAGTTGATGCCTGTACTTTCAAACCCATACATGAACTACACAGTTTTTGCACCAACTAATGATGCATTTAGCAACTTGGCCACAGCGCTTGATGTTGATATAGAAGATCTTTTAGAGCTAGAAACTTTAGGTGATCTTTTAACGCACCACGTATTAGATGTTGATGTTTATTCTGATGACGTTGAGAATGGACTTTTTGTAACTCCAATCAATGATGATAACACATTAAAAATAACTGTTACTTCTGATGATAAAGTTTACATTAACCAAGCACAAGTTACTGGAGTAGATGTAGAAGCCGACAATGGTGTAGTACATATTTTAGATGCTGTTTTGTTTCCAGATGAAACTGTAGTTGATGTAGCAATAGCAAACGGATTTACAACTTTGGCAACAGCAGTGGTTGAAGCTGAATTATTACCAGCACTAACTAACCCATTGGCCGAATTAACAGTGTTTGCACCGTCAAACGAAGCTTTTAGCGATTTAGCTGATGCACTTGATACAGATATAGATGGTATTCTAGAGCTTGAAAATTTAGCTGATGTACTTACTTACCATGTATTAGGTACAGAGGTAGAAGCAGAAGATGTAACTAATGGAGCAATAGTTTCTCCTTTAAGTTCAACCAACACAATTAAAATGACCAAAACATCAATGGATGCTGTTTATGCAAACCAAGCCATGGTTACCTTGGCTGATGTAGACGGTGGAAATGGTATAATTCACGCATTGAATGCTGTTTTGTTACCAAGTAAAACAGTAGTTGATGTTGCAATAGAAAACGAATTTACTACTCTAGCAACTGCGGTAATTACTGCTGAGCTTTTACCAGCGCTAACCAATCCATTTGCCGAATTAACTGTTTTTGCACCAGATAACGCGGCTTTTAGTGCTTTGGCTGATGCTCTTGATACAGATCTTGACGGTATTTTGGCTCTTGATAATTTAGCTGATGTTTTAACTTATCATGTTTTAGGAAGCGAAGTAAATGCTGCTGCTGTAACAAATGGAGCAATTGTTGATGCATTAAGTACCAGCAATACCATCAAAATGACAAAAACTTCAGAAGGTAAAGTTTTTGCCAACCATGCTGAAGTAACTACAGCCGATGTAGACGCAGATAATGGAATTGTTCATGTTATCAATTCTGTGATATTACCAAATAAAACTGTGGTTGATGTGGCAATTGAAAACAACTTTACTACACTTACTGCTGCAGTAACAGTTGCAGAACTATTACCTGCACTTTCAAATCCTTTGGCTTCTTTCACCGTTTTTGCTCCAACAAACGATGCTTTCGCAGATTTAGCAGAAGCTCTTGAAGTTGAAGTAACTGACTTGTTAACTTTAGACAACTTGAGTGAGATTTTATTATACCACGTTGTAAGTGGTACAGTAACTTCTGACATGTTAGAGAATGGCTCGGTAGAAACACTTCAAGGTAGAAATATTATTGTTGATATTTCTAACGGTGTTGTTATCAATGAGTCTAACGTTGACTTGGCTGATGTTGCGGCTGAAAATGGCGTAGTACATGTAATTGATGCTGTATTGGATGTTGATTTCACTACAAGTATTGTAGGTCCTTCAGTTGTTGAATCTTCTGTTTACCCAAGTCCGGCAACCGATTTTATAATGATAAACTCAGTTGAAAATGGTACATACGAAATCATGTCACTTTCTGGTCAAATTACTGACTATGGTGTGCTAGCGAATACAAATACAATTGATGTATCAGGTTTAGAGAATGGCGTATATTTTGTAAAAATTCAGTCAGACTCTAATTCAAGCATTGCTAGATTTATAAAGGAGTAATAGATCATATAAATTACTTTATAGTTTAACTAAGGCCCGCATTAGCGGGCCTTTTTCATTTTATAAATAGCTACTAAGCTAATTTTGTAAATCAAATTCATGCTTTTGAGAGTTAGCCTTTTATTTATTGTAGCGCAGCTTTTCTTTCTTTCATGTAAAGAAAAAGCAGTTAGTGTTTCATCCGTTAATAAATACGACTGTGGAATGGTGGTTTCGGCACATTCTGAAGCATCAAATGCAGGTGCAGCCATTATGAAAATGGGAGGTAATGCTTTTGATGCCGCAATAGCAACCCATTTTGCACTTGCAGTTACCTATCCGGTAGCAGGTAATATCGGTGGTGGTGGTTTTGCCGTAATTAGAACAGCTGAAGGAGAAAACCTTGCACTTGATTTTAGAGAGATTGCACCTATGGCTTATATGGCCGATGTATTCCTTGATTCAGCGGGCAATGCCGATAGGAATAAGAGTCTTTCTTCAGTTTTTGCAGCAGGTGTTCCTGGTGCGGTTGAGGGCATGTGGCAATTGCATCAAAAATTTGGTGAAATTGATTGGAATCAACTAATTCAGCCATCAATTAAGCTTGCCGAAAAGGGCTTTACACTCACAAAAGCTCATGCGGAAAGGCTAAATTATTTTAAATCGGAATTTATAAAGCTTAACGACTCAAACCATTTGTTTTTAAATGAGAAAGCGTGGGCTAAAGGCGATGTTATAAAGCAATCAAAGCTTGCTGAGCTACTTAAAATTGTGGCTCAAAAAGGAAGAGACGGTTTTTATGAAGGTAAACATGCCCAAGATCTTGCAGACTTTGTGCAGAGCAAAGGTGGATTAATGACCGTAGATGATTTAAAAAACTACGAGGCAAAATGGCGAACAGCTTATGAGTTTGATTTTGAAGATTGGCACTTGATAAGTATGCCATTACCATCAAGCGGAGGAATTTTAATGCATCAGATCTTAAAAATGATTGAGATCTTAGATATAAATGTTAAGGCCCTAAAAAGATCCGAATACGTTCATCTAATATCGGAGCTAGAAAGGCGTGCTTATGCCGATAGATCAAAACATTTAGGTGATTCAGATTTTTGGAATGTAAACTTAAAAGAGTTGGTAGATGATGAATATTTGAAATCAAGACTTGAAGGTTTAAATATGGAGAAGGCCTCAAAAAGTGACTCGATAGCTCCCGGAGTTTTACCATATGAGAGCATGGAAACAACACATTTTTCAGTAGTTGATAACCACGGAAACGCTGTTGGCATCACTACTACAGTAAATGCTGCATATGGTTCAAAAATATTCGTACCAGAGTATGGTTATGTTTTAAATAACGAAATGGACGATTTTAGCTCAAAGCCAGGCGTTCCAAATCAATTTGGATTATTAGGCAGTGAAGCCAATAAGGTAGAAGGAGGTAAAAGGCCATTGAGTAGTATGACACCTACAATAGTTCTAAAGCAAGATGAACTTAAATCGGTTATTGGTTCACCAGGTGGTAGTACAATAATTACAACTGTGCTTCAAACGGTTTTAAACAATACGACATTGGAATTAGATATTGAATCATCAGTTGAAAATGGTCGATTTCATCACCAATGGCAGCCTGATAGAATTGTGCTTGAGAAAAGAAGTATTGATTCAGCGCTTGTTAATTCACTAATTCAAAAGGGTCATTCTATAGATACTTTTGGTCAACTTGGCAATGTAAATGCCATTGAAATTAAACAGGGCAAGCTCTATGGTGCTGCTGACACAAGAGCAGAGAATGCTATTGCCAAATCGAAATAACTAATCGGTTAGATTGAAAGTATAAATGGAAGAACCGCCAAATATGCCAAAACCATTTTCTACATTGCTGTAGACTTGTACAGGTGTGGCAAATGGGTTTCCTTGTACATTTTCATATCGTTCAACTGACGTAAAGTAGTTGTATACCGATTCGCTCATAGAATAGAAACGAACAACTACGTTTCTAAAATCATTTTGAAAAATATATTTATCTAAGTTGAAACGCAGCTTGTATTTATTGCCGTTAAAGTTGTTGTCAGAAAGAATTAGTCTGTCACTATAATATTCACCAGTGTTGTTGTTTCCTTCAACATTGGGGTCAATTGTTCCAACATAGGCTGTTTCCCAGCCAGAGTATTCAAAAGAATCCCATTTGTAGTAGTATTCCATTTTTACTTCTACCATATAATAGTTTTTCCCTTCAGCATCATCAAAATCAACGGTTACTTGCACTTGTTCATAGCCATCGGTACTTTTAACAGTTTGTGTATCAATTGCATTTACATTGGCTTGTGTAGGGATCTGATCAGTAGCGCTTACATTTTTGTATCCATCTTTCTCCACCTCAATTCTATAGGTTTTGTTCTCTTGAAATTTAAATTCTGAGTCAGTATAAAAACCGCTTGAATTATGTATTGGTGTAGAAACCAATTGATCTTGATCGTCATAAAGTTTTACAGTTGCGTCTTTAATAAATTTCAGATTTGCATCATCAATTAAAGATAAGCTATTACTTACCTGAATTCTAAAGGTGTCTTCAGTATTAAAAATGCTGTTTACAACTAGTTTAGATTCAGTTATTTCTCCATCAAATTCAATAGTTTTTTGACAAGAAGAAGCAATTAAAAGGATAAGTGTTAAATATATTAGGTTTTTCATTTTCTTAAAATTTAAAGGCATATGATACAGATGGAATTATAGGAAATAGCGCTACTTGTTTTAATACTCTTCTTGAGTCATTGCTCAAAAGACCATCTTCATATCCCCAATATATATAAAATGGGTTTTGGCGGCTGTAGGCATTGTATAAGCCAAGACTCCATGTTCTTTGTCCCCATTTGGTTTGTTTGTGCATGTTTATGCCTACATCTAGCCTATGGTAAGCGGGTGCTCTAAAGTTATTTCTACTTTCAACATGTTCTACTTCTGGAAAATAAACTTCACCTTCTCTGCCTTGAATATAGTCTGAGTACTGCCAATATCTTTCTAAGCCTAGGGTAAAGGCGTTTCCTGTACCGTAAACCCAAACAATGCCAAAATCAAACTCATCGTTGGGCTTGTAAGTTAAAACAACACTAATATCATGTCTCCTGTCATATCTATAAGGAAACTTCTCTCCAAAATTTAAATTGTCAAATTGCCTTTCGGTCCATGATAAGGTGTAGCCAAACCAGCCGGTTACTCTACCAACTTTTTTCTCAAAGAAAACTTCAGCACCATAACTCCAACCACGACCAATTTCAACTTTGTTCTCCCAGTCTTGATCCTGTCCTTGAAAAGATTGACCATCTTTATATTCAATCAGGTTATCCATGGTTTTATAGTAACCTTCAATGCTGAGTTCATAATCTTCAAGAATTGTTTGAGCAAAGCCAATGGCTATTTGCTCTGAATACTCTACAGGTACTTGGCTCGTTGCTGGCACCCACAAATCGGTAGGTAAACCAATTGTGGGATTTGTAAGCAGATGCAAAGACTGCATCATTTTAGCATAAGAAAGTTTTAATGAAGCCCTATCAGTTAAAAGATAACGAGCAGCAAAACGTGGTTGTAAAGAGAAAAATGATGTGTCTTCAGGCGCAAATGCCGTAGCATAAAGTCCCATATTAATCTTTAATCTACTTCCAATTTTAAAGTCGTCTTCAATGTAAGCGTAAACTTCATGTGCGGTTACCTGATTACTGGCAATGGTAGAATCTAACTGAAAATCATCAAATTCAAACTTGGTTTGACTAGCACCAGGAGAAAAAGTATGGTAAATATCGCCAACACCAAACCTTATAAAATGATTAGGATTAGGCATATAGTCAAAGTCAACTTTCGCAGTTATATCATCAATTCCTGAATAAAAGTTGCTGAAAAATGAGTTTGTTCTCTGTTCATCATCTTCATTGTAATAGGTTTCAGAAAACTCAGCTCCGGTGCTAAACTTGTACTTACTATATGTAACTGTTGTATTGCTAAATAGCTTAGGACTTAATTGATAGTTCCAACGTAATGCAGCAATTCTATTTCCCCACTTAAGGTCAGCCGCTGTGCTAAATTCATTCTCTCTTCCATTATCAATATAGTTTTCAGATATGTTTACATAAAACTTATCGTCGCCTGTGTAAGCACTTAAATACAATCGGCTTCTGTCAGAGAATTTATGGTTAATCTTTCCATTAAGATCGTAAAAGTAGTAGCCAGCCAAAAGGTCGCCACCACCTTGTTGTCTTGCTGCAGCTTTAATTATTGGCCTAGTAAGCACATCTAGGTACGTTCTTCTTCCTGAAACAATAAAAGATGTTTTGCCTTTTACAATTGGGCCCTGCAAACTAAGTTTTGATGATATTACCCCAATGCTTCCTTCACCTTCAAATTTTTGCATATTGCCTTCTTTCATCCTAATGTCAAGAACTGATGAAAGCCTACCACCATACCTTGCAGGAAAACCGCCTTTAATTAACTCTACGTTGTTAATGGCGTCTGCATTAAAAACAGAAAAGAAACCAAATAGGTGAGAAGCGTTATAAACTGGTACTCCGTCTAATAAAATAAGATTTTGGTCTGGGCCACCACCTCTAACATACAGTCCACTTCCACCTTCGCCACCGCTTTGTACGCCAGGTAAAAGTTGCAATGTTTTAATTACATCTTGCTCACCCATAAAGGCCGGAAGCGTTTTTACCTTCTCCATACCAAGGGTTATTGAACTCATTTGGGTCTTATTTTGAATTTGGTTAGACCTTTCTTCAGTAATAACTACTTCATCTAACGATATGCTACTCGATAATTGAATGCTTGTATTAATGTTTTGAGATAGGTTAATACTAATCTCTTTGCTTTTGTACCCTACGTAAGAAAAAACAACATCATATTTCCCTTTTGGTAAAGTAAGGCTGTAAAAGCCAAATGCATTTGTTGCTGTTCCTTCTTCAAGATTTTTTACGTAAACACTTGCCCCTAAAAGTTGCTCACCACTTGCCGAATCTGTAAGGTATCCACTTAAAGTATATTTCTGTGCAAGGGTTGAACTAATACTGAAAGTAAAAAAAGCAAGGGCCAGCAATGCTTTACAAAGTTTGTTCATTTTGGTTTTTTAACAATTGCAATTAACGCCCCTATAAACTAAAACATTGCAAAAGGGTTGCGTAAGTTGCGCAATAATTATGCATCGCGAATTTGAGCAACATTTTAGAAAGCTATTTGCCGAAGATTACGAACGGTTTATTGAAGCCATAAACGAAAGACCAAAGGTTTCAATAAGACTAAATTCAAATAAGTTAAAAGAAAGTCATTTTCAAGATTCTATTGATATTCCTTGGGCAAAGGATGCATACTTTTTACCGGAAAGACCAAAGTTTTATGCTGACCCACTACACCATGGTGGAGCATATTACGTTCAAGAATCAAGTAGTATGTTCTTTGGGAATTTTATTCAGGAGAATAAACCCATGTTAGCATTAGATTTATGTGGGTCTCCTGGTGGTAAAAGTTCACTGATATTGAATAAGTTAAATGCGGAGTCTCTTCTAGTTAGTAATGAACTAGATATTAATAGGAATAAAGTACTGGTAGAAAATTTGAATAGGTGGGGAAACACAAATGTGGTGGTTACAAATGCCGCATCTCATCAGTTTTTACCATTAAAAAATCGCTTTGATCTTGTAGTAGTAGATGCTCCTTGTAGTGGCGAAGGCATGTTTAGAAAAGATAAAGTTGCACTTGAACAATGGTCGCCAAATTTTGTGAAGAGTTGTGCAGCTATTCAGTCAGAAATTATAGATGATGCTTACAAATTAACTGCACCTGGCGGCATGCTCATTTACTCAACTTGCACCTTTGAGCCACAGGAGAATGAGCATCAAATAAAGAGATTGGTTGAGAAATTTGATCTTGAGCCGGTTTCAACAGTTATTGATAAAAATTGGGGAGTTGTTGAAAAACAAATTGAAACATCAAAGGGCCGATTTCCTTGTTACTATTTCCATTTGCATTTGGCTCAAGGAGAAGGGCAATTCGTTTGTGTAATGAGAAAAACAGCATACGAAAGTGAAACTGCTTCAGTAAGAGTTAAAAAGCCAATTCAAAATCTAAGCAAGGCCAATAAAGATGTAATTGAAAATTTTGTTGAAATTGACCAAACGTATGCTTTAACCGAAATTAATGGTGTTGTGCATTCCTATCCCAAAAAGTATCATTCTTTTATTGAGCAGTTAAGAAGTTTAGCGCCTTTATGGAAGCTTGGAACAAGAATTGGTGAAGTTTCAAAAAAGAATTTTAAGCCTAATCACGAATTGGCAATGAGTCAATTGAGTAAAAATTTTAAAAACTCTTTTGATCTGAATTATGATGAAGCAATTGATTTTCTTAAGCGCAGGCCACTAAAAGTAAAAGAAGCATATAAAAGTGGATGGGGTCTAGCAAAATTCAAAGGCATTTCATTGGGTTGGGCAAAAAATGTTGGTAATAGACTCAACAATAATTTTCCTAAAGAATTGGCTTTGAGAAAAGAGATTAATAATTAAAACGCCAATCTATTTTTAGGCCAAAAGTGTAAGCATACTTTGTAGTTTCATTACCAAGAGAAATAACTCTAATTGAAGGGCCTATATATTGAGAGAACCCCTTGTTTTCTTCAATGCAATATTGAACAGCAAAGCTGGCGCCGAACCTCATTAGATCTACACCTTCCCAATCAATATCACTCGATGCACGATCGTTCCAAAGAATATTCATGTGCAAACCAGTAATGTAAATGAAATGCGGTGCCTTTTTTGATTGTTTATCGGGCCTAAACAATACTCCTTTAAATAAAAAGGGAATCTCAATCATGTTAAAATAGCTCGGAATTTCAAGGCTTTCATTGTTTTTATTTAAAACCGAACGCGTTGTTGCAAAACGACCTATTGAAAACCCCAGTTTTATCTCTTGGTTTTGCTTATTGTTTGAGGAAGCATAGTGGTATAGGCCAAATTCATATAGTTGGCAATTAGATCTAAAAAATGAAGAGTAGTTTGGGCCAATACAAGAAAGTCCTCGTTGAATGCTTAAATCAAAATTTTGCGCAGTTGAATCGTTAAATGCGTACAGCATTAATAGAAAAACTACAAAACCCTTTAGCCCACTAAAGGAATAACTTAGCATAATATAAAAATGAACAAAACCTGTTAAGGCGAATGTATAGATTTAAATTGGATTTGATAAAAAACAAAAAAGCGGATAACTCCGTCGAGTATCCGCTTTAATGCAAGTGGCCGTTCAAGGTTTCTTTGCAATCAAACTTCTTTTCCTTCTGAAAAGCGTCCGGCCACTTGCAAAGACAACCGAAATGAAATTCTTAATCCATTTTTAGCCCGTGTTTTAGTCCATTTATTCATTTGCTCTAACCTTCTGTTAGATTTCCTTTTGTTGTGTTTTAAATGGAGCGTTTGTTTAACGAAACGCTCCATTTAAGAATTATCGAAGCTTAGCCTGAAGTGCCGTTAGCATTGCACTTTTCTATCTTTTCTTTCCTTGTGTTTTACCAAATTTCCAGTCTAATCTAAAACCGGCATATACCGCATATTTTGTGGCATCTTGACCTGTGGTAAAGGCTTGAATTTGTGGTCCGATAGCAAAGGCTGAATGCCATGCCATAGGTTTTACTAGTTGAAACGATGATGTTAAACCAACATTTAAAGGTCTAGTTGCGAAATCACTTCCGGTGTGTAATTGATAATCGTTTTCATGCATTAAGTAAGAAAAATCTACTCCTGCATTCCACGTGTAGTGGCTTTGTGATTTAGTAATCTTGTTAAATCCAAAAAAGTTTTTCTCAAATGCTATAGGTAAGTGCACATAAGTATACTTTTTAGGTATTAAGGTAGTTGTACCTTCAGCATCTAATACAGATCTGTTAGATTGTAAAGATGTTAAAGTAAAGCCCGCCTTAATAAATGATCTTTTACTTATTGGCGTGTATCTATACATTCCAATACTGTATCCTTGATTTAAGGCTGAAGATAATGAGGTAACGTCAGGACGTACTGATGAAATACCTCTTGATACAGTTAAACCAAAGTTTTGAGCGTTTGCATTAGCAGTTAATAAGGCTAGTACAAAAAGGACGATTGTTAATTTAAACGTTTTCATTTCTGTTTGTTTTTGTTTGATTGCAAGACAAATGTGCTATAAACCAGAGTAAATTCCCATAATGAAACATGGGTTTTAATGTTGGAATGTTTTCTCTTGCGTGATTTTGCATGTGAAATGCAGAAAAATGTATTTCATACCTTTTCTCGAATTATGCCTTTTTCAATAATTCAAATCCAAAATGTATAAAACCCGTTGTTTTCATTCATCATTATACATACGGCCCCAACGAAAGTCTTTGTACCTTGAATTAAGACTACTACTTAAATAGATAGAGCCTTCACGTTACACCGTTATATGGTGAGCTTCGAAACCGCTCAAACGAAACCATGTTTAAATATGCTTTAAACTTTAGGCGACTCTAGTCTCAAAACAAGGTCTCTAAAATTCTCAAAATAGCTTTCAACACAAGTAAAGAAAGGCCTTTTTACTACTTTCGCGTAAAATTTCAAATACTCTACATGAAGGTTTTAGTTTGTGTTAGTAAAACACCAGATACAACCACTAAAATCACCTTCGCCAATGATAATACGGCGGTTAATTATGAAGGTGTAAAGTTTATTGTGAACCCTTACGATGAACATGCTTTGGCAAAAGCCATGGAATTAAAAGAGAAGCACGGTGCAGAAATTACAATTATCAATGTTGGAAAATCTGACAGTGACCAAATTATAAGAAAGTGTTTTGCCGTTGGTGCAGATAAAGGTATAAGAATAGATATGGAACCACAAAGTGGTATGCAGGTGGCTAAAGCCATTGCTTCCGCTACAAAGGATCATGCATTTGATGTAATTCTTACCGGCCGCGAGTCTATTGACTATAACGGCGGTATGGTAGGTGAGCTCTTAGGCGAAATGTTAAACATACCATCTGTTAGTTATTGCAGTAAGTTAGAAATTGATGGCACTACAGCTTCAATGACTCGCTTTATTGATGCCGGTGAAGAGAGTTTATCATCTGAGCTACCTGTTGTACTAAGCGCGGTGAAAGAACTGGGTGAGCCAAGAATACCTAATATGAGAGGTATAATGCAAGCTAGAACAAAACCTATTGAAGTTATCGCCTCTGATATTGCCGCAGATTCTACCATTAACACATACGAAGCCCCAGCTCAAAAGGCAGATTGTGTTTATATAGATGCTTCTTCACCTGAGCAATTGATTGAAATTTTACACAACGAGAAAAAATTATTCTAGAAATATGTCAGTATTAGTATATATAGAGAACTGGGATGGAAAGTTTAAAAAACAGACCAAAGAATTAATTACTTATGCTGCTGATACAGCAAATGCCCTTTCAACTGATCTTATTGGTCTTTCAATAGGAAATGTAGACAAAAGCGAAATTGAAGCTTTATCAAACTATGGGTTAAATAAAGTGCTTACCATTAGCGGAGATCATTTCACAAACTTTAAAGCAAAATCTTACGCTGCAGCAATTGAAGCCGGAGTTAACCACAGCGGTGCCGACATTGTAATAATGGGTAACACATATAACGGAAAGTCAATGGGTCCGCGTTTGGCAGCCAAAATTGATGCTTCAATTGCCACCGGTGTAATTTCATTGGCTGATACAAGTAATGGGTTTAGTATTAAAAGAACCGTGTTTTCAAACAAAGGATTCGCATTTGTAAATCTTAATAACGATAAAAAGGTTCTTACCCTTAACGTTAATGCCTACAAGGTAGAAGAAAAAGAAGGTAGTGTTAGTATTGAAGATATATCAGCTTCTGTAAACGCGCCGGCTGATGTGAATATTACTAATGTTGAGAAACAATCAGGCAAAGTGCCTTTGACTGAGGCTGAGTTGGTAATTTCTGCAGGAAGAGGACTAAAGGGACCAGAAAACTGGGGAATGATAGAAGAGCTTGCAGATCTAATTGGAGCAGGTACAGCTTGTTCAAAACCCGTATCTGATGTTGAATGGCGTCCGCACAGCGAGCACGTAGGTCAAACAGGTATTACCATTAGTCCAAATCTGTATGTGGCCATTGGTATTTCTGGTGCTATACAACACTTAGCTGGTGTAAGCTCAAGCAAAGTAATTTGCGTGGTAAATAAAGATCCTGAAGCACCATTTTTTCAGGCTGCTGATTATGGTATCGTGGGCGATGCCTTTGAAGTTGTTCCTAAATTAATTGATGCAGTAAAATCTCTTAACCTAAATTAGTTTTTGCTAAACTAAGTAATGGATAAGATTGAATTAAAAATACTCGGGATTTCATCTGGTCATACCAATGCTTCGTATACCTTAATTTTAGAAGAGATTAAAGGAGAAAGAAAGCTACCTGTGGTTATAGGTTCGGCCGAAGCACAGTCAATAGCGGTTCAAATTGAAGGCATAAAGCCCATTAGACCCATGACACATGATCTGATGAAATCCTTATTATCAGGTTTTAATATTGAATTAAAAGAGATAGTTATCTCAAAACTTGAAGAAGGTATTTTTTATGCAGATGTAATTGCCTTTGATGGAGAGAAAGAGGTGAAAATTGATGCTAGAACCAGTGATGCCATTGCTATGGCATTAAGATATGGTTGTCCAATTTACACTTTTGAAAACATTCTTAAAGAAGCAGGCATTATACTTTCTGAACAAGAAAGCGAACAACTAACTGGGGAAAATGCGCTTGATGAAGAAGATGAGGATCAGCTTGAAGAAGATCTTGAAGAACTAATTGAAGGTTTTGATCAAGAAGATGATCTGGAAGATTTCTCAATGCCAGAGCTTGAGAAAATGTTAGATGATGCCATTAACGAAGAAAACTACGATTTAGCGGCCAAGATTAGAGATATTATAAACAGCCGCAAGTAGTTTTTACTAATCCTTTTTATTAATTCTTTTATTTTTACCCGCTATGGAATTAATGTGGTCCATTTTACGCGGAATATTAGCAGCAGCTGTCTTTTTAGGAATAGCTTATTTGATAAGCTCCAACAAAAAGAAAATTAATTTTTCTTTAGTGGCTTGGGGACTTGGTCTTCAAATTGGTTTTGCACTATTGGTTTTAAAAGTCGGATTCATTTCCAAAGGCTTTCAATTTGTTGCCAATGCATTTACTAAAATGCTAGAGGTGTCAGATGCTGGTGCGGAGTTTCTTTTTGGCAGTTTAATTGATCCAAGCCAATCTTGGGGCTATCTATTTGCTTTTAAGGTTTTACCTACTGTTGTGTTTTTTTCGGCCTTAATGTCATTGCTCTACTATCTGGGAGTTATGCAAAGGGTAGTTTATGCATTTGCATGGGTAATGAAAAAGACCATGAAATTATCGGGTGCCGAGAGTTTGGCTGCAGCGGCTAACATATTTGTAGGGCAAACTGAAGCCCCAATTATGGTAAAGCCATATATAGATAAGATGACCAAGAGCGAAATTATGGCGCTTATGACGGGTGGTATGGCCACCATTGCAGGAGCGGTTTTGGCAACTTATATAGGTTTTTTAGGTGATAATTGGGCCGTAATTAGTGGGGTAGAATTAACAGAAGCAAGAACCATGTTTGCAACACATTTACTCACGGCGTCAATTATTTCGGCACCTGCAGCCCTGCTTTTTGCCAAAATGATAATTCCTGAAACCGAAAAAGTGAATGAAGACCTGATTATTTCAAAAGAAAAATCAGGTAAAAATATTCTAGATGCCATTTCAAATGGAACTACCCAAGGGGTTAAGCTTGCCGTTAATGTAGGCGCCATGCTTTTGGTTTTTACGGCCATGATGTACGGCTTAAACTCAATTATGGGTTGGATAGGTGAGGTTACAAGCATAAATGATAGCATAGCAGAACTCTCTAATGGAAAATTTGACAAGCTTTCATTGCAGTTTGTTTTGGGTTACGTAATGGCCCCGGTGGCTTGGCTTTTAGGTGTTGCCAATGAAGATATTACTAGTGTAGGAATGCTTCTAGGCGAAAAAACAATATTAAATGAGTTTTACGCATATGCCAGTTTTGCCGATTTGCTAAAAAATGGCGTAATCACAAATCAGAAGTCGGTAATTATAGCTACTTACGCCCTATGTGGTTTCGCAAATTTTGCATCAATTGGAATTCAGATTGGTGGAATTGGAGTTTTAGCACCAGGTAAAAGAGTGCTACTATCAAGCTTAGGCGTAAAAGCGCTAATTGCAGGTACATTAGCCTGTTTAATGACCGGAGCAATTGCAGGAATATTGGTTTAGACTATTGTTTTTTTATCTAATCTGTGATTTTCAAACATTTCAATAGCAGTTTTAAGAAGGCCAATCATTCCAATAGAAAAAACGATTAGTCCAATTGAAATTTCTTTAAGGGCGCCATCGGTAGCATTAAAAAAGAAAATCAAGCCCGAAACTATTGTTGTAAAAATTGATACAGAAAGAATGAGAATAAAGGCTTTGCCTTTTTTTGGGTTTTCCCATACTTTTTTTGAGAGTTTGTTCTGAACCTTATTGGTATCCTGCAGTGTAGAAAAGCTTATAGATAATCCCATAATTACCAACATATTATTCAACTGGGCCCACTCAACTCCAGATTTAAATGAGAAAATGAAAAGGAAATAGAAGTAAAGGGCAATAATCAAAAATGGATATTGTAGGTAGCTCAGATAATGAAAAAATGTCTTGTAATTCATTTTTGGTTGTTTAGGAATTCGTTCTTATTCATTTCATACCAATTGCAAAGCTCACCTTCAAATTCAAATTGCTCGGTATTGCGCATTCCAATTTTTTGTAAAACATGGTTAGACTTAATATGAGCCACTTCTGCAGCAGCATTAATAGTTTGCCATTGCATGGTTTTAAAACCGTAAGCCAACCAAATTTTTGAACCTTCTGTTGCATAACCTTTTCCCCAATGCTTTCGTGCAAATCGATAACCGAGATCGTAATATTCAAAATCTCGTATATGTTTTTCTACTTTTAAGCCAACCCAACCAACGTATTCATTGGTATCTTTCAAAAAAGTGTTGAACCTACCAATTCCATTTGATTCATATTGGTTTAAAACACCATTTATATAGGTCTTCAATTCTTCAACGTTTTTAACAGGTTGTTTCCCCAAAAACTTATGTACTTCAGGGTCACTTTCCATTTCCATCATAAGTTCTGCATCTTCTAGCCTAAACTCACGCATATAAAGCCTATCTGATTCAAGCACTAAATTCATAACATATATGTTGATATTTTCAAATGTAAATAGATAAGCTTCAAGCTTAGCATTCCTTCAATGTTCACGAATATTGCGGTTGTTAAAAATGAGTAACCAAAAAACACCAATACATCTTCTTTTAGGTACCAATCTTGGTAATAGAAGCTTGAATTTAAAGCATGCTTTTGAAGCGCTTAACGTTCTTTTTGGAGAAGTAGGAAAATGCTCAAAAATATACGAAACTGCAGCGTGGGGTAAAACAGATCAGCCCGGATTTTTAAACCAAGCCATTAGGTATGAGACAACTTTTAGTCCTAATCAAGTGCTTGAAGCCATAAATGCGATTGAATCTAATTTGGGTAGGGAGAGATTTGAAAAATGGGGCCCAAGGCTCATAGATATCGATATTTTGTTTTACGGCCACGAAATAATTCAATCTGATAAGCTTACAATTCCTCATCCTGAAATTCAAAACAGAAGATTTGCCTTGGTTCCTATGCTCTCTATTGAAAAAAACTTTATTCATCCTAGATTCAATAAAAGCCTTGAAAATCTTTTAGAAACATGTGAAGACAAATTGGATGTAATTGAGTTTGAAGATAAAATTACCAGCGCTCATGTAAAATATGATTATGTAGTAATTGAGGGTGTAATTGGAGCTGGTAAAACAACTCTTGCTAAGAAATTTGCAAGAGATTTAGAAGGTAAACTACTTTTAGAAGAGTTTGCTACAAATACTTTTTTAGAAAAGTTTTATAAAGATCCTGAGCGCTACGCTTTTCCGGTTGAAGTTGGTTTTTTAGCTGAAAGATTTAGGCAGTTAGAAGCTGAGTTTGGTACTGACCTTTTTAGTAGGTTCACAGTTAGCGATTATCATTTTGCTAAATCAAACATTTTTGCTCGGATTAATTTATCACCAGAACACTATCATATATTTAGGAGCTTATATGATATTTTTCTTGAACGCATTCCAAAAAACGACTTGACTATATATCTGCAAAATTCTGTAGACGGATTATTGAAGAATATTAAAAAGCGAAGTAGAAGCATGGAATCGTCAATTCCATCGGCATATTTAGAAAAGCTGCAATCTGGCTATTCTGAATTTTTATTAGGTCAAAAAGAGCATCCTGTTGTGGTTGTTGATCTGCAAGGAAGAGACTTTGTTGAAGACCAAGGAGTATATAATGAGCTTAAAAAACTTTTAACTCAAAAGTACTCTAGCGGAATAAGTGAGCTCAAGTTTTAAGCCTCTACTTTTTAATAGTAAACTTGCACAAACTTTTACTTTTTCATGAGATTTTTCGCCATATTCTCATTTGTTTTATTGAGCTTGAACACTATAGCTCAAAACACTGGAACCATAAAAGGTGTGGTTCGAGATAAGGTTACTAAAGAAGGACTTATAGGTGCCAATATTATTCTAAAGGGCACAAATATGGGTACAGCAACTTCAATAGATGGTAGCTATGTAATATCTAACATTAAGCCAGGTAGTTATAATCTTGAAATCACCTTTATGGGTTATGAAAAGCTCCTTAAAACAGGAATAAAAGTGACTAAGGGTAAAACAATTGAGCTAAACTTTGATCTTGGAGAAGCTGTAAATGTATTTGATGAAGAAATTGTAATTATTGGCGAAAAACCATTGGTTGATGTTGAAGAGTCAAGCACTGAAGTAAAAGTTAGTGCCGAAAAAATTAGTGCTGGTCCTTCAAGAAACATTCAAAACTTATTAAACACCCAAGCCGGAGTGGTAAACACGCCAAGTGGTGTACATATTAGAGGAGGTAGAACCTATGAAACAGGGTTTTATATAGATGGTGTTTCGGCTCAAGATCCATTAACTGGTACTGGGTTTGGGGTTGATTTGGGAACAAATGCAATTGATGAAGTAAGCGTTACAACAGGTGGATCTGGAGCAGAATTTGGAAATGCTACATCAGGTGTTGTAAATACAAGAACAAAATCTGGAGGCGATAATGTAAAAGGTTCATTTTCATATACCCGAGATAACTTTGGATTTAATAGTGACTGGAACAGCGTTTTTAATCATGAAATAGGTGAATTTAGTTTGGGTGGCCCTATTTTGAAAAAAGCAACCAAGAACCGATTAAAGTTTTACACATCACTTCGCTATGAGCTAAATGACCTTTTTATTCAAAATCCGGCTGATCAATTAAAGAGTAGTTGGTTTAATACAGAAGTTTGGATGCCAAGGCAAGACAATAGGTGGAGTGGTTTTGTAAAAATGGACTATAAACTTAAGCCTACACAAACACTTACAGTCTCTTATTTAAGAAGTATAAATGTAAATCAAGATGTTAATTCATTAAGAGTTACAATTAATGATCCGCCATTTACACCAGGTTATCAATGGCAATTTCACTTACAGCCTGATAATGCGACAACATTTGCCCATGATAAAAACTTATTAATGGCGAAGTGGAATCATAGTACAAGTTCTCGTTTTGCATATTCAATTACAGCATCAAGACTTTTTGCTTCCCTTAGAGCTGATGCAAATGGTAGAGATTGGAGACCCGATGTAGTTGATACTGAGTTTGAACCCAGAAGTATTGTTGATTTTCCAGTAACATATTTCAACCCTGGTAGCGATACAGCTTTTGTAAATCCGGGTCCGGGTTTAAACAATAACGATGGTATATCTACAAGATGGCATCATCACTTTTTTGAAGAATATGCTATTAAGTATGTAGGTAACCTTTACAGTACAAATACAAAAAGTAGATTTCAATTTGGGTATGAGCATAAAAGGCAAAACTTACTTTGGATTGATATTACTAGGCCGTGGGTTGGTGCTCCAATTACTTTAGCAGATGGGTCGCAATCTCAATCATATAGGTTAGGTTCATCAAGCGAGATTTGGGAAGCCAGTCCTGATAATGGTGCTTTTTTCTTTGAGGAGAAATATACTTACCTAGGCTTAATTGCTAGGGTTGGTGGACGTTTTGAATATTGGTTGCCAGGTAAATTTGTTGACGAATCGGTAGCAGATCCTGCTTCGCCAATTAGAGACGAGATTAGGCAGCAATACTACGATCAATCGGTTGGCTTTTTAGGTAGAAGAATGAAAATGAGATTCTTACCTAAGGTTTCGGCATCTTTTCCAATTAGAGAAAATCAGGTAATGCATTTCAACTATAATCATAGTATGCGTTTGCCTCACCCAACGCAAATTTATACAGGCTTAAATCCATTTTATACCGATAGGAGTACTTTAAGTAGATTAGGAAACCCTAACCTAAACCCTGAAGTGAATATTTCTTATGAAGTTGGTCTTAAGTCTCAAATCACAAATAATGATGCATTTAACCTAACGGCATACTGGCAAGATAGGTATGACTTTATTACCACGGCTTCAATTGAAGTACCCGATATTACAGGAAGAAATGTGAGCCGATCCATGCCAATTAATTCTGATTATGTTAGAACAAGAGGAATTGAGCTCTCTTACATTAAGAGAATCGGAAGATGGTTTAATGGACAGGGTTCTGTTTCGTTTGCAAGAGTTACCGGTCAAAGTGCGTCGCCATCAGAATCTCTTAATGATATTTTGAATATTGGAAATAGAGAAGATACACGTGAGTTTCCGATGCCTTGGGATACACCAATTGATTTAAAATGGAATGCTCTTTTTACTTGCGATAATGATAACGGCCTTTTTGGTAAATACCGAAATATTAATCACTTTAAACTATATGTAGAAGGTGTTTTAAGATCAGGAAGAAGGTACACGCCATTTGATTCAATAGGAGTGGAGCCAAATTCGGGTAGAATTATTTACGAAAGGTCTAACAACCCTAACGATAGAAACTCATTGATAGGAAGACAATGGTTTTGGATGGACGTAAGTTTTCAGAAATGGTGGGAGATAAAAGGCAGGTATAGAATTACTTGGAAACTTGAGGTAAGAAATGTATTTAATAACGTAAATGCTGCCATAGTAAACCCAATTACCGGAGAAGGTTATGCCTTTGGCGATGATCTTCCAAATGGATTTAGAGACCCAAGGTTTGTTGACCCAAGAGACGGAAGGAGCTTTGGTTTACCGCCAGACAACCCTGCCAGGTGGTTGCCTCAAAGGCATTTCTTAACTGGTATTAGCTTCAAGTTTTAAAAAAGAGAAAAACAGCAAGGGTTCTTATTGGCAAAGGTTTAAATCTAACAAATAAGGTCTAGATCAACACTTTGCTCAATTAACTCGCATGCGCGTTTAACTTTCCATGGTGTTCTAGTATTAATCTTAACCTCAATTCTTGATATCTTAACCACCGATCCAAAAGTATCGAGTGTGGTATGCACCACAGGAATTTTGTTTTCATTGATATATTCATCAATCCATTTCGGATACTCAAGTTCGTTGGTAACTATAATACCTGACAATGGATTTTCTACCCGAGCTCTGTAAGCAAAGAATTTAACTTTTCTAAGGGCTTCTTCAAGCCTATTACCGCTTACCACTAGTAAAAGGTTTTTAAAGTGCCTTAATTCATTTTTATCAACCAAAGAGCCAGCTATAATGTCTTCTACCTGATTGTCCATGTATTCCTCGTTCATTACAACCGTGCCATTTATGGCTTCTTTTATGGATTGCATCATGGGGTTACTAAGCGTTTGATCAAAAGGAATACAACCCAATAACGGAATATTTATTGACTTTAAGTACTTACCTACATAGTGTTTTACTTTATCAATTTTATCCGGTCGCACTTTATTTACAATTACACCAACCACAGGCACTTTCTTTTCTCTAAACAATGCCAAAGCCATTTCAAGTCTGTCAATGGTATTACCAATACCACCTTTTACAACCATTATTACCTTGGCATCAAGCATTTTGGCAACATCGGCATTTGATAAATTTACTACAGAGCCTACACCCGGATGTCCCGTACCTTCATAAACTACTGTTTCATGGTTGTCGGCCAAAAAATTGCTGGCATGGTGAATGTCATTTTCAAACTCAAAAGCACTTGGATCATCTAAGAAAGCTGAAGTAGCACCATTGCCAAGAATTACAGGGCTATGAATGCTTGCATCTAACTGAAAATCCATAAAACTTGAAAAGAGAAGAGCATCTTTATCAGCCCTTAAATTACCTAGATCTACAAACTCTTGCCCTACAGGCTTACAATAACCAACATCGTTACCCATTTTTCTTAATGCATATACCAAACCTAAAGTTGACGTAGTTTTACCCACATGCTGGCCCGTAGCGGCTATGTAAAGCTTTTTATGTTTCATTAAAATTTTCCTTACTTAATTATATAATGCTAAAGTGTAAAAAATAAGTGTATATCAAGGTGATCAAAGTCTTTTTTTGTTGATTCAACTAAATTATTTGCTTGATTAAGCAAATTGACAAACACACTTCTAACCAACTTAAGTCATGCCGGGCGTGATTTATTTCACACAAGACAAAACAAGCTGATTTTGTTAAACTTTAATAGATAAATTGATGAAAATAGAAGTTGATTTTAATGCAAAAGTGAAAAAGATTGTGGTTCATAAAAATCTAACATACAAGATTTTAATCTTATAAGTCACTAATTGACTGCTTTAGCATTTCAAAGATCTATTTTCTGGTGATTTGAATGGTGGAAAGGCCATTTGACAATTATACAGTTGCAACCATGTTTTCGCATTAAAATGAAATAAAAGCTTCAATTAATACAAGCATTCATTTCTTTGCAAAATGTGGAGATTCTTATTTAAGGCTTATCTCAAATTAAAAGGCTGGAGATATGTTGCCAACATTCCAAATGACCTTAAAAAATTCGTGTTAATTGCGGTTCCTCATACAAGTAATCATGATTATCCACTGGCGCAGGCCGCCTTTTATTTAATGGGCATCAATGTTAAGTTCTTAGCTAAAAAATCTCTTTTTGAAGGTCCTTTTGGCGGTTTGTTTTACAGATGGGGAGGTATACCAGTAGATAGAAATAGTAAAATGAATTTGGTAGACCAAATGAAAACTCAGTTTGACAAAACTAAAGATTTAGCTTTGGTAATTTCACCTGAAGGAACCAGAAAATGGGTAGATTCTTGGAAATCAGGATATTATTACATCGCTAAAGGAGCAAATGTGCCTATAGTGTGCGGATACTTAAATTATGAAAAGAAAGAGGCAGGTATTGGGCCAATTATTCATGATTTAGAAAATTTTGATGATGTAAAACATATCATTCGTGAATTTTATAGAGGAGTTCCCGCTAAATTTCCTGAAAATTATAATAAGGACTTTAAATAAAGTATAAGAAATGAAACTTCAGATAGTAGTTTTTGTAGCAATTTTCATTTTTACCTTAGGTTGTAAACAAAATGCAATTGATCTTAATAAAAAGGTTGATAAAGAAGAGCTTAATTCAGAATTGGAAGCGTCTGAGATTCCTGCTAAACTGCTAATGCATGATGTTTATTTAAACTTAAAAGACTCAGTTACTGAAGATGAAATTTCATTTGCCCTAGACCAATTAAAGAGACTTGACACACTTGAATCAACACTTTGGGTGCACGCAGGTAAGAAAGCTGACACTGGCGATTCTAGGCTAAATAAAGATTATGATTTGGCTTTGCATGTTGTGTTTACCAGCCTTGAGAATTTGAAGATTTATGATGCAGACCCAACGCATGCCGATGTTAGAACGCAACTAAAAAATTTACTCGCAGGCCCACCTATCGTTTTTGATTATTGGACTGAATAGTGACCATTTCTCATAAATATATTTGATTATTTAAAACTTTGGAACTATTTGAGAATTGGGTTTGTAAATAGGCCTAAACATGCCAATCTCAATGAAATCACTAATAACTTCCTTTTTTGTTTTTCTTAGTTTTATTGTTTTCTCTCAAACTGAAAGAAATGTGATTGTTGAACACTTTACAAATACTAATTGTAGTGTTTGCGGTTCTAGAAATCCAAAGTTGCATAGCAACCTTGCAAATAGTAATTCTGATGTAATTCACATCTCATACCACCCCAGCAGGCCTTACAACGATTGTAAGCTAAATAACCATAATGGAGCTGAGAATGATGACAGAACAAAGTTTTATGACATTTATGGTAGCACTCCGCAAATTGTGATTCAAGGAGAAACCAAGCCAAGGGCCAACTTTGATAATACTGGGCTATTTGATGATTATAAGGGAAAATTAGCATCATTTAATTCAAAGACCACATTTGAAATGGGGGATGACTCCATGTATGTTAAAGTAGTGCTTATGAGTGAAATCACTACCGATTGGACTTCTGTAAAACTTGCTGTAATGGCTGTTGAAGATACCGTTAATTATAAAGGAAGAAACTCAGAAACTGTACATTACAATGTATTTAGAAAATCATTTACTGGGGTTGAAGGAGTATCAACCAAGAGCGTTATTGAGTTTGGAGATTCTGCGGTATATTTTTATGCTATAGCCATTAGCAATGAGTGGATTACTGAGCAAATGAGTACTATTACTATCATTCAAAACACTGCAAATAAGTCAATTGAACAAGCCGAAAAAGGTAAAAAAGGAAGAGTACAAAAAACAGTAGGGCTTAGCAATTCAGCAAATAAAATAGGCATATTTCCAACACTTGTAAATGATAAGATTAGCATTCTTTCTGCTGATAGAAATGCATTCGAGATTTATAATCTAAATGGAAAACTCATTCAAAACGGTATAGCTACAAATACAATTACGCTTGATAATTTGGAAAAGGGAATGTACATACTCAAGCTGCAAAACGTTAATGGTACTTCTATTCAACGTTTTATTAAGGAATAAGATTACTACTGGCACTATTATCATTAAGCAATTGTGTATCAAAAATTGAATCACAAACGGTTAGTGAATCATTAATTTTAGAGCAGTTTAGCATTGTAGCATTTATCTCAACACTTAAGTCCGCATTTATGGTGGCCTTCTCTTCAATTATAATTTTGCCAAAATTGTTGCTATAGCATAAATCAACGGTTTCATAATCATCGTTTTTATGTAAGAACAGTTGATGCTTCATTGATCGTTTATTTAAAACAATCTTATGTTCAAATCCGGCTATTTCTTTAACAACGATAAATTTTGAGTGTATTGTTTTTGTTGAATCTAATGTAATACTTCCTAACAAGGCACAGGTGTATTTATATGGTAGGCTAACTTTCTCAATTATGGGCCTTATTTCGTCTTTCGTTTTTGGAAAATAAGGTTGTTCAATTAATTTACTATTGGTAGTTCTCTTATTCCATACCATAAGCTCAACCATTTTGCCATAGCTCAAAACACCATCTGGCTGACCATTTGATTTTAAATAGAGATTATTTATCCATCTTGAAAAATCATTAATAGGGGTTTCAAAACGTTCCCAGTATAATGTGTTTTCTTCAAGATCAAGAAGTACTCCTTTGTTGCAAGTAATTATCAAATCATTAAATGCGGCTGAATCAGATTTATGAATGGCATGTAGCGTATACCGCATAGCCGCTAAGTTGCCTGAATAATTAAATACTGGATCATCAGATGCCTTGCAGGCCAAGTAAGCTACAAAGTTGGCTTCAGCTTCAGATCCAACGCCTACTTGGTGCGCCATTTCATGGCAAATGGTAAAGGGCAATTTAAAATCAGGCTGATGCATATTTACATTGGCTTCGCCCGTAAAAGGGAAGTAGATACCACCCAGGCCAAAGAGACTCATTAATTGAGGTAAAGCCACAGCCTTTACCGAAGGGTTTTTATTAATGAACAAGTTGCTTTTGGTACCTAAATTCTCAAAAGCTTGTTTCGCCATTTTAAAATAATCGCTGTTTTTAAATGATAATACCAAACAGGTATCATCTCTATTTGTAGCTTTTGCTCTTGAGTTGTTTGTTGCCTCTATTAACTCTTCTGCTAAATTTTTTAAGTCAATAAGTTCAATTTCATTTTGCTTTAATTTTAAACTCTCGGCTAGCGGCTGTCGTTCGTAATTAAAACCCCACAAAATCATAAAAAAGAAGTAGATAATTGATAACAGACTTAGTGGGGCTGCTAAAGCATTAAAACATGTATATAGTGTTTTTCTTTTTTCATTTTTCAATGACCTAATACCATTAAATAGAAGCCAAACAAAAAACGCGAGTAAAAAATAAAATACTATTTGACCTATACTAAAAGGTATCCACCCAAAAGCCATTTTTTGAAAGCCTGAAATCACTTTAAAAATGCCATTACTATAAATGGATTCTATTCCTGAACTAGCCAACGAAACAAGCTTAAAAACTACCCATTGAATTGGTAATGCAATGGCAAGTGTTTTTTGTGTTTTTTGACCCAATCTCAATTTCATTAAATCAATAATAACCTAAACGCAACAATATTGTGCACAATAGCCACAAATAAAGGATTCAAGTATATTTTTACGAGGCAAACTGTGTTTTATCGAAAAATCAAATGAAAAAAATCTCCCTATTTATTTCAGTATTAGCTGTTTTGGCAATTTCATCATGTACCAAAGATCCTGAAGCACTCGAGTTTCCCGATGAGTGTTTTCCGCAAGCTCATGAATTTACATTTGATGTAGGCAGCGCTTTTACTTCACGATTTTCTCAGCAACAAAATTTTTATCCAAACTGTATTACACCAGATGGCGACGAAACCAACGATACTTTAATAATTCACTTATCAAAATCAGAAAAATATGACTGGCGAAAAATGGTTGTTTACGATGAAAAGAAAAATATAGTTGCACAATTTAAAGGACGCAAAAGTTGGGATGGTAAGTTGGCCGATGGCTCGGTGCAAAATGGTATTTATGGTTTTAAAATAGAGGTTATTTATTCTCCAGAAGAGCGTTTTAATGCCTATGGAATGGTATGCGTAAGAGAATGCTTTGAGTCAGGTGATGATATTGAATCGGCAGTTTTTGGAGATCAGCTTCACCCTACTGTTGGTGATGTTTATGACACGAGACAAGAGATAAATTACTGCAATTAGCATCCTACTAAAAATTAGATGTGAAAAATACATTTGTCACAGCCATAGTTTTGGCTTTTCTCTCATCATGTAATAGCGATTTAAAGGAATTGAACATTCCAAGAGAGTGCTTTCCTCCAGCGAGTTATATTGAGTATTCTGGTAATCAAAATGATATTGATACTTTTTTAGAATCATGGCCGTCAATGTTTTACGGAAATTGTATTACACCAAATGGAGATGAGCTTAATGATGAATTCATTCTTATTGCAAGAGGTGGTCAAATGGAATTTGAAACAAATAATTTCAAGTTTTATTCAAAAAAGAAGAAGCTCATTGTAGAAAAGGAAGATTCCAAATGGGATGGAAAACTATCAGATGGAACAGTTGAAAATGGGATATATGGCTTCAGTTTTGATATTATTTTAGAAAATGGAAACACCATTAAGGGATATGGTGCTTTTTGTATTCGCAAGTGCTTTTATCAAGATGATGATTTTAATTCAATAGTTTTTGGTGACCAAATTCACCCAAGGCTAGGTGTTATTTACATGACTCAAGAAGATGCACTATATTGTGAGTGAAATTTAGTTTAGAGGTAAAAATGCTATGAAACACGTTTTAGTTTTTTCGCTTGTTCTTTCATCGGTAATATGCAATGCTCAGATTACAATTACTTCAAATGATTTTCCTGAATTGGGTGATGAGAATAGGGTAATGATTTCAGATTTTAGCTTGCGAGACTTCCCCTTTACGTTAGAAGATTTGGATGATGCTGATACTTTTAGTCTCGACATAAGTGAATTTTTTGTTGATTCAATAGCATATCAAAACCTAGTTGATCCAGCATCAGCAGCGGGTGGAGATGATATTGAAGGCGCAGAAATGGCTTTTAATACTTCTCTTGGAGTAACTTTTGCAAAAACAGTAGGAGATAGCCTAATGGTGGTAGGGGTTACGCCAGTTTTGTTTGACCTTCCTAGCATAGTAGGATTTGGTTTTGACGAACCCGCTACATATTACACCACACCAATGAGCTTTGATAGCGCAATGAGCGATTCTGCATCTACAAAGCAAGATCTAGGAATTTTTACGATTCATGTAAAGCTAAAGATGGATTATGTAGTTAATGGACACGGAAGAGTAAAGACATCTGAAGGATGGTTTAATGTTATTAGACTGCAAAGACGTTTTGAATTTATAATAAAAACAGTTCCAATTATAGGTGACCCTTTTGAGCAAAAAGGTCTCTATGTAAACTGGGAGTTTTTAACTGAAGATGAAAAATGGCCATTGGTTAAATTCTCTCCAATAAATGACGATTTTGGTGGCGGAAGTAATGACACTATTATGCGTGTGGAAGTTCTTTTTACAGATAGACCAACAGCTAGAAAACAATATGAAGAACTAAAACTGAACATTCAAACAAGAAAAAATGGTTTAGTTATTTACAATTCTGATTATCAAGGCCAATTCGAATGTTATGGTGTAGATGGAAAGCTTCACTTTTCACAACAAATGAAAAATGGTGAACGAGCAACCTTTGCTTTGCCAAGAGGAATTTCAGTTGCCAGATTGACTTTGGAAAACGGTGAAGTTTTAACAAAAAATATATTTATTGAATGAAGCATTATTCAATTTCATTGGTAATAATCTGTTTATTTCTCCGTGCATCTTGACAAGATACGCTCACATCAAAGATGTTTCCTTAAGGCAGTAATGAATTTATTATTGATGTAGTTCTTCTAGATTCATTCGATGGAAAATGCTCTATCCTTGACACATCGAAAGGTTATTTCAGTTTTAGTTTTGACACTTTTAAGGTTACTCAACGGGATATGCAGATATTTAATTTTACTAAAGACGCTAGTGGGGGGCAAGAAGCTCCAGATTCTGAATACGCATACAAAGCATCTTTTGGTAATGGCTTTTTCAAAAGAGATTCCAATCATCTAAATATGGTAGGTATTATATGGTCACATAGGATTACTATAATATGATGATAAAAACACTATTTTTAGAGGGGATTCTAGACCTACTGGTTCCGATTCTATTTGGCATTTTGACTTTTTTGTTGATGATATTACTACTTACACAGGTAAACAAGAAGTAGAGCATGTTTCTAGTAAAGATTCCGGATTATCTTTTTTGAAAATTGATAACCTAAATGAGATTGAGTCCTTAGGATTAAAAGTGCCGGAAGTCTATGATATTAAAGATGAAAAAGTAGATCTTAAGTATTTATCAGAATAAGGGTTTTAATTTTTCATATTCACAAACTCTTCAAATGGAATGGTTTCCTAAAGCAAGCCATATTTATACAGGTAAATTTGCTTTAGAAAGTTTAGAATGAAAATAGGAAAATTGGTTCTGCCATTGATAAATCCATTTAAATGGATAAAAGCTGGCAAATGGAAGCGTAATCAACCTAAATACGAAAGAGCGAAAGGAGATCTTGAGCTAAAGCTTTATTCAAAGCTTTTAAATACTGATATGCTTCATTATGGTTATTTTGACGATCCGAATACCGACCCATTATATATATCAATTGGTGATGTTGAAAGAGCTCAAATAAGGTATGCTGAGAAAATTGCTGAAGAAGTTACGCAGAAAGACTCTTTGGTTTTAGATGTTGGTTGCGGAATGGGTGGGCTATCAAATATATTGGTGAAAAGCGGGTTTTCTGTAGAAGCTTTAACTCCAGACATAAATCAGAAAAAACATATTGATGCCAAATACCCCATGGTAAAATGTCATCATATGAAGTTTGAAGATTTCAAAGAGAGAAAGCAATTTGGAACCATTATTAACTCGGAGTCAATTCAATATATTGATCTAAAGAAAGCATTTGGGCTAGTTGAAGAGCTGATGGAAGAAAATGGAAGGTGGATAATTACTGACTACTTCAGGCTTCATAAAAAGGGAAAAAGTAAATCTGGACACACTTTTGATAGCTTTAAAAAAGAATTGGCCAATGGCCCTTTCGAAATAGAAAAAGAAATTGATATTACGCCAAACTGTGTTCCAACTCTAAAACTAGTGAATTTATATATTGAGCGTTTTGTGGTGCCTGGAGCCGACTTTGGCGTTGCTAAAATGAAAATTAAACTTCCAAAGTTGTTTTACATGACTCAAGATATTAGGGATGCTATTTCAAAAAAAGCGGACAAGGAGTTTGCGGCTGTGGATCCTGAAAAGTTTCTTAACGAAAAGAAATACGTTTTATTCGTTTTGAAAAGAAAAGTATAAAAATTTAGGCCTCCATGTCATTGAATAGCTTGTGATAGAGGCAACTTATAAAAGTTGATTTTTATGCTCTCGAAGTTTTTTATGAATATTAATTTGATACTGTGCTAGATCGTTTTTAAAAAACTTCTAATTCTCCTTTCTCAAAATATCTAAAGGCGGTTGTTTGGTAATGCTTCTTACGCCAAAATATCCAATAGCAAGCACCAAAACAGGTATTGAAATTAATGGTATGGCTAAGCTTGACAAAGTGGGTATGAATACAGAATCAAATAAAAATATTGACAATGCATAAGAGCCCGCAATTGCTAGTATAATACCAGCCAAGGCGGCAAAAAAGCCAATTATAGCATACTCAATTAAATTAATCTGTAAAACAGTTTTAGCTGATGCACCCACCGTTTTAAGCAATACGGTTTCTTTAATTCTTTGGTATCGGCTATTTGAAATTGAGCTCACCAAAACAATTAATCCTGTAAGTATGCTAAAAAGCGACATAAATGTGATTACGAACTTAAGTTTATCAATAATCTCGGTTACGGTTTCAATAATGAAATTAAGATCAACAATTGAGATGGTCGGAAATTCTGAAATAAGATTTTTTTGAAAAAGTGCTGATGCCATTGGCGAGCTAGCTCGTGTTATAATAACATGAGTTTGCGGTGCTTTCTCTAAAACATTAATTGGAAATAGTATGGTAAAGTTGGTTTCTATTCTTCTAAAATCAACTTCTCTTACGCTGGCAACATAGCATTCTATTGGTGCCCCTTGAACATCAAAAGTTAGCAGGTCTCCAACTTTTGCCTTCATATTTCCTGTATTTCTTTCTTCAAGCGAAATAGGAATAGGCCCTTCGCCATTGTACTTGCCAATCCATTCACCTTTTATAATTTTTTCGTTGTCATTTAAAGTATCTCTAAAGCTTACACGCCATTCTCTATTAAAAATATAATCACGTACCTGTTCTTCTTTTTCTTCATCTGTAAAATCATCGTCGTTTCCTTCAGGAAAATAGAATGACTTGTATTTGCCCCTGAGCATTTTTAATCTCATGGTAACTATAGGTACTGTAGCCTTTAATGGCATTTCTTGTGCTTTAACAAAGTCACCAACATCTTGCAATTGTGGGCTCTGGATATCAAATAAGATCATGTTAGGATCGTCATTGCTTGAGTTAAAACTCACCTTGTTTAAAAGCATGTCTTGTGTAAAAAACAGTGTAGAAATTAAAGCGGTGCCTAAACCAATAGTGCTAATTAATGTAGTACTTTGATTATTGGGTCTAAAAAGATTAGAAAGAGACTGTCTCATTACAAAAGACCAGCCGGGTCTTATCAGTTTTCGGCCCAGGTATTTAAGCATTTGTGAGATACCCGCAAGCAGCAATATGGCAATACCGCAAGAAAACGTAAAAATGAAGGCATCTTTTGAGCTTTGAAGTAAATACCAACTAAAACCAATAATAAAAGTTAGAATAATAAGTCTTGAAAGCCACGTTTGCCAAACTTTAATCTTAATATCATCTATAAACGATTTAAGGGCCATAAGTGGCGAAACCTGAGCCAGTTTAAAAAAGGTAGGTAATGTAAAAATTATAGAAACCAGTAGTCCTACAGCCATTCCAAAAAGAATTGCGCTATATGATATGGCAAAATTGACTTCAACAGGTAAAAAATCTGACATGACAAGCGGCAAATAATAAGCTATTGCCGAACCCAGAATAACACCTGCAACTGAACCTAAAAATCCAAAAACTAAAATTTGAATAATGAATATGTAGAATGCTTTTTGAGCAGGAATACCAATACAGGCCAAAACCGCTATATCTTTAAATTTACTTTTTAAGTAAATATTGACGCTACTGGCTATACCCAAGCAGCCCAATAAAAGGGCTATAAATGCTACGAGGTTTAAAAAATTACCAGCATCACCAAATGCTTCACCCGTTTGTTGGCTTCTTTCATTATAGCTCTGTAACCTTATGGAGTTATTTTTGGCGAGCAGTTCAAAAGATTCATTAATGAGGGCCAAAGTATTTTTATCTTCAACCTTAAGGTAACGGTATTCGCTAATTCTACTTCCAAATTTTATTAACCCGGTACCTTTAACAGCCCCCAATGGAATGTAAACTGAAGGCGCCACAGCTGAGCTAAAGCCCGTTTGGCCGGGTGCATTCACCACTTTACCTAGCACCTCAAATTCTAGCTCGCCCAGTTGAATTTTATCTCCTGTTTCAATATCAAATTGTATGGCTAAGGTTTTATCTACAACGCATTTGTTGCCTAAACCAATTTTAGCATAAGCATTAAATGGCTCGGTTTCAATCTGTCCATAAAATGGGAAACTGGTTTCAGTTCCAACAACATTTACCAGTCGCGTACCTTCATTTTTTACAACCCTTACCATACTATTAAATCGCAACTGCTCTGCTTTTTGCAATTTATAAACATCTATAAGACTATCTATCTCATTATCAAGTCTTTTGTTGTCTCTAATTACAAGGTCTGCCCCTAAAAGACCTTTCGCTTCAGCGTTAATATCATTCTTTACATTTTCAATAAATGTATTAATGCTTACCATGGCTGCAAGCCCTAGCACTATGGCCGATATAAATAAAAGCAGCCGGGCGCGTTGCTTTCTGCTATCTCTTATGGCCATTTTTATGTACCATGATATGTTACTTTTCAAGTCTGCCACCTTTTAGTTTTAGAGTTCTATTGGTTTTAGATGCCAGCTCAAGGTCATGGGTTACAATTACCAAGGTTGTGCCTTTCTCTTTATTTAAGTCAAAAAGGAGTTGCTCAACTTTGTCAGAAGTTTCTTCATCTAAATTTCCGGTAGGTTCATCGGCCATTAATAAAACTGGGTTATGAGCAAAGGCCCTTGCAATGGCTACTCTTTGTTGCTCGCCTCCGCTCAATTGGGTTGGATAGTGTTGGCTTCTATGGTCAAGACCTACTTGAGCCAAAAGCTCTTTAGCTTTTTTGGTCGGGTTTGTAGCACCTAAAAGTTCTAAAGGAACCATTACATTTTCAATAGCCGTTAAATTAGGAAGTAATTGAAAGTTTTGAAAAACGAACCCCATTTTATGTAATCGAAGACTTGAGCGTTGGTCTTCGTTCATTTTTTCAATTTGTTCTCCATCAATAGTGATTGACCCTTCAGTAATGGTGTCAAGCCCTGCTAAAAGGCCCAATAGTGTAGTTTTTCCACTGCCCGATGGTCCTGTGATTGATATGGTTTCTCCTTTATTTATATCAAAGCTCAAAGAATGAAGAATTTCAATCGCCTTATTTTCATTGTTAAAACTCTTGCTCACATTTTGAACAGAAATAATCGCCTTTTGCATCCTACAATAATCCTTTGCAATTAAGCATAGTTCATTAGCTTAACCAATCTTAACCAAAAGATCTATCAATCACTAAAAGTTTAGTTACTCAAAGGCTTTTCAAATTCATGTATTCCAAATGCTTTACTAAATGTAGAAAGAGCTAGTTAGAAGTGCATTATTTAATCTTAAAATAGAAGTCACTTTATTTCACAATACATTTGTCAAATGAAAAACATCTTTTTTGCAGCCCTTATTTTAACCGTCTTTTCTGTGGCTTGTAATACAAATTCAAAAGAAAATAAATCACAAAAAATGGTGGTTGAAACTGAAGATTTAGGCGAAAAAAAAGTTGAAGAGAAAAAGAAGATTATATTTTTTGGTAACAGTATTACAGCTGGTTATCAATTAGCCCCTGAAAGTGCTTTTCCAAATTTGATTCAAATGAAATTAGATTCTTTAGGACTAAATTATGAATGTGTAAATGCTGGTGTAAGCGGCGAAACAACAACAGGGGGCTTGCAACGTGTAGACTGGGTAACTAAAGGAGCTGTTGATGTTTTTGTACTTGAACTTGGGGCTAATGATGGATTAAGAGGTTTGCCATTAGAAGAAACACACAGCAATCTTGTTTCAATCATTAAAAGAGTTCAGAGTGCAAACCCTAATGTAAAGGTGTTGCTTTGTGGAATGGAAGTGCCCCCCAATATGGGCGATGAATATGCACGTGAGTTCAGAGAAATATTTATAAATGTATCAAATGAAACAGATGTGCCCTTACTTAACTTTTTACTTGAAAAAGTAGCTGGAAAAAAAGAATTAAACCTTTCTGACGGTATTCACCCTACTGAAGAAGGGCATAAACTAGTTGCACAAACGGTGTGGAAAGCGCTAGAGCCTTTGCTTGATTAAGTTTCTAATTTATAATCCGTACATAAAACATTTTCGTTTCAAAGTCTAGAGTTATGAATTCGTTTATTAAAAGTTTACCTCTTGTTATTGCTATACTTTTTAATTCTTGTTCATCAAGTCAAAAAAATGGACAAGCACATAATCTGAATACACTTTCATGGAATGAAATGGAGACCGAAGCCAAAGGCAAAACCGTAAGCATGATGATGTGGCAAGGGGATTTGCTTATTAACAAATACATGAATACTTATGTAAAGCCAAAGGTGAAAGAACTTTATGGTATTGAATTAGAACTATTGAATGGCCAAGGAAACCAGATTGTAACTACTTTAATGACCGAACTTGAAGCCAGCAAAAGCAAAAGTGAAATTGACCTTTGTTGGATTAATGGAGAAACATTTTATCAATTGCGCCAAATTGAAGCCTTACACGGCCCTTGGGTAAAACAGTTGCCGAATTCAAAGTTCATTGACTTTGAAAACCCTTTTATTGGCTATGATTTTCAACAAAAAACTGATGGTTATGAATGTCCTTGGGGTAATGTGCAATTGGCCATTATTTATAATTCAGATAAGGTGGAGACTCCACCCAAATCATTAATTGAAATGAAGGAATGGGTTAAAGAAAACCCAGGTGTTTTTACCATTGAAACAGGTTTTACAGGCATGACCGTACTTAAGAGCTGGTTGGCCGAAATTGGCGGTGGGAGAGACGTACTCAACGGCGATTTTGATGAAGCGCTTTATAACGAGTTGTCAAGTGAATTATGGGCTATACTCAAAGAAATGAAGCCTTTTATGTGGAAGGAGGGAAGCACCTTTCCAAACTCAGTGGGGCAAATGCATCAGCTATTTGCTAATGGCGAATTGTGGTTTACCATGAGCAATAATGATAGCGAAGTGGATAATAAAATTGCACAAGGTGTTTTTCCTGAAAGTGCTAGAGCTTATGTTTTTGAAAAAGGCACAATTCAAAACTCACATTATTTGGGAATCCCAGCACATTCAGTCAACAAAGCGGCGGCTATGGTGGTGGCCAACTTTATGATTTCACCTGAAGCACAGCTAGAAAAAATGAATCCAGAAGTATGGGGTGATGGAAGCATTTTATCAATGAAAAAGTTACCCAAAGAATGGCAAGAAAAATTCAATAACATTAAAGGCAGAGATTATGCACCAAACCGGGAAGAAATATCAGAAAAAGCTATTATAGAACCTGTAGCCGAGTATATGATTAGATTATCTAAGGACTTTAGGAAGTATGTGATTGAGAATTAACTACAACACCCACTCTATAGTTACTCGCTCAATTTCCCAATAACCATCTACACGCTTCATGTAGTATTTATGGCCGGCGCAATGGTCATCATCTTGATAATAGCCCCCACGAATAATTGCAGTATCGTCGTCAATTTGCACCATTTCAGTAATAAAGAAATATACCACCTTACCATACAGCTTCTTTTCTTTGTTGTAGTAAAAAGAAGTTTTTCTAATCTTGGGCCTAACATCTTGCAAGCTTAGCATGAGCTCACGGTCAGGATCTAAATACATATGGCGTGCGCAATGCAAATAGCTTATGATATAGAATTTGCTTTTGCGAGGTTTAACCATTTTGTTATTCGCAAAAAGATTTCTAAAGGTCAATTCAGCCAACTCCAATGAATCAGCAGCATTCATGGTATCAAGTTTACCTTCGCCACTACCATCTTCACTAAAAGCGGCTATAAATGCATCCCAATCTTGCGCTTGTACCATTTGGGCACCGCCAAAAATTAAAAGCAAACAAGTAAGTATTATTCTCAAAGCGGTTATTTGTTATAAGTTATCAGTAAATAGTTAAAAGTAACTAGATTTTTAGTGACTAGTAATGAATTTGAGGTCTTTAATCAAAGATCAAAATTCAAAATCCATCATTCAAAATTCATAATTCTATTGGGGTTCACCTTTCTCTTCCCAGATTTTAACTAACTCTATGATCATGTTTACGGCACTTTGCATGTCTTGTACGCTCACCCATTCGGTTTTTGAATGAAAGCTGTGTCCACCCGCAAAAAGGTTAGGACAAGGTAACCCCATAAATGAGAGTTTACTACCATCTGTTCCACCACGAATGCTTCCTCTCTTAACTTTCATTCCGGCACGCTCAATGGCTTCAACAGCATAGTCAGTTACATGTGGGCAATCGTTCAAAATATTCTTCATATTTCTATATTGCTCACTCACCTTGATTTCGTAGCTGCTGTTTGGATAGTTCTTCATAACAGCTTTGGCCATTTCATCAAGCCTATTGGCATGTGCCTTTAAATCTTCATCTTTAAACGAGCGCAGAATCATGGTAATGCTCGTTTCTTCAATACCGCCTTTGATTTCGTATGGATGCACAAAACCTTCTGTTCCTTTGGTGGTTTCTGGGCTCCATGTGTCTTTTGGAAGCGCCGCTAAAAAGTCACCTGCCATCTTTATGGCGCTTTCTAAGCGACCTTTAGCGTAGCCCGGGTGCACATTTACTCCACGAAAGATTACTTCAGCACCATCAGCACTAAATGTTTCATCTTCAACTGACCCACGTGTTTCGCCATCAACAGTATAACCATATTTGGCACCAAGCTTTTCAATATCAACTTTATTGGCACCACGACCAATTTCTTCGTCAGGAGTAAATAGTATTCTAATGTTTCCATGCTTTACTTCTGGGTTTTGCTGAAAGTAATGCACCATATCCATAATCTCGGCCAATCCAGCCTTGTCATCGGCACCTAAAAGGGTTGTTCCATCGGTAGTTACAATATCATGTCCAATAGAATTGGCCAATTCAGGGTGTTGTTCGGCTTTAATTACAATGCTGTTATCAGCAGGAAGAACTAAATCACCGCCTTGGTAATTTTTTACTATCTGCGGTTTTACATCTTTTCCTGTAGTTTCTGGCGAAGTATCAACATGTGAGCAAAAACAAATTGTTGGAATATCTTTATCGGTATTGCTTGGTAAAGTAGCATATACATAACCCCAATCATCCAATTCAACATCTTCAATACCCATTTCTTTAAGCTCTGAAACCAATATGCGACTTAGGTCTTTTTGTTTTTCAGTAGAAGGAGTTTCGGCATTATGCGGATCTGATTGTGTATCTATCTGTACATATCTTAAAAAACGGTCTAAAACGGTATATGAGTAGTTCATCAAAGTAAAATTTGCTCGAAAATCATGCTTTAACCTGACTTATGCAATAAACTCTTTTGGTTGAGTGTATTGAATAATGAGCTATACAGAAGCTTGAGCTTTTGAATGTTGGCAAAATGTAGGCGCTTAAACCCCAAAAAATGTATTCGGCCTAAGAGTGCCTTGCATTTTGTCAAATTGAATTAAGTGCTCTAAAAGGCACAGGTTATAAGTGAAAAAGTGTTTCAGTTATTTTACACCAAAATCAAAAAAATGCATCAAATAATCTTTTGTGAGAGCGATTTCTCTGATAATTTGGGGACTCTCGAAATTGCTGGTTACATTGGAATTCATCTCGTCCTATACTTGTTTGGGACTCCATCGAATTGAAATGTGGCATGATTCCCGATACTCCTTTACTTTAATGCACTGCAATCGACTTGCTTTTTTGATTTTTGCAGAATGAATTGGGAAGAACAAATCATTTATAAAGACATTCATCTTATGGTAGTAAACAAGCCATTTGGCATGTTAGCTCAAAAAGATAAGAATGAAGAAAAAGGAGTGAACGAGCTCTTATTTGATTATTTAGGTAAGCCCAATTTTTGGTTGCTATTACAGCGGATAGATAGGGTAGCTGGTGGCCTTATGAGCATATCAAAATCTAGAAGGGTAGGTAACGCAATGCGTGAATTACAATTAGAGAGAAAGATTGAAAAAACGTATTACATAATTACTGAGCGTGTTCCTGAAGCACCAACGGGTAGAATTGAGCAATATATTAAAAAGCTTCCGAGAACTACAAGATGGAAAGTTTTTGACGAAAAAGTGCCAAACAGTAAAAGCGCAATACTTGAATACCAATTGATAGCTACGATTAATAATCGTTCTTTGATAAAAGTGAAACCCATTACCGGCCGAACACATCAGATCCGAAGTCAAATGGCAAATATTGGTTGTCCGGTGGTTGGCGACAAAAAGTACGGTAAAACCAAATGGTTGAGTGATGAATCCATTTGTTTGTTTTCTGCAGGTGTTTCATTCGAACATCCAATCTCTAGAAAGAAAATTGAAGTAAATGCTCCATTACCTGTTGAGAGAGCGGTTTGGAACGATTTTAAAGAAGTAATTTCGAAATTATGAAAAGGCATTTAGTATTGGCATTCGCATTTGCTTTGGTTTTAGCAAGCTGCGGAACTAAAAAAAACAAAGGCAGCGAATCATCTAAGACCAATGAAGACTCATTGGCAATGTGTGATGTAGATACGGTAAAAAGAGAGCAGTTAAATCCAAATGGCGAAACCGCATTGGCCCTGCTAATGCGTAAAATGGATGAAGATCTGAGAGCTGCAAAAACATCAATGAAAGAAGGAAAAGTACCAGATTACAGTTTTGTACATGATGCTATAAAAACTGCTGAGCCAACCAAAAAGCATATAATTGGAGACCCTGTATTCGCTTCATTTTCTGATGTTTACTTAAACTCTATTAAAGCGATAAAAGAATCGCCTAAAGATTCAATTCCGGCAATGCATAACAATATTATTATGAATTGTATTGAATGCCACAAGAGTTATTGCACTGGGCCAATTACAAGAATTAAAAAGCTAAGAATTAATCCTGAGAAGGTGAGTTTTATCAGCAAGGATTAAGAATCTTCTTTGTCACTTAAAATTGTCTTGATTTGTAATCAAGACTTTGCTAACGGTCGGATTTCAAATCCTACTTAGCTCAAGACTCGAATTACAAATTCGGTCGATTAAAATCTGTAGCCAAAGGTCATTTTAAATCGAATCAAGGGCAAATTATAGTGTTGCGCTGGTTCATGCTCAAAAAGGAAGTACTCACCGGCAGCTAAAGTAAAGTTGTCGTTTATGTTTTCTCTATCAACATGAGTAGTGTTTCTAATTACATAACCAAGGCCAATAGTAAATTCAGCTATGAATCTACCATTATTATCTCTTAAACCTAAATCTAGAAAGTAGGCAGTTTCATTCCTAACAACTGTATATAGATCCATATACCTACTGCTGTCTGCTCTCATAAACTCATGGTTTTGTAAGCGTGAATTATGATTAAGATAAAAACCTGGAGATGCAAAAAGCCTAAATGCGGGATCTGGTTGATTACCAAAAATGGGCAGTATTTTAAATGGCTTTGAATAGACTTTTATTGACAATCCTACTACGGCACCCTTAAAACTCGAGCTGAAATTAAATGGGTCATACAAATTGAATAGGTCGCGAACAAGAGAAAATTCTGTACATATTCCAAGTCGCTCATTTATAAGTCTTTCATAACCTAATTCAATACCAGGCTTACCCATGAAATGGACCAAAGTAGTAGGGGTAAAAGTGACCGTATTTCTTTTGAAATCTAATGAGTTAGTTTTTGCTTTTACTACATTAGATAGGATTAAACAGAATAATATAATTTTAAAACGCCCCAATAGATTTTAATTCTAGGTATTTGTTAATGGTGTTGGCACTGAGCTTTTTAGGCGGTGTTAGAATTGAAGTAATACCGTGCTTGTGAAGCTCTTTTGCTATTTGCTCTTTCTCTACAATGAACTTTCTTGCTATGGTATTATGATACATTTCAAGCACATCACCTGCTCGCTTTTGGCTCATTTCTTCAAGCTCGGTATTGGTAAAGAATACAACAATTAATCTATGCAGCTTATTGATGATCTTGAGCGAAGGCAAACAGCGTTCTACAGCTTCAAGTGTATCAAAATTGGTGTATAAGAAAACCATACTGCGGTTAGGAACCAATTTTCTTAGCTGTATGGCCAAAAGCTCGTAATTGTGCTCTGTATAATGGTAGCGCTCGTTATACAGTGCATATTGAATCTTATTGAGCTGTCTTGGTGATTTATCTGCAGGAACCACACGGTCAATGGTTTCACTAAAAGTGAGCATACCAGCTTTGTCATGCTTTTTAAGTACAATATTGCTAAAAGCGAGGGTTGCGTTTATGGCATAATCAAAGAGTGTAAGTCCATCAAAAGGCATTTTCATATTTCTGCCTTTATCTATAATTGAATAAACCTGTTGAGATCTTTCGTCTTCAAAATGATTCACCATTAAGTTATGAGTTTTTGAAGTCGCTTTCCAATTTATATTTCTTGGATCATCACCTTGCACATAGTTTTTTAACTGATCAAATTCATAGCTCTTGCCTAAATAGCGCGTCTTGTTTTCGCCATTGCCAAAGTTTAGGTTTCGCATGGCTAGTAATTCTTGTTCACGCATCTCAATAATTGAGGGCATCACCGCCACACTTTGTTCAATGTGAAATATCTCTCGTTTGTTCACTAAACCAATAGCAGTGTGGCAGAATATGTTTAGGTTTCCAAAGGCATATTCTCCACGAACCAAAGGTTTGATGTAGTACTTAAAGCGCTTGAATTTTTTACCATTAATACTACTTTCAAGTTTAAAATCACGTTGTTCAAGTTGATGAGGAATTTCGTCAATTATTTTGACCCAAAGCTTTTGTGAATACTTGTTTGTCACAATCAATTCAACCAAATGATTATGATGCAGAGAAGCAATGCTGCTTACATTTCGCTGGGCTAAGAGATGAAATTTAGTACTGAAAAGCAAGAAAGCATCGTAAAGCGTTATGAGAGCAAATACCACTAATAGAATTTGCATAGTAGCAAAGAGCCATGTTATTGTAAAAGAGAGCATAAAAAGCCCTGCAAACGCTCCTAAAATGTAGAAGAACCTATTGGTTAAATATGTTGCTGCAAGCAGTTTCATTAACGCGGAACTTCTATTTCTTTTAGTATGCTTTTTATAACTTCCTTTTTAGTTCCGCCAGCCATTTCTTTTTCAGGAGTAAGAATGATTCTATGGTTAAGCACCGCAATACAAACGTTTTGAATATCATCTGGTGTTACAAATGATCTTCCGCGCATAGCGGCAACTCCTTTTGCTGTTTTTAGAATGCTTAATGATGCTCTTGGAGAAGCACCAAGATAAATCTCACCATGGTTTCTGGTTTCATGTACAATTTTAGCAATGTAGTCTATCAACTCATCTTTTATATGTACTTGCTCAATAATGCTTTGGCATTTGGCAATATCTTCTGGTTGTACTACTTCGTTAACTTCTTCTTCAGAAGCGGAGACATTAAAAGTGCTTTTGAATTTATTTAAGATTGATTTTTCTTCTTCTAATGAAGGATGACCAACTTTTAACTTAAATAAGAATCTATCAAGCTGCGCATCAGGTAGGCGGTAGGTTCCTTCAGACTCTATTGGGTTTTGAGTAGCGATTACGAAAAAGGGCAGACTCATTGGATAGGTTACGCCATCAATGGTTACTTGCCGTTCTTCCATAACCTCAAGCAATGCAGCTTGTGTTTTTGCCGGAGCACGGTTAATCTCATCTATAAGAATAAGATTTGAGAAAATTGGTCCTTTTTTAAATTGAAAATCTGACTCTTTCATATTGAAAATAGAAGTACCTAAGAGGTCAGACGGCATTAGATCGGGTGTAAACTGAATTCTCTGAAAATTAACTCCAATACTTTTTGCTAGAAGCTTAGAAATTAGCGTTTTGGCAACGCCAGGTACACCTTCAAAAAGAATATGGCCGCCCGAGAGTAGACCAACCAAAGTGAGTTCTAGCAGCTTTTCGTTTCCTATAATAAGCTTTTTTACTTCACTTCTAATCTTATCAAAAGTCTGTTGCACAAAATAGGTGTCAATTTCTTTATAATCAGGCGCTGAGTCAAACCTTTGACCATCATCTATTGGCGACTGACTGTTTTCTTTGTTCTCAGCTTCGTTTAGATTATCCATTATTTCTTGTTCTTGTAAAAGTGTTCTAATTCTTTATATAAATCTATGAGCTCTTGGCTTTTGCCGTACTCACTAAACCTTAATTTAAATTTTTCAAATAACCCTTCAATACGCTCCAGTTCAAGCCCCGACTTCTTGAAAAGAGCTGCGATAAGTTCTTCTTTAGTTTTATTGGTGTCTATTTGATATTGAAGGCGTATATCATGCAAAAAGATGTTGTACATCTCAAGTGCAATGTTTCCGTGAGTGCCAGATTTGAAATATAGGTTGCCAACGTTTTTTGCAAACTCTACACTTTCATTTCTGTTAACAGCCATTATTGGAATTATTCGTTGTTCGCGTTTGCTTCTGAATAATACAAAAAGAACCGCCGCTATTAGAAAAACAAACCATCCCCATTTTAGGCTTTCGTGCGTAAAAAAGAGCTTTAGTACAGAAGCGCCTTTTCTATCAGGTGTTTCTTCATCTAATTGACGGTACAAATAACTTTTGTCCCAATAAATTGGGCCGTTATTAAGTTTAGAGAAAACCTTTTGAGCGTGATAAAACGCTTCTTCTTTTTGAAGTTGATAATTTGTAAATAGTAAAGGGTTGGTATGGAAATAGAAACTTCCTTTACCAAAGGTTACTTTAAAAAAAGTAATGCTACTATCGTTAAATGTGGCAAGGGGTAGTGGTTGTGAAGCCGAATCAGTTAAGTATTCATCATGCACAAAAGATCCCCAACCGTACTCAGTGGCTTCATCATTGTACTTATAATCAAAGCCAAAAGAATCTTGCGATTCTTTAAAAACAATTTGTACTTCTTTTGAATAAGTTGATTTGTAGTAATTGTATTCAAAATCTTCGTACAAAAAAGATAAAACTAAGTTTGGAGCACTTCGGCTTATTAAGTAGGCATTGTTACCTCGTGCTACATAGTTTTTAAGCACCCTAACTTTTTGAGTATCAAGTTGAATTTTGCTCGCAAATTGTATGAAGTTGCTAGAATCTAAATCATTGTTTAGTTTGGGTCTAAAGTTGTTGGTTAGTATTTCGGTTCCGCCATTTGTTTCTTGCAGCAAACTGTAAAAAACACTTATATCATAAGGAAAATCCCTGTTTTCACGATAGGATTCAGACCAATCGAAAAAATCAGATTGTGAACAAGAAGTTACTGTAAAGGCAATAAAGCCTATAGCAAGTAAAATGTGCTTATACGGCTTGTTCAATGGTTGTATAATTTGTTTTAAAGTTTTCAAACAACTCATTTACCGTTATGAACTCTTGCTCAGTGAGTTCAAATTCTCCATACCATGCTTTTTCAAAGTGCGATATCATTTGCCCAAACTCGTTTCTTAAGTCAAAATCGCTAAGCTCTGAATGGTATTCCCAATTGGTTTTTTGTTTCTCCCATTTAATCATTTTTTGCTCTGACAAAGCCTTTATTATTTTCAAAAAACTTATTCGTATGGCCATCGTGTAATCCCCAGATTTTACAAAATCATCAAAGATATCTTCAAGGTTTACTTCATGAATATGCTCTTCTATTCGTTCAATTTTTTCAATTGCAATGCGTTGGTTTTGCAAGTTTGGGTTGGCTTTGCTATTGGCTATCATAAAAACAATGAGCACTACTAAAAGCACTACTACAATACCCATAAACAGATATTTTACATCTCCAAATTTTGTTCCTGAAGAAGGCCTGAAAGAATTACCAGTTCTAATGTCTTCTTTAGGCTCCTTAGGTTGAGGTTTTTCGCGTTCGTAGTTTAATTCCTTTGATAGCTTCTCCCACTTTTCTTTGTTTAAGGGCTCGTTTTCGGCTATTGAATTAAAGGCCAAGGTTAAGAGTGTCATAATTAAAAAGTAGATTCTCATTTACTCAGCTACTAACTTTTTAATTCTTTCAAAAAGGTTTTCGGCTGTATTAGATTCCTTAAACGTAAAATACATGTAGTGGCTGCTCACTGCAATAAAGAATACTTGTGCAAACGGAACCAATGAAACAAAAAATACTTTGGTGCCTAAATAAACCAATTGCTGTGTTTCAATATTATCAGTTACCAGTGTTGCAATAAATGGTGCCACAATAGGGTCTACGAGCTGAATTGAAACGATATAAAATGTCCAAATTAAAATGCCAAAAAGGAAGTTAACCGCTAAAAATTTACCCCAATTATTTCGTAAATAACTGAATACGAGCTTGGGCCCAGTTAGCATGTTTTTGTTTTCTAAGTTACTTATGCACAGTGCAATAATTATAAGCGGAGATAGGATGAAAGTAATTATTGAGCTCCACCAAGTAGAAATTGAAGTAAAAAGTACAATTATTAAGGCCACCACAAGGCTAGCTAGCAATAATGAAACATACCTTTTTAAATCAACTTTGTTACAATACAACCTTTTAAAGTGCATTGAAGTTGAAAACAAGATGGCCCAAACACCAAAGATTACTGGTATGGCCATGCTGCCGTAGTTTTCAAAATCAAACATTTGCCCTAAATAAAAGCCTGCATATTCCGCTATTATTGGATCAATAAATGTTCCCGCAGGAAAAAGAGAAACAATTAAAGAAAACGCTAGAGCCACACTAAATAGTAGGGTTAGTGTTTGTTTTGTAAATAGTACGCAATACCCAAGAGAAAAAGAAAAGAGTTTTCCTGTTCCATAAATTTCTTTTGTGTTAAAAATGGCGGTTGAAGATGGGAATGGCTCTTCTTCAAACTCACTAAAAGTTTCTTTTCCATTTTTATATTTTGTTTTAGGATACCAAAAAAAGTAGAATAGCACAAAAGCCAAACAGAATAAAATGAATCCTAATTTGATATAATCGTTTATTTCGGTATGTCTGGTTTGATACCCTTCAATAAATGCAGCTGCAATAATTAGGGGTGTAATACCGGCAATTATTACCAGGGCTGATTTCCCTGACATTTTAAAAGCTTCTATTCTTGAATATGTGCCCGGAAAAAGTAGGCCTTTACCCAACTGCAAACCTGCACCACCAGCAACTATTATACATGCAATTTCAATGGTTCCGTGGGTCCAAATGGTTAAGAAGGAAGTCCAAAACAGGTCTCTTTCAATAAAAAAGTACTGAAATACTCCCACCATTACTCCATTGTAAATTAGTACCACTAAAGTTCCAATAGAAGATAAAACACCAAACAGAAAGGTTATAAAAGCAACTCTTAAGTTGTTAAAGGCAATTCTAACAAACATTTCAAATTCACCAGAATCTTTATAAATGGCCATTGGGTCGCCGGCTGCAATGTTTTCTTCAGTAACTTTTATGTATCCGCTGCCCAATATTTCCTTAGCAAATTCAGGATCTTGCATTGATGTAAAAACACCTACACAAAAGCTTAATGCAAATACAATAAAGCTAACAAGCATTGCACGTTTGTTGGCATACATTGCTTTTGGAAAAGTATCGGTAAAAAACGCAATAAACTTTTGAAAACCAAACCTTTCATTAAGGTTAAGTTGACTAAAGAGTAATTGCCCAACACCATTTAAATACTCCCGAACAGAGCGGTTTCTATAAAAAGTTCTTGCATATGAAAGATCATCAGAGATTTGAATAAAAAGACGACTTTTTTTCTCAGGATTTCCTGAGTCCCCTTTTATGTCATGCTCAAGTTCAGCCCATTTTTGATTATTTTGCTCAACGAATCGAGATTCTTTCATAGACGCTCGAAAGGTAAAACATTAGTTTAATTCTTTCATGAAGATTATAGAAATTTCAACGAGCCAAAACGTTACTATAAAGTATGAGTTGGCATCTCCATTAATGCGGTTTTTGGCCTTTATGATTGACTTTATCTTTTTAGCTTTATTGAATGTGATTATATGGGCCATTGTTGAAGGTTCTTTTAGTGTGAGTTATTGGCAGTCTTACATTTGGCTTCCGTTCACTTGCTATACCTTACTACTAGAAAGTTTAAATAAAGGCGCAACCCTTGGAAAACTCATTTTAGGGTTGAGGGTAATGCGAATAGATGGAAGAGAAATAAAGTTTACAGATTATATGATGCGCTGGCTTTTTAGGTTGTTAGATATTTACGCATCGTTTGGAGCTTTGGCTGTATTTACTTCTTTATCATCGCATAAGTACCAAAGATTAGGCGATTTTATGGCCAATACCGTAGTGGTTGTACTAAAGAAGGAGAGAAGGTTTAAACTTGATAACCTTTTAAAGTTTGATTCTTTAAGCGATTATGAAGTAATGTTTCCGCAAGTGGTAAACCTAAGTGAAGAAGAAATGCTGTTGCTTAAAGAGGTAGTGGGAAAATACTCTGCTTTTAGAAATGAAGCTCATACCTTGGCACTTGAGTCGACGGCAAGCATTATTGCCAATAGGTTAAGAATTGACAAACCCGACAACAATGCATCTTTCCTAAAACGGCTTATCAAAGATTATGTGGTGCTAACACGGTAAAATTTTGCTAATCTCAACCCCAATAAAAAAGATGTTGTCTAAAAAGATGAAAAAACGTCATCCTGAACTTGATTCAGGATCTTGAAAATTGAAATGCAACACTTATAAGCAGATTCCAAATCAAGGTTAGAATGACGAATGAATTTTTAGACAGCTTCCTTTTTTTATTTCGTATTACTTAATACTTGGGCTTTTTAATTACGTATGTTTTTGAAATAGTATCATGCCATCCTCTTCTTTTTGATCCGAAAAAAGACAATGGTTCAAAAGGAATAATTCGGCATATTGTTCTAATTGCTGCTTTTCCGCCATCTATTTTTTGGCCATGTTCATCAACCACAATAGTACCCGTAATCATTTTCCCCAATGTTTGCCCTGTAGCCGCTTCAAGTGCGATATAGTAAATAAAGTAAGTTAGAAATCCAACCACATAACCTATTGAAGGCTCAATTGTAGCTATGGCTAAAGTCAAAACTGTATTTAAAACTCTTACTATAATACCATCTATAAAAAGGTTTGCAAACCGAACACCTAAATCTGCAGTTTGCATTTCTTGAAACCCTTCGGTGGTTATCACATCATCTAGTAACCTATCATTTTCCATTTTTTGGTTGTTTTAATTTGAGCCGAATATAAATCAATATGCTTAACCGAGCTTGTATCTTTTAAAGAGTAAAGCAAACACAATTCCAGAAATTAAGAGTAAAATTCCATTTAATAATAAAGACTCATTGAAGCCTAAAATTAAATTCCCCGTAAAAAACAATGCTGAGTAAATTAATACAACAGCGCTGAGCCAAAGGCCGATTTCATTAATCACTGAAATCGGTTTTTCACCGCTAATAATTTTCCAATTTCCGCCTGGTTTTACCCTGTGATAAAAGGCGAGTAAATGTTTCTGGGGTTCTGGTTTTGTAAGAAAAGTAACAGCCAACCAGCTTATTGTTGTGAACGCAACTGTAAAAAAGAAGGTTCTAGGGTCTGTGAATAGATCATAACCCCATGCTTCATCAAATCGTACAAATACAAATTTGCAAAGCGAATACGCTACAAAAGGAGCAATTGTAGCCGTAATTTCACTCCATGCATTTATTCTCCACCAATACCATCTAAGTATTAGCACTAAACCAAGACCCGCTCCACATTCAATAATAAATGCCCATACGCCGCTTATGGTATCAATGTAAAAGGTGGTAAAACAGCCAACAAATACGAGCGCAACTGTCATTATTCTAGAAACGCGAACCAAATATTTTTGGTCTTTTTCATTTTCACCTTCATTACTTGTGTTTTGCCTATTTGCTACATTATTGCGTCTTCTCAAAGGCATAAATAGGTCGTTGGTTAAGTAGCCAGCACCCCAATTTAATTGTGTTGAAATTGTGCTCATATAAGCTGCACCAAACGCAGCGAGCATTAAACCACGCCAGCCATCGGGTAAAAATTCTTTCATGGCCATTACATAGCCTAATTTTTTATCGTTTTCGCCAAGCTCAGGATATAACACCATGGCAGCAAGTGCCACAATTATCCAGGGCCAAGGTCTTAGGCAATAATGGCCAAACTGAAAAAATAAGGTGGCAAGTAATGAGTCTTTTTCGGTTTTGGCGCTCATCATTCTTTGAGCTATATAGCCACCACCACCGGGTTCGTTACCGGGGTACCAACTTGCCCACCACTGAAAACCAATAAAAGCAAAAAATGATGCAATGCCTACGCTAAGGCTTGTTACGCTTTGCTCTCCAATAGTTGGGAAAAATGAAAAACTTGATTCAGGTAGACTCGCCTTTAAACCGTCAATTCCACCTATTTTATCGCTGTTTAAAACAAATATGGCGAGAGCAATTGACCCTGTCATTGCCAAAACAAATTGAAACATATCATTAACAGCTACTCCCCAAAGGCCCGATAATGTAGTGTAAAGGCCAATTAGCAAACAAACACCAAAAGTGTATAAAATGGCATCGGCATGGCTAAGGTCAAAAAATACTTCAAGAATTGAAACAAAGGCGAGGTTTACCCAAGCTATTATTGCAACATTCATTATTAATCCCAAATAAACAGATTTAAATAACCTTAGAAAACGAGAAGGTTTACCTGAATATCTGATATTTATAAATTCAACTTCGGTAAGAATATTTGCCCTTCGCCATAATCTTGCAAAAAGAAAAGTAGTAAGCAGGCCACCAATCATCATATTCCACCATACCCAATTACCTGCAATTCCGTTCTTAGCTACAATTTCGGTTACAGCAAGTGGAGTATCTGCAGCAAATGTTGTTGCTACCATGCTTACTCCGGCAACATACCAAGGCAATTTTCTACCTCCTAAAAAAAAGTCGGTAATACTTTTTGAAGCTCTCTTTGAGAAATATACACCAATAAATAGCGTAAGGCCTATAAAAAAGACAATAATGGCCCAGTCTAATGTAGTTAAAGTCATATTTACAGCATACAATTATGCCGTTAAACTATTTGAATAAATAGATTTTGGAAACAACACTTACCAACACTGCGGAAAAAGACTAAAAAGCGCTCAGTCTTTTTTCTAAGTCTTTGTACTTCCAATAAGCTTCGCCAATCTTAGTTGAGTAATGGTTATGAATCTCTTTAGATAACACATCTTCATTTAAAGCATGCTCGTAGTCTTGTAAAAACTCATCTAGAATCAATTTTAGCAACTTCAACTCTTTTTTAGCTATAGAAACACTTCTCATTTTAAAAATCTAAAACCTTAATAACTTGAAAAATAGTTAATTGAAACTCATAAGAGAAATTAATGTTTAATGTTTTTTGATTTTTCAAAGTAAACCATGAAGTTTTCTTGGTCCCATTCAAAACTTTGAAACTCTTCTTTTGTAAGTTCAATTTCTTGCCAACTGTGAGTAGGTACAACCCATTCCTTACTATTGTTTACAATGTATCTCACTGGCATATCAAAGGCCTTAAGCTCAGTGGTATATCTGAAATAAACTATAACTTTATTTTTCTCTTCATTTTCTGCTGTAGCATACTCAAGTGTTGGCGGGTTGGCGTAATCTAAATATTGAACAAAGAAATCATTGAGATTTTTGCCTGTTCGTTGGTTTATATAGCTAATTATTTCAGCAGAAGTAACCGTTTGATAGGCATACTTTTTTTGAATTCCTTTAATAATCGAAAACCAAAGATCATCGTCTTCAATAAGCTCTCTTAAAGTATGCAGCATATTGGTTCCTTTATAATACATATCCGCACTGCCAAAATTGTCGTAATTCACATCATATGGTCCTCGCATAGGTTGGTTGTTCATTACCTTATTTTTTTGTGTATTGAGATATTCAACGGCCTTTTCTTTACCGTAAAAGTATTCTACATATAAAGCCTCGCTGTATGTGCAAAAGGCTTCATGAAGCCACAATTCGGCATGGTCCGTACAACTCACATTGTTTCCCCACCACTCATGGCCGCTTTCATGAACCAATATGTAATCAAAACCCCAATTGTTTATATTCAAGTTGTTACCGTATGCTATGGCACTTTGGTGTTCCATACCCCAATAAGGTGCTTCTACCAGTTTGTAGCTATCGTCTTTAAATGGGTAAGGACCAAAATAGTGTTCAAAGGCTTCAAGCATTTTGGGTACTTCTTTACTAAAATGCTTTTTTGCCTGCCTTTTGTTATGGCTCAATACATAGTACGCCAAGTCAAGTATATTGTATTGGTCTTCTATTTTTACTAAATCTCCTATGTAAAAAGTTACGTTGTAAGTATTTATAGGGTAGCTTACTTTCCAAAAAAATGTAGATTTATCGCCTTTATTGTGCTTATCTGTTAATCTGCCGTTTGATACTGCCGTGTAAGATTTGGGTATGGTAAGCGCAATCTTCATGCTGTCAGGCTCATCGGCTAAATGGTCTTTGCAAGGCCACCAACTTGATGCTCCGTAGCCTTCGCAGGCCACAGAAACAAAATCTTTACCCTTAACTTTTTCCCAAACAAAGCCTCCATTCCAGGGTGGTTTTACCGCTTCAGTTGGTGTGCCATGGTAATAAACACGTATGGTTTCATGATGCTCAAAGGCCACTTCATATCTAAGTTCAACAAATACTGCATTACAATCTCTTTTATAATCACATTTATAGCCACCATGTATAATTGAATCAATTTGCATTTCTTCAAAAAGATCTATTTGCATTACCCTAAAGTTGTCTTTTACCTTTATAAATAGGTCATTATAGCCCTTAATAGATTTATTATCAAAGTCAAATTCTATGTTTAAGTCATAAGATTTTACATCGTAGCAAGTTCTTTCAGGTCTTAAAGCCCCCCTAAGTGAATCACAGTGACTAAACAAAGGATAGCTAAAGTCTTGTGAATAAATAGTATAACTGGAGAGAAGCATTGCCAACAAGGCCAATTGAGTTTTCATGCTATAAAAATATGAATTTGTTTATCTACGAAAACAACCGTTTAGAAGTTGTATAGAACTATTTATCACAAACTACCAAATAAAAGATGGTACTTTGTATTGCATAGTACTATAGTTTGTTTTAGATTTGTATCATCAAAACACAGAAACACCCTTAAACACCACCAACAAATGAAGATTGAAAACACTAAAGCCCAGATGAGAAAAGGTGTTCTGGAGTTTTGCATTTTATCGGTTTTGCACGAGCAGCGTATGTACGCTAGTGATATACTAGCAAGCTTAAAGGAGGCCAAGCTGCTCGTGGTTGAAGGAACACTTTATCCTTTGCTTACAAGGTTAAAAAATGCAGGACTTCTAGAATATGAATGGGAAGAATCAACATCAGGACCACCACGTAAGTATTATTTACTTACAGAACTTGGTAAGAGCTTTTTATTAGAGCTACAAGGAACATGGAAAGAATTAGAACAGGCAGTAAAACAAACAACCAAAAATCTTAAGTAATGAACAAGACTATATCCATAAACATTTCAGGTTTGGTCTTTAACATAGAAGAGCAAGCTTTTGAAAAGCTGAAAAAATATCTTGACTCCATTAAAACCTACTTTAAAAACGAAGAAGGAGGAAGCGATATAATTGCTGATATAGAAGCAAGAATTGCCGAATTGTTTCAAGAAAAGCTAAACGAAGACAAAACAGTTGTAACAGAAATTGATGTTGATTCGATTATTTCAAATCTTGGGCAACCACAAGAAATGATGGAAGAAGAAGATCTTGAAAGCGAACCGCGTCAAGAGCAAAACCAACAACAAGAGTACCGACAATATGAAAAGAAAATTTACAGAGATGCTGATGAAAAAGTAATAGGAGGGGTTTGCGCCGGATTGGGCCATTACCTTGGTCTTGATGCACTTTGGGTAAGGCTAATCTTTATTCTAATTACTTTTTTACTTCCGGGTACTGGTGTTATCATATATGGTATTCTGTGGGCAATTGTGCCAGAAGCCTTAACCACTACCGAAAAGCTTAAAATGAAAGGAAAACCGGTAAATGTTAGCAATATAGAAGAAAGCATCAAAAAGGGATTTAAAAATATTGGCGATGACTTAAATGAATTTGTAAATGATCCTGAAAACAAAAAACGAATTCAAAAAGGCACCAATAAGATTACTGAGGTTATACAAATGATTGTATCGGCAATAGGTACATTAATAAAAATTGTGGCTAAGATTATTGCCATTTCTTTTATAGTAATTGCCGTTTCTATAATCATAGGTTTGTCAATAGCTTTCTTTAGCTCGGTAAGCATTTTCGGATTTGTATTTAATGACCTTGTTAGCGTTGTATTTCCTGGACCATGGCATGCTTCTCTTTTGCTTATTACCATTCTTTTGGTTGTAGCCATTCCTCTTGTAGTTTCACTAATTAGAGGATTTCAGCTGCTATTAAAACAAGGTAGTATTCCTAAGCCAATACTCATTACCACCTTTGTGGTTTGGTTAGTTAGCGTAGTTGGCCTTATTACTCAAGTAGGAATGTTTATGGTTGAAATTAGATCTGAAGCCACTGTTGAGAATGAAATAAAACTAAATAATCCACAGAGAAGTAGATATTACATTGAAACTATTAAAACGAACAGTACGAATGGTGCTACAAGGCATTATGGCTACGATCATTGGAGTGATGATAACTTCTATTTTCAAGACAAAATGTTCTTTTACAAGAATGTAAACTTTAAAGTAGAAAAGAGCAATGACGGCGATTTTCACCTCATAAAACAAGTTTTCTCAAAAGGACAGAATTACAACGATGCCGTAAAAAATGCACAAGCCGTTGAATACATGTTTAACCAAGATGATAGTATTATCTATTTAAACCCATTTGTTGGTTTAAATGAGAAACCTTTAAGGTTTCAAAAGATTAACCTAATTCTTCAGGTACCAGCTGAAAAAGAAATTATGTTTTTAAACTACACCTACGATATTGATAACTATGCATACGTATTTCATGATTACCCTAACAAAGTATTAAAAATGACCGATACAGGTTTAGAATATGCTGCTGGCGTAGAAAGGAGCCAGGTTGAAGATGGAATGCTTAAATACCAGTACTCAGGGTTTGATGAAGTAATTATTGAAAGTGAAGAACCTATTCGCGCTCAAATTATTGAAGGTAGTGAGTACAAGGTTTTGATTAGCGAAGAGCTGGCCAATAAAAAGAAACTTGAATTTAGAACGCATCACAAAGAATTTACAATTGAAATTGACGAAACGAATGAAAAAATGAATGATGTTCCCGTTCATATAATTATTGAAGTACCAAGCTTAAGAGAAGCTACTTGTGCAGGTATTGGAGATTATGTTATTGAAACTGAAAAGAGCTCGGGAATTATTGAAGTAAATTGTATTGGAGCCACAAAGGGAACTTTTGTTGGACATTTAGATGTGCTTGAAGTAAATGTAGCCGGTGTTAGTTCTATGGCTTTAAAAGGCAGTGTAGAAAAGCTGAATTGCGATATTGCTGGCAGCTCCTCGTTAAACTCACTTGAAATGATAGCCGAAAAAGCAGAACTTGACTTAGCCGGCGTTTGCAGTGCAGATGTTTACGTAACAGATTACCTAGATATTGACGCTGGCGGAAGCAGCATTGTGAAATACAAAGGCGAACCAAATATTCAAAGGCGAACCAGCGGGGTAGCAATTATTGAAAAAATTGATTAGCCATGTAACTTTTTAAAGTTGCAAAACGTAGTACACTTATTAAAACAGAAAACACCAACAACAACATAAATCAAATCACCATGAAAAATCAAAGAATTATAACAAAAACCGTTTTTTGGAGCCTAATTGCAATTATGTTATTAATTGTGGTAGGTATTACTGCAGGTACATATGTGCAGTATAGAATGGCTGAAAGCGTTGCCATTGATCTTAATGAAACAGGATATATCTATTCAGTTTATGAGAAAACGAAAGGTATGTTATTCTTTGTAGGCTCTCCTTTTTAACCAAAACCAAAACCAATCATAATCAAAAGCCAATGTGTTTTAACGCATTGGCTTTTTTATTGCCTTTCAATAAATCAGCCATTAACGGTAAAAGAGTGAATAAATTATTTACTTTTGAATGTAACGGTTAATTATGAGTTTAGCAATTAGGTAATGAAACGATTACTATTTACTATTACACTACTGGGCAGTTTTTTTGTAGCGAGTGCTCAGATTGACAATGATGTGCTTAGAAAAGCCATTGGTTATTATCAGCAGCTTGAATTCGAAAAATCCATAGAGCTTTTTGATCAATTGGTTGAAGAAAACCCTAGTGATGTTTCACTTCAAGGAAGAAGGGGATATGTAATTTCAGAATATATTAAGGCCATTGATGAGAAAAAAGTAAAGAAAATTGAAGGAGCTAATTATGATGAGTATTTGTCAAAAGCCATTTCTGACTTAAAAGTTAGTTTAGCATCTTTTCCAAATAATACTGATAATAAATCGGCACTTTCTTTTTTACAAGGCAAAACATAAATCACAAGCATTACAAGCTTTTTTGAAAAAAAGCAATATCCCACCACTTTTCGAACTTAAATCCAGCTCTCAATAATTTTCCAGCATATTGAAAACCATTTTTCTCATGAAAATGGAAAGACTCAGTATTGGGTAATGTGATAACGGCAATTACTTCTTTGAATCCTTCTTTAGTTAATTCTTTAAAAAGCTTGTGGTACAATTTAGAACCCAAGCCTCTGTTCTTTGCTTCTTTTTGAAGATAGACACTAATTTCAACTGTAAAGTCATAGGCTTTTCTACCTCTAAATCTATTGGCATATGCGTACCCTTTAATTTCTCCTTCTATTTCTAGTACGTAAAAAGGATAGTTTTTAGATATCTCCAAGCATCTGTTGTTAAAACTATTGGAACTAGGTACTTGGTATTCAAAACTTACTGTTGTTTCCAAAACATAATAGGAGTAAATCTCCAATAGCTTTTTAGCGTCGTTAATTGAGAATGGTCTAATAGTCATTAATTAAAAGAATTATCATTGCAAAAAGAGTTTATTAAATCAAATGTCGTCTCATCACATTGTAAGAGATATGCAAGAACCATCATTATTAATTGCTGATGGTGAGCAATGTTCTTTGGCACTTTTAGAAAGTCTTTTAGAATGGAGTCCTGTGGTAGTGGCTCTTGACGAAGCATTTCCAAAGCTAGTTTCTTTAGGTATTAAGGTAGATTATTGGCTGGGCGATTTTGACAATATAGACCCCAAAAGGATTTTATCTGAACTGCAACAAGATTCTGTGAAAATTATAAAAGCCGAAAATCAAGAAAAAACGGATTTTGAAAAAGGAATTGACTTTTTGATTGAACTTGGAGCGCAAGCCATAAATTGTGTATGGGCAACCGGCAATAGGCTAGACCATACTTTATCTAATTTGAGCACGCTAACCAATCTTCAACACAAAGCAAAAATTGTTTTTTATGATGATTATTCAAAGCTTTATTTTTTGCAAAATAAGTTTGAGAAATGGTATACCAAAAATCAGATTATCTCATTAGTACCTATGCCAATTGCAAAAAATGTATCAATAGCAGGGCTTAAGTATACACTTGATAAAGAAGATCTTGAATGGGGCAATAGGGTAGGTACAAGTAACTTTACCGAAAAAGATGGGATTGTTAAAATAGCCTTTGAAAAAGGTAATTTGTTAATGATAGAAACTCTTAAAGATTAACTACCACTTAATTGCTCTGGTCATTTCTCGTTTTCCAGCAGCACCTCTTATCTCTTCAATCCAAAAACCTGCTTTGGCCATTGCATTCCTAGGAGCTGCTGCTGCAGAGTAGGTAACCAAAACTGATTTTTCAGTCATTTGGTCAAAGAGCATTTTGAATATTTCATATTTCCATAAACTGGGCTGAACACTTGGTGCAAAAGCATCAAAAAATACCACATTAAAGTTTTTAACTGTTTCAAACTTCTCTAATTCATTTTTATATTTTGTTAGCCTAAAATTTTCACTAATTAGTGCTTCTTTATTCCATTCGCAAAGGTGTAGCGCGTTAAAAGTATCACTTGATGTGTTTTTAATTTCTGAAGGATAGTTAAGCTTTTGCCATAGATCGTTTTCAAGTGGAAAAGCTTCAATGCTATGATAATTGCATTTAATTCTTGTTTCTCTTGACCATTTTTCAGTTAAAATAGCATTTAAACCAGTGCCAAAGCCTACTTCAAAAATGTTGATGCTCTTGTATTTGAATGCTTCTGTAATAAAATTGAGTCCTGCATTTATAAAGGAATGAACACTCTCCTGAATAGATCCATTTTGCGAATGAAAGCTTTCTCTTAGCTCTTCAACCATAATACTATGACTTCCATCGGCCGTTTTAAATAGTGTTCTTTTCATTAATACAAAGATGATAATTTGAAAATTGAATTGATTTAAAGACTTTTGGGCCATAAGATCAAAACAATGAAAAATATACTGTTAACAGTTACAGCATTAAGCTTGTTGCTTTCAGCTTGTAAAACCGAAACAAAACCAATGGACAAAGAAGAAGAAAAAAAGGAAGTAGTAGAAACGCCTGCGCCTGAACGTGCTTCTGAAGAGTATTTCAGCGAAGATTTCGCCGATATTAGAATGCACAGGTATTTTGTTAATGGCTGGGATCAACTCACACTTGATCAAAAAGAACTTCTTTACTACTTATATAATGCAGCATTGGCAGGTAGAGATATGCTTTGGGATCAAAACTATAAGCACAATTTAAGAGTGAGAAAATCGGTTGAGAACATTATTAAGACCTATAATGGCGATAAATCAACTGAAGATTGGAAAAACTTTGAAACCTATGTAAAGAGAATATTTGTGGCCAATGGTATCCATCATCATTATTCAATGAAAAAGTTTGAACCTGAGTTTTCTTATGATTATTTCAAAACTTTAGTTGAAGGTTCTGAAAACAACTGGCCAATAGCTGAAGGCGAAACTCAAGAAGAGTTTTTAGCACTTATGAATCAGGTAATTTTTGATCCTGAATTTGATAATAAGAGAGTAAACAAAGCAGACGGAGTTGATATGATTGTTGAGTCAGCGAGCAACTTCTATGAAGGCTTAACTCAAGAAGAAGTTGAAAGCTATTACGCAAGTATTAAGGATTCTGAAGATAAAACACCAGTTGAATATGGTCATAACTCTAAACTGGTTAAAGAAAATGGTGAAATCTATGAGAAAGTATGGAAAGTAGGAGGTATGTACTCCGCTGCTGTTGAGCAAGTGGTTTATTGGCTGAGAAAAGCTGTTACTGTTGCTGAAAACGAGACACAAGCCAAAACACTTGAGCTTTTGGTGAAATTCTACGAAACTGGCGATCTAAAAGATTGGGATGCTTACAACATTAGTTGGGTTACTGATACCAGCTCAGTTGTAGACGTAATAAATGGATATATAGAAGTATATGGAGACCCACTTGGCTATAAAGCAACTTGGGAGTCTGTTGTGTCTATTAAGGATTTTGATGCTTCAAAAAGAATGCAAAAAGTGGCAAGAAATGCGCAGTGGTTTGAGGATAACTCAAGCATTATGGATGCCCATAAAAAGGCCAATGTAAAGGGTGTTAGCTATAAAGTAATTGAAACAGTAATGGAAGGTGGCGATTGTACGCCTACAACACCCATAGGTATAAACCTTCCAAATTCTAATTGGATTAGAAAAGACCATGGTTCTAAATCAGTGAGCTTAGGCAACATGATATTGGCTTATGACAAAGCGGCCGGCGAAGGTTTATTATCAGAATTTGCACATGACGAAGAAGAAGTTGCAAGGGCCAAAGCACATGGAACATTAGCTAGTAAACTACACACTGCCTTGCATGAAGTAATTGGCCATGCCAGTGGACAATTAAACGAAGGTGTGGGCACGCCAAAAGAAACCTTAAAGAACTACTCTTCAACACTAGAAGAAGGTAGAGCCGACTTGGTAGCTTTATATTTTTTAATGGACGAAAAGCTTATTGAAATGGGTTTAATGCCTTCATTAGAAGTAGGTAAGGCAGAATACGATTCATACATACGAAATGGTATGATGGCTCAACTGAGAAGAATTGAAGAAGGTGAAGATATTGAAGAAGATCACATGAGAAATCGTCAGTTGGTTGCAAGTTGGGCTTACGAAAAAGGCCTAGAAAACAACGTGATTGAGAAAGTTGAGAGAGATGGCAAGGTTTTCTTTAACATAAATGATTATGAAGCCTTAAAAGAAATCTTTGGAGCTTTATTAAAAGAAATTCAAAGAATTAAGTCTGAAGGTGATTACGAAGCAGGCCGTGCATTAGTTGAAGGTTATGGTGTAAAAGTTGACCATGACTTACATATGCAAGTTCTTGAAAGATCTGAAGTTCTAAATATACCACCTTATGGCGCGTTTATAAATCCCGAGATTAATGCCGAAACAAATGACGAAGGTGAAGTTGTTGATGTTCAGATTAGCTATCCGAATAGCTTTATGGAGCAAATGCTTAAGTATGGTGAAGAATACGGGTTCTTACCTGTTGACAATTAGGAAATAACTCAATGAAAATTGAAAAAGGTCACTTTAAAAAGTGGCCTTTTTTTATATCGGAATGTTTACAATGAATGTGCTGCCTTCATTTACGGTACTTTGTACCAAAACTGTTCCACCTATGGCAAGCGTTTGTGTTTTTACAAGATAAAGGCCTATTCCATGGCCCTCAATGTTTAAATGAAATCTTTGTTTGAATTTAAATAGTTTGTTACCGTGTTTACCAAGGTCAATTCCAAGCCCGTTATCTTTAACAAAAAGCTCAATTTGATTCTGAGCCTTTTTGGTTCTAATTTCAATTATTGGTGGTATCCCAGGTTTTTGGTATTTAATGGCGTTGGTAATTAAATTGCTAAGAATACTATTTACATAACTCCTTACACTAAAAACATGATCAGCTTCTTTAAAATCAAGTACAAAACTTGCTTTTGCATCTTTAATTAGCTCCGAATGACTTTCTTTAAACTCGTCTATTAAGTTTTCAAAATAGACTTCTTGTTTATTTAATGTAGTGGTTTTTTTAACTGAGATTATTTCATTTAAATCTTGAATTACCCTATCAAGTTTTGAAGCTGCCGACTCTATTCTATCAACTATTCCCTTATTGAGTTCATTACCCAACTGGTTTTTGTCAATAATTGAAGTTAACCCTTTAATACCAGCAACGGGCGAACGCAAATTATGAGATGTTATATAAGAGAACTGTTCAAGATCTTGGTTTTGCATGGTTAATTGCTCAATAAGGGCAATTCGTTCTTCTTCTTGTTTATGTTTTTGTGTTACATCAAATGCAATACTTATCATGGCATTTTCGCCATTATAAAATATTCTGTTTGAAGTAATGTCAATGTACTTTACATCACCATTTTTAGTAAAAAGCTTACGTTCATTTCTTGTGCTATAATTATCAAACTGCATTATTTGCTTCTGATTAGTTTCAGCAGACTGCCTTTCTTCAGGAGCAAGTATGTCAATAATATTTTCTGTTAAAATTTCATCGAGCGAGTACCCTGTAAGTTTACAAGTCTCTGGGTTGGCATATACAAAACGAGAATCTCGAGTTATAAAAATGGCTGCGTGAGCTTTTTCTGAAAGTGTTCTAAATTTTTCTTCGCTATTAAGAATTGCATTTAGTGTCGATTTTCTTTCAAATGCACTTGAAATTATTTGAGCGCCCATGCGAATCATATCGGCAATTTCAGTAGTCCAGATTCTCTTTTTCTTAACGGAATCAAAACCTATGAAACCAATTCTATTTCTGCTAACAATAATTGGCGCAACTATTATGCTCTTTATATCTTCTCTCTCAAACTCTTCAATTTCATATTTTGCTGTTTCAGGAAGTTCTGAAACATCGTCTATTATATAAATATTTCCTGCAGCTAACGATGTTTCAAGGTGTTCAAATTTGTTTATCTCTAAATTTTGAAGTCTTTTTGAAAAAGACTCAATGTTTGGAGCGCACCATTCGTGTGTGTTTGATGCAAAAGCCCTATTTGATGAGTATTTAAATATATATACCCTGTCTACACCTACTAAATCACCTATTTGTTCTAAACCTTCTCCAACTACCTTGTCAATTTCGTCAATTGAAATGTTAATTAGTCTATTTGAAAGGCTAATTAATAGACGTTCAAAATTTACCCTAAACTCAAGATTTTTTTCAATCTGAGATTCTTTTGTTAGATCTATACTGGTACCAATTAATTTAATCAGTTTTTCATCTTCATATATTGGCGCAACAGACCTAAGTAAAACCTTGTTGATATTTGGTTTTACTATGTTTTCTTTAAAGTTTACTACTGTTTTTGAGTCAATAGCGTTTTGTAGCATTTTAATTCGGTTTGTTGCGAGCAAAATGTCGCCTTCAACTGATTCAAAATACTCAAGATCGGTTTTTCCTATTATTGATTTTCTTTTTTCCCTATCTGAAACTGCTTTTTCATTAACAAATTGATAAGTGAAATCAGGATTATAAATGGCTACATCAAATGGAAAAGAATTCAAAATCTCGTTTGTAATCTTCTCTTGTTGACTAATTCGTTTTTCAAATAATACATGCTCTGTAATATCTTGAATAGTGCCTAATATTAAGCTTCCTTCAAGAATTGGCTCACATTTAAGTTGAAATTGGTTCAAAATTCCTTTAGAATTTTTACTTCTAAAAGATGTTGAAGCATATTGGCCAGTATTTAGTGTCCTATTAACCGTATCTATAAAATTGGTTTTATCATCTTCAAATACGATTTGACTAAAATCTTCAATATTCTTACAATTATCATCGCTTACATCTTGCTTATCAAAAAGCTCTTTTAATTGACTTGAACACCAAACTTCTTTTGACTTGATATTAACGGTAAAAGTGCCTGTATTTGATAGCCTTTGCGCTTGCTTTAAAATGCTTTCACTAATTTTTAAATCGTCAAGTGCCTTTTTTCTTTTGGTTATATCTAAAACTGATCCTATTGTGGCTATTTCGTTTTTATAAAGGATTTTAGATAAGGTCATTTGCCCATAAATAATCTCATTTTGAGCATTTATAAACCTAATGTCATAAGACTTAATCTTTGCCGGATCAACTTCTGACTCCTTTTTGTAGCGAATAATGGTATGCACATCTTCAGGATGAATAAATCTCTCCATTGAAAATGGAAATTCCCCTTCAAAGTCAAGTGCTTTTCTTCCTGCGTTATTTAGATAAACAACAAGATCGTTTTGAGTAATAAAGACGGGTATAGGCGCATGTTCCAAGTATTCACCAAACTGTATGCTATATTCTGTTGGCTTTTTTCTTTTAATGTTCTCAAGTCTATTTTCCCTGTTTTTTTCAGCTTGAGCCATTACTAACTTTAGTACTCCTTTATTAATATCACTTGTTAAAATGATTGAGTCCAATCTTTCAAGTTTGAGAGCTTCATCTAAATACTCATAATCACAAATAGCAATGATAATTTGAGTATCCAATGCATCTTCAAAAACCGTAACCGCCTGACTTATAGTCTGAAAATTAAAATATACAACTTCATCAGTTGCGCTGATTGATTCTGTAACGCTAAAGCTACCTTTATAAATTTCTTCAGCCAATTTTATAAATAAATCAGAACTCGAAGAAAGTTGTTTTGAGATGAATATTTTTTTACTCAAAAAATTGCACAGTTAACCTTAACAGTAAATATACTTATTGTTGGTCATTATAAAATGAAAATCGAAAAGCCTTTAAAAAGATTTTTACGAAAGGTTCTTAATCCAATTTAAGAACAGCCAAGAAAGCAGTTTGTGGAATTTCAACAGAACCAACCTGTTTCATTCTCTTCTTTCCTTTCTTTTGCTTTTCAAGTAGTTTTCTTTTACGCGAAATATCACCACCGTAACATTTGGCCGTTACGTCTTTTCTTAGTGCCCTTATAGTTTCTCTGGCAATAACTTTTGACCCTACTGATGCCTGCACCGCTATTTCAAACTGCTGTCTTGGTAGCAACTCTTTTAACTTAATACAAATTTTCTTTCCCCAGTCATACGCTTTATCTCTATGAATTATAGCAGAAAGTGCATCAACTGGTTCACCATTAAGTCTAATGTCAAGCTTTACAAGACTCGATGCCACATGATCAATTGGTGAATAATCAAGAGAAGCATAACCTTTTGAAACAGACTTTAGTTTATCAAAGAAATCAAATACAATTTCTGCCATTGGCATTTCAAAAGTGAGCTCAACCCTGGTAGGGGTAAGGTAAACCTGATTTTTAAGCAATCCACGTTTTTCCATGCAAAGGCTCATAATAGGACCTACATAGTCACTTTTGGTAATTATTTGTGCTCTAATAAATGGCTCCTCTACAATTGAAATGTTACCAGGATCAGGTAAATCGCTAGGATTGGTTACTTCAATTATTTCTCCATTTGTTTTTGTAACGGTAAAAGGCACGTTTGGCACAGTAGTTATCACATCCATGTTAAACTCACGTTCCAATCTTTCTTGAATAATCTCCATATGAAGTAATCCAAGAAAACCACAACGAAAACCAAAACCGAGCGCAGCTGATGTTTCTGGTTCAAATACAAGAGAAGCATCATTTAACTGAAGCTTTTCCATGCTTGCTCTAAGTTCTTCAAAATCTTCAGTTTCTACAGGGTAAATTCCTGCAAAAACCATTGGTTTTACATCTTCAAAACCCTTAATGGCGCTGGCACATGGGTTTTCAACTTTAGTAATGGTATCACCAACCTTAATTTCACTTGCCGTTTTAATTCCTGAAATAATGTAGCCTACGTTACCAGCAGATATTTCATTAACCGGTTCCTGTTTTAGTTTTAGAATTCCAATTTCATCGGCATGATAATTCTTCCCTGTATTTACAAACCTTACTTGTTCGTTTTTTCTGAGGGTTCCATTCTTTACTCTAAAATATGCAATAACTCCTCTAAATGGGTTGAACTCTGAATCAAAAATCATAGCCTGTAGCGGTTCTTTTGGATCGCCAACAGGATGTTCAATTCTATCTACAATAGCTGTTAGTATATCTGGAACGCCAATACCAGTTTTACCACTTGCCAAAATAATTTCATCATGATCGCAACCTATTAGATCAACAATTTGATCACTCACTTCTTCAATCATTGCACTTGCCAAATCAACCTTATTTAGTACTGGAATAATGGTTAGATCGTGTTCTAAAGCAAGAAATAGATTGGAAATTGTTTGAGCTTCAATACCTTGGGTTGAATCAACAATAAGCAAAGCACCTTCGCAAGCCGCAATAGCTCTCGAAACTTCATATGAAAAATCTACGTGACCCGGAGTGTCAATTAGGTTTAGTGTGTACTCTTCGCCATCAGTATGCTTATAGTTCATCTGAATGGCATGGCTCTTAATGGTAATACCACGTTCGCGCTCTAAATCCATGTTATCAAGGATTTGGTCCATCATTTCACGGTCAGAAACGGTCTGTGTGGTTTGTAATAAACGGTCAGCTAGGGTAGACTTTCCGTGATCAATATGTGCAATTATGCAAAAATTTCGAAGGTTTTTCATCAATTAGCGCTTGAGCTTAAGATGGTGCAAAAGTACATTTTAGACAATTACAAGCACCAATTGTTTTAAATGCTTAAAAGTCTATTCTGCTACTGTTATTCCCTTGCTAGAAATTTCTATTGGGCCGTGTATTCTACCTTCTTCAGGACCATTCTCTAATTTAAGAACGCCACGTGGACATACTGCAGCACATACACCGCAGCCCACACAGCTTGAACGTACAATGTTTTCCCCTTTTTGGGCATACGCACGTACATCTATTCCTTGTTCACAATAGGTTGAACAGTTTCCACAAGAAATGCATTGTCCACCATTAGTAGTAATTCTAAATCTTGATTTGAACCTTTGAATTATTCCTAAATATGCGGCTAATGGACACCCAAAACGGCACCATGTTCTATTCCCCATTAGTGGATAAAAACCAGTACCAACCACACCAGAAAAAGCTGAGCCGATAAAAAATCCATACCATCCGCGAACTGCGAAACTATTCATTCCAAGCACAGTTGAATTACCTGTATTATAAGTGTAAAGTACTAATGCCGTCATCACAACAGCAAACACTAGTACTCCATGAATCATCCATCTCTCAATTTTCCAAGCTTTCATGCTCTTATCAGAAAGTTGACGATAAGGATCTCCTAATGTTTCAGCCAAGCCACCACAACCACATACCCAACTACAGTACCACCTTTTACCATAGAAATAAGTAAAAGTTGGAACACCAATTACAAAAAGAGCAATTCCCCAGCCCAACATAAAATAGCCTATTGTACCTGCTTCAATCATTTGATCCAAGCGATAATCAAAAAAGAAGGAATAGTCAAGGGGCCACATGTTTTTAAAGTCCGGCGCAGGTAAACTGTTTTTAGCCAGAATTTGAGGAATAATAAAGGCAAATGCCAATTGAAAGAACATAACGCTTCCTGTTCTAACTAAATGGTATTTTGAATGTCGGTATTTGATAAGCATTCTTACTCCCATAACCAAAACAGCCAGGGTGTAGAGGAGTCCATAAACAAACCATTGACTACTACCACTGCCGCTAACCCACTGGGCAAATGGTTCTGTAATTATCATCCACTCAACTAAATAATAAGGATACCAATAAAGCACTATATAAAAGATAATAAGCAAGCTGCCAGTAAGAATACCTAGCCATTTTCTGCTGGTCATTGGATTTTTAAAAATTCCATTGTTTTTAATGCCAGGGCCGCCCAATAAAACAAAATTTGGCAGAATGTAAATAAGACCAGAAATGGCTCCAAAAATGAATATCAGTAAAAATAGAAGAGAATCATTTTCGGCAATATAACCTGTTGCAGTCGCTTTTAATGTTGCTGTTTTAATATCCTTAGCTTTATACGAATCAATTCCGTATTTTGAAACAACACCTCCATTTATACTAAATACTACATTTTCTAAATGGCTTCTCAATTCACTTGCAGAATATGTATTGCCATTCATCCATGAAGTGTAATCTTTAAGCGTTTGCTTTTTACTATCAATCAATTCTAAATTATCAATCAATTCAGAGCCAAATAAAATATTCTCATTTACATTGATTAGCTCATCAATGCTCGAAATATTTATTTCATAATCTGTTTTTGCATAATCATTGGTTTTTTCAATGATTTTGTCAACCTTGGCAAGCATTGAGAATTTACTCAATTGTTCATCGTCAATTAGCTCAGAAAAAGCCATATCGAAATAAGGGTTTTCGTACCTGAATTGGTATTTGTCTGAATTCGTATCATTTGAGTATTGATAATCTCCGTTAAAAAGAATACCTATAAATAAAGCCAAACAGCCAATAAAAAATGCTAATCCTATATTTTGAATTGTTTTCATTTTAATCTCTTTAATCTTTAAAAAACATTATTGAAACCGAAGGGCTATGCTAGGCTAATGTGGTTTCGAATTGTGATTTGAAGACTTTTAAAACTTCTTTCTCATACCGTTTGTGAAACTCTGGATCGAAATTGGCTTTCTTGAGCTTTTTAATCACTTTGTCAATCGGTGCTTTTTCTCTAATCCATTTATCACACACCTCATGTCTGTACCTAATGCCCATTAGATGAAAACCAATTACTGCGCGACTTTCTGTCTTAAAGACAACCCTTATCGCTTGTTTTCTATTTTCATGCTCCCAATAAACAGATGATATTCCTTCAGGAAGCGGTACTGGTACTTCACCATAGATCTGGTATTCAATATCAAAGAATTTTGCCGAGTTGTAAAAAATACCTGGATCATAAGTGGAATCTTGACCGCAGATGTTTTTAGCACAATTCTCTCCTTGAATTTTACCGGTATACCAAATCTGCTCTAATGGTCTCCTTCCTGCTGGTGGATTTCTGTGTTGGGCACAATCGCCCACTGAATAAACATCTTTAATATTGGTTTCCTGTTGTTCATTGATGAGAATACCTCTGTCAATTTCAAGCTCAGTATTCTTTACAAAATCAATATTTGGAGAAACTCCTACAGTTAATCCAACAAAACCGCAATCTATTTTTTCGCCGCTCTTTGTGATTACTCCGGCTACATTGCCATTTCCATCATCAATTATTTCATTTAATTCTTCTCCTAGTCGTAAATCAATATGATTTTCATAAATATGTCTGTTAATCATTTTTGATTCTTCAGCTGGCAATACTTTACCCCAAAAAGATTTTTCACGTACTAAAAATGTAACAGGAATATTTCTAGAATGAAACATTTCTGCCATTTCAATTCCTATTAGGCCACCACCTACAATAACAGCTCTCTTTAAACCGGCAGATTTTTCTTCCATAAGGTCAAGGTCTTGCTTACTGTACAGTCCTTGCACACCGTTGAGTTCTTGACCTGGCCAACCAAACTTATTCGGTTTTGAACCGGTCGCAATAACCAATTTATCGTAAGTGATGCTTTCTCCTTTTTGTGTTGAAAGAATTTTTTCGTTGAAATCAATACGGGCTACATGGTCAAAAACAAGTTTGATTCTATTCTTTTTCCAAAACCAATCTTCATAGGGTTTGGTATGCTCATATTTCATATGCCCCATATAGATATACATTAGCGCGGTTCTAGAGTAGAAATGTTCTGTTTCAGAACTAATTACTGTAATCTTATAATCTGACCGTTTTCTAATATGCCTAGCTGTGGTGATACCACTTATACCATTACCAATTATTACAATATGGTTCATATTTTGGATTGAAATGCCTGTTTACGAACCTACTAAGGAAATGTGAAAGAAAATAGTTCCGAGTAAACTATTGTACTAACCGAAAACTTGAATTCCGAAGAACTTTCCTAACACGGTAAGAACGAAAATAAGACCCAAAACAGCTGGGCATAAATACATAATTGCAAATGAAATGTACTTACTTACAAATGAGCCAATATAATTCGGTGCACCAATTGAAATTTCTTCGTTTAGGTTATTCTTTTTCCAAACATAGGCTGCAAAAACAGTTATTAAAAGTCCTCCAAGTGGTAAGAATGTGTCAGAAGCAGTATCGCTTACAAAAGTTAAGAAGTCAGTTGCCTTTTCAGCACCAACGTAGGTTATAAACTTGCTGAAAAACTCGGAGTATCCGCCTGATAACATTGAGGGAATGCCTATTAAAAATATAACAGCCGCCGTTAGCCAAACGGCCCTTTCTCTTTTTACGCCTTTTTCGTCAACCACATATGCCACAGGAACTTCTAATAACGAAACTGTTGATGTTAATGCAGCAAAGGAGAGGAGAAGAAAGAAAATACCGCCAATTACAGCACCAGCTGCACCCAAAGATTCGAAAACACCAGGAAGCGTTACGAAAATTAATCCAGCTCCACCTTCAACACCTTCCATGGTACCACCACTTAAGTAGGCAACAAAAGGAAACATCATTAAACCAGCAATAAAAGCAATTCCTACATCCATTAAAGTAATAAGTGTGGCAGAAGTAATTATATTATCATCTTTACTTACATAACTACCGTATGTGATAAGAGCTCCCATTCCTAGCGAAAGGGAAAAGAATGCCTGCCCGAGCGCGCCATATACTACTTTACCATTTACTTCTCCAAACTCAGGCTTTAAGTAAAACGCTAAACCTTCCCATGCATGATCAAGGGTTAATGAATAAATTACTAGGAATAAAATAATTACGATTAGCGTGGGCATCAAAATTTTGGTAGCCTTTTCAATTCCTTTTGATACTCCTTTTGAAACAATAAAAGCCGTGGCTACCATAAAAAATATGGCATAAGCTCCAATCTTTACAATATCAGAAGTGTAGGTGCCAGCTGCAAAAGCATCGCCAATGGCAAAATTGCCCAATACCAATTCAAAAACATAACCAAAGGCCCATGCAGCCACAACATTGTAAAACGATAAAATTAATATGCCTGAAAGAATACCAAGCTTACCTACAAAATTCCAATTTTTATATCCCAAAGCATTAAAAGCACCTACTGGATTTCTTTGGGTTTTTCTACCAATAGCAATTTCGGTAACCATTACAGGAAAACAAAGCACAAAGCAAAATAGCAAATACATAGCTACAAACACCGCTCCACCACCTTGGCCTACTTCAAAGGGGAATTTCCAGATGTTTCCTAAACCCACAGCAGAACCTGCCGCTGCCATAATAAATCCCAGTCTGTTGCTAAACTGTCCTCTTACTGCCATGCTAAAATCTTAGTTCGCGGCGGAATATAACAATTGCCAACAAACTAGGAGATTAAAGCACGCAATTAAGACTTAATAAGCACAGTATTTACTTTAACTTCATTGTGAAGGGTTCTATGCACGGGGCACCTATCTGCAATCTCAAGAAGCCGAGAAACTTGCTTTGCATCAAGGTCTCCTTCAATTTTGATCTCTCGTTCAAAATGATCAATCTTTTTTTGTTGATTATCTGATTCTGCACAATCAACGCAATGTTTCTTATCATGATTAATATGGACTTCAATTTCGCGCACTTTCCATTTCTTTCTATTGGCATACATTTTCATAGTCATTGCTGTGCATGCGGCTAAACCACTGCTTACAAATTCGTAAGGATTTGGGCCAAAGTTGTTGCCACCAACTTCTAGTGGTTCGTCCGCCACAAATCCATGTTTTCCTACTTGCAGTTCTGTAGTATAGCCATCTAACCCAAGTTTTGCAGCTACTTGATGGTCAGTATCAATGGCTTTATCTTTTGGGATAGTAATATAACGTTGAGCCCATGAAGCAAGCACTTCACCCACATATCTACTATCGTCTTTATTGGAAAGTAAATGATCTGCTCCGTCAAGTGAAATAAAACTTTTGGGGTGAAAGGCTTTTTCATAAATATTCTTAGCGTTTTCAATTCCAACAGTTTCATCTTGTGGAGAATGAAAAATAGCTATTGGTTTTTTTAAAGCTCTTGCCGCATCGCATGTTGAATTTGATACTAGGTCATCTAAAAATTGTTTTTTAATGGTAAAAGGTCTTCCTGCTAAATGTACTTCTGCCAAACCATTCTCATTAATTTCATCGATATAACTAGCGAATGCGTTTTGTACATGTTGGGGGTTTGATGGTGCTCCGATAGTGCTTATAGCTTTTACCGAATTGATTTCTTTAGCCGCATAAATTACGGCAGCCCCACCTAATGAATGACCTATTAGAACAGAAGGTGCTAAATACTCCCTTTTTAGAAAACTCGCTGCATCAACAAGGTCTTCTACGTTTCCAGAAAAATTGGTGTCTTCAAAGTCTCCTTCGCTTTCTCCAAGCCCGGTAAAATCAAAACGCATTACTCCAAATCCTGCCCTAGTTAATGCTGAGCTAATATTTCTAACAGCCGTAAGGTTTTTGTTACAGGTAAAACAGTGGGCAAAAAGTGCAAAATTATGTGGGTGCTTATTCAGTGGCAATTCTATTCTTGCTACCAATTTTTCACCTTTTTGATTTTTAAAATCTACTTTTTTAGAGCGCATTGTTACCTTTTTATTAAGGCAACAACATTAGCGCTAAGAATAGTTTCAAAAAGTGACTTTAGTTATTAGTGGCTGAATAGTTCTTTTAATAGCAAAACTGAAATAATTATTCGCATCAAGGGTTAGGTAGGCTAACTCCCAGCTTTCTTCAGTGCAGAATTTCCTAACTGCTTCAATCACCCCAAATACAACAATGTTATCAAAAGAACCTTGAGTGAAATCATGCCCCGCTATAAAGCCTTCAACCTTAACTTTTGGTGCATAAGCTTTTAACTCTGCATATGTTGTGTTAAAGCTATGATCCGTATCTATATAAATCCAGTCTAAACTATTGTCTCTGAAATTTGAAGATGCCGATAAGGAGTCATTTTGAATAATTTGAACTTGCCCAGTCTTTATATTTTGTTCCAGCTCTTTTTCAAGCGCTAGCTTTTTGTTTGAGCTAAACCTTTTTGAATTCCAGGTATCAATTAAGAAAAGTTTATTGGGATTGTTGACTTCTAAGATTTTCTTTGAGAACTCGCCTTGATCAACTCCCAGCTCAACGACCGCGCCTTTTTTGGGCAAGTGCTCTAACAAAACTTCTCTATTGCTTAAGACTTGGGTGTTTTGTAGTAAACGTGACGGAAGTTCAATTTTAGGCGAAGTTTCAATTTTCCCCTTAAGATGCTTAGTAATAGGCTTTTTATAGAATTGATAAAGCTTATGTAAAAAGCCCGCCATCAATTAAGATCGTTTAAAATCATCTTGCAGCCTCACAATATCATTTTCATCAGAAGGATTGTTTGGATCTGTATGAATCCATATTTCAGCCACCTTGCCCCAATTTTCTAAACCTACCAATCTATGTCTTTCACCAATAGTAAACTCTAACTGTTCACCAGGTTTATGGGTTTTCATAGGTTGTTCTTGGTCAGTTTTACTCCTCACAATGCCTACATCACCTTCAACTACTTGCCAAATCTCTGATCTTCGATGGTGGTATTGCCAACTTAATCTTTTTTCTGGTGCTACAAGTAGAATCTTAGGGCTTATTTTCAGGCTATAGTCAATATTTAGTGACTCATGATTTGTGAAGTATTCTTCAATGAATTTTTCACGATGTTTTCTTTCAATTACAAAAAATCCGCCCCATGGTCTTTCAAAATCAACTCGGTCAAAAGTGTATCCTTTATCTAATAGTTCTATTTCTGTTTTTTTGAATATAGCATCCATCTGCAATAATTGGCACAATATTAATTTAGATTATTGAGCTCTTTTAGGTGTTTTAACGACAATTGATAGAATTAAAGAAACCAATACAACCAAAATACTACCAACCAAAGGCAACCATAAATAAGCCATCCATTCGTTAAAATAAATCAAACAGATTACAATTTCACTCAAAGCCGCAGCAATAAATACAGTGGTTCCATTAATCTTTTTCATGAAAAAACCTACAAGGAAAATTCCCAAAATTGTTCCGTAAAACAATGAGCCCAATATGTTTACCGCTTCAATTAGCGAGCCCAACTCACCCGCAAAAAAGGCAAAAAGAATGGCATAAACACCCCAAAATGCAGTAAAAACTTTACTCATTTTAAGGTAATGGTCATCAGACTTGTCTTTGCTAATGTTTTGTTTGTAAATATCAACCATGGTGGTTGAAGCCAAGGCATTTAGCTCTCCGCTAGTAGATGACATGGAAGCAAATAGAATACAAGCCAATAATAAACCAATTAGACCAATTGGAAACTCATCTAGTACGAAATTTAAGAATACATAGTTTACATCGTTTTCTTCACTCCCTGCAGCATTTTTATTAATGTATGCTACAGCATTCTTTTTTATAGAATCTGCCTGATCTTGATATTTTAAAGCATACTGCAAACTCACATCAGCAGCTTCTTCTTCACCCGTTTCAGCAAAATTCAAGTAATTGGTTAAAGCGCTCTTTTTTGTTTCATTTACTTGATCATATTCAACCTTTAAGTCATCAATGTATTTACTTTTTTCATTTTCTTTCGCAATTTCAATAGCCGATTGGTTAAAATAAATGGGGGGTGAATTGAATTGGTAAAATACAAATACCAGAGCTCCAATCATTAAAATCAAAAATTGCATCGGAATTTTTACAAAACCATTGAAAAGCAGTCCAATTCTACTTTGCTTGGTGGGTTGATCACCAATGTATCGCTGCACTTGGCTTTGATCGGTGCCAAAGTAAGAGAGTGCGAGAAATAAGCCACCTAGAATTCCTGACCAAACATTGTATTTGCTACTCGGATCAAAATTCCAATCAACCACATTGAGTTTTCCCATTTTACCGGCGATATCTAGGGCATCACCAAAACCTACAAAGTCAGGGAGTTTCATTACTACCAAAACACCGGCTAATGCCATGCCAGATAGGATAATAATCATTTGCAGTTTGTGTGTATGGGCTACTGCCTTTGTGCCACCAAATACAGTATAAATGATTACAAGAAGGCCAATAACCAAATTAGTATAATATATATTCCAACCCAAAATTGAAGAAAGCACCAAGGCAGGTGCATATATGGTAAAACCTGCTGCGAGTCCTCTTTGGGTAAGAAATAGTACCGCTCCCAGAAGCCTTGTTTTATTGTCGAAACGCTGTCCTAGATACTCGTAAGCGGTAAGAATATTGAGTTTTTTATAAATTGGAATAAATACAGCCGAAATGATAATCATGGCAATAGGTAAACCAAAATAGAATTGCACAAAGCGCATTCCATCAGTATAGGCTTGCCCTGGAGCAGATAGAAATGTGATAGCGCTGGCTTGTGTGGCCATAATTGACAATCCAATGGTCCACCACTTAATACTTTTATCGCTCGAAAAGTAATCTTTCATAGAAGTGCTTCCACGGCCCATGTAAACACCGTAAAGCACAATACCTATCATTGATGCGGCAAGAACTATCCAATCTATACTGCTCATGAAAAACTATAGGTAAACCAAGTGAATAGTAAGATTAGTAGGACTAACCAGCCTATTAATGCAACATATTTTAGACTCCAACTATTCTTTTCATTCATAATCTTCAACTTTCAAGTGACTAGAAATTAGCAATGAGTAATTTGCCTAAACTGGTTACTAGTTACTTTTTATTTATTTCTTTAATACTCCACTAGGTTTACCATCAATCGGTAAGCACCTGGAACACCAGCAGGTAATTCTCTAAAAAACGAGAGTGTAGTGTAAACGAATTGTCCTTTACCATACTCAGTTACCAATAGCATTCCATTTAATGGCTCCTCATCTTTATCATTTCCTTCAAGCAGGGGTGTATATTCTTCAGGAAACTCAGTAGGGAAATAAAGGCCTCTCTCTTGTACCCAGTTATCAAAATCTTTGGTTGAAATTTTATTAGGCGAATTAAATATTGGATGCTTTGGTTCCAAAATACTTAAAGGTGCGTTTTCATCTGTTATACGCGCTCTAGCAGGTTCAAGCCCGAAAGGCCCTACTTGCTTGTTTTTCAGCGCATATGATGTGTTGTATTGAGATATTACTTTACCACCTTCTTTAACGTATTCCATAAGTAGATTATGAATATTCATTATGTTATCAATGGTATTATATGCTCTTACACCCACCATTACAGTTTCGTATTTATTCAATAAGGCCATGGTAATATTTTCAGGATCTAAAAGGTCAACTTGATAACCCAATTGCTCAAGGGCATTTGGCACTTCATCACCAGCACCCATTAAGTATGCAACCTTTTGATTGTTAGTGGCCACATCAACATACACCAATTTACATTTTGCCTTTGGCATCATTACCTGAGAAGGGATATGATCATGTTCAATCTCAATTAGACTTTGGGTATAAGTGCCACTTTCTTCATTTACCTGTGCATTTAACTCGCCTGACTTAGCCGTTTTGGAAGGCGTGAGTGTAAAAGTATATGGAACCACTTCGCCACGATATTCACTTGCAAAATTTATGGTGTTAGGAACTATTTGCCATCCACTTGGCGCTATTAGAGTGAATTTGCCACTAGCGTTTTCCGTATTGGCTATTAAGCTTACATCAACTTGAACAGATTTACCGGCTTGCGCAACCAATACATCTTGATCAAAATTGATGCTTACTTTAGGTCTTATCTCAAAAGGTCTTCGTAATTCCCCAAGGGCTCTGTCTTCCCATTTATAAGAAATAGGAACTTTAATCTCTATGGTCTCATCGTTTACCTCAAAAAGTGCCGTGGCATTTTGAAAAGGACGTTTCTCAGCTAATCCAATCAATTCTCGGTTTTCAATATCCCACATACCATTCTTTTGTGGTTTCTCTAGCCAATATGGGTTTGAATATCCGTATTCTGCCGCGTCAATTTTTATTTTGCGACTCACCACCTGCGTATAAACATTATCATTTAATTCGGTAGGTTCTTCAATGTGGTATGTAAACTCGCCAAAGTCAATAAACTTTGTTTTTACCAAGCAGTTATTTCGTTTTACTGCGTTTAGAGAAAAGGTAACTGAATCCCCATCACAGGCGTAATATCTATCTACCAAAACTTCGAAATACAAACCAGCACATTGCGCAATGATTTCGTCAATTCTTTGCGTTAGATTGTTTTGCCAGTTTTGATCATTAATATCTTTTACAAATTTTTTCAGTCTAATTAAATCATCTATACTTTTTTCAGGATGATTTACTTTAAATCCTTCGGCAATTTGGGTTATTAGTTTATCGGCCTTTTGAGCCATGTTGTAAGCACCAAACCTTTCCCAAGTAAAGTCCAGGTCTTCAAAAATGTTATTTTTAGCACTGTCGCCTGTAAGGTGTTGAAAGTACTCAGGATAGTTTCCGCGGTCAATTATATCTCCAAAGCCTTGGCTTCTATGACTGCTTCGTGCTTTTGACGCAATTGAATTATATGATTCTCCTAGTAGAGGGTTGTAGCCCCCAACATCAATTTTATACAGTTCATTTTCGTTTATATCAACTCCGTACCTCTTAAACCACCAAATTGAAGTATTCCAAACCACGCGGTGCACTTTCCATGGTTCCCTTTTTCCATCTCTAGAATCATTAAACTTAAATTTTGGATTATTTGCCTGCTTTAGGGCTTCTATGGCTAACATGGCCGAAGCTGTGTGATGACCATGACCAGCGCGTTCGTCAGGCGGAAAGCGTGTAATTATGATATCAGGTCTTACTTCTCTTATAACCCAAACCACATCTTTTAGCACTTCATCGCGTTGCCATTTGTCAAATGTTTCGGTAGGATTCTTTGAATAACCAAAATCAACTGCACGGGTAAAATATTGAGTACCGCCATCAATACTCCTAGCTTTTAAAAGTTCTTGTGTTCTAACAACGCCAAGGGCTTCGCTTATTTCAGTACCAATCAAGTTTTGACCACCGTCTCCGCGAGTTAATGCTAAATAAGATGTTTTTAACTGCATGTGGTTTGCCAAATAGCTGATCACCTTAGTGTTTTCATCATCAGGGTGTGCGGCCAAATAGAGCGCACTACCAACGGTTTTCAGTCCTTTAATATCGTGAAGAATTTCTGATGCGCTTACTTCTAAATGGTCTTGAGCTTTTAAGCTGCCAATGCTTAGAATTAAAGCAGCCATTAAACACAATCTAATTTTTATTCCCATGTTGAGTATTTGTTCTTATGTGTTTTGAGATGGCAAAAAAACGAAACTAAACTTGTAATGTTCAATTGCGTGGAAAGTCTTGATGTTTAAACGGATTATTAATGTCGATTTTTGACCATGAATGGAGACTTTACTTCCCGAAAAATCATTCAACGAGCTTGAAGAAATTTACCCAGGGCTTGATAAAGACAACGCCGAGTTTTTGCGTACCTTGTTCTTTATGGAGAAAACTTCAAGGTCTTTATTTTTAACAGGAAAGGCCGGAACGGGTAAATCAACGCTAATTAAGCTCTTTAAAAAGTTTACAAAGAAGAAGATTTTGATCTTAGCCCCTTCAGGCATTAGTGCCATAAATGCAGGGGGCCAAACGATTCATTCATTTTTCGGTTTTCCCTTACGACCCATTTTGCCCGGAGATAAAGAGATAAGAAGGTTTAGAAAAGACTCTTATCAGCTTGATGTGGTAAAAAACGTGGATACCATCATAATCGATGAGATTTCAATGGTTAGGGCAGACCTGCTTGATGCAATTCACTATAGTTTGGCGCTAAATACAGGGGTGAAAGATGTAGCCTTCGGCGGTAAACAAATAGTATTAATTGGTGATCCATTTCAATTGCCACCTGTGGTAAATGACGAATCAAAAGAAGTAATCTCATACTTGTATCCATCGCCTTATTTTTTTGATGCAATGGCTTTTAGCCGCCGATACATTGAAATGATAGAGCTTCAAAAAGTTTACCGGCAAAATGACGACGTATTTCTTAACGTTCTAAATAAAATCAGGCTAAATGATTGCTTTGATAAGGACGTAAATATTCTCAATACACGTTTTTATCCTCGTTATCAGCCAGAGAATAAAGATTACATCATTACGCTTTGTACTACCAACAAAATTGCTGATAAGATTAATAAAAGTCGTCTTGAAAAGCTTGAAGGCGATTACTATACCTACGAAGGATTGATTGACGGTGATTTTCCAACCAATAGTTTACCCACTGAATATGAGTTGAAACTCAAGATAGGAGCGCAAATAATCTTTATTAGAAATGATTTTGAAGGCCGTTGGGTAAATGGCACACTAGCAAAAGTAGTGGCGCTGAGCAACGATACCGTTGATGTTTTGCTTGAAAACGGTGAGCAATACCAACTGGAACCACATGAGTGGGAAAACAAAAAATACAAATGGGATTTAGAGAAAGGTAAAATTGATCAAGAGATATTGGGCAGTTTTACGCAATTTCCCATCAAGTTGGCCTGGGCAATAACCATTCACAAAAGCCAAGGCTTAACCTTTGATAAGGCCATAATTGACATTGGAAGGGGCACTTTTGCTCATGGACAATTGTATGTGGCGTTAAGTCGCTGCCGTAGTTTAAGAGGTATGGCCTTGCGTCAAAAACTGAGTCCGGCAGAAGTTATAGTTGACCGAAAAGTATCTGCGGCTTATGAAAGGGGATTTTTGGGAGAAGGGGCGTTGAAATTATTTTAGATTTTGGATTATTGGTTTTAGATTTCTTAGTTGGTTAAAAGGTTAAAATGTTGAAGATTAAAAAATCTTAGCCGGTTATCTATGACATAGCCTAATGGCTTTAGCCTTGGGATTCTTCAACCAAAATATTTTTACATTTTACATTCAACATTTTTCGGTTTTAAATTTCTTAAATCGTCATTCCTTGTTCTGCGGTTCGATATTCATATTATCGATTTTTTACCAATCAAATTCATTTTGATTTCAAATACTTGAAAATAGCTTTTGGCTATCTTGCACCAAGCATGAAATGGAAAATATTAGGCATTATTTGGGTAATGGCTTTCGCTGCAAATGGACAATCACTCGATATTAGCAAGTCAGAAGTTTGCGCCAAAAGCCCAATTGACTTCTCAATTGATCTACCGAAAAGCATTTCAAGTTATGAAAGCGTTTTGCTGAAGTTTGGAGATGGAAAAGAAGTTGAAATCACCAAACAGTTCGACTACAAAAAGCATCGCTATTTCTACCAAAATGAAGGAAGTTTTGAACCGCAATTACAAGTAAAAGAAAAAGGAAATTCAGTTAAAAACTTTAAGGGTGATCGCATAAAGGTTTTACCCATTCCTAGCTCTAATATCATCAACCATACTGCCGATTCTCTTTGTTTTGGTGATACTTTTCAGTTTAAGGGGCCTTGGCAAGACCAGAACAAAAGAAAAATTACCAATTGGAGCTGGAGTTTTGGTGATGGTACAAAAATGAACGCTCAAAATGTGGAGAAAGCCTATTTAAAACCAGGAGAATATACGGTTGAGCTCGAAAGCAGAATTGAAAATGGTTGTTGGGCAAAAGCCGTTAGAAAGGTTAAAGTTTTTGAGCCCTTTGAAGTTAATTTTAAAGTTTTAGGCACCGATCAACATGAAGTTGGTAGCACTTACACTTTTAAAAATAAATCTGAGATCGATACTTCAGAAGTTTCTAGATGGATTTGGTATTGGGATTGGAGCAAATCGCACTCCTGGAATAGATGGCGAAACAGAGCAGATACCTTTTACAAAAAAGATATTGAAGATCACTGGGAATCATTTGATGTAGAAATCTCTAATGATGGATATTCTTCACCCATGCTTCATGTAACACATATAAACGGCTGCATGGATTCGCTTGTTTTAAAAGATGAAATAAGGCAACTAACATTTAGATTCGATATTACATGGGTTCCAGATACGCCTTGCTTTTCTAAGAATGAAATTACCTTCAACATGCAGCTACGACCAAATGCTACACAACTTCAATGGAATTTTGGTGATTCAATAAAAGGTGTTCGGTTTAATGAAAACAAAGAATCGTGGAGCCCAAAGCATAAATTCTCATATCCAGGCTATTATAATGTCAACTTCTGGGTGCTGGAGCCACCGGCTCTGCCCAAAGACACCACCATTTGTTTTGTTAAGATAAAGGGGCCAATGGCCAAAATTCAGCGGAATGAAATTAAAAACAGCTTTGTTGACATTAGACCTATTGATACAGCCTGGCTAAGGAAAAAGCAAAAAAATCATTTTGATAGGGCTAGAAAAGGGATTGACTCAATTCCATATTGGCAAATTGAGAAGGTAAATCCATTTGTGGTTGACAGCATTCCACAATACTTTAATGCCCCAATGAAAACAAGCTATGCCATTGAAAATGCTTGTGGTGGAGATACCATTCTTAAACCTGTTTACACTCTTACACCAACTTCATATCAACTCATTTATCAAGATTATAGAGTGATTGATTCTGGTTATGTGAACTTTAATGAATCAATGCCAACAACCACAATATATCATCCTGCAAAGGGCAGAAAATATAAGCACAACATGCATGATTCTGACCTTTATCATCCTGCGCCTTTTAATTTGGTGAACTTTACCAACAACAGCATCAAGTACCGCACATTTGGTAAAAAGCGAAATGAAAAACCACTTGCACTCAGGTATGCATGGGATAATGTGCCCGGTGAGTTTCCTGATAAAGCAAGAAACCCAAATTATCCTTGGGCAAGTGATTCAATACAGTATTTATGGTTTTTTGATGATCCAACGGCTAAGGCTTGTACTTCAACTGTTGCTAATCCAAATGTGCGTTGTGCTTATTCAACTGAAGTTGCTCCAAAACACATGTACAACAAGATGGGAGTTTACAGTCCAATTTTAAAGGTTATTGATACCGTTTGCAATTGTGTGGATTTTGATACCATAACCATCAACATGCAAAAGCTCAAATTGACCAATAGCAAAGGCAATGCATTAAATTGGAACCAGCAAAATGCTAAAATAAGAAGGGGAGAAGGCGATTATGGATTTAGAATAGAAGGCTACAATTGCACGAATCAATACTCAGATCAAAAGCCTGATTTTGGTGGTTTACCTTTTGATGAAAATGATATTGAAAATTATTGGATGGTTTTAGATGCCGATGAACAATGCGACTCAATTCACTACAGGTATTTGGTAGGCGGTCATTTTAGAGATACCATCCTTAGAACCTGCGATTGGATTAGCCGAGATTCTTTAAAAACCTACCGATACGGCTATAATTACAAAACCGGCGGTTGGAAAACCATTGGAGCCATAATTAAGGTTGGTGATTATTACGACACCCTTTTTATTGAGAATTATAAATGGGTGAATCACCCAGTTCCTGACGTATCCATAAATTACGAGGTTGAGTCACTATCCGATTCATTTTTATTGAAAGTGAGATTAAATGATGAATCCCGATTTTTAGACTCAACGAGCAAAATAGAAGTGATTCTTTTTGAAAACAAGCCGTGGAGAAAAAGCACATGGTACACACAAGCTTTTAGAGACTCCTTTAACATCCAAAAAGAATTTAAACAAGACTTAGAATTCAAGATCAGCTCAAAGAGCAACTTTCAATTGAATGTGCATCCAACGCAGAGACCCAAAGATTTTAAAAATGCCAATTCTTGCTTTGACTTTTATTCAGAATTCATCAATCATGATTTCAAATCGATTTTTAATATCGATACTCCATTGGTGTGTATAAATGATAGCATTGAGTTTTTAGGTGGAGGGTTTTACTGGATTAAATCTGCTCCCCATGACTATTACCATAGGTTTATAGGTCGTGATATAAGAGATTCAGTTTATGGTAGACAATGGATAAAAAACCGATACCCAGAATGGTATTTTTCTGATTCATCCTTCTTCACCAAAGGCTTTAAAGCACCAAAACGTATAAAATGGCAACAGAATCCAAATTATGAATTACCTGATTATGAAGAGCAAATTGCTTGGGATTTTGATGAAGATTTGGTCTTTGATGCTTATGGAAGCAAGGTTAATTGGAAGTATGCTAGGGCAGGTGTGTACCAACCTTGGATGTATCTGCGAGATAGCACAGGCTTTTGGCAACGTTATAAAACCCGCTCACCAATAACGGTTTACAATACAAAACCCCGAATTACTAGCAATAGCGATTCAATTCTGCATTGCATAGACTTTAACTATCATGAGTTTAAAGGCAATAACACGAATATTAAGCGATATAAATGGTTTGTGAATGGTAAGTTGCAAGACACAAGCTCAACTTTTAATTGGTTGCCAACAAACGCCGGTGGATATGAAATTGGATTAAGGGTAATTGATGAATATAATTGCGAATTGCACGCTCCACCAATTTCATATAATATATTAGGGCCAACCGCAAGTTTTAAATTAGAAAACTTAAAAGATACTTGTAACAAGAGAGAAATCGTATTGTTAAACCAGTCTCAAAATGCAAAAGAGCTCTATTGGTATTTGAATGGAAATCAAATTGGTAAGACCAATGCTAATATCGATTCATTCAGTTTTAAATTACCCTACTGGGGAGATTTTTACTTAAATCAGGTGGCCAGTAGCTCAGTTTATGATTCAAGCAAGCAAGAATATAAAAATTGTAGTGATGGTTTTCCTGAAGGTGGCAGGGTTGAACTTGAAATGCCTGGTGCACCAAATTCAGCCTTTACAACGCATAGAGATCAAGGAATTGGGTGGTTAAAATTCGTTCCTGAAGACACTATGGCAAGCCAATACATTTGGATTGTTAATGGACTGGCCATAATTAAAGGGGCACCAGGAATTATTCACTCAAGCTTTGGAATTGACTATGACAGCATTTTAGTTTGTTTAAAAGTGATTGACGAATCTTGCGTTTCTGAAACCTGCAAAACGCAATGGGTCAATAGCAATTCAATAGACCACATCAACTCCTCAATTGAAATATTCCCTAACCCCATAAAATCTCAGCTTTACATTCAATCTGAGTCTGTAATCAATCATATTGAAGTGTTCAACGGACTCGGCCAATTGATCTTAACCGATAATTGTAATTCACAAAACGCAGCAATCAACACACTGGGATGGCAACCTAGTATTTACTTTTTAAAACTTCAAATTGAAGGTGATTCGGCGATCTTGAAGGTCGTGAAAGAATAAACCCAATACTCATAAATGGTCGATTGGAAAATTAAGTTTTGAGTTTTGAGTTTTGAGTTTCTTGTTTCTAGTGTATATAGCTCTCACGAACTATCCTAAGTTGTTTCGTCCCGTTGGGACTTTGGGTTTTGCCTTTTGTTTTTTAGAAGCCGCGAGTTGATTTCAATTTTGTCGCGTGAACCCGAATCGTTTGTCTTAGGTCTAAGGTCTTTTACATTTTACATTGAGCATTTTGCGGTTTTGCATTATTATATCGGGTAGATAGCTCTCCTGAACTATCCTATGTTGTTTAGTCCCGCTGGGACATAGATCTTGTCTAAAAATAGTTGTTATGATTTCTCCAATCAATATTCCTTATTCTACGGTTCAATATTCATTTTGCCCTTTTAAATTTTACATTCCTCATTTTACGGTTTTACATTTCTTAAATCGATATTCCTTGTTCCTCGGTTCAACATTCATCCCATCCTTTATGCATCCGAATTTTTAACTGAAAAAGGAGCCTATTTTCGTGTAAGTGCTCCGCATTTCAAAGATCATATTTGTTACTCTGATTTTGTTGCCTTTGGCAACAGGTTTGGTCTATACATTGCTTTATAGTTTTGGGTTTATTGGTATTACATCGCATGGATTTACAGTTGAACATTGGTCGGCAGTTCTGGTTCAAGAATCGTTTTGGAGTTCCATTGTATTTAGTGCTTTGCAGGCAGGTTTTGGTGTGTTGTTAACAGTTGTAATTTCACTGTTGGTTCTGTTTTCACTAAAGGATAAAAAAGAGACGAAAACCTTTCTGTTTTTTCCACTAATAATAGCACCTGTGGTGGTGGCTTTTGCTTTCTTTTCTTTCTGGTCAGACTCTGGTTTTGTTGCAAAGATTTGCTACCAAATAGGTTTAATATCAGCTCCAAATGAATTCCCCAATGTCATCAATTCAAATGCTGGTGTTGGCATCCTTTTGGCTCACTTGTTTTTGGGTATTCCTTTTTTTATTATAAGCTTTTTAAACATCTATAAATCATTTAATTTAAAGGATTTAACAGTATTGAGCGAGTCTTTAGGTTCAAGTAAAATGCAAGCTGTATTTAAAGTTGAAATTCCAATCTTGCTAAGACAAAATAGTAGGCTAATGCTCCTGTATTTTGTGTTCTTTTTTGGAGCTTATGAAATACCTCTTTTACTTGGTTCAGAATCAAACCGAATGTTCTCGATCTTAATTCTAGATAAACTTACCAAATTCGATATTTCAGAAAAACCGCAGGCTTTTGTTATGACTAGCATCTATTTAATAAGTATGCTTTCAATTCTATTTTTCTTACGTAACGAAACTCCAAAAAGTGATGCGTAAAATCTGGAGAAATACTTTAGCAATCATATTGGTGAGTCCTGTGGTTTATTTGCTTGTTCTTTCTTTGAGCCAAAAATGGTTGTTTCCAAAGCTAATCCCAGATTTAAGCCTCTCAAACTGGCAGAAATTATTTGATGGACAATCAGATCTTGGTTCCAGCTTAATCACAAGTTTATTGCTATCAATTTCTATTGCTTTTGTAGCTACCGCACTTGCTTTTGTAACATCTCATTATCTGTTCTTATCATCAAAAGCTGATTTATTTAAAAAATTGGCCATTTTACCTTTTGCACTTTCGCCAATCATATTCGCAATTGCCATAAGTTTCTATTTCAACTATTTTGGCATTTCAGCTTCGGTTATTGGTGTAGGCTTAGCCCAGCTGTTTATTGTATATCCTTATGCTCTGCTGCTTTTTTCAGGCTTTTGGAACGCTAAACACCATGATTATAAAAACCTTGTAGCCACCCTAGGAGGATCACATCTAGATCAATGGCGCAATGCGCTAATCCCAATTTCAAAACAAATGCTTCTTATAAGCTTTTTCCAAAGTTTTTTAATTTCATGGTTTGATTTTGGATTAACTCAGTATATCGGAATTGGAAAAGTGAAAACGCTTACTATTCAAGTATATAGCTTGGTGAATGAAGCTAACCCATATGTTGCTGCGGTTGCTGCTATGCTATTGATTTTACCGCCACTTGCCCTTTTGTACATTAATAAACTATTCATTCTTAAAAACGCTTCTTGAAAAAGTATATAACCCTATTTTTTGCAATTACCATTGGACTAAATATTTATGCCCAAAAAGTTGACTTGGCATCGCAATTCAAATATTATCAAGAATTAAATTCACTAGAAACAAGGCTTCCACAATTTGCCGATGACGATTCATCTCTTTACCTAAAAGTAGTGCAGCTTCAGGTAATTAATGAATCGCGTTTAAAATACAAATGCGAACCTGTACAGCTTGACATATTAGCTTGTAGAGTAGCAAACAAAATGGCCAAAGATGCAGCTGAAGGCGGATATGTGGGACATTGGAACAGGGCAGGAGAGAAACCTTATCATAGATGGGCTTTTGCAGGTGGAAAAGACCACGTAGCCGAAAATGCTTACGGTGAATGGAGAACACCTAAGTACAAAAAAGACTCTTTTACCATAGATAGCTTAATGAAAGCTGGACACAAAGCCTTTATTACAGAAAGGCACCCAAATGATGGCCACAAACAAAACATAATTTACAAACCACATACCCATGTTGGATTGGGTTATTACTTGGTAGATCGTCATTTTACTTATTACGAAGAGTTTTTGGATAGATATTATGTTTTTGAAAACGAATTGAAACCAGTTTACACTCCAAATGAGAAAATTGAGTTGATTGTAAAATGCGATTTTAGTATTGGATTAACAAAGTTTTATGCCTGTAAAGAGAAGAAAATCAAACCAATGAACCCTGTTAAAATCACATTAAAAGGTTCATACTTTGATGGAACAAGTAAAATTACCTTTTTTGATGTGCCAGAACGAAAAGCCGATGGTAGCTATAAACTTGAATTTAGCTTTAAGAAAAAAGGTCTTTACTATCTTCAAATATTCCACAGACCGTATGATGAAAATGGAAGGCTAAGGGGCAAAGAAGTTCAGGCTTCAGGGATATTGATTAGGGTTGAGTAATATTTGTGCTGTGTATTTCAATGCAAAAGGTATAAGCAAGACATTTGGTAAAACTTCGGTTTTAAAGGGAATTGATTTGGCACTTGAAAGGGGGCAAACTTTAAGCATTTTAGGTAAGTCTGGCTGCGGAAAAACCACCTTGCTAAAGATAATTGCTGGCTTAGAAAAAGGGCAGGGAAGTCTTGAAGTAAATGGTAAAGATATTAGCCAATTGTCTGCTCAAAAACGTAAGATCATCTATCTATACCAAGAAGCATTGTTGTTTCCTCATTTGAATGTGTTTGAGAATGTGGCCTTTGGCTTGCGAATTCAGAAGAAACAAGAGAATGAAATAACAGTAAGTGTTGAATCTATGCTTGAGCAACTTCAACTCACCGAGCATAAATTAAAGTATAATAGCGAGTTAAGTGGTGGGCAAAAACAAAGAGTAGCTTTTGGAAGGGCTTTAATCATAAAGCCGCAAATGCTTCTGCTTGACGAACCTTTTGGCAATTTAGACAGTGAAACTAGAATGCAGATGCAGGAGCTTTTCAAGGCAATTTCTTTACAAAATGAAATCACTTCAATATTTGTAACGCATGATGTAAAAGAAGCCATTTTAATGGGCGATAAATGGGGAATTATGGAACAAGGGTTACTTAGCATTTTTGAGAATAAACATTCATTTGCAGTTGATGCAAGAACTGGTGCCGCCCAAGAAAAAGACTTTTGGCAGAACCTTTAATTGATAATTTGCATTAGCTCATAATCTATGATTGAAAAGGATTACAACCATTGTGAATCGATATACTGGGTTTTTACTCAACTGTGTAATGATCAATGCGACCATTGCTATAATTTTTCAGGCCCACAAGGCAACAGAATCTCAACTGAAGATTGTTTAGCAATTGTAAAAAACCTTCCTGATACTGCCGATAGAGTAATTTTATCAGGTGGGGAGCCATTGGCCGAGCGAGAGAAGCTTTATACCATTTTAGATGCTTTGGCCGATAAGTATAAAGGAAAGACCCAAATTATGCTTCAAACGAACGGGGATCTTTTGAATGAAGAAAGACTTGATACCTTAATTGAGAAAGGTGTTAGCCGTTTTGATATTGCAAGTATTGATCGCTACCACAAACACCAAGGTGCTAGGCTTATGGAACTTGCTGAGCTTTTTGAGAGCCGGGGTGTAAATGGGGATGATAAAGATCCTTTGATAAAAAAAGACAACTACTTACACAGTTTTCCTTTAAGTTGGGGGTTTTGGGGTGCTACAGATGATATGTGGCTTGGCGGCAATTGGGCACGCGGAAGGGCCATGCAAAAGAACATTTGGAAACGCGATCCGAACCATAATTTCTGTTCAATACTTTCAGGTGGCATTGGATTTTTAACAGGCGGTGAAGAAATACCACAAGAGATAAGTATTCAGCTTTGGCAAATAAACCCTTGCTGCCCAGGTACCAAAGAACCAATGGGTGATGCAAGAACTGAAAAAGTGGCCGATGTGCTTGAGCGTGTTTCTGATTCCCCTGTATTTCAGGCAATAAATGCAGGTAACCCATGGAAAATGGGAGAGAGCATTGGAGTTAGTGAGATTTACGCAAAAGCAAGAACTGAAGCGTTAGAAAATATTTGTTTGTGGTGCGATGAGTTCTTTGCTAAACATTACGATATTAAAGAACTACTCCCTAAACCTATTGAATCGTAATTTTTTCTACAGACTCTTTAGTTTTTAATAAGTAAATACCTGATGGTAAGTAGCTTAGGTTAACCCTTGTGCTTTGCTTAAAGTTTTCAATTAATGCTCCATTTATGTTCAAGATTTGAACCGATATAGGCTCAGAAAAGCTTATGTTGTTGCCTGAAATAGAGTATAAGGCTTTAGTATTTTTACAATCAATTTCAACTGTTTTTGAGAAGTCATTAACGCCATCAAAATCAACTTGCTTAAGCCTTGCAAATTGATAGCCTAGTTCGTTTTTAATTGTGTTTTGATAAAATGTGGGGTTTAATGTTGTTCCTTGTCCAAAGGTTTCATGCTCAGTGAAAAAACTAATCCCATCAATACTTAATTGTAATTCAAAATGACTACAATTTGTTTCGGTGAAAGTTTTCCAACTGAAATTAATAAGATCATCATTTTGGCAATTGGCACTAAAAAAGGCAAATTCTACAGGCAAGGGGGTAGAGCTTGCTCCAATTCCTAAAAAGTATTTGTTTGAATTTAAACCACTAAGAGTACGTTCTTGAGTATAAACAGTGCCAGAAACACTTGCCGTAGAAACAGTACCAGGGTCCCAATCTAAACTATTTCCATTTTCCCAAAAGCCCAAGGCAATGCTATTTGATGAATTATTTGAGCCAGGGTTTGTGGTTTGATCACTAGAGTTCCACTGTAATTTTATAGTTACGTTTCCTGAAATACCATCTGTATTCAAATCCCAAGTCTTATTTACATAATTTGTATGTCCGGCTGTGGCAAAAGTTGTTGTTTCTACTTCAGGATCATCATAAATAACATCTTCTACGCCAACCGAAATCTCTTCGTTTGTACATGAAGCGCAAGAAACAGTCATCGGCAGGTATGGGTTTTCACCAATGGGAAAAAAGAAATCGCTACCATTTGTTATGGTTCTCACCACTCTTCCAGTTCCACCAATTTTAACATAAGAATCGCTATTTGCTGATGAAACAGTTACTGATGTTCCCAAATTTAAATTGTGATTGTTTAAGTCAAGATCACCATTTGTAAAAGTAATTGTACCGTTAATAGTCGTTTCGGCATCAATATCTTTTTCTCCACCTCCACTTAGAATTATTGTGGTAGTTCCATAATTATTTCCGGCAATAGACTGTGTTGCAGAACCATTAAATGTAAGAGACGTTGGATAGTTTACCGAACCAGCTGAAAGCGTGTAATTACCACTTATACTTGGTGATCCGGTCATTGTTTTTATACCTGATCCACTTACAATAAGGTTGGCATAATCATCTCTATCTGAAATTGATTGGCCACCACTTCTGCCATATTCAATGGTTGAAGAGGACCCTAGAGTTAATGATATTGTATTTAAGTCAATTGATTCGCTGCCACTTGTACCTGAAAACCCATCAGCATCTTCGGTTTTAAAAGTTCCATTTATAACAACATTTGATGACGTAGTACCAATAATTCTTCTTGTACTTGTGGTAAACTTTGCTCCTGAATTTACTGTAAAAGTTGCCCCGCTATTCAAGGTGTAGTTTCCAGAACTGGTGGCAATGTTAGTGCCTGAAATTATTACATTATTATAGGTTAATGGAGAACGTACCGTTGTTGCAGATGAGCCAGCAAATTCTATAGTACCGCCGGTTAAAGAATAAGTTCCCCCTATAGTAGGTCTAGTGCTACTGCCTTCAACAATTAGATGGCCGTTATCCATCGTTAAATTAGTACTTCCACCTCCTAAAGTGCTACTTCCAACGTTTAAAGTACACGTTTCAGTAATATAAACTGTTCCGCTAATACTGCTGGTTGCTGAGCTAATTGTCTTAGTTCCTGACCCAGAAAATGTTAGGTTATTATAAGTTTCTCCACCATTTAATTGTTGATTTCCTGCGCCACCAAGTTCTATGGTTCCCCCTGTAATGGTAAGTGAATTAAAGTCGGGTAAGTTATCTGTAGCTGTAACTGTTTCAAAATTAAACGTTCCGGTACTCATTATAAAGTTTCCACTAGGGCTATCAAATTCATTATCGCCAGTGTTGATTGTACAAGCGCCAGTTATGGTTAAGCTATGCCCTGAATTAATTCTAAAAGAGCTTCCTAAATTATAGGTGCCCGTGCCTGTAAACTGTACATCATCTAAGTTTTCAGTTGTTCTTGTACTACTAATAGCGTGTGTACCCGTTCCGTCAAAAACAATTGTAGAACCTGATTCGGTTAAACTACCGCTAGAACTTAGCGTAAAACCACCGGCAATGTTCACTTGATTTGATCCTGGAATAAATGTAGCTGAACCCGTGATAAGGATGTCTCCATTTACATCTAAAGAACCAGCAGCTGTTTTATTTGATGAACCTGACAAGGTCAAACTTCCATATGAAAACTGATTTGTTATGGTCTGAGATCCTGATTGGTCGTAGTTAACCAATGCTGAATTACCAATTACACATGATGTAAACCCTTGAAAAGCGGCATCACTTGTTCCTGATGTGCTAAAACCATCATCGTCACCAATTATTACTGTTCCATTAATTGTTAAAGTAGCGCTTCCGCTCGATTTGATAATTTCAATTCCAGAATTCATATCAAGTGATGCATTCTCATCAACAATAAATTCAAAGCCATCTCCAACATTTAGGTCTTGAGTAAAGGTTACAGTGTTACTTACATTTGATATCTGAATTTTTCCGGTTAATACGCCAATATCATCAACACCATCGCCAGTTTCTTGGGCAGAAGTACCATTATAAATTATGTTGGTACCCAAATCAATTGATCTGTTTGCTGATGTGAATCTTATATTTCCACCTGTTGATGCATTGTCAATTCCATCGGTAGCTCCAATTCCTAAAGAAGCACCAGAGTTAGTCGCAAAACCACCACTTCCTGAAACATTAAATGTAGAAAAGTTTAACTGTCCGCCAGACTCTACCGTCAGGAGCTCTCCAGAGCCAATAACCCAATCTGACAACAAAGTTGTTGTTGAACCATTTTGAATGTTATAATCCACATCGCCTTGCGCATTTGAATAGGCTACTCCACTAAGATTTATACTGCTGGTTGAAATGGTGTTTGTAAAATTTACGGTTAGGTTGTCTGAACCTGCATTATCCCAAGTACCACCAGTAAATAGTAAATCTCCGCCAATATTAATTGTTCCATTTGAACCACCGCTTCCACTGTAAAAGTCGAACCTTCCACCTGACATCATAAGGCTTCCGGCAATAGTTAAAGTTATGTTGTCGCCTGAGCCAGTAGCCATTCGTATTTCGTTAGTGCCTCCCCCCGAATTTTCAATCTTCAAATCTCCATTAACAGTAAAAGTCTCATTGTCGGTATTGTCAATTCTTAAACTCCCACCTGATGAAAAGTCAAAGGTCAAATTACCGAATGTAATACCTTGATCAAGAGTTGATGAAGGCCGTGCTTGAAACTCTACTGTACTGCTTGAACCAAAACTTTCAGTTCCGTCAAAAATCTCCTTACTAGTAAAGTTATGATTATAAGTGCCACCATTATCTATTTGAAAAGTAGAAGAAGGGGTTAGGTCAATTTCATGATTAGCTTGTAAAACACCCCCATTTTCTATCTGTAAAGTCATATTTGAACCGCCCAAATTCCAAATTCCCGTAGTAGTTAGCGTATGCCCATTTTGAATCACAAATACATCGCTGCCAGTAGTGAAATTACTAGGTTCTGTGCCTCCACCATTTCTTTCTGAATCCCAATTGGTAGTGGTTGAAGGATCGCCGCTAGATTGTGAATAATATGTAGTGGCAAAAGATGAAATACCGCAAAAAAGCCACACAATTACAATAGAAATTCTCATACTCCTATAGATATTTTTTTAATATCAACCACAAATAAATGAAATGGTTGTTACGAAAACATGTGCTAAGCGATTGAATCATTAATAATTAGGTCTAGTTGACACTAGCATTCGATGACTTACTGTTTTACAAGGGCAAAAAAAAGCCGCTACATTACTGCAGCGGCTTTTCAATTATTCAATTAAAAGATTATTTGAATAATGACTTCTTGATTTTGGCATTAACATCTATGCTAAGTACTTCAAATTCAAATGGCATTACGCTATTCTTGGTTTTTGAAGGATAATTTACTCCGTCAAAATCTTTATAATCAGAGTAAGTCCATGTAATCTCTCTGTTATTGGCGCTTGAACTTTTACCTAATAAGTAACCCGACTCTAAACTGTAATAAAGTTTCTCAATGTTGCCATTGTCGTTGTTTTCAACAACAACAACTTTCTCTCCATTAAAGAATTCTCCGCCAACCAGGGTTAACTGATCAAGTTTATTTAGCAATCCAACTTCATCGTAAAGAGATAATCCTTCAGTAAGTCTTTTTACTCCGTCTTCATCCATCTCATTGCTTTGACCCATTTGGCTCATGGTTGCAGCACCGTTATAGAGTTTTGTTTCATTCAAAACATTTCCACCCGCTAACCACGTTTGCAAATACATTTTTTTCTTAATTGAAACTTTGTCGATTATTTTAATGGCTCCTTGCGGTGTTTGAGCTTCCATTTCTTTCGAATAAGATTTCATCTTCTTTATGGCTTCTGCATCACCATAAGCATTCAATGCTTTGTCTAAAACAGCTTTTGCAGTTAATCCTTCTGGCAAGGCAAAACCAGGTGCTTCCGTTTCAAAACCGTAAGCATCATAAAAGGTTACTTCACCAAACTTTTCAAGCTTAGGTGCAACATTTACTCCATCACCTACTACTACAATATGGCAGTTTTCAGGTCTTAAGAATTTTTCGGCGGCTCTTTTTACATCATCAAGAGTTACTGATTCAACCTTTTGCAAATAGGTGGTATAATAGTCTTCCGGTAAATCGTATAATGCTGTATTTAATGCATAACTAGCAATGGTCTGAGCACTTTCAAGACTTCTAGAAAAAGAACCTTTTAAGCTAGACTTTACTCTTTTTAGCTCATCTTCTGTGGCTATTTCGTTTACCATTTTTCTCATTTCAAAAAGTATTTCAGTAATAGCGCTATCGGTAACTTCATTTCTAACTGAAGCTGATGCGTTAAATGATGCCACGTATTCGTCAGAACCAAGGCTTGAACGGCAGCCATATGTAAAGGCCTTATCTTCTCTCAAGTTTTGCATTAATCGCGCTCCAAATGAAGAACCTCCTAAAATTGAATTCATAATTGAAGATGCTACATAATCATCGTCTCCGGGTGCTCGCTCAATAGGGTAGGTTACTGAAACCACACTTTGTACGGCTCCTGTTCTATGCGCAAAAGATACTTTGGTGTTTGAAGGTACTTTTGGAACGTTAATTTTACCTTTTACAAGTTTATGTCCTTCCCACTTTCCAAATTTTTCGTTGGCCATTTTTTTAGCATCTGCTAAACTTATGTCTCCAACAATTACCAAATAAGCTGCCTGTGGCGTAAAAAACTGATTATAATAATCTTTGCAATCATTAGCTGTTATAGACGAAATGGTAGCTTCTGTCTCAATTTCGCCATATGGGTGATCTTTGCCATAAACAATTGACCTGCGAACATTTCCGCTAATTGAACTCGGGTCTTCTTCGTTTGCTTTTAAAGCACTTAATGATTGGGTTTTTAGTTTTTCAAGTTCTTCATCTGGAAATACTGGATTAAGGGTTACGTCGGCCATTAAATCAAATAGCTCGGTTTTATGCCTGCTTAAACCTGAGCAGTAAACAAATGAGTAACTGGTAAACATTCTAGCTCCCAAAAAACCAACTTCTTCGTCAATTTGGTCTTTTGTTCGGTTTTTAGTGCCTGCCATTAAAAGATCACCCGCAAAACTTAGATAGCCTGCCTTTTCTTCTTCTTTAATGGCGGGTAGATCAAGTCTTAGCTGGTAAGTTATTCTTGGTATTTTACTGTTTTCAACAACAATTACCTTCATACCATTATCCATGGTAAACTCATTGTAAGTTCCTAAACTAAACTCGGGCTCAGGACCAGGAGCTGGTGCCTTGCTTCTATCTACTTGTGCATTTAAAGAAAAAGCAAAAAGCAATGATAAGGCGGTATATACAATCTTTTTCATCTTTCTATTTTTCAGGTTTTTCGCTCATTGGTAAGTAGTGCAATACAATTCTGTTGTCTTTGTTAAGGTACTTGTTTATTGCATTCTTAATATCTTCTTTGGTTATAGACATATACCTGCCAATTTCAGTATTAATTAAATCAGCATCTCCGTAATAAACATGATAATTGGCCAAAGATTCTGCTCTACTACTAATTGAAGAAAAACCAGAAACAAAAGCATTTTCTACAATATTTTGGAGTTTTTGTAAATCTCTATCTGTAATTAATTCTGACTTAAGTTTTTCAATTTGCTCATCAATGGCTTTTTCTAACTCATCAGGTGTTTTACCACCATTACAAATTCCGAAGTTGAAGAAAATACCCGGATCTTCATTTGCCATTGCAAAAGAATAGGCCTGAATAGCTACTTGTTGCTCGTTTACGATGTTTTTTCTAAATAATGAGCTTTCTCCTCTGCTAAGAAGATATGAAGCCATTTCGAGCGCATATGCTTCATCGGTTCCTTGTTCAGGAATTCTATATCCAATAGCTACTGCTGGTAATTGAATATTATCGTAAACAATGTCTCTTATTTCACCTTGCAGTGGTTTTTCAATCACTTCAGGTCTTGGTACTTTGGCGCCTTTTGGTATAGATCCAAAATACAATTCAATCCACTTTTTAGCTTGATTGATGTTTATGTCGCCTGCAATTGAAAGAGTAGCATTATTTGGAACATAATATGTTTCGTAGAACTTTTTGTAATCAGCTTCATTTGCCGCTGCTAAATGGCTCATTGAACCAATTGGCTGCCACCTGTAAGGGTGCTCTTTAAATGCTCTCTTATAAATTTCACCAATCCATGTTGAATATGGGCGGTTATCAATCCTTTGACGCTTTTCTTCCATAACCACTTTTCGTTGTGTTTCTACACCAATTTCATCAACTTTGGCATGGAGCATTCTCTCACTTTCAAGCCAAAGGCCCAGTTCAAGATAATTTGATGGTAAAACTTCGTAATAAAAAGTACGGTCAAAAGATGTATTGGCATTTAAAACACCACCGGCGTTTTCAACATAGTTGTCAAACTCACCGCGTGCAATATTCTCTGAACCTTCAAAAAGAAGATGTTCAAAAAAGTGTGCAAAACCAGTACGAGCGGTATCTTCATTTTTGCTTCCTACATGGTAAAGTACAGTTACAGCAACATTTGGTGTTGTATGATCTTCATGAAGAATTACATGAAGGCCGTTTTCCAGTTCGTATTCAACGAAATTAATTTTTTGCCTTTTAGAAGGAGCGAAGCCCAAAAAGAGCAGCGACACCAAACCAAAGGTTATTCTTAAACCTCTATTCATAATTACACGTAAAATTTTAAGGGTGCAAAGAGAACAAAAGCAAGTGAAAAAAGATGTGCTTTTTACACAAACGAAACTTAAGAACTATGAAACACTTACCTGATCAGTAAGCCTAAAACCTACACCATGCAGGTTTTCTATCTTAATATTTTCGTCTTTTTTGAGGTATTTTCTTAGCCTTGAAATGAAAACATCTAGGCTTCTTCCAACAAAATAGTCATCATCGCCCCATATTTTAAGTAAGATTTCACTTTTTTTCAAAACCTGCTCCTTGCTTCTACAAAGCATCAATAAAACATCGGCTTCTCTTTGGGTCATGGTTATTTCACTATCCAAACCCGTAATCTTAAGATTATTGTAGTCAAAATGATACTCACCAATTTCATATTCCTTTGGCAGCTCGGCCTTAGGGGCTATTGATGCTCTTTTTAAGAAAACTTCAATTTTTAATTTTAGCTCTTCAATACTAAATGGTTTGGTAATGTAATCATCACCTCCTAAGGTTAAACCCTCAATTTTATCTTCTTCAAGTGACTTGGCGGTTAAGAATAGAATAGGAATTTCTTCATTCATTCTTCTAATCTTTTTGGCCAAAGTAAAACCATCAATTATTGGCATCATTACATCAACAACACAAAGATCAAATTCTTCTTCTTTAAAAGAATCAAATGCTTCAAGTCCGTTCTCTTTGTGTGTAATATCATAACCAGCAAGTTCTAAGTTATCTTTAGTTACAAATGCTAGGGTTTGGTCATCTTCAACGTATAGTATTCTCGGTTTCTTTTCCATGGTGTTTAGGTATTTTAATTGTGAACGTTGTTCCTACATTCAATTCGCTTTCCAAACTAATTTTCCAGCCAAAAGCTTTTATCATATTGCCAACATAATTAAGCCCTAAACCAAAGCCTTTAACATCGTGCACATTGCCTTTAGGAACTCGAAAAAACTTATCAAACACCTTCTTTTGGTGCTCTTTGGCTATTCCTATGCCATTGTCTATAAATGCCAGCTTATAGTCATTTGAGTCTTTTGTGAGTTTAATAATTATTTGTGGAGCCTCTTTACAATACTGAATGGCATTCTCTAAAAGGTTGTTCACAATATTGGACAGGTGCACTTCATCTGCCTTTACAACAAGACCAAAACTTGTATGGCATGTAATTCTCCCACCTTTAGATTTTACGTGCTCTTGTTGATTTTCTGAAATATCTTGTAAAAGTGGTGTAAGGTTAACGTCAATAATTTTGAGCTTTTCTTTTTCTTTATCAAGCCTTGCCATTTGTAGCACCCTAAGCACCTGATCATTTAGCCTTGCTGCTTCTGATTTTATAATACCCGCATATTTCTTGAGTCTTTCGGGTTCTGAGATTGCATTTTGGGTAATTAAAACGTCTGCAGAAATACCTATTGTAGAGAGTGGAGTTTTAAACTCATGGGTCATGTTATTTATAAAATCTTTCTGTACTTCACTTAATCGCTTCTGTTTGAGAATTATAAAAATGGTTGAAGTGAAGAAAATGATAACTACAAAAAGAATTAAGCTCGAAAAAATCCAAATGCCCATCTTATTGGTAATAAATGCTGTTCGCTCCGGAAACCTCACCCCAAAGTAATAATCGAATTCATCATATTTCTGTAAATTTTGATTATCAGGTGGTTTTACATTTTCTGTAAGAGAAATATAATCGCCATAAACCATTTCTTCAGTGGCACAATCATATATGGCATAATCAAAGGCTGTGTTAATATTTCTTTTGCCAAATTCAGTAATAAGAAAATGCTCAAGCAAGTTTGCATCAATTACATCATTTACATTTACAATGTAGTAACTGCTACTAATTTGTTTCACAGGGTTCATGGCAGGCATTACTGTGCCATTGTACTCACTTAATTTTTTGGCAACAGTATATAATGATGATGAGGTACTTTGATCAAACTGCTCTTCTTCGAGCGTAAAAGCTTTTCTAACCCAATATATTTGGGTAAATACAATTCCTATTACAGAAATAGCAGCTCCCAGAATTACCCAACGTATAGTATTTGATTTCACTCAACCAAAAGTCGCAATTTGTCAGAAATTACTAGTCTCAATTAAAATTATTGTGGTTAACGATTCGTCAACAAGCTGAAACCTGCTTTTGGCTAAATCTTTTAAGTAAACTAACACAAGTCATCTTTTAATGCTAAAAATGATTTTAATATTTGATTGGTATTTCTACATTAAATGGAGAATTATGGATGAGCAGAGTGTAAATGCTACAACCAATGGGCTTTTTGATTTAGGAAAAGATATTGGGATTGAAGAGCAATTTAGCATTCTCTTAAGCTCAATTAGTGACCCTGTTTTTATAAAAAACAGTGAAAGTAGGCTAGTGTTAGTGAACGATGGCTTTTGTGACATGTTTTCACTTAAAAGAGAAGAATGTATTGGTAAAACTTTGGCCGAGCATGTACCAGAACATGAAAGGGAAAGCTTTTTGGCTATTGACAGAGCGGTTATTGAAACAGGAATCGAAAACCTTAATGAAGAAACATTAACGGTTAGAGATTTAGGTACAAGGGTAATTTCAACAAGAAAATCAAGGTTTGAAGATGCACGTGGTCAAAGGTTTTTAATTGGAATAATTAGAGATATTACCGACAGGGTAAAAGCTGAAGAAGCCTCAATTAAACATGAAAAGGAACTGGAAGCCTTAAATGCCACCAAAGACAAATTATTTTCAATAATCGCACATGACTTAAGGTCGCCGTTTTCAAATATTATTGGTTTATCTGAATTCATTTTAGATTCAATTAATGATATTGGAGAAGAAGACCTTAATAAGTTTGTTTCAACCATAAATTCATCAGCTAAAAACTCACTTGACCTGCTAGATAATTTGCTCAATTGGGCCAAAAGCCAGACAGGACAGTTGAAAAATGAGTTTTTAACTCTTAATTTAAGCAAGGTTGTAGAACTCACTCAAAATCAAGCTACAGCTGCAGCGCAATTGAAGCGTATTGAACTTAAAAATGAAGTTGAAAATGACCTAACAGCCCATGCCGATGAAAACCTTTTGAGAACAGTGATTAGAAATCTAATTTCAAATGCACTTAAGTTTACTAGAGAAGGCGGTTCTATTGAAATTACGGCAAAAGAATTTGATACTAATATTCAAATTTGTGTAAAAGATACGGGGATTGGTATACCCAAAGAAACACTGGAAAAGCTGTTTTTGAAAGGGCATAAAACAACGACTATTGGCACAAATAAAGAAAAAGGTTCAGGTCTTGGTTTGGTTCTTTGCCACGATTTTGTGCATCAGCTAAATGGCGAACTTTGGGTAGAAAGTGAAGTAGGAAAGGGTAGTAGCTTCTATTTTACTTTACCTAAAGGCGTTGTCTAATTATTTGAATCAATTGCGTTTTTGGCCCATTGTAGGGCTATTTCGAGCTGTTCATTCATAGTAAGCTCTGAATTGTCAAGAACTCTAGCATCTTTGGCTTGCCTTAAAGGGCTCTCTTCTCTGGTTGAATCTATATAATCTCTTTCTTCTAAGTTTTTTCTTACCTCATCTTTGGTAACTGTACTGCCATTATTGCTCAACTCATTAAAACGCCTTTCGGTTCTAACTTCAGGACTTGCCGTCATAAATATTTTTAGCTCAGCCTTTGGGAAAACAACTGTGCCAATATCACGACCATCTAAAACCACTCCACCTGCTTTTCCCATTTGCTGTTGTTGCGCAACCATTGCCTGTCTTACTTCTTTTATAGTGGCGTAATTGCTTACTTGGCTGCTTACGTGCATTTCTCTTATGCTTGACTCAACATTTTCGCCATTTAGAATAACATCGCTAGCCCCTCTAAGCGCATTAAATTTAAACGAAATGGTTAAACTATTGAGCGCATTTATTACACTGCTTTTGTGCGTTGATTCAATATTATTATTGATCATAAAAAGTGTAACGGCCCTATACATAGCACCTGTGTCAATAAAAGAATACTCGAGTTTTTTGGCCAAAGCTTTTGCAACGGTACTCTTACCGCAAGATGAGAATCCATCAATTGCTATAATGATTCTTTTAGTCAATTACTTCTTTTTTACTGCGATCTAAAAAATTGTAGTAAATCTGTTTGTATCGGTTATCATTACGTGCCAATGACCAAGCCATCTCGTAACAATTTTCGGCCTTATACATTACTTGATGTTTTTCGTAGTACAAGGCCATCATTAAATTATGAATGGCAGACTGCTCTAGGTTAAGTTGGTTTTCCAAATTGTAGCGATCTACTTCAATTTCTGATACTTCTCCAATATTTAGCAAGTAAAGGCATTTTGGTTCGCTTTTATATTTAGATCCCTTAACACGAACGGTCCAATATAGGCATCTGTCTGTAGGCATGTTAAGCTCAAATAAATTCAACTTAATTCTATCACCATTTACTTCTCTATAAAAATAGATACTGTTTTTTGAGTAAAATATTTCTACAATGTAAATGTTATCGTCCATTGGTCTCCAAACCAATTCTATTTCACCATCAAGCATAACTGTAGCACTCGGATACACAGACAAAAGGTCGTTTTCAGTTTGGGCATCCAAAAGGTTTTTGGAATAAAGTTTTCGTCTTTTTGGTGTCAATCCGTTTAGAGAATCAATCGCTTTTTTCTCATAATTAGCGGCAAATTCATTAAGCTCTATTGTTTTACCTACATATGCTTCTAAATCGTAAGTTCCTTTTACATTAAACTCTAGTATTCCGTGCTTTGAGTTTAATAGTAAGTACTCTGATTGATCAAGCCTTACCTTTCCCTTTGCACTTACCGAGTCATTTTCTGAAAGTTTTGTCCACGAGTTGGTGTTTTCATTGAACCCCATGGCACTGCCGTGAATTTCAACAACCACATAATTATTGGCGCTTGAATTTAATGCTGTAAAAATGCAAAGGCAGAAAGTTAAGAGTCTGAATTTCACTAATTGTTTCTGATTTCGTTTACTAAATGGTCGGCCTGACCCACATACTGTGTTACCCACAATATATACCTAATGTCAACACCTATTGACCTACTATATGAGTCGTCCCAAGCAAAATCATTTACACAAGCTTCAAAAGCCCTATCAAAGTTTAGTCCAATTAACTTTCCTTCTTTGTTTAAAATTGGGCTTCCTGAGTTTCCGCCACTTGTATCTGTGTTGTAAAGGATATTTACAGGTACCGAACCTATTTCTGATCTAAAAAACTCGCCAGAATTATTGTTTAATATGGCATTTTTAAGCTCATCTTCTAATACGTATTCTCCGCCTTTTTTGCCTTTTTCTAAAATGCCATTAACCGTAGTTACGGGTGGCATGTATTCACCATTAGGATTATAACCTTTAATAGTTCCATAGGTAAACCTTAAGGTAGAATTTGCGTCAGGAATAAACTGGCTTCCTTTGGCTTTCATTTTAAGATTTACATAAACTGGCAATACTTCTCTAATGTTTGCATCAATTTGGGTAGACTTTGAAGCCGCTTTGTTTTGACCATTTCGAAGCGCAATTTGCATGTTAACCAAAGGATCTTTCATTTTGGCTAATTTATTTGGCTTTTTATTGATCATTTTAATCACGTAACTGCTGTCGTTGATTTTTGCTTTACCATAAGCATACGTTAAAAACTCTCCAACGGTTTTACCACCTAATGAAGATTCCAAGTTTTCAATTCCGTATTCAAGCCCATCTCTAATCATTTTGCCCACAAAAAGACTGTCGGTGAGTGGGTCGAAACGTTTATAGGCTCTTCTTACAGCTTTTAAATATTTCTTTTTTGTATCGCTTGTTCTTTCTTCATCATTTAATTGAGAATATGAAGCTAAATAACTTGCCAATTCAGCGCGAGTTGAAGCAAAGGTGAGTTGGCCATACCAAAAGCGGGCATTGCCAAGTTCAATGAGGTCTTGATACTCTTTATTAAGATTACCCAATGCCTGATTGTAGCTATTTGCCATCTCTTTGTTTTTGGCAACTAATAATGTAGAAATCAATTGCTCTTCTCCTTTCTTCTTATCATAAAGGCCAATTCTTGAGAGTGATTGCATTTTACCTTTATAGTTTTTCATGGTATTGGCTAACCTTTTAATTCTGGTAGCATACTTTATTTCAAGCTTATCATTTTTATCAGATAGCAATTCCATTTGATTAATCTGCCATTCCCAAAGCTCAGATATATATGGCATTTGAACCGTTTCCATATATTTTATGAATTCAGCAGGGTAGTGGCGGTAGGTTCTACCAGGGTAGCCTAATATAAATACTAGGTCTGCATCTTTTACGCCATCAAAATCTGCTTGTAAATAGCTTTGCGGGCTGTATGGAACATTGCCTTTTCTGTATTCGGCTGGCTTACCGTCTTTGCCTACATAGGCTCTAACAAAAGAAAAGTCGCCACTGTGTCTCGGCCACATCCAATTGTCAGTTTCGCCTCCAAACTCTCCAATGTACCTAGGTGGAACATATACCAATCTAATATCTTTTAGGTACTCATATCTGAAAAGTATATATGAAGAACCTGCAAGCATTTCAGATATCTCTATTTCAAAATCAGCGTATTTTTCTTGCTCAGCCTTTGTAATAGTTGCTATGTTTTTTCTTATTGCAATATCTCTTTCAATAGGGTCTTTTATATCAGAAACCCCTTGCATTACTTGGCTTGAAACATCTTCGTAAGTTTTCATTATACGTACTTTATAACCTTGCATAGGAAGCTCTAACGATTTATTGTTGGCCAAAAAGCCATCTCTCATTACGTTATTATCTTCTGTGGTATGAGGTTTTAAGGCACTAAAAACACAATGGTGATTGGTTAGAATTAACCCTTCATCAGAAATAAAAGAACCAGTACATCCATTTATGTTTACAATGGCATTTACGATTCCATCGCCATCTTTATTAATTATGTCAGATTGATTTATATCCATACCCATTTGAGCAAAGTCTAGGGTGTTTAGCAAACTGATTGGGTACATGCCTTCTTCAGGCATTAGTCTAAATGAACTTACTGTAAATGCTAAAATTACAGCAATAGCAGATAGTAGTTTAATACGCATATTATTTGTTTTTCACTTCAAAAATTCGTCCTTCAGTGGCAAGGTGCGATTCTGCAAAAATCTGTCTTGCTTCTTTTTCAAGCGGTTCAAGATTTCCATACCTACTTGAAAAATGACCTAAAATTAACTTCTTAACTCTGGCAGCCTTCGCAAAGCGCGCCGCTTGCACCGCAGTAGAATGGCCTGTTTCTTTGGCTTTTTCTTCTATTTCATTTAAAAAAGTTGCATCATGATAAAGCAAATCAACTTCATTTAAGTAAGTTGACAACTCCATATTGATACTTGTATCTGTAAAATAAGCGAATGAATTTGAAGGAAACGGTTCAGTAGTAAGTTCGCTTGATTTTAATAATTCTCCTGATTCAGTTTTAAAGTCTTTTCCATTTTTTAAGAATGGAAAAGCTTCATAAGGAATCTCTTTACCTTCAAGTCGTTCAGGAATTATTCTTCTTTCATGCTCGGCTTCTTTTAATAAAAACCCATGACATAAAACCCTGTGGCGCATTTCAAAACTATGTAATGAGAAATGCTTTGTATTTATTAAATCTTTATTGTCACCTCTCAATGGAACTAAATATTCAATTTCATATCTCAATTCTATTCCTGATGTATTAAGCTGAAGGTCAATGATATCTTTAAGCCCGCTTGGTGAAATAATGGTGAGCTTTTGGTTTCTTCTATTAAGTCCCCAACTGCACAATAAACCAATTAAACCTATGTAATGATCAGGATGAAGATGACTTATAACAATGTATCTAATCTTATAAGGTTTAATGCCATAAACTAATAGCTGCTTTTGAACCCCTTCACCGGCATCAAATAGAATGCTTTCACTACCCAAATCAAGTAACAAGGCCGTTTGATTTCTATCGCGCGTTGGTACTGCACTGCTGCTTCCTAGTATTTGTAAATTAAATGGCATTTAGAGGCTGCAAGAATACAAAAAATGGAAATGCTTTGCTGTGATTTGCTTCGCGAGATATGGCTTCACAGTGATTTAGCCTTAAACCTTCGCTAAACCTTCTGTTTACAAAGTTGGGCGAGATACGGCTTCGCTGTCACTAAGTTTTAGCTTTTCTATTGGTTATTGATTTTCAAAAGTTGATTCAATCTTTCCAGATATGAATTCTGAGTGTTTCTAGGATATTGGTTGGGTTACCAAAATGCGTTTTTCATATTAAATCAAAAAAACCAACAACCATGAAATTGCACTCAATTTTTATCTTTTTGATTCTTTTCTTATTTTCTTCTTTAGGCTTTTCAAAAAGTATTTCAGTTGATGAAATACTTGAAAAGAAACCCGTAGTAGTTTCTAAAATGCAAAAGCCCATGCACCCCAGTTTTTTACTCGTAGAAACTGCTTTCAATCAATTAGGCTTTAAAGGTGATGATATTAAAGGATTAGAAATTCAACTTGTTGAAAGAGTTGATTTCTGCTACTCAGGTTATAATGAAAGCAAGAGTTTTAGTCAATCTAGATTAAATGAAAGTAGGTTAAACGCATTAAAACAAATACTGCCTTTGGCATTTGAAGAATATGTTGAATGGAGAGTTTTTGAACAAAACAAAGAGCTAGACAAAGCTCAAGCCAAGTTATTCTTTCATGGATTTATAATTTACTATAGAGCCAGACCAAGTAAAGACTATACTGCCAATGAAATAAAGTTTATTGACGACTATCTCGCTGGTAAAACTTCAAAAGGAGATCTTTCTTCAACTTTCGAAGAAGAAAAAGAAAAAGCAGAGTTCGTTATTACAGGTATTAAGCACCGACGCATGTTAGAATATGTTTCTGCTGCTTCATGGGACTTCTGTAAAACACACCCCGATAAAAGAGTTACGCTTTGGAATCCTGTTTACCATTCGGGATGCGACGGATTAAAAAGTGACGTTTCTAAAGCACTAAAGAATGGAAAGCCATTGCACTCAGTACACAATGGCCATATAAGCTTTTCAATGAATAAAGAAGCATCTATAAGCAATGTGGCGGTATTTGACAACGATATTTTTGAAGATATTGAAGCCATTCAAAACTCAATTTCAAATTTAAAAGGCTGGAAAATTCCTAAGAAAACAGAAACTGACTCAGCATATAGATTTATTCTTCGTTTCAACATAATATTAGGTAGTACAGAGCATAAAATAAATATCACTGATATTCAGCTCTACAATGTAATGAAAGCAATTCCGGCGATTCTGCCAACTTATTCAGTTTTCAATAATTCAGGTGAAAGAGATTCACTTTTCATCAAGTTTTTTCAAAGAAATAAAGAGCTGAATAATGTAGCAGTTGTATGTGATGTTACTGGTAGCATGAGCCCATACACTGCTCAATTACTAAAATGGCAACAGTTGCAATTCGCCAATAATAAAGACCAAAATCAAGTATTCTGTTTTTTTAATGATGGAGACACCAAGCCACAATCAGCAAAAGTAATTGGCTCAACAGGTGGAGTTTATTTGCAAAAAGTAAACTCTTTTGACGAAATTAAATCATTAGCAACCAAAGCTATGATGGCCGGAAGTGGCGGCGATACTCCAGAAAATAATTACGAAGCTGTTATTAAAACCGTAAATACTTTTCCTGAAACGAAAACGGTGATTATGGTAGCTGACAATTATGCTCCGCCCAGAGATATTGAGCTTATTGGTCAGGTAAAAAGACCAATGAAAATAATTGTTTGTGGTGCATATAATGGAATTAATCCTGCCTATTTAAATGCGGCAAGAAAAAGTGGTACATCCATTCATACCATTGAAGATGATATAAACAACCTGCAGAAAATGTCAATAGGAGAGAAGTTTACAATTGGAGATGTCGTTTATAAGTTAACAAAACATGGATTCGTACGGATGTGATTAGGCGCTACGCTGTTACTTGCTTCGCGTTATTTGCCCTTCGGGCGAGATATGGCTTCGCTGTAATTTAGCCTAGGGCTGAGAATTCGCGCTACAGTATTATAGCGGTTGGATTGAGATATGCTTCAATTTATATGGCCATTCCACTGCCAACCTTCTCCAACGTTTTGGATGACTTGGACTGATGTTACGCTCAGAATCGGGTTGATAAGACCTTATTGCAAAATGATTAATTGTTGGCTTAAACTGTTTCCGTTTTCATCAACTACGGTAATTTCATGTTCACCAGGCTTAAGGTAAATACCTAGTTCATGAAAACTTTTGGTTTCTGCAACAAAAGCATTGTCTATATACCAAAAAACGCGCGTTTCTTGCTTTCTATGGGTTATTCTAATTACAAGTTCACCGCTAGAACCATCAAGCTCCTTGGGTATTTTTACTTTGCTAAAATCCTCCGGATAAATAAAAGAAAAGACACTTTCGCTTTCAGTTAAGCTCAGGCAATCAGACCTTAAAGGAGGTAGGCTTTTGTACCAATTGTTCTTTTTTGAATAGTAATACTCTTGAACAGGTGGTAATATAAACCAAGGTTTGTTGGTCATATTTAATACAGGTTCGCAATTGCTGTTTACTTGATGGGTTTCAGTTTTATCAAGATGAACTATTTTATGATACGGGCAAGGCGCTATTTGCATTTCAACATTAGGAACATCTATTGTATCAGATTTTGGACAAATTTCAGTTGCGGCATGACCACTTTCTTTACAAACCACCATGTGCTTAAAATCATCATATGGTGGAGTAAACCATTCATTATTTGGTAGCATATTGAATATATCAAACATTACAGGAGCGGCTTTTTTTACCCCTACCAAATCATCTCTACCAATGCCATTTGCGTTTCCAATCCAAACGCCCACCACATATTTGCCATCTACACCAATGGCCCAAGCATCTCTGTAACCAAAACTTGTTCCTGTTTTCCAAGCTACTTTTTTTGACGATGAAAAGTTTTTCCATCCTATCTGGCTTTCTGGTCTATGAACTTCTTCCATTGCTTTAAAGGTATACCAAATACTTGCAGCCGAAAGCTCAGAATGGTCTTTAAGTTGTTCTCTGCTAACTTTCCGCCTGTTGGTGGAAGAAGAAGCATATGACACAATGCTCAATGGCCTATAGTTATCACTCCTGTATTCTAAACTATGGTCTTGAAATTGTATTAAGCTTCGGCCCATTGAAGCATACATGCTGCATAAATTCCATAAAGTGCCTTCAGCTCCACCCAGAATAATTGACAAGCCATAATGACCTGCTGGTTTGTGAAGGGTGTTCATTCCCAATTTTTGCAATTTTGAATGGAATTTTGGAAATGAATAATCTCTAAGCATTCTAACTGCAGGCACATTTAAACTGCGCGCCAAAGCCATTGAAGCTTTTACGGCCCCGTTGAAATCTTTATTGTAATTTTTTGGCGCATAACCGCTAATAAATGTAGGTACATCTTCAACTAATGAGTTGGGTAAAATCTGTCCTTCGTTTAGCATTGCAGCATAGAGAAATGGCTTTAAAACGCTTCCAGTGCTTCTTTCTGTTTTGACCATATCGTTCCATAAACCCTTATTTGACAGAGTTTTGATTGAGGAATTTCCAATATAGCTGAGTACGTTTCCAGATTCAATATCGGCCACTAAAATGGCGCCGTTGTAAATTGCATTTCCCTGATAAATGGCAATGTAACGATCCAAAATTTCTTGACTCCTTTTCTGAAGATTAGCATCAATGGTTGTAATTGTTGTTAGCCCTTCAAATTTATTTATATGACTTTGCAAAAGGTGTGTTGCATTTTGAGGTAATGCCAATGGCTTTGAAGGAATTTCTTCCAAAAGAGCTAACTCATAATCTGTCTCATCAATTATTTTCTTTTTGAAAAGCTTTTTAAGAAGCTTATTTCTTTTAGCAAGTAAGTCTTCAGAGTTTCTACCTGGATGAATTAGAGCTGGCGCATTTGGTAATACGGCCAGTGCTGCATATTCGGCCCATGATAAAAAATGAGCATCTCTATTATAATATCGCCAAGCTGCAGCCTGTAAACCCACTACATTTCCTCCAAAAGGAGCATGATGAACGTATTGATTTAGAATTTCATCTTTTGAATAATGTAGCTCAAGTCTTAAGGCCCAAAATATCTCTTTGATCTTTTGCAAAATGCTTCTATCTGTAGCATTTCTTCCCATTCGCACCACTTGCATACTTATGGTGCTTCCGCCGCTTACTACTCGCTTTGCTTTTATGTTTTGAATAATAGCTCTCGCTAATGAAACTGGATTTATTCCAGGGTGGCTGTAGAAATATTCATCTTCAAAAAGTGTTAGGCAATGGGTAAACTTTTTAGGTACAGAATCAACGGGAGGGAAGCGCCATTGGCCATCGGTAGCAATCTGAGCACTCAGCAACTGTTGATTACTGCTTAATACAGCCGTAGCATAAGGCAAATCAGAAAAGTAACGGTCTTTTTTGATAAAGAATGCAAGGCATAAAAGTAGAATAACACCAAATGCGAGGCTCTTTTTTTTGTTTGATTTTATGTAGGATTTCAATCTATTAAACACCGCTTTGTTTCTAGAGATAAAAATATTATTAGTATATAAATGGCTATTTGAATGAACCTGAATAATCTTCCAATTGACCTAAGCTACAATTCACTAAACTGTGGATAACCATTAAGTTATTTTTAGTTTCTTTGTATTTACACAGGATTAAAAATACCTGGTGGGGATATTACCAGGTTGAAGGCCCGATTCATTCGGGCCTTTTTCATTTCTAATTATTATCTTCAAGAAAAGGCCAATAATATCGTTACGCTCGATTTGAATGATGAGTAAACTCCTTTCATTCAAATCTTCGCAAGCATTATTCTTTACCATTTCTTTTCAGACACTGAGTTTTGTTGAAATCTTTAATTGAACTGTTCTGAAGTAACTATTACCCATTTCCCCGGCACACTAGCACTTATTGTATTGTCATACATGGCACTACAAGTTACTGAAGGCAAATAGTATTTACCAGCATAACTCGCTGTAAGTATGAACTCGTACTTGTAGTTTCTTGATCTTGGGATATCAAAATAGGTGAGAATTCTATCGTCTCTAATATCTTGATATTCATAGTTGCTTGAATTCAAAGTGCTTTCAGTCCCTTCAAAACGAGTGTTGACAATTTCCCAACCTGATGGAATCATTTGGGTTAATGCCATTTCTTCGTAATTGCCACGCAGGCCAGGGTTTGTAATTGAAACCACTGCTTTAAAACTTGTACCCATACTCAAGCTGCTTATATCAATTGGTGATCCTTGCATGTTGGTATAGTTAACATTAAGCGTAAGGTTGTTGGCCGTGGTAATACTATCGCTTTCCATGGGCTGGCCAGTTGATACTACTTGTACGTAATAAGTTCCTTTGCCATTGTTAGTAATACTCAAAGTGCCAGATTCAAGATCATCTTCACTAAGCTTTATCCGTGCAATTGACATTAATGTTTTAGCGTTTCTTGTTTCTCCAGTGCCAATTTTGTAATCAAAGTCAATTCCTTTATCAGCCTTGTTGTTAGTAGCATATTTACTTACTGCAAGCACGCAATAGGCCGTAGTATGGGTGCCCCACCATCTTCTAGAATTCATTCTATCACTAAGATTTTTAAGCACCAGTGCAGCGTTTACTTGATCACCTTTATCAATTAATGTTTCTAGGATCATGGCCATATCCCTTAAATCTGACCCATATGTATTTGAAAGCTCAACGTATTCTGTAACTCTTCTCGGCAAGTCTGCCACCATTTTATTAGCTATATCAGTTTGACCAGCTTTAATGTATGCCGCTGCTAATCGCCAAGTTGCAGTTATGCTAAGTTTTTCATTTAACCTGAGCCTGTTCATAGCTCCAATGTTTGGTTTGCCAAACAAGGAGAGGGTATACAACCTATATGCTTGGTTTAAACCACCATTGTAGCCATTGTACACCGTTCTTGAATCTGAATATTCATTTGATAATTTGGTTTGAAACTTACGCCATTTATCAAGCGCTGACCTTGGAACGTTATATCCACGTTTTTGTGCTTCAACCAAGAAATGGCCTGCATAATTTGATCCCCACTCGCTAGATGTTAATTGGCCTTCCCAATAGGCAAAGCCGCCATCGCTCACTTGCATTCTTAGCAGTTTTGCAACACCCGCCTTTACATTAGATTCAATTCGTCGTTTGTCATTATCTGTTACATCAACTACATCTGGTATCAACATTTGAGCAAAGCTTTTTGATGTTGTTTGTTCAACACATCCATGTGGATATCCAATGAGATAATACAAGCTCTTTTGAAGATTAATAGGAGGTATGCTTGAGATTTCAAGAGCACCTTGATTTGTTCCATCAATCCCCAAGGCTATTAGATCAATTGCTTTGTTTTGTCTACTTGTAAATACATAAGGCGAAACATTGGTTATTGGAGGGTTTGGAGCTCTTACTAAAAGCTTGATATCATCTTTCGCTGACTCTTTGCCGCTTGTTGCTGAAATACTTACCTGACCAATACCTACTTTTCTTTTTACCTTAATTTTAAAGTAAGCCATTTCTTCACCAATTTCTTTAAAATTGATGTTTTGGCTATTACTACCTACAACATCAAAAATCTCGTTTGGTGTAATTTTAACTTCAGCTTTCTTAATGTTTTTCTCCATTGCAAAAACACTAACCGGAAGCATTGTTTCTTCACCTGGGCTCAATACTCTTGGCAAGGTTCCTAGTACCATAAGCGGAGTTCTTACAGGAGTTGTAAAGTCTGCACTTCCGTAAGCGCTTTCATTTCTTGCCACTACCATTGTTCTTACAGATCCTACATAATATGGCATTTTAATGTTGTGCTCGGCCGTTTGGCCTGCCTTTAAATAAAATGGGCCTAAGAACTTAACACAAGGTTCAAATCGGTTGAGTTTAGATTCTTCTCCACCGCTTGCATCAAGGTCACCACCAATGCCAAGTATATTAGAAAGCTCACCTGTGGTATGTCCGGCAACGTATTTATAAATATCAAATGATTCTACGCCTAGCGCTTCTTTAGCATAAAAATGATTCCAAGGTTGGGGCGTCTTGTATCTTGTTAGATCAAGTAAACCTTCATCTACCACAGCAATTGTATAAGTCATTGGCAGCCCATTTGCTTCGCTTACTTTCATTTCAAATGTTTCCTCTGGTCTTAACACATCGGGCATGTCAATTTCAGGCTGAAGCACAGATTGCGGATCGGTTACATTGAGATTGATAATTCCATACAGTCTTATGGGTAAATCATTGTTGGCATTACCATGCGCTTGAATTTGCGAAACATGCACGTACACATTGGGCGCCATTTCTTCAGTAATTTCAACTTCAAAATTGGTAGACCCTTCACTTGTTTCAACCCAAAATTGATTGATAACCTTAGTACCGTTTTCAAGGCTAACTAAAGCCCTACCATTGGGGGTGCTTGGAATATTAATCTTTGCAAGATCACCAACGGTGTAATCTTCTTTATCAGCCTTAAATTCTAAAACACTAACCCCAGCCATTTCATCACTGCTACCTGCCCACCAAGGCCATGATATATATATAACTTTACCTGTTGAATGACCAGTAATAGGGTCGGTTATTTTAAGATAGTGTCTTCCCCAAGTGGGCCTTGCAAGGTTTAAAGAGTATTTTCCTTTACCATTGGTTACAGTGGCTGAGCCTGATTTTACCGGTCTTCTGTAAGAGCTATAAACGTAGTTACTTAAATAATCAGAACTACGATCCCACCACCATCTAAAGTTTAGTTTGTAAAGTTCTACAGTTACGTTTCTTGAACCTGAAACTGGTTTTCCTTCGGTGTCAACCAAAACTAAATCAAGGTTATGAGTTGTGTCAGTTTGTAACCATCCATATCTTCCACTAGGAATTTTAACCCCTACAAAGTTGTTATACGGGTAATAAGGAACATCAAACATATCAATGCTGCTGTATCCCGAATGCTCTGTAACTGTTGTTTTGAGCTTTGCAACAACTTTTCCGGGTGCGTAGCTATCTGGTTTTAGATCTGCACTTACTAAAGCATTGCCGTCATGGTCAAGTTTTCCATTATAAATTTCTCGGCTTTCAGTTTCAAAACTTCTGGCATCATCATCAAAATCATAATTTTCGTAACCTTCAAAACTCGTAGTAACAGGTACCAATGTGGCTTCAATTTTTGCATCCATATTTTTGGCTTTGGCCCCATGTAGCCATTTTGCATTCAATGTTCCACGCACATAAGGATCGTTTGCTGTAACTGATTCTTTATCAAGGTCAATGTTAATCTTTAACCTATTTGGTTTAATGGTTTCAACCGGAATTGATTTTGTAAAAACATTATCACCAACACTAACTTTTGCTAACCACATGCCTGTAGGCGCGTTCACTTCAGTTTTAGTTCTGAAAGCATACATATGGCTTTCGTAGCCATTTTTCACTTGTCTTACTTGAGTTTTACCTCTTGGATCTTCTAATTCAAAAACTATGGGATGCCCTTCAGGTAAAAGCTTATTTTCATCTTGAAGAATAAAGGTTACAAAAATTGAATCTCCTGGACGCCAAACACCGCGTTCACCATAAATAAATCCTTTAAACCCGTTCTTGGTTTCGGCACCTGAAGTATTAAAATGACTCATAGAAAGGGCCGAAGAATTGTCAAGCCTTATGTAGTTCATTTGTTTACCGCTACTAACAGCCGCCATAAAAGGTACTTGATCTGTTGTTAGGTCGGCAAATCCTTCTGCATTGGTTGTGAGTGTTTCAATTTCTTGTTGCTGTAAATTATAAACTTTAATGCTTGCCCCACTTATTGGGTTTGCAGTAGAGAGCTGCGTAATGGCAAAGTCTACCTTGTTGTTTTTTCCGCGTTTCGCAATAACACCAATATCACTAGCCAATACATTTTTTTCTATTCCGCGTCCGTGATACAAATAATAAGAGACATGGCATGGGTTATCTCTTTCTCGATATGAATAACCGTATCGGTAATAACTATATCCATAATTATAGTAACTGCTTGGATCATCCCAATCATTTTCTGGCCAGTCAATTTCTTTAATTGTATCTCCTTCGCATGCATAGGCGGCTTGGTGCATTCTAAAGCTAACATGTACATTGTATATGGCCCCAGGTTCTTTTTTCGTTAATTCATTTAGATCTATATTGAACCTGTTCCATTTCAATAAATTGGCTACTCCGGCGTTTTGTAGTGAAACCGTTTTTCTAAGTACAGGTCGGCCCACTCGTTTCATTTCATTATCGCCACTCAATTGATTGTTTTGAAAAAACTGAACAATGTTGTTTTGATAAACTTTCACAACTTCAACATCAACTTCTTTTAAGCCTACAGCTTCAAATGCCAAATACACACCGTTTGAACTTGATATAATATTACCTTCATCAGCCCAGCGTACATCAGGTTTAATCTGTTCAAAAACAGCTGTGAAGGTGAAATCTTGTTCTAATACGTCGTTATTTACACTTTTTATTGCGCTATTTATTCTTACATCAAGTTGGCCAATTTGCCTGGTAGTAGGAAAAAGCCTTAGCTCATTATTATTTACTTCATAATCAAAATCAATATCGCCAAGTTGAACAAGTCCGTTTAAGTTCTGATTCTCATCAATTGGATCAGAAAATCTTACACTAACGTATTGGTCTGGGCTATGAATTACCTTACCGCTTAGAAAAACAAAAACACCTTCTGCCGGAATTTCTACTGCTTCTTTACCTTCAACTTGAGCATTGTTATACTCAATATCGTAGTTGATTAAAACCGAGCTTTTCTTTTTGGCTCTTTGTACTTTTCGTATTACGAACTCGTGCCTTCTTTGATCATTTTCATGTTTCCAATCAATGGCAAGTTTCTGATTGTTTTGTGTTGCAGAAAACATGCTAACAAGTTGCGTGCTATCAATTCCATCGCTACTGTTTAAGTAACCTTTTATAATCTGCTCAGTTGAACCATCGTTTTTGTCTATAAAAGAAAGACCTAAAATATCCAGCTCAACATTAAGGTCAAGGGTTTTAAAACCGAATTCAAAATCTTCAAAACCTTTTTTTACGTTGTCAACAACCGCTTCAAGATTAAATGTTGCCAAATATTCTTTTCCAAAAGGCATAGGCTCTTCTGGTCTAAATTCAATAGTGTTTTCACTAATCCAAAAAGCTGTACCATTTATTGACGGACTAAAATCAAAAAGGCCATCAATTGCTTCTGTTTCATATAAGAATGAATCAATAATTGGTTTGTCAAAACTGATTTTAATTTTAGACTGTGTTGAAATTACCCCTGATGTAAAAGCTTGAATATAATTACTGTAGGCAGGATCAATTTCAGGTGCACTGCCACTTGCACTTGCTTTAGAGAATGGATTTGTAATAATTAATGTGGCTGCAGAAGCAATTACTACAGCACCTATGGCAAGCTTGGTAATTCCAATTTTTGCCAAAAAGCCAGATAAAGCCATAATTTGAAAAGATGTTTAGGTTGTTGATTTTCGACTGTCATCAAAGGTAACTTACTTTAACACTAAAAAAGTATGGCTTACTAAATTGACATTTAAATGAAAAGAGCCGTCTCAATTCAATTGAGACGGCTCCTTAAATCATAAGAAAATGAGTAATACTACTCCTTTACAATTCTTTTTGTAAGTATTGAGTTTTTGTCAGAGTCAACAACTTTTAACAAATACATGCCTTTTTCAAATGCTGACATATCTAAAGTAGCATTAAATGAGGCATTGTTGCTAATAATCATCTTGCCATTTAGATCAAATACTTGAATATTGGCATTTTCTGAAATACCACTTATTTGTATCGTACCTGTAGTTGGGTTAGGGAAGGCGTCAAATGATTTTGCTAATGGAGTTTCATCTTTACCAACATAAACAAATGGACCCTCCAAAAACTCACATTCGTAGGCGTAAGCATAATCAGATGTATCAAAAACTGCTCTAACTAAAGGCATTTGAGCATCAACACCCCAATATGCCAATTCATAAGACCAATCGTCTTCAGAAAAGGATTGAAAAGGGAATCCAAAGAGTTTAATTGTAGTTTCTGTTGTTTCTTTCTTAACTGTGTTTACTCTAATAACTGATGCAGAATCACCATTCATTAAAAGAATGCCATTTCCGTCAACACCAAGTGATCTCACTTCTGTAACCTTAATTTCTACAGATGCTCCTGCTGGTTCTGGAATGTCAAACTCAAGGCTATACGTTATCGTATCTGAGAAGCCAAACCCGTAAACCATATCAGTTGAAATAATAGTTTGTGGTTTCTCAAAAGCTGCATGCAGCGTGTCTTTTTCGCCACTAGCGCCATCTCCGAATGCTGAACCTAAGTCTAAAACAGCAGTTAAGCCTGTAAGCGACAATGCACCTTCTTCTCTTTTGTAAAAACCATACAAAACTTGTGCGGTGTCTGTTTTGAGAGGGCTAATTCCTGCAATGTTTTCTACATCAAGATATTGGCATGATAAAACTAACCTACTTGCCGTATCTATTTCCATTTTTACGATTGGTTCACCATATCCTTTGGCATAGTAAAGCATCTCAAACATACTTGATGTATCTAGTAGTACCTGAATAAGGTTACCAGCCATTTGTATTGAATCAATTGATGCATTAAATGTGTAACGCATTACTTGCATAAATTCAAAAGAATCATTGTTTGGCATATACATGGTACCATAACCCATGTTTTGATCAACAGTGGTATTAATTTCACGATGATTTAAAGTAAACATGCCTTCAGTAAACGAAGCACCCCAAGTTGTTTGTTGTTGAAAGTTGTTGTTCCAATCTACTTTAGTGGTATGTACCCTATGTGCTGGTGTAACCTTTGCATCTTCAATAGCATATGACTTTGAAGGGTTTTGCGTAAGTAAATAACCTTTATCTACATAGGCGCCAATTCCATGTTGAACAAAATCACCGTTATCTTCTTTGTAAAATCCCATAATGTTAACTACGGTGTCGTTGCCTAAGGTTTCAACCAATTCTACCTTTGCAGCGTCAGCATCAACAAAATCGCTGCCCCAAACTGTAGTAGTTGGATCAACATAGGTTATCGTATTTCCTGCTGAATCGTCGAACATTTCAAACACTTCGAAAAATAAACGTTGGTTAGCGCCTCCTTCCAAATCTAAATACCATCCAATGTTTCCCATGTTTACATCATTTGGCTTTACCGCTGTATATTCAAAAGTGTCGCCTACTTCTGGGAAATCGTTGGAAGTAAATGTTATAGGATCACGATACTGGTTGGTAAATACTTCGTTGGTATTTGCCCAGTTTGCATTGGGGTGTTCATTGGCAAAATCAAAATTTGCAGCATCGCCAAAACCGTATACTCTAGGTTCAAAACCAAGTGTTTTTATATTGGTAAAATCATATTTTTGATTTGCTCCAGGCTGTCCAAAAATTACAGTATCAGCAATATTGGTCCACCATCCGGTATCCAAAACTCTATTAATGTTATAAACCTTATCTCGTTCAGGAAGGTCATCGTCAGTCAAAACTATTTGACCAAATGAATAAGAGCCCAGGAATAGGCCCAAAAATGATAGTAAAGTAGCTCGTTTCATAAAAATCAGTTAATTACATGCACAAATACAGAAAATGGCCAGAAAGGTTGCACCTACACTGCAGGTTCTTCGCCGGTCATGGTTTCTAACTCAATATCTAAATGGTAGAAAGTGCTTCCTGCTTTGTCAAGTAGTTTTATTTTATCCAAAATCGTATTAAAAAGGCTTTCTTCTTCAAGTTGCTCAGCTACATACCACTGCATAAAGTTGAAAGTTGTAAAATCTTTAGTGGTTTGGCTCTCAAATACAATATTGTGAATGGCTTCTGTTACTTTTCTCTCATGGCCCAGTGCCGTTTCAAAAACATCTTTAAATGAATCAAACTCTTCTTGAGGTTTTTTAATTGATGGTGAAATGGCTCTGCCACCAGCTTCTATTACATAATCGAATATTTTCTTCATATGCATCATCTCTTCATCGGCCTGCCTTTTCATAAACTGTGCAGCACCTGGATAACCTTCGTTTTCTAACCAAGCATACATGCTCAAATATTGAAAAGATGAAAATGCTTCTAATTCTATTTGATCATTTAATAGTACTAGTACTTTTTCGTTAATCATATCTGTGTTATTCTTTGGGACAAAGGTAGCGCTGAAGTAAGTTTATAACCATTCTAAATTAAAAGATGACCTACATCATTTTGCCAAATTTGATTTCATGATTTTTTATAATATTTAACATTAGTAATTATAGTGCAACAGGCATCAACATTAAAACGCTCATTTGTTTTAAAAATATTTTAAAATCATGACGTAGGTCATCTTTAATGTGGTTTAAATGACTTTTATATAATAGAAGAAAGTTGAGAAAAAATAATATAATTATCATTTAAACATGACCGTGGTCATCGTTGTGACACAAGTCACATTAGTAGGTTTGTTCACGATTTTAGACCGAATCAACTTATTAAATTTCAAAAACAAAACTCATGAAACTCTTTAAAATTTTTATGCCTGTACTAGCCCTTATTGGAATAGTTGGCTTAACTCAATGTTCAACTGAAGTTGACTACGATTCTGACTCAATAGCAGGTGTTGTAAAACTTAACACTGGTGATATTGCAAATGGAGCAATTGTTTATTTAAGTACAGAACCAAATGCCGCTAATGTGGTTTTTAGTTCAGTTGCGGGTACAAATGGCGCATTTTCTTTTGCAGGATTAACTGCTGGTACTTATTACCTAAGTGCTAAATACAATAGTGCTAATCAGAATAATGCAAATAAGCGTCCAAGTTTTAACTTTACTACAGGAGCAGATGTTGACGTAGAATTTGATGGAAGCACCGTAACCCAAGACTTAGAGCTTATTGGTAATGTTGAAAATGGCAACGCAATTGTAGATATGGAAGATGGTTGGGTATTTGACAACACTCACACCAATGTAAATTTTGAATTTGACTATGATGCCGAAAATGCCTCATTTAAAGGTTTATTTGGTGAAGTAGGATTCGACGCTTTTAAATTTGACGAAGCAGCCCCAGCAAATACTGTTATTGATGCGTGGGTGTATTTACCATCAGTAGAAACCGGATCGCCTACATTGGCACCTAACGGACATGGTAGAGATGATATTAACGGATGCTTAATGGGAACATTTGGTGTGGAACCAAGAGAAGCAGATACGCTTACAGATGGAAGTGGCTATTATAGAGAAGATGCTGCTACAACCGAAGATCATACCGGTAGTGGCTATGCACGTTTAACATCAAAATCAGTAATGGCATACGGCGATGGTTTTATGGCCACTTGCGATATTTTATTCAGAGGACAAACAAGTGAAGTGAAAATGTATTTCAAATACATTGAAGGATTTGAAGCCGAAAGTAGAAGCGGAGACCCTACACAGTTCTCAAGTTTTGAAGGATTCTTTGACTTTGCGCCTAAAGCAGATCATGGTGCAGAATCAGGTCACCTATTAGATGAAATTGTTACCGTAGACCTCGGTATTCAATGGACCAAAAAATTATAGGCATTAAATATTCGAAACCGTGAGACCAATGTCTCGCGGTTTTTTTTTCTTCTTAATCCACGAATTAATGAACTCAAAAATAAAACTTGCAGGTATTGGTGTATTTGCCACTTTGCTGCTTTCTGGCTGCGTTTGGGAGAATGTAAGAAAACCGTGGGTTCCTCATGTTTCTACTCAAACCAATGATCTTTCGGCAGTATTTACTGATAGAAATATTGATAATGCAAATTCAAAACATTGGGATACCGTTGACTATGTTTTGGTGCCCTTTAATACCGTTGAAAAGGGCAACTTGTATGAAGATGGATACCTAAATATGACAGGAATGTATGATGGCGCCGGAAGTTTTAATCCAGCTTTGAAACTTAAGGCCTCATATAATAATGACCACATATTTATACTTGCTGAGTGGAATGATAAAACGGCAAATGCAAGAAATGAAAACTTATACTTTAATGGGAGAGAAGATGAACTAAAGCCCTTTAGTGATACTGGCTGGACTTCTCAAGGGAATACTGATAACTTAACGATTAGCTTTTTCAATAAATCGAACGTAAACGGCGATGCTTGGAAATGGGGAACAGCATATTCGGCTCCTGTGGCAAAAGCAATTGACATGACAATTAGTGATGGTAATTACACGTATGATGAAGGAAACTTCTGGTTAAAACGAAATAGTAATAGCTCGGGCGGTAGAGCTGTACCATTATATGAATGGAATGGTGAAACTCAAGAAGTAGTTTTTGACAATGGTAGTAAAGCCTTTTTAGATCCGGCTTATTTTTTACTTGATCAACATAAAATGATTATTGAAGGGGATGCTAAAAAAGGTAGAAAAGCATTTGAAAATAGTTGCGGAGCACAGGCTTGCCATGGCGCAAAAGGTTCTGGAGAAGGTGGAGGGAATGTTTATGGTCCGCCTATTGACGAAATTGAATACAATAGATATTCAAGACAAGCATTGCATGATGCCATAATTGACGATGGACATGATGGCGCCAGCTACTACAAAAAACTAAGTGAAGAACAAAGACTCAACTTGCTAGCTGCAATGAGGAGTGTATGTGGATTTCCTGGTTATTATATTGAAAGTCCTAAAGGTTCGGTTGCTGATGTTTCTGCTATTTCAAACATAAACGCTTCAAAAGTGAGTAACAGAAATTTTACGGGTTATAAAGTGCTTTTTGTAAGATCTCTTACTACTGCTGACATTACAGATATTTCGTTTTCGTCAAACACAGAATTAACCTTAAATGTGAGATTATCTGATAACGATGATATCAACGCATTGATCAGTGATAATTTCAAACTCATAATCAAGTAAGTAATGAAAGTTAAACCAATTAGAATACTTACAATTTGTGCCTTATTCTTATTTGCGTTCGCTTCTTGTACATGGGAAGAAGGAGAGCCATTTGATGGCAGCGACGTAAGTGACGTGAGTTACGAATTTGATATTTTGCCCATTTGGAATGAGAGCTGCAATATGTCTGGTTGTCATCCAAGTGGTGGAATTCCCCCAGATCTTTCAATTGAAAATGGTTTTGAAAGCATAATTGCTCTTGATATGGTTGATACCCTGGCACCTGAAGAGAGCATACTATACAAGAGAATGATAGATGCGCAAAAACCAATGCCTACAACAGGTATTTTACCACCTTCACAAACCAACCTAGTTTTAGTTTGGATTACTGAGGGCGCAAAAAACAATTAAAAATGAAAAAGATTACAAAACTCATATTACTGTGCCTAGCGCTTGCTTTTTCAAACTCGATTTGGGCACAAGAAGAAGACGATTTGTTGGCTGAGCTAGAAGGCGAGCTAGAAGAGCCAATCTACTACACGGCTTATAGCTTTAAATCAACAAGGATTATAAACGGACACTCTATTGAGCGAATGCAACACCGGCAATTAGATTTTAGAATTAACCACCGTTTTGGTCAAATTAATGAAGGTGGCTATGCGCTTTGGGGCTTAGATAATGCTATTATAAACTTCTCTTTTGAGTATGGACTAACTGATAACATAATGATTGGCCTTAGAAGAGGTACCAACAAAAAAGTTTACGACCTATCTTCAAAATTTACTCTGCTTAGGCAATCAACAGGTAGAGTTACAATGCCTGTTTCTGTTTCTTATTATACCAATGTTTCTTATAAGACTCAACGCGGTTTTTTAGACCTACCTGATATTAGAGATGCTGACTTTGTAACCAACAGATTAAGGATGGGCTATGCTCATCAATTACTTATAGCTCGCAAGTTTACTGAAGCACTAACAATTCAGCTGTCTCCAACATATGTACACCGAAATTATGTTGCTTATGGCGAGCAAAACGATGTTTATGCTTTAGGGTTTGGCGGCAGATATAAGTTTGTAAATAGAGTCGCTTTTATGTGGGAGTACTTCTACACTTCTTCACACAACGGAACCGCTGATAACGGAGTAACTTACTACAATCCACTGGCAATTGGGTTTGATATTGAAACCGGGGGACACGTTTTTCAATTATTCTTCACTAACACAAAACCTATGGTAGAAGATGCCGTAATAGCCGAAACCACAGGTAATTGGACCGATGGTGGTATTTATTTCGGTTTTAATATGTCAAGAGTTTTTGCCATTCCTTCAAAAAAACATCACTAATCTATAAAGCTAAAATCATGAAAATTAAACTATTACTAATCGCAATTTTTACTGTGGCAATGCTTACAAATGCCTTTGCCCAGAAGTACATTACAAAAACCGGAAAGATTGATATTTTCTCTGAAACGCCAGCTTTTACAATTGAAGCAGAAAACAGGACTTGTGCTAGTATTTTAAATACTGAAACTGGCGATGTTGTGGTTTCGCTTTTAGTAAGATCATTTGATTTTGAAGAAGCTTTGGTAGAAGAGCATTTTAATGAAAACTATATTGAGTCTCACAAGTTTCCAAAATCAACTTTTAAAGGAAAAATCACTAATAATGATGATATAGCATACGATAAAAACGGTGAATATAAATTTGACATTACTGGTGATTTAAACATTCATGGTGTAACAAAAGCGGTTACCCAGCAGGGGGTAATCACAGTAAATGATGGTGTAATTACCGCTAATATTGAATTTATAGTTTCTTTAAAGGCATATGAGGTAAAAATAGAGAAAGCTTACACGCATGCCATAAAAGATGAAATAGCACTTACTTGTGAATTTTCTTTTGAAACCAAGAAATAAAAATCATGAGTAAGACCCTTAAAATATTACTTGTTTTTGCTGGCTTAGGAATATTAGTTGGTGGTTCTGTAGTGTTCTATGTGTTTAATAAGCCACACCGAAACATAGAAGAAGAAGCACCGGCATTTACCATGGTTGCCAGTAGTTTTTACAACGAGTTTAGCTCAGACGAAGCCGCCGGTAACCTAAAGTTTGGAAACCAAGTAATACAAGTTAACGGACCAATAGCTGAAGTAAGTTTAAACGGAGCAGAAGCAACTATTGTACTAAATGATGAAATGGAAGGTATATCATGTACTTTAGACAGTACTGCTGTTGCTAATAATGAGGAAAAAATCAAGGCTTTATCTATTGGCGATCAAGTTACACTCAAAGGAAAATGTGATGGATTCGATATGATTATGGGCGTGGTTTTAACTAAATGTTTTTTTGTAAATGATGAAGATTAAAACCTATTTGTTTTTGATTTGAATACGCCTAAACTGTACCCTTTGGTCATTAAACATCTTTTATATTTTAGTTTTGGTTCGCTTTTACTCACAATTTCTTGTAGCAGCGAAAAGCATAAAATTGAAAGCGAACTTTTCTCATGTATAATTGATGTTACAGCCAACGATGAAGTAGCCCTTTCTGAAAAACTAGATAACTATGAGCAGCTGTTGATTACTTCAAAAGTTCTTGAAAATAATAGTGGAAAGGCGTATTACAATCTTTATACAAAACTTGCTAACGGAGAAAAGATTGCGATACCTGATAGCGATCCCGAATTTCCGGATTTATTCTCTTTTTTTCCTTGTTATTTGAAAATGATGAAAGCAAAAGGCAGTTCGCAAACAAAGTTCATTAAGATTTGGAACGATATGCTTAGCTCAGAGAAACGAGACAATCAAGCACAAGCTCAAATAATAATTTCGCACCTTAGTGCAAATGAATTTGAAATTCCATTTTACAGGCTTGTCTCACTAATATCAATATATAATTTCACCAAATTAGGAAGTGCCTTACCAAATCCTGCTGGTAAATAAGTTAAAATTCTCTTTTCCACACTTGGCTTACATCAAGTTTTTATAAGCCTATTGTCTAAAGCTAAATTCGTAACATGCAAAAGTTTTCAAACGCTTCGCTAAAGGCATACAATACTTTTGGTTTAGATGTAAAGGCTCAAAAATTATATATAGTTGAGCAAGAAAGCGATTTGCATGCCTTGGAAGATTTAGGTGTTTTTGAAGAGAAACACATGGTGCTGGGTGGTGGTAGCAATGTGTTACTTACCCAAGATTTTGATGGAGCGGTGGTACTAATTGCAACCAAAGGAAAAGAAGTAATTGATACGCTCTCAAAACATGTAATTGTAAAGTTTGCAGCTGGTGAGATTTGGCACAACTGTGTAATTTGGGCTATTAAAAATGACTTTGGAGGTATTGAAAATTTATCATTAATTCCGGGTACAACAGGGGCAGCACCTATGCAAAATATTGGTGCTTATGGTGTTGAAATAAAAGACACTTTTAGTAGGCTAAAAGCTTTTAACAAAAGCACTGGTGGCTACGAGTATTTTGACGCTAAGGCCTGTAATTTTGGCTATAGAGAAAGTGTATTTAAGCATAAGCTAAAAGATAAATATATTATTACCAGTGTTGAATTTAAGCTTACCAAGTTTAGTCATAAAACAAATACAAGTTATGGCGCCATTTCTGGCGTTTTAGAAAATAAGGGAATTGAAAATCCATCAATAAAAGATGTGTCAGAAGCGGTTATTGAAATTAGACAGTCAAAACTGCCCGATCCAAAAGAAATTGGTAATTCAGGATCGTTCTTCAAAAACCCCATAGTTGACAGCGCTCTGGCTAAAAGCATTAAGGCAAACCACCCGAAAATGCCCGCTTACCCCGCAGGAGAAGGTAAAACAAAGCTTGCGGCAGGTTGGCTAATTGAGCAATGCGGTTGGAAAGGCAAAAGAATAGGAGAAACGGGTTCTCATGCCAAGCAAGCACTTGTTTTGGTTAATTACGGCAATGCAAATGGTAATGAAATTTGGAGCCTTGCCTTAGATATTCAATCATCAGTTAAAAAGAAGTTTGGCATAGATATTCACCCTGAAGTAAATGTGGTTTAGGCTTTAATTTCCTAAACTTTGCAAATGCAGTTTCTTTATCCGTTCGATCTTTTAGGAACTTTTGTTTTTGCCATAAGTGGCACCTTGGCAGCGTCAAAGAAGAAACTTGATGTTTTTGGTGCCTTAGTAATTGGGTTTATTACAGCTATTGGCGGCGGTTCTGTAAGAGATATAGTACTCGGGAAATTTCCGCTTATTTGGATTCAAGACCCGAATTACGCACTGGTTATATTAGCGGCATTCATCATTTGCTTGTTTTTAAGAAAACAACTGCTTAGGCTTAGAAAAACCTTTTTTTTATTTGATACATTAGGGATTGCACTCTTTACAATTATGGGCTTACAAAAGGCACTTTCTCTTGAAGCTCCTTTGGTGGTGGCCGTTTTTCTTGGTATGGCTAGTGCCGTTATGGGTGGTATGATTCGGGATGTGGTTTGTAATGATATTCCTTTAATTTTCAGGTCTGAATTATACGCCACAAGTTGTTTGGCCGGAGCCTTGGTTTATATTGCCCTTGAGCAAATTGGTAGTGAATGGCATTTGATAAACGCCCTATCAGGTTTTGTAGTAATAATTGTGGTTAGGCTACTGGCCATTAAATACAAGTGGAGGTTGCCCGTTTTTGGGGCTAAGGTTTAAAATAACCATAAACCAATTTGGCCTTTGAAGGTCCAATTAAATCTGAAATTTGCTTTTCAGAAGCTTCCCTTATCTTTTTAATTGACTTAAAATGAGAGAGCAGCTCCTTGGCTGTTTTTTCTCCAATGCCTTCAATTTGTTGCAACTCAGTTTTAAAACTGCCTTTGCTTCTGCGATTTCTATGAGCTGTAATGGCAAAACGGTGAGCCTCATTCCTTAAATGTTGAATAACCTTTAATGAGTCTGAAGCTTTATCAACATGCAAAGGGTAGGGGTCGCCTGGTTTGTAAATCTCTTCAAGTCTTTTAGCGATACCCACAATTTCAATTTTCCCAATCAAATCAAGCTTATCTAAGCTTTTTAAAGCCGCACTTAATTGCCCCTTTCCACCATCAATTACAATAAGGTTGGGCAAGGGTTGGGCTTCTTCTTTTAATCTTTTGTACCTGCGGTAAACCACTTCTTCCATTGTGGCGAAATCGTCTATTTGATCAACCGTTTTTACATTAAATATGCGATAATCAGCTTTGCTCGGTTTTCCACCTTTAAACACCACACAGCTACTAACTGGATAAGAGCCTTGCATGTTTGAGTTATCAAAACACTCAATATGATGTGGTTGCTTTTTTAGCCCCAAATCATTCTTCATACGCTCCATCAACTCAAGTGTTCGCTTTTGCGGGTTTTTGATCTCAATCGCTTTCATTTTTTGCTGAGCATAGGCTACCGCATTTTTTCTAGAAAGCTCTAAAAGTTTCTTTTTATCTCCAATTTTTGGATTGGTGAATTTTAGATCGCCCGCTTCAAAATCAATTTCAAATGGCAGATAAATCTCTCTTGAGTTGCTATTGAATTTCTCCCTAATATCGGTGAGAGCGTACAACAAAAGGTCTTCTTCGCTTTCGTCAAGCTTATTTTTAAATTCAACCGTATGTGTTTGTATAATAGTGCCTTGAACAACTTTTAGGTAATTAACAAAGCTGTAGCGGTTGTAGGTGTATATATTAAACACATCTACATTGTGAATCAATGGGTTTACTACTGTTGACTTATTGGTAAAGTTCTCCAAAAGGTCAACTTTGATTTTCCATTCTTCGGCTTTTTCAAATTCAAGATTTGTAATACTCTGCTCAAGCTGCTCCTTTAAATACTGTGTTACTACCTGATAATTACCTTTAAGAATTTGTCGAATCTGCTTTATAGATTGGTTGTAGTGCTCTTCAGTTTCAAATCCTTCACATGGGCCATTGCACAAACCCAATTGGTATTCTAAGCACACTTTGAATTTGCCTGCATTGATGTTGTCTTCAGTAAGGTTGAAATTACAGGTTCTAATTGGAAAGAGTTTGCGCAAAACATCCATAATGATTTTCATGCGGCTAACTGAGGAGTAGGGTCCAAAATATTCGCTACCATCAAAAACCCTATTTCGCATGGAGAAAACCCTTGGAAACCTTTCTTTTTTTATGGTGATGAAAGGGTAGGTTTTGCCATCTTTTAAGTTGATATTGTAACGTGGCTGAAGCTTTTTGATCAATGAGTTTTCCAATAAAAGGGCTTCAAACTCAGAGTTTACCACAGAAAACTCAATATTTCGAATCTTGGCTACCATGAGCCTTATGCGTGCAGAATCAGTTTGATTCTTAGTGAAATAAGAAGAAACTCGCTTTTTAAGATTCTTTGCCTTACCTACGTAAAGAAGCTCATTATCTGAGTCGTAATAGCGATAAACACCCGGGTTTTCAGGTATGCTTTTAACTTGTTCTTCAACTTGTGTAGTAGGGTAGGCCATGGGCACGCGAAGTTAAATTAATGGCTTTTGGTAACATTGGTAAAACCAAGGAATGATTAACTTTTTAGATGACCTAAACTTTGTGGGTGATTTCTAAATGTCAGGTTGAGCCCGTCGAAACATCTAGTACGCAGTGTAGCTGGAGTTTCATTCACAATGTATGGTCATATTATTATATTCAAACCAATCTTCAGACTTTTCAATTGTTGAATCTGCATTTATTGAGATTATCAATTCGCCAAATATTGGCATACACATTCTAGCGCCTGAACCAAACCTCATATCTCTAAAAGCAACCTTTCTATTATTAGAACCCGCCCAAATACCTATAGTTAAATCAGGCGTAAAGCCAAAATACCAATTATCATTTCCGTTTTGTGTTGATCCTTGAAAACCTGCAATTGGAGTTCTAATGCTATAGAAACTTGAAGATCGCAATCGCATACCAGTACCTCTGTTAACTACATTTTTTAGATAGGCATGCACATTTTGGGCTTGCTCTTGATTAAACACAAATGTGGATTCATCTTGATTGTAATAGAGAAGAGAATCACCAAGAAATATTGAGCTTATAATACTCGGAGTTACCATTTTACCACCATTGTTAAAAGTATTAGTAGCCTTTGTGAAATTGTATAGACTGCCTTCATTAAGACCATAATGAATGGATTGGCTAGCAATTTTTTGTTCTGAACTATCAATCAATTTTAAGTCAATCATGTATTTGTAAACCAAAGTAGAATCTGCGTATTTTTTAGGTTCAACTGCAATTGAAGGCCTAATACTCATAAATTGAATTAATGGCATATAAATAAGCCCTTCGATATCTAAACAAGGAGAATGTCCACCTTCAATTGCCGATAAATAATTTAATGGTTTAATTGATGTTCCCATTTGTTTTCCTTGAGCCAAAACTTGATCATAAGGAAAATGCTCATGATTAATATCGCCGACCCATGCCTTTATATCTCCAGCTTTTGAATTCATAACCAATACACTACTGTGCTGTTTGGCCAAATAGTGCTTAAAGCTGTCTAATGGACTTAAAGTAGTATCAACTTCACCATACGCTCCCAAAACTTTCATTTTGCGCGGTTCAATTTTTTCGAACATTTCAATTACACTTTCAAAACTTGGGGTGGCGCCTTTCTTTCTACTTAATCTTTTGTGGAGCATGTTAAATCTTGAACTATACTTAATTTGAGCATTGATGTTTTCATCTTCAAGCCACGGTTTGTCTCTATTAGCCCAATGTTCATTGAAGTTTTTTTGAATGTAAGCCATGTGCTCCCTTGCTGCTTTTTCAGCATATCTCTGGATTCTTGAATCTAGTGTCGTGTAAATGGTTATTCCATCTTTGTAAAGATTATAACCGTTTTCATCGCACCATTTCGTGGCCAATAATCTGACTTGATTTCTAAAATGTCCGGCAAAGGGTTTTTCTTTTTCACGAATAGCAAATTCCAACTCAATTGGCAAAACACTCAGTGAATCAAACTGATAATCAGTTATATCACCGCGATTTTTAAGCATGTTTAAAACCACGAGTTTTCTTTGCGCTGCGTTTTCAGGGTTTATTCTAGGATTGAATAAATAAGGCGCCTTTAGCATACCAACTAAAACGGCACTTTCATTCCAGCCTAACTCTTTAGGGGTTTTATTGAAATAAGTTTTTGCGGCCGCATGAATTCCATGAGAATTATACAAAAACTCTTTCATATTCAAATAGTTGGCCAATAATTGTTTCTTCCCGAAATGCTCTAAAAGCTTTTTAGATATTACAAATTGTTCTAAATGACGAAGAATTATTCCCGTAGACTTGCTGTTCTTTTCATAAAACAAATAACTGGCATTACCCATATTCCAAGCCATGCCCGCGTCAAATTCAGTTGTAGTATTAAATAATGACGCCATGTTAATCTTAATGAAGCCCCAAAAATCAAAGGCATTGTATTTATTATACCTTGGATCTTCAACAGCGATTAAGGTCTTCACCAACTCAGGGCTTAAATCTTCATACTTAACATTTATCCTGTTTTCAGTAAAGAATCTTCCTAACTCCACGCTGTCGGCAGTATAAACAAAACTAGCCTTTGGTTCTCCTTGTATAAAGAGCTTATCAAAATCGTGAAAAGTCCCATATTTCTCATTTTCAACTTGATGAATCAAGTATTTTAAGTAGCCCAAAACACTTAAAGTGAAAACAATAAAAAAGCCGAATACCCAAAGAGTAAACTTTTTAAGTATTCGGCTTTTTATGAATTTCATTTTAATCTTATCTCAATCCAAAACCAGGTCTTTCTTCATCAGCATCTAAACCACCGTCACCTTCTTCTTCGTCAGGATCTGGAATTTTATAAAACTCGCAATCAGTATTTGGAATGTTTGTTGATTTTGGTTTAGGCCATTCTTCAATTTCTCCGTAATTCAAATTTTCATCTTCATTAATAGCTACCATAAAGTCGCCAAAAATTGGCATGGCCAATCTAGCACCCTGCCCAAAGCGCATGTCTCTAAAAGCAACTTTTCTTTCTTCGCCGCCTACCCAAATACCGGCTGTTATACCTGGTTCAAAACCAATAAACCAACCATCGGCACCTTCTTGGGTCGTACCTGTTTTGCCACCGATTGGTGTTTTTATATTATAGTAATTAGAAGAAATTAAACGCATACCTGTTCCACGTTGCACTACCTTTTCAAAGTTCTTAACCATTGCATAGTTTATGGCGGGGTCAAGAGCTTCTCTTGATTCGGGTACAAATGATTCAATAGTATTTCCGTATTGATCTTCAATTTTAGTTACGAATATTGGTTCTACCCATAAACCGTTGTTGTTAAAGGCATTAAATGCACCAACCATTTCATAAACTGAAACATCGTAAACGCCTAAACAAATTGCAGGGTAGGGTTCTAAGTGGCTTGTAACACCAAATCTACGAGCCATATCAACAGCTGATTGAGCACCTACTTGCTTCAACACCCAAGCGGTTATGGTGTTGGTAGAAGTAGCCATTCCTTGTTGTAAACTCATTTTACCTCCGTACTTTCCATCAGAATTTTTCGCATCCCATGTACCATAAATTGGGTCATTATTCTCGTCATATCCCGTAATAATATCATCAAAAACTACAGGAATATTTGGTGCGGTAATACAAGGCATATAACCTGCTTCAATTCCGGCTGCGTATACAAATGGCTTAAATGTAGAGCCAACTTGATTTTTGGCCCTTACGTTTACATGATCATATTTAAAGTGCTTGTGATTAATACCGCCAACCCAAGCCAAAATATGCCCAGAGCCTGGCTCAACCGCCATCATACCAGCTTGTAAAAAGTGCTTGTAATATGCCACAGAATCCAAAGGACTTATTAATGTATCAACTTCATGGGCATCATTTCGGTATGTAAATACCTTCATTTTAATTTCCTTCTCAAAATCATTTTTAATGTCTTCTTCTGTTGGCTTTCTATCATACTTTTTACGGCAGCGCTTTATTAACCAGTTGTATCTTGACGAATACCTCACTTGCTGATAAAGTGAAGCATCTTCTACCCAAGGTAAACTTCTGCCTTCCCAGTGTTCAAAAAAGTTCTTTTGAAGATATTTCATATGGTTGTGAAAAGCTTCTTCGGCGTGTTCTTGAATTCTAGAGTCAAGGGTTGTGTATACTTTTAAACCATCTCTATAGATGTTATATCCAGTCTCATTTTGCCATTTTGATAGAAACATTCTAAGTTGTTCTCTAAAATATGGTGCTAAACCTGTGTTGTGGTCACTGTCATCTTGAAAACTGAGTGTAAGATCTTGAGCTTTTAATGAATCGAATTGAGCGGGTGTTATAAGCTCATTTTTCATCATTTGAGCAAAAACAACGGCACGTCTTTTCTTGTTGTTTTCAGGGTTTATTTTAGGGTTATACAAGTAGTTTGCCTTAAGCATACCAACTAAGGCTGCACTTTCAATTTCATTTAATTCTGAAGGAACTTTGTTGAAATAGGTTTTTGAAGCCGCATGAATTCCAAAAGAATTATAAAGAAATTCTACAGTATTTAAATACATTGTAAGAATCTCTTCTTTAGTGTACTTTCTCTCTAATTGAACTGCAATAACCCATTCTTGAAACTTCTTAATTACCATAGGATTATCAGGTAAGTCTTTTCTAAGTTTAAAGAGGTTTTTTGCGAGCTGTTGAGTTATTGTACTACCTCCACCACCTGATGCGTCTCCTCCTAAAACAGTTCTTACCGCAACCCTTAAGAGCGATTTAAAGTCAATGCCTGCGTGGCCATGAAACCGTTCGTCTTCTGTAGCAACAAGTGCACTTACTAAGTGTGGGCTAAGCTCATCATAGGTTACATTAGTTCTATTTTCAGTAAAGTATTTACCTAGCGGCACCCCATCATTTGTATAAACTACAGTAGCCAAAGGGTTTTCAGGGTTTTCAATAACATCGGCAGTAGGGAGTTCACCAAACGCGCCACTTTTTATTGAATTTATAAGCACAATAAATCCAATAACGCCTCCTAAAAATGATGCCCAGGCTCCTACAGAAAGCCAAAACCAAAGACCAAAGCGCCTTTTCTTTTTCTCTTTCTTATTGGTTTGGTCTTTTGCTTTATTGTCAGAAAACATCTCTTCAACAAACTTCTCATGTTCGTTTAGCTTGTTTTCTTCATTATTAAAATTGTCTTCTTCTGGAGTAAGATTTTCGGTAGTGGACATTGCTAGTTTTCCTTTTTAACGAAGTACAAATCAAAGAACTCTAAATATTCACTTGTATTTTGTTCACTTATCAACATTTTGAAATTATCAGTTGATATGTAAAACATTGATGCTGAGTCGATTTTTACCTTTGCCTTAAACTCATCATCGGTTGTAATACCGTTATAATACTTCATGGCTTTGTCATAGCTAGGAAAGGTTTTAACCCAAAATAACGTTTCACCATCTGTAAATTCAAGAGATTTTATTGAAAGTGCTTCGCTTCTATGATATAGAATATTGTAATTGGCAATTTCACTCTTTAATCTTGGTACTTTTAATTCCTCATCATTTGAAACCATAATAAAATAAAAATCGCCTTCAGTACTTTGGCTAAAATCAAACTCTTTTGTGATAAGGGGGCCGCCAACTTCAGTATTTTCATTGCCAGTACTATCAGTTTTTTCTTGTGGTTTTGGTTTAGAAGCTTCAAGATATCGTGCCAGATTTCTTGCTTCTTTTGATGTTTCACTTGTGCTGTATGTGCTGCTGTAAGCGTTTAATAAGTAAATGAAACTATCTGTATCAAGACCTTTTCCATTACAAAGTGTGGTTAAGAACTCGAATTTGTCTCGCAAATAATTATCATCAACTGAGCGTGTTGCGGTGCTATACGTTTTAGCTACGCTATCGCATTTTCCCTGTTCATAATAGCTGTAAGCTAAATTGTACAACCGCTCAAGCATTGGGTTGTTTTTAACTTCATCAAAATCTCCGCCGCCTAAAATCAGAGTAGCATACTGTGATTTTGCAAAGTCTTTTAGAATTATTTCTTTGTGCAGCTCAGCTTCTTCTTCATTGCCTTGATCTAAGAATATCTTGTACAAATAGAAGTGAGCAGCGGCTTCAAACTTGCTTCCTGAAAAGTCATTTAAAAGGATATTAAAACTCTTTACTGCAGAGTTTAAATCACCTAATTTTTCATAATAGATAAGCCCATTGTTGTATAGCGCTTCAGTAATTAGGTTGTCTGAAGCACGCTTTTGCGCGGGTAAAAAAGGTATGTTATCAAAATAGATACGTTTTGATTCATCTATTTGATTCAATTTTTCAAGCATTTCGGGAGTTAACGCAGGGTCTTCATTTTCTGCGATTGTGAGGGAATCGTCAATTTCTTCTTCTAAGCCCAGTGAGTCTTCTTCATTGCCATCTCCTGTAAAAACATACTGTTTTTCACTTCTTCTCCAATTGTCTTCAAGTTTTCTTCCGCCCCATTCTCTTCTAAAGTCATTTAAACCTTTTCCAATTGCAACAGGGTTATAAAAATACCAGTCTCCACCCGTATTTCTCATATTTGGTGCATTGGCAATGCTGCTTTCGTTAAGATTTTTCATAAGCTCTTCTTTTTTCTTTCTGAGCTCTTCTTTTTCAGCAGCAGCAACTGCGGCTATACTATCGGCCACAATCTTTTTGTCAATAATCTTCTCTATTTCTTCAATTTCAAGACTTGACAATTGCTGTAAACTATCCTGTGTTTTAATGGTAGCTAGATTTTTGATTAAATCGCCTAATATTTCTTGTTGCTTTTTAATCTTCTCGTATTCTGGATGATTTTCTGGAACTACATTAGCACAACTGTCATAATACAAACCAGCAGGCTCAAAATTGTCGTCATTAAAATAGAGATCGCCTAAGGCTAAATATGTATTGGCTTTTTGGTTAAAATTGTCTTTACCCAAAAATGCGGAGATTTTGTAATGCTCAATAGCTTTTTGTTTGTTTCCACTCTCTAAATATACATTGGCTATTTCGTAGTGAATTTTGTCGAAATAGTCAATATTATTATCGTCTCTGAGAAGCTTTTTAAAGCTTTTAACCACCTTTTCAGCATTTTCTTTATTCTTAAGGTTGGTTGATTTAGCTACATTAATTCTAGTTTGAAATTGAAACTCGTAAGGCATATTTTTTCTTAAGAGCTCCAAGTAAATAGCATGTGCTTTTGAATTGTATCCGATTTCTTCATAGAGCTGGGCCAAAATAAACTTGCATCTGTTTTTTTCTTTTCTATTGCTCATTTCCGGAATTGCCCTTTCCAAGCTTCGTGCTGCTTCAGTGGTATTATTGGCCTCTATTTTAAGCTGAGCATTTACCAACTCTATTTCAGTTTTATAATCTTCAAAAAGCCTTTTTTCATTTTGAATGTTACTCATATAAGCTTGAGCGTCATTGATCTTTTCCATTTGCACATAAGTTTTCACAATCCAAATACGTGCTTTGGCTTCCATGTCTTCTCCCTTGTACTCATTTGCAAGCCATTTAAAAAGATCTATTGCAGCATAATAGTCAGCTTTATAAAAGTAGGCTTGTGCCACAGTAAAATATGCATCGTCAATCCACTGGCTTCCTTCGTGGTTTTGAATTACCTCACTGCATTTTTCTATTGACTTGTCCATAGTAGATGCCTGAGACTTGCCAGTGGCATCGTTGCCCCACCGGTAAACATCTAAAACCTTTGTAAAATCATCTTCATGTGCTTCTTCAACGGTATGCTTAGAGGCCAAAACCAGCTCTTTTGCATTGAAATACCCGTTATAACGAGCAGTCATATTATTATGAAACTTACCAAGTTTTGACTCCCTAAACCCTGCACAACCCATTAATAATACAAGTGGTAGAACCTTAAGGTATATGTTGCTATTGTAATGCTTTAACAAAACCGTATAAATATGTATTAGTGCTTATAACTACTTTTGAGAGGCAAAAGTATTTTAAATAAGTATTTAGGCTGTATTTAATTATTAAGGCACGCAAAACACATAATGAATAAACCCAAGCAAAGTTTTTTTGCGACTCTAAAAGATAGGTACAGGGTAAACATAATTAACCCTGAAAATTTTGAAGAAATATCAAGCTTTAATGCCAATTGGATTCAATTGCTCATGGTATTAAGTGTAATATTTATGTTGTCATTCGGATTGAGTCTAACTATACTATTGTATACACCAGTTAACAATTATCTTAGTAAGCCTGAAAGCTCGCCTGTTTTAGATGCAAGAACAAAGCAGCTATTTTTATCAATGGATTCACTTGAAACTGATCTGCGAATAAAAAGTCAGTATATTGAAAGTCAGCTACTAATAATGAAAGGGCAAGATGATAAGTATGCTGAAGATGAAAGTAAAGACATAACCCCACCAGCCAAAGAAGTTGATGAAAATGGGCTCTTTTATGTTTCGCCTGAAGACAGTAACATTAGAAAAGAAATGGATGGAGATGCATATAGCCTAAGCAATCCCAAGGCTAAAAAGAATCTTGAAAACATTCACTTTTATCCACCTGTAAATGGAATTATAAACGAAGGTTTTAATCCTGAAATTAAGCATTTTGCTGTTGATCTAATTGCCGAAAAAGATGCGCCAGTAAAGGCCGTGCTTGATGGAACAGTTATTTTTTCTGAGTTTTCATCAACCACAGGCAATGTAGTAGTTGTACAACATTTAAACAATTATTTGTCTGTATATAAGCACAATTCTGTTTTATTAAAGCAAGTTGGTACTTTTGTAAGAGCTGGCGAAACGATTGCGATTATTGGCAACAGTGGTGAAATTACTACTGGACCACATTTGCATTTTGAATTGTGGCTTAATGGAAGCCCTGTTGACCCAGAAGATTTTATTGTATTTTAATATCAACTAACTAGCAGAAAAATGAGCATGTTCGGAAATAATGGCAAAAAGCAAAACTCTGATGCTTTAAATGCCAGAAATCATATTGCGCAAGGAACTACTATAAAAGGAACACTTGTTTCTTCAGGTGGACTACGAATTGATGGACATTTTGAAGGTGATATTACTGCCGAAGGAAAACTTGTGATAGGAGAGAAGGGACATGTAAAAGGCACCATTACCTGCAACGATTCAGAAATTGAAGGAACCATTAATGGTATTGTGCACGGAAAAGGGCTTATGTACTTAAAAGCTACCGCCAATTTTGAAGGAGAACTAAATTATGGTCAGCTTAAAACAGACCCAGGAGCAACTATAAATGGTAAGACCCTAAAAATTGTAGAAGGCCAAATCTCTAAAAAGGTAATACCTAATGCCAATGGCCAATCAAAAGAAAAAGTCGCCGCAAAAGCAAGTTAATAGCTTTGCAAAATATTCTTCGCTTGCCATACAAATGGCTGTTATTATTGGATTTTGTGCGTGGTTGGGCTCATTTTTAGATTCTAAATATGAGATGCACACCAATTGGTTTACAATATCCTTATCACTATTTGGCGTTTTTTCTGCAACCTACCTTACACTTAAAGATTTCCTAAAACCCAAATGATGAACACAAAAACTGCATCAATACTAGTTTTTGCACTCGGTATAGCTCATTTTGGTATTAACTTTATTCTCAATGCCCCTTTAAGAATTGAAGCACCAATACTTCTTGGTTTTTATAGTATTTCTCTTGCCATGGGGTATGGTTTAAATACAGCAAGCACTTGGCTAAGTAAAAAGTCAAAAGTGCAAATTGGCCAAGCATTCATGATTTTTAGTTTTGTAAAACTTGTTTTGCTTGCAACAGTTTTAGTCATTTTGATTAGAACCTATCAGTGGCACAAATTATCTACTATTGTTCATTTTATGTTTCCATATTATTTTGCAACAGGACTGTCAGTATTGAGGCTTTTGAAGCAACTTAATATCAAAACAAATGGAGAAGACAACTAGGTTGTTAATAAAACTCTTTTCATTAGACGCTAAGAATTAGAATACTCATACATTTGCACCGATTTTTAAGAAATGGTAATAATCAACCCGGTGAGAGTAATTAAAGTTCTACTGCTAATTGTATCATTTACAAGTCCTTTGGCTCTATTTGCTGAGCAAGAGCACGAAGCGGAAAACCACGAAAACCACGCAGAAGAAGAATTCAATGCTACTGATGTTATTATGCATCATATTTCTGACGCACATGAATTCCATATTGTAGGTGACTTAGCGGTTTATTTACCAGTTATTCTTTGGACGGAAAATGGCCTTGATATTTTCAGTTCAAGCCATCTTTATCACAACCCAATCCACATACATGGTCATGAAAATGAGCATGCTTATCAATACAAAACTGATAAAGGCAACTACATTCTATTTCATGAAAAAATTTATAATGCAAATGCTGAAGGTGCTTTAACAATAGAAGAAGATCATGCTGTTAATACTAGACCTATGGATTTTAGTATTACGAAGAATGTTTTCTCTATGTTCTTATCAGTTTTCTTTTTGATTTTAATATTTATGCCAGTTGCGGCACATTATAGAAAGAATAAAGGTGCTCCAAAAGGAATTGCTGCTTGGATGGAGCCATTGATTCTTTTTGTGAGAGACGATATTGCAAAACCGAATATCGGCCCTAAGTATGCCAAGTACATGCCTTATTTGCTGACTATCTTTTTCTTTATATGGGTTAACAATTTAATAGGTCTTATTCCTTTCTTCCCTTTTTCAGCGAACCTGTCAGGTAACATTGGTTTTACATTAACCATGGCTGCCATCACATTAATTGTAATCCTTCTTAGCTCAAATGGTAACTACTGGAGACACATCTTTGCTACTCCAGGTGTGCCTGTTTGGTTATTACCAATTATGATTCCTGTTGAATTAATGGGAGTTATCGCAAAGCCTTTCGCCTTAATGATACGTTTGTTTGCAAACATCACAGCGGGTCACATTGTAGTGCTAAGTTTGATATCGTTAATCTTTATCTTTAAAAATGTTGGAATGGCAGGTGTTTCTGTGCCATTCACTTTATTTATAAGTGTTCTTGAATTGTTGGTTGCAGCACTTCAAGCATATATTTTCACGATGTTGTCAGCCTTGTTTATTGGACAAGCAGTTGAAGAGCATCATTAATTTGTCTAATCAATAAAAGTTAGTATAAAATGGAAACAATGATTCCAGCTGCAGTAGGTGCAGGTTTAGCAGTAATTGGTGCCGGAATGGGTATCGGTAGAATTGGTGGTTCAGCAATGGAAGCTATTGCTCGTCAGCCAGAAGCTGCTTCAAAAATTCAAACTGCAATGATTATTGCAGCCGCTTTGATTGAAGGTGTTGCACTATTTGGTGTAGTTGCTTCTTTAATCTAAGAACAAAAAAACTAAAGCCTGTAGCGATTGGCTACAGGCTTTTTTAAAACAAAACAAAAAGAAATTAGAAATGATATACGCATCAAGCCTAGTAACTCCAGATCCAGGACTAATTTTTTGGACATCAGTAGTATTTGTTATTCTACTTGTTTTATTAAGATCTCTTGCATGGAAACCAATTTTAGGTGCTGTTAAGGCTAGAGAAGCAAGTATTGATGAAGCTCTAAAATCAGCTGAAAAAGCAAGAGAAGAAATGTCATCTTTGCAAAGCGAGCACGAAAAGCTTGTAAAGGCAGCTAAAGCTGAGAGAGATCAAATTCTTAAAGAAGCGAAAGAAACTAAAGACAAAGTTGTTGCTGAAGCTCAAAATGCTGCCAAACAAGAAGCTGCTTCTATAATGGCAAAAGCACAAGAGAATATAAAGAGAGAGCAAGAGCAAGCAATGAAAGAATTAAAATCTGAAGTTGCTAATATGGCAATTGAAGCCGCCACGGTTATTCTTAAAGGTCAACTATCTGATAAGGATAAGCAACAAGTAATTGTTGATGAGTATTTAAAAGAAGCAAAATTTAACTAGTAGATGTCTCAATATAGAATTACCTCAAGATACGCGAAAGCTCTTTTAGACCTAAGCATTGAGCGCAACATGCTTGAAGAGGTAGAAAGAGATGTTGAATTAATAGTTGATACTTGCGACGCTAGTAGGGAACTAGTGGTAATGCTCAAAAACCCAATTGTATTACCTCAAAAGAAATTAGCTGTTTTATCTGATCTTTTTAAAAGCAAAATATCAGAAGTTACCTTCAAGTTTATTGAAGTAGTTATACGCAAAAACAGAGCTAACTTGGTATTTGAAGTAATGAAAATGTTCAACGAAAAGTATAAAGAATACAAGCACATTTCTGATGCCATTCTTTTTACAGCAGTTGAAGCAGGTGCAAGCACAAAAGCACAAGTAAACAAACTACTTTCAGACGCTACCGGAGAAACCATTAACCTCTCTACTGTAGTTGATGAAAATATTTTAGGTGGATTTATGATTAGATATAAAGACCGCTTATTAGATGCTAGCGTAGCATCAAAACTTAGAGAATTAAGAAAAGAACTTTTAGACTAAAATATTTTAATTTAAAACAAAATCATGGCAAACGTTAGACCAGACGAAGTTTCTGCAATTATCCGTCAGGAGTTGTCTGACTTCAAATCAGAAGCTGAATTACAAGAAGTTGGAACCGTTTTGCAAGTGGGTGATGGTATTGCCCGTATTTACGGATTAAATGGTGTAAGAGCTGGTGAGCTTATTGAGTTCGAAAACGGCATTAAAGGTATTGTACTTAACCTTGAAGAAGACAATGTTGGTGCTGTATTAATGGGAACTTCTGAAGATATTAAAGAAGGTGATACCGTACGCAGAACCAAAGAGATTGCTTCAATTAAAGTAGGTGAAGGCATGGTTGGCCGTGTGGTTAATGCTTTGGGTGAACCAATTGATGGAGATGGACCAATTACTGGTGAGCTATATGAAATGCCACTTGAGCGTAAAGCACCAGGTGTTCTTTTCCGTGAACCTGTAAAAGAACCTCTACAAACAGGTATTAAGGCAATTGATGCCATGATTCCAATTGGTAGAGGCCAAAGAGAGCTAATTATTGGCGACCGTCAAACGGGTAAGTCAACAATTGCACTTGATACTATTATTAATCAGAAAGAGTTTTATGATAGGGGCGAACCTGTTTATTGCGTTTACGTAGCTACAGGTCAAAAAGCATCTACTATTGCTGCTACTGTGCAAACATTAAAAGCACATGGAGCTATGGCGTACACTACAATTGTAGCCGCATCTGCTTCTGACCCTGCACCACAGCAGTTTTATGCACCTTTCTCTGGTGTAGCCATCGGTGAATATTTTAGAGACACTGGTCGTCCTGCACTAATTGTTTATGATGATCTTTCTAAACAGGCGGTTGCCTATCGTGAAGTTTCACTACTTCTTCGTCGTCCTCCAGGACGTGAAGCATACCCAGGTGATGTATTTTACCTTCACTCAAGATTACTTGAGCGTGCAGCAAAAGTTATTAACGATGATGATATCGTTAAAAACATGAACGATTTACCTGATAGCCTAAAAGATAAAGTTAAAGGTGGTGGTTCACTAACTGCTCTTCCTATTATTGAAACTCAAGCGGGTGATGTTTCGGCTTATATTCCAACCAACGTAATCTCGATTACCGATGGTCAGATTTTCTTGGAATCAGACTTATTTAACTCAGGTGTACGTCCTGCAATTAACGTAGGTATTTCGGTTTCAAGAGTTGGTGGTTCTGCGCAAATTAAGTCAATGAAAAAAGTGGCAGGTACACTTAAGCTTGACCAAGCACAATATCGAGAACTTGAAGCATTTGCAAAGTTTGGATCTGACCTTGATCCTGCCACAAAAGCAGTACTTGATAAAGGTGCAAGAAACGTTGAAGTACTTAAACAAAATGCATTTAGCCCTGTTTCGGTTGAAAAACAAGTTGCTATAATTTATGCCGGTACTAAAGGACTTCTTAAAAATGTACCTGTAAGTAGAGTTAAAGAATTCGAAGCCGAATTGATTAACTTCTTAGAAATGAATAACGCCGATGTGCTTGATTCATTTAAAGCTGGAAAGCTTGATAAAGATAAGCTTGCTACATTAGAACAAGCATGTGCTGATTTATCAGCGAAATACAAAAGCTAAAAAATGGCCAATTTAAAGGAAGTAAGAAATAGAATAGCTTCTGTAAAAAGTACGCAGCAGATTACTAAAGCCATGAAAATGGTTGCTGCTGCCAAGCTTAGAAAGGCCCAACAAAAAATTCAGCAAATGAGACCATATGCTGAAAAAATGAACGAAATGTTGGGTAATGTTTCTGGCAACTTAGAAGGAAGCAATGCAGAGAAGTACTACACTAGCCAAGGCAATGGTAAAACTCTTTTTGTTTTAATTACTGCCGATAGAGGTTTATGCGGTTCTTTTAATGCAGGTCTATACAAAGAATTAAGAAGTCGTTTAGAAAACTCTCTTGCTGATGATTACCAAGCAGGAAACATTGATGTTTACTGCGTTGGTAAAAAGGGTAGAGAATTAATTGAACGATATGGTGCCAATATTGTAGCCAAGCATGATGGATTTTTCACAAGTTTTGATTGGAATGAAGCAGAAACCATTTCAAATGAACTTATGCAAAAGTTTGAGAGCGGCGAATACAGTAAAATTCATATTGCCTACAACAGGTTTAAAAATGCGGCTACCTATTTTCAAACTTTTGAGCAATGGTTACCAATTGTAGGCACTGTTGAAGAAGGTGACGAAACAAGTGCAAGTGCAAACTACATTTTTGAGCCAGGCAAAACCGAAATTCTTGATGAATTAGTACCTCGTTCTTTGAAAATTTCTTTCTTCAAAGCGTTACTAGACTCAAATGCTTCTGAGCATGGTTCTAGAATGACCGCAATGGATAGTGCTACTGAAAACGCTCAGGAAATGTTACGCTCACTTTCAATTGAGTACAACAAAGCACGTCAAGCTGCAATTACTACAGAGATTCTAGAGATTGTTGGTGGTGCCGAAGCTTTGGCCAACGGATAATCCCAATAAGATAACAAATTTTGAAAAGCGATTCAGTTTATACTGAATCGCTTTTTTGTTTTCTTAGCTTTGGCAATATGAGAAGGGAGTCCTTTGTTTTTAAGATGATTATACCATCTCTTTTAATAATTACGGCTTGCAATAGAGAAAGTAATAAGTGGACTAAAGGATATTCTTTTGGAGTAAACGACACCTTTATTTCAAGAGGTAAAATAGGCCAAAAAGTGTATAATACTATGAAGCAAAGGTTTTTTGAAGTAATCGACACTTTAGAAAATGAACAACTTAAAGTGGGTAGAATAAAAGTATCTTTAACAGGAGATAAATCAGGAAGTATTTCTATTCGAAATGGCGAATACTATAAGTTTGGTGTAATTAACTCTGATAGTGAATTTGTAGTACCTTGTTTATTTGAAGATGTAAGATATTTAAACGACTCATTGTTTGGTGTCAAACACCTTTTTTACGACTCAAACAAAGAAGAAAATTACTTGTGGGCTATTATTTCAAATAATGGTACGCTAAAAACTGATTTTACATTTTTAAGTATCTGGTTAAAAGAAAGTGAAATAATGGGTATTAATAAAGATGGTGAAACCGTAACTGTTTATGAGTAATATTAAGCTGCTATATTTTACTGATCCAATGTGTTCTACATGCTACGGTTTTGTTAACGAGCTCAATTTGGTATTAGCTAACCTTGCTAAAAACATTGATTTCGAAATTGTAGTTGGCGGTTTAAGGCCTCATGGTTCAGAAACCATTAAAGAAATGAAATCTTTTCTTTCTACGCAATGGCAACAGGTTGAAGAAAGAAGCGGAGCTATTTTCAACTATAATATTCTTGACCTTTGTAATTTAAAATATGATACTGAACCCGCGTGTAGAGCAATTGTTACCATGAAAAGTTTAAATCCAGATTCGGTTTTTGAATATTTAAAAACAATTCAAAAGGGATTTTATTATCACAATTATTCTCCAAATGAACCAAGCACTTTTGCACTACAGGCTAAGGATTTTGGAGTTGACTTGCACAACTTTTTGGAAGCATTTAATTCAAATGAAATTAAAGAGAGAACCCTTAATGAATTCAATAAAACTAAGTCTTTTGGAGTAAGTAATTATCCCACATTAGCAATTTACAAACTTGACAAATTAAATATTGTGGCTCAAGGATTTGGGAATCACAAAGTAATTTTAAATAGAATAGAAAGTCTTGTTTAAAAATTCATGTATTTCTAGACAATAAACAGATTTAAAAGGTGACCTTCGCGCCTTGATTTTCAGAATTATATGCAATCAATAAGAAACATTGCCATTATTGCTCACGTAGACCACGGCAAAACCACATTAGTTGATAAAATCATACATGAATGTAAGGTCATGGACCCTAGAAAGGAACAGACTGACCTTCTTTTAGACAATAATGACCTTGAAAGGGAGAGGGGAATTACCATTCTTTCTAAAAACGTTGCTGTTAATTATAAAGACATTAAAATTAACATTATTGATACACCTGGTCACGCCGACTTTGGCGGTGAGGTAGAGCGAGTACTAAAAATGGCTGACGGTGTTTTGTTGCTTGTTGATGCATTTGAAGGTCCAATGCCACAAACCCGATTCGTTTTAAGTAAAGCACTTGAGCTTAATCTAAAACCAATTGTAGTGATAAACAAGGTTGATAAGCCAAACTGCCGACCTGATGAAGTGCATGACGGTGTTTTTGACCTTATGTTTAATCTTGACGCTACTGAGGAGCAACTTGACTTTGTAACCATGTTTGGTTCAAGTAAAAATGGGTGGATGAGCGATGATTGGAAAAACGAAACCAATACGGTTGCTCCATTATTGGATGCCATTATTGAGCATATTCCTGAAGCACAGGAAAAAACAGGTACTACGCAAATGCAAGTAACGTCTCTTGACTATTCAAGTTTTGTTGGCCGAATTGCAATTGGCAAAGTTTACAGAGGCAATCTAAAAGAAAACACCGACTACAGAATTTGTAAAAGAGACGGAAGCACAAAAAAAGTAAGGGTAAAAGAGATTCATGTTTTTGAGGGCATGGGTAAAAGAAAAGTTAGCGATGTGCGTTCAGGAGACCTTTGTGCCATAACCGGACTCGATGACTTTGAAATTGGTGATACAATTGCCGATTTAGAAAACCCTGAAGCCATAAAGCGTATTGCTGTAGATGAACCTACTATGAGCATGCTTTTCACCATAAACACTTCACCATTTTTTGGTAAAGAAGGAAAGTTTGTTACTTCTCGCCATTTGCGCGATAGGTTAATGAAAGAAACAGAGAAAAACCTTGCCCTAAAAGTTGAAGAAACTGATAGAGAAGATAGGTTCAACGTATTTGGACGAGGTATTTTGCACTTATCTATTCTTATCGAAACCATGCGAAGAGAAGGTTACGAATTGCAAGTTGGCCGTCCGCAGGTTTTATTTAAAACCATAGAAGGTGTAAAAAACGAGCCTGTTGAAACTCTAGTGGTTGATGTACCTGAAAACTTTGCAGGTAAAGTAATTGAGCAAGCAACACAGCGAAAAGGTGATTTGTTGGTAATGGAGCCAAAAGGCGATATGCAACATCTTGAGTTTAGTATTCCATCAAGGGGTTTAATTGGTTTTAGAAATGTGGTACTTACACAAACTGCAGGTCAGGCCATTATGAACCACCGCTTTACCGGTTATGAGCCATTTAAAGGCCAAATTTCAGGAAGGTTTAATGGATCTTTGGTAAGCATGGAAACAGGCCAGGCACTTGCTTATGCTATTGATAGGCTGCAAGACCGTGGTAAATTCTTTGTTGACCCGAACGAGCAGATTTATAAAGGCCAAGTGGTAGGTGAGCACAGCAGAGACAATGATCTTGATGTGAATTTGATTAAAGGTAAAAAGCTTACCAACATGCGTAAATCAGGTACTGATGATGCCATGAAAATTGCGCCGAAAATTGATTTCTCTTTGGAAGAAGCAATGGAGTATATAGCTGAAGATGAGTATCTTGAAGTTACTCCCCTAAACTTAAGAATGAGAAAAATAGGATAAAGTTTGTAATAGTGAGAAAGAAAAGCCTGCTTTTAATAAGCGGGCTTTTTGGTTTATAATTTCAATCTTATTCATTTTCTGAAAACGATCAAATAAAACAATTTTACAGTTAGCATTCAACAGATAAAGTTTACTTAACTATGTTGTTTTCAAATAATATTACAACAATGTCAAACACCTTTTATCAATAAGTTGAATCACTTGATTTCATCACGAAGCGACCAATATTTCAAAATTGAAAGTTTTACGTTTCCTCCAAAATCTCATCTCTTCTATACTTTACCATACTTTTTATCAAATCGATTGGCAATTGTTTTTTGTAAGGAAATTGAACCGACCCTTTGCCTTGTTTATAGTCTTTTAATTTTTCAGCAAAAACTTGCATGGTTTTATCAAAAGGGTAGAAGCCTATAAAGTTGGCATATGCGGCAAACATTAATTGCTGTTCTCCTTTGCCCTTTGGCACCAAAGTGAAAGATGGCACCTTGTAATTCAATAATTCTTTGCATTCAGGAACAACTTCATTTATAAGTGCCCTTAATTGAATTAAATGCGGTTTGGCTTCTTCTTTCTGATCAGCTATATAATCGTCAATGGTACTATAATTTGGCATGGCGCCTTTCTTTGCCATAAACGTTGATTTTAGATTTCGAGCCAAGTTACAATTTCAAATTTTCTTTATAAATATTGTACGCTTTTTAAAACTTATTTATCAAACACATTCAATGATTATTACCTTTGTAAGGCAGTCATAGCGATTGTAAGTCATTTTTTCATGAATCTAAGACACTTGCCAAGGCTTGTTTTTTTAGGAGTTTATTGAACAATGGCGATTTTTAAACCGTTTAACCATATATGGCAAGATCACAACAAACATTTAGCAAAAAAGCAAGAGAAGAAAAAAAGCGCAAGAAGAAAAAGGAGAAACGAGAAAAGATGGAGGAAAGAAAATCAACGGCTGTTCAAGGCACTCTTGATAACATGATGGCCTACGTTGATGAATTTGGAAATATTGTAGACACTCCACCAGATCCAAACGAAAAACAAGAAGTTGATGCCAGCCAGATTAGAGTTTCGGTACCTAAAGATTCTGAAATAGAAGAAGAAGAAAAGGAACAGAACTCAGGCCGTAAAGGAAAAGTTACACACTTTAACGATGCTAAGGGTTATGGTTTCATTAGAGATTACGATATGGCCGACACGGTATTTGTGCATGCAAAACATGTTGATGGTCAGATAATTGAAGGCGATAAGGTTACTTACAATCTTGAAAAAACGCCAAAAGGTTGGAACGCCATAAATGTTGAAAAGACGAAATAGAACATAGCTTACATTCTAAATAAAAATCGGCCCCAATTTGGGGCCGATTTTGTTTTTATAGCTTTATTTCATATGAGCCAACAGTTCTTGATTTTTATTTATAACAAACTGTTGACCCAATAATAACTTTGATGGTTTAAGAACAACTCAATGATTAAGAATTCACTGTATTTAGTATTGGCTTTATGCATAATTGGTTGTGAGTCAAATACCAAAAAAATTGATGAACCACAAAACGAAGAAGTATTGGAAAACATGAATCCATTTTTTGAAGAATGGGATACACCATTTGGTGTTCCACCTTTTGCTGCTATCTTAAACAAACACTTTGCACCTGCTTTTGAGAAAGGAATGGCTCAGCAACTATCTGAAGTTGAAGATATTACCAATAACAAAGAAGCTCCATCTTTTGAAAACACTATTGCAGCTTATGAAAAATCTGGTGACTTATTAAATAAAGTTCAAGGGGTATTTTATACCCTTACTGGTGCACATACCAACGATTCACTTAAAGTAGTTCAAAAAGAAATGAGCCCAAAATTAGCTGCTCATAACGACGATATTTTCTTGAATACAGCATTTTTTGAAAGGGTTGAAACACTATTCAACCAAAAAAATGAGCTTGATCTTACGGGTGAGCAATCGAAACTTTTAGAAAACTACTATAACAGATTTATAAGATCAGGAGCCGCGCTTACCGAAACTCAAAAATCAAGAATGCGCGAAATCAACGAACGCATATCTGAATTACAAGTGACTTTTAGTCAAAATGTACTTGACGATGAAAATCAGTTTGAGCTTTTGCTGGATGAAAACCAACTAGACGGATTACCAGAAAGCGTTAAGCAAGCTGGAGCTGAAGCTGCCAAGGAGAGGGGCTACAAAGAAAAATTTCTGTTTACTCCACATAGGCCAAGCCTTTACCCTTTTATCACATACTCTACCAATAGAGAATTGAGAGAGCAATTGAAAAAGGGCTACATTATGAAAGGTGACAATAATGATGAACAAGACAATAAGGCGGTATTAAAAGAAATTGTAAACCTTAGACTTGAAAAAGCCAACCTACTTGGTTTTAGCAATCACGCTGAATATGCTTTGCAAGATAGAATGCTGAATAGCCCCGAAAAGGTATATGGCTTACTTGGTAAAGTTTGGCCTGCGGCTATTGAAGCGGCCAAAACTGAGCGCGATGCCATGCAAGAAATGGCCGAAGCTGAAGGAAACGCTATAGAAATAATGCCTTGGGACTGGTGGCATTATGCTGAAAAAATTAAGGTTAGAGATTACAACCTTGACGAAGATGAGATTAGACCTTACTTAAAAGTTGATAACGTGATTAAAGGGTCGTTCATTTTGGCGGAAAAACTCTTTGGTTTAAAGTTTGAAGAGCAATCTGATATTCCGAAATACCATAACGATGTAAGAACCTACACAGTTAAAAATGAAAAAGGAGAGTTGATTGGTGTCTATTTAAGTGATTGGTTTTACAGATCGAGCAAACGTGGCGGCGCCTGGATGAGCAACATTAGAGAGCAATCAAATATTGATGGTAACAATATAATTCCAATCATTTATAATGTGGGCAACTTCACAAAACCAACCGAAGACGCTCCATCATTACTATCTCAAGACGAAGCACTTACATTATTCCACGAGTTTGGTCATGCATTGCACGGTTTACTGTCAGAATGTACATATCCATCAATTTCTGGAACCGCAACTCCGCGAGATTTCGTAGAGTTTCCTTCACAAGTATTTGAAAACTGGGTTTTTGAGCCAGAAATGTTAAAGCTGTATGCATTCCATTATCAAACCAATGAAGTAATGCCTGAAGAATTAGTACAAAAAATTAATAATGCAGGTAAATTCAATAAAGGATTCGCAACAGTAGAGTACATGGCTGCATCTTATTTAGATATGGCTTACCATACCATTACTGAGCCTTTAACTGAAGGTATTAACGAATTTGAGAAAGCTGCAATGGACGAAATTGGCCTAATTGATGCCATTGTTCCACGCTATAGAAGTGGATATTTTAGGCACATAACAGGCGGTTATTCAGCAGGTTACTACAGTTACCTTAATTCTGAGATTATGGACGCTGATGCCTTTGCGGCTTTTAAAGAAAAAGGTTTGTTTGATTCAGAAACTGCTCAGTCATTTAGAGAAAATATTTTATCTAAAGGAGGCACCATTGATGCCATGGAAATGTATGTAAACTTCCGTGGTCAAGAGCCAAATTATACTAGATTACTTGAGCGAAGAGGATTCAACTAATAATTTTTAAAACCGTATTTTAATACTAAAAGCTTCGCTTATGCGAAGCTTTTTTATTTAAGGGTATCCTGTAATTAGAATATGCCCAGAGAATTAATAAAGGGTGCACAACAACTAACCTGAGCCAACCAACTGTTTCAGATACGCACAATCCGCCATCAATACAACTACCAATTTGTATAAAATGCCAATGGCTCGGAATAAATGCTACAAGCATTAGCATGATTAATTGGCTTGAAATTTTTCTTATTTTGTGAAATAATATCCCAATTGCAAGTAAAATTTCTGCTATGCCTGAAAATATATTAATGAATTCATGCCATGGTAAATATTCTGGAATTAATGGCAGATAGAATTCTGGGTTAATAAAATGATTTATTCCTGCTACGAAATAGAATATTGATTGAATAAATAAGCTGTATTTGAGTATTTGATTTATTGATAGCATTTGACTAAAACAAGGCAAATGAACAATTGTTCTATTGTTACATAATTTACATTATGTTAAATAGAGTTTCCTGAAACATTAATCCCTTACCCATACTCATAAAAAGAGCCCCGATTACCGGGGCTCTTTCTAAATCCAAAATATCTTGACTTATTCTATCTTGATTCAATTTCTTTAATCTTGTTTTTAACTTCAACACTTTTAGCTACATCACCATTCCAGGCGTACGTCTTAGCTAAAAGTTCAAGCGTTACCATGTTTTCCGAATCTGCTTCAAGCGCATTGTCAAACTGACCTATTGCTTTGGCAAATGCTTCTTTATAATTCTTTTCTAAGATCTTACCCTTTGCCAAATCACTTTTTGACATACCCAACCTTTGATTTTGGTTATAAGAAACCAAACCTTCGCTAAGATAAAGTCTACCTAGTTGCGAATAATTTGACGGTTCAGTTGGCTCTAATTCTTGTGCCTTTTTTAATAACCTTTCAGTTTCGGCAAAATAGGTTTTGTAGTTGTCGTCAGTAAGAACATGGTCTTTATTGCCTTCGTCTTCATCACTAATGGCATTATTATGATCTACGCATTTACCTGCATATATGCCACCAAGCACATTATAAAGGCTACCATTATCAGGATTTGCCTCTATCGCATTATTCAGCTTCTCCATTAGAGTTTCAAGCTCTCCTATTTCTTGATAAAATGCTGCTTCATCTACGGCCAGTTGTTTACCAATTTCCGAATCAAGTGCAAAATGGTTTAGCGCATTGGTGTATAAATCCCTTCGTGCATCATTGTTCTCTTCGGTTTGATAGATATACGCCAACAAACGATATACATCAATTTCAGCAACATTATTGTCAGCCAAAGCTTTAAACTCTTTTTTAGCCACCTCATAATTATTTGCATTGTAGGCAGCAAGTCCCATATAAAGTCTAACCAGCTCCATTGATTCGAAGCCCGTCTGACTTAAAAAATCGGCTACAAAAAGCTTTCTAGAATATTCTCCCATCAAATCTGTAATGTCTAGAACCAAACCGTAATTTTCATAGGCTTTCATTAAATCATCTGGGTTGCTAGATTTTCTACCCTCTTCATAAAAGTTATTGCCAATTATAAAGGATGTTACACCAAGAACTGTTTTTAAATTCTCATCAACTTTTCTTTTGTATTTACCTTTTTCATCAACTTCAAGGCATTTCTTATATGATTCAAAAGCCGTTAAAGCAGGGTTATCACTTAAACCTTTCATCTCGGCAACTGCTTCTTCTGTAGGTAATTGGTTTACCTTCCATGCGTAAGCGTCTAATTTAACCTGAGCCAAGTGTTGATAGATTTGACCGCGGTAAAACCAAGCTTTTGGGTCTATTGATGTTTTTTCATATTCTACTGCTTCATCAATATTTTCTTTAGCAGTTTTTAAATTGTTTGCGTCAATTGACAGTATAGCATTTGTAATCTTTGTTCTTTGGGCATTAGCCGCAATTGCTAATACCATAAAAGAAAGTAAAAGTGCTTGTTTCATAAATTTATGCCTGTTTAAATTCTCTGGACCAAAAGTAAGGAATTGAGCCTATCAGACTCAATTCCCAATTTGTTTTATAATTATATTAACCTATAGGTGGTGATTAATTTTACTCTTGTGGAGTTTCTCCTTCTTGAGTTTGTTCAGTTGAATTGTTTTCCTCCTCTCCTTCAATTTCTTCTTCTTCTTCTTTCTCCGCTGGAACTTTGGTGATTGATGAGATTGAATCCTTTCTAAGGTTTATGAGCTTTACCCCCTGGGTATTTCTTCCCGCTACTCTAACTGATTCAACTGCCAATCGGATAGTTACGCCAGATTGATTTATAATCATAAGATCATTTTCTTCAGTGACGTTGGCTATTCCTATAAGAGAACCGGTTTTGTCAGTTACGTTTAAGGTTCTAACTCCTTTTCCACCTCTATTTGTTATTCGGTAATCATCAATTATGGAGCGTTTACCATAACCGTTTTCAGAAACCACCATTACGGTTTCAGTTTCAGGATCGGCTACACATATCATACCTACTACTTCGTTTTCTGCATTATCGCCTAAACGAATTGCTCTTACACCTGTAGCATTTCTTCCCATTGATCTTACTGCATTTTCTGGGAAATGAATAGCTTGACCTTCTTTGGTGGCAATCATAATATGGTTTTGCCCATTGGTTAATCTAACCGACAATAGCTGATCGCCGTCATTAATTGAAATGGCATTAATTCCATTTGATCTTGGTCTAGAGTAAGCTTCTAACGCTGTTTTCTTAATTACACCGCGCTTAGTGCAGAATACAATATAGTTATTGTTTAAATATTCTTCATCCTTAAGCTCATCTACACTTAAATATGCTCTTATCTTATCATCTGCTTCAATCTGAAGTAGGTTTTGAACGGCTCTACCTTTCGTATTTTTATTTCCTTCAGGCAGTTCATAAATACGTAGCCAAAAACATCGTCCCTTTTCTGTAAAAATCAACAGATAATCATGCGTATATGCCGAGAAGATATGTTCTATAAAGTCTTCGTCTCTAGAAGAAGCGCCTCTACTACCTCTACCGCCTCTACCCTGTGTTTTAAACTCAGATAGTTGCGTTCTTTTAATGTACCCAAGGTGACTTATAGTTACAACAACTTCTTCATTTGGAATAAGGTCTTCTATGCTAATTTCATCACTAGAAAACTCAATGTTAGTACGACGCTCATCGCCATACTTCTCTTTCATTTCATTAAGTTCATCTTTAATAATCTGCATTCTTAAACCTTCATCGGCCAAAATGCTTTTCAAGTAAGCAATACGCTCCATAAGCTCTGCATACTCAGCTTTAATCTTATCTCGCTCTAAACCAGTAAGCTTTTGCAATCTCATGTCAAGAATTGCTCTAGCCTGAATCTCACTAAGTTTAAACTGTTCCATTAAACCATTTCTGGCTTCTTCAACAGTTCCAGAACCTCTAATGAGTTTGATAACTTCATCAAGATGATCAAGAGCAATTAGCAACCCCTCAAGAATGTGAGCTCTTTTTTCTGCTTCTTCTAATTCATATTGAGTTCTTCGTACTACAACTTCATGCCTGTGACCAACATAATATTTTACGAGATCTTTTAGGTTTAGTGTATGTGGTCTGCCATCAACAAGTGCTACGTTATTTACTGAGAATGTGCCTTGTAGCTGTGTGTATTTATAGAGTTTATTGAGCACAACTGATGCCATAGCATCACGTTTAAGTTCAATAACCACACGCATTCCGCGCCTATCAGATTCATCTCTAATTTCGCTTATCCCTTCAATCACCTTCTCATTAACAAGGTCAGCCATTTTTTGCTGCATAGTGGCCTTGTTTACTAAGAAAGGAATTTCTGTTATAATAATTTTCTCTCTACCACTTTTTGTGGTTTCAATTTCAGCTTTACCTCTTATGGTAATACTTCCTCTGCCCGTTTCAAATGCTTTTCTCACACCTTCAACACCAAAAATGGTACCACCAGTAGGAAAATCAGGTGCCTTAATGTGTTGCATTAGGCCTTCAATGCTAATGTCCTTATTATCAATGTAAGCCGTTATTCCATTTACAACTTCGGTTAGGTTGTGAGGTGGCATATTTGTGGCCATTCCTACCGCAATACCAGATGCTCCATTGAGCAGTAGATTTGGAATTTTTGCGGGTAATACTGTTGGTTCTTTTAATGACTCATCAAAGTTGGGTCTAAAATCAACTGTCCTTTTATCAATATCGGTAAGTAGTTCTTCAGCAATCTTAGTAAGTCTTGCTTCAGTATAACGCATGGCTGCAGGTGGATCACCATCAACCGAGCCAAAGTTTCCTTGACCATCTACTAGCATGTAGCGCATACTCCACTCTTGCGCCATACGTACCATGGTGTCATAAACAGATGAATCTCCGTGTGGATGGTACTTACCTAGAACTTCTCCTACAATTCTAGCAGACTTTTTATATGGTCTGTTATGACTCAAACCTAAATCGGTCATTCCATATAAAACGCGTCTGTGCACGGGTTTTAAGCCATCTCTAACATCAGGCAGTGCTCTAGATACAATTACCGACATCGAATAATCGATGTAGGCAGTCTTCATTTCATCCTCAATATTAATTGGGATTATCTGATCTCTTTCTTCCATATAAATATTGGATTATTATATAAGAATACAACTGTGTAAAAGTACTTGTATGCCTAATTTTATGTGCTTAATTAATATTGCTTTTATACACAAAATGTGGATTTAAGAGCAAATAGAAGCTGATTTAGTTGTCTTGGCAGGTGTATTCTATGGCAGAACCTGGGTAAATGGTCTCCATATATAAAATTACATCGTCTTTTTCAGCCTTTTTTGTTTCATAATCATTATCACAAACTTCTCCGGTTTTAGTACTCTCTTCAATTTGACCATCAACCGTTGCCCAGCATTCGCCACAATTTTCTTGAGTGCATGAACTAAATATTAGAGTAGATATGACTGTTAAAGCAAACAGATTTTTCATGTTGTAAATTTTGCTCCAATATAGCCTTAAAATAAAAAAAGCGTCAGAAAAATCTGACGCTTTTGAGAGAGCCTCTTGTCGGACTCGAACCAACGACCTGCTGATTACAAATCAGCTGCTCTAGCCAGCTGAGCTAAAGAGGCATCGTTTTGCGAGTGCAAATATGCTACGATTTTTAATTCTGAGAAATACTTAGCCAAAATTATTTTGAAAAATTTCAAAAGTGCCATCTGAGTAAATCAAGATGGTTTTGGTCACTGTTCTTTTAAGTCTTTGAGGATTATATGATTGCGTCTTTTCTGGCTCTCCTTCATCATTAAATAAACTACCTTGTAAATAATTTGGATTGTTGTTTTCAATTATGGGTTCAGTCTGTTTGTAAGGCTTTGTTCGTTGTTTTGGCTTTGCCTTAGTTTTATTGAACACCAACCAATCATAGTCCCAATCGGGATAATTCTCATGCATTTTGTTAAGCAAATCATAGCCAGGTTTATTTCTATTATTCAGTACATGGCTAATGGCCGAACGATTTACACCTATTGAATCCGCAAACTGTGATGGACTAATTCCTTGATCTTCTAAAATCTCTCTGAGCTTCTCACCGAACATGGCACAAATGTAAACTTCAATATGTTTACATTTGACACACGTAACCAATACATATGTGTACACCATTTAAACTACAAGTAGGTTGTGCTAAGAAAGTTAGCTGTCGTAATATTTTCCATATTGCTCACACCTAGTTAGTTTAACTAAATTTAAACTTCGAAAAACAGATTAACCAACTGAATACCTATAAGATAACCATTGTTAAAGGAATTAAATTTCGACGAATTTATCAGTTTAAGTACGCACCTATACATCTATTTGGTCAGTATTAAATTTAAGAAATACAGCCTTGCTTATTAAACTTGCAGTATCAATAACGAGAAATGAAAAAGAACCTACCGATTCTACTTACCATAATAGTTCTAGCGGCAGCATACCGACTTTTCCCAAATCATATATATAACTTCACCCCTGTGGGTGCAATCGCTCTTTTTAGTGGTGCTTACCTTGGTAAAAAGGCGTTTTCTGCTCTTATACCATTGGCCATTATGTTGTTATCCGATGTTGCCATACAATTAACTGGGGGCAGAGGTTTTCATATGGAAATGCCATTTGTATATGGAGCCTTTTTGCTTACCTACCTCATAGGCAGTAAAGGGCTTGCCGGAAAAGTGAAGATGGGTAGGCTATTTGGTGCTTCTTTAGCATCATCTGCAGTATTCTTTGTGATTACAAACTTTGGGTCGTGGATTTTCTCACCTGAATACACTAAAGACATTGCAGGATTAATTACATGCTATGTTGCTGCAATTCCATTCTACAACCCTGGCGACTACCTGAGCTCTTTTGCGCTTAACGGCTTTTTAGGAGACATGTTTTTTACTATGGTACTTTTTGGAGCTTATTTCTTGATCACAAGATCAAATGCGATTTTCTCTACAACTAGAAAAGAAGCCATTTAAAGGTTTTTAGCAGACTCTAAGTAGTTTTCAATTAGAAACCTTGAATGATTTTATTTATTCCAATTCAGGTTTTTCATTGCATCATCAATATCGTAGTATTCCCAGATAAAATTGTTGTCTTGAAGCTTTTTAGGCATTACCCTTAGTCCGCCTATTATTGAATTTGCAAACTCACCAAGCATTAACTTTAAAACAAAACCTGGTACTTTGGGAAGAAGTATAGCTTTGTTCAAAGAATCCGCTAAACTCCCTATTAATCGTTTGTTTCTCACAGGTTTAGGGCCCACCGCATTAACAACTCCTTCAATACTATTATTCAAAATAATATAGTTGATTATGCCTACCATGTCATTTATATGAATCCAAGGCATCCACTGCTTTCCTGATGCCAAAGCTGATCCTAGACTTAATAGTATTGGTGTCTTCAGTTTCTTAAAAGCCCCTTCTTCCCTATCTAAAACTATCCCTGTTCTTAAAATAGCTAAGCGTCCGTTATCGAATTCTTTTGCTTCTTTTTCCCATGCATCACACAATTCGGCGAAAAAGCCTATACCAGGGTCAGCATCTTCTTCTAACATCTCGTCTTTTCTATCGTAACCATAGTATCCTATTGCCGAACCATTTATTAGTAGATTACATTTGTTATTAGTGTTGTTTAGAAATGTAACCAAGCTTTTTGTTACTTGTACTCTACTCTTGTAAACTTCACTTTTTACAGATGTGGTTAACCTATTATCTCCTATTGACTTGCCTGCAAGGTTTATTACCACATCGCATTTACTTAACTCTTCAGTAGGCCATTGGTTACTGTAAGGGTTGTAATGAACATGTTCTGTAAATACATTGATAGTCTTGCTTTCTCCTCTAGTTAGTACAAAAGTGTTAAGCTTCTGCTTTTCAAAAGACTTTGTTAAATGCTTACCTATTAATCCTGTTCCGCCTAAAATGGCTATGTTTTTAGTCATGATTTTTTTCAATAGTTAATTGTGAAACTTTACACGCATTAAAAAGTTTAATTTAATGGTTGTGGGTTTGTATTTATTGTTACTGCGAAAGTAGTTTTGAAGCCCATTTAAAATAACATCATGAACATCCACGAATTTCAAGGTAAAGAAATACTTAAAAAATACGGTGTAACCATACAAGAAGGTAAAGTAGCAAGTACTCCTGAAGAAGCTCTTGAAGCTGCAAAAGCATTAAAAGAAGAAACTGGTACAGGCTGGTTTGTTGTAAAGGCTCAGATTCATGCTGGCGGAAGAGGAAAAGGTACTGTTAATGAAACTGGATCACATGGTGTTGTTTTGGCTAAATCATTAGAAGAAGTACCTGAAAAGGCTAAAGATATATTAGGTGGAACGTTAGTAACAATTCAAACTGGTGAATCAGGAAAAAAGGTAAACCAAGTTTTAATTGCGCAAGATGTTTACTACCCAGGAGAAACTGAACCAAGTGAATTCTATATGGGCGTTTTACTTGATAGAGCATCAGGCAAAAACGTAATAATGTATTCTACCGAAGGTGGTATGGATATTGAAACAGTTGCAGAAAACACACCAGAGAAAATATTTAAGGAGTATGTAGAGCCAGGTCAAAGCCTACAGCCGTTTCAGGCAAGAAAAGTTGCCTTTAACCTTGGTTTAAGTGGAAAAGCATTTAAAAGCATGGTAAAGTTTGTAAATGCATTGTACAAAGCGTATGATGAAACAGACTCGGCCATGTTTGAAATTAATCCGGTGCTAAAAACTTCAGACAATAACATATTGGCCGTTGATGCAAAAGTGGATCTTGAAGACAACGCGCTTTACCGTCATCCAGATTTTGCTGGTTTGAGAGATGAAACAGAAGAAGATCCGGCTGAAGTAGAAGCAAAAAAATACAACCTTAGTTATGTAAAACTTGACGGAAACGTAGGCTGTATGGTAAATGGCGCTGGACTTGCAATGGCAACCATGGATATGATCAAACTTTCTGGTGGAAACCCTGCAAACTTTTTGGATGTAGGTGGTACAGCAAATGCACAAACTGTAGAAGCGGGTTTTAGGATTATATTAAAAGACCCAAATGTGCAAGCCATTTTGGTGAATATATTTGGTGGAATTGTAAGATGCGATAGAGTTGCTCAAGGTGTTGTTGATGCATATAAAAACATTGGCGACATTCCAGTGCCAATAATTGTTCGTTTGCAAGGAACAAATGCTGAAGAAGCAAAAGCCATCATAGACAATTCAGGCTTAAAGGTTTACCCAGCTACACCACTTAAAGAAGCAGCAGACCTAGTTAAAAAGGTATTGGCATAAGGGATTTTTATCCGCAATAATTTGTACTTTTAAAATCATTAATTAAAGGGAAATTATATGCTAATAAAAATTTTTCCGGAAAATCCGGCTCCCCGTCATGTTGATATGGTTGTAAACACCATAAAAGAAGGTGGTCTAGTTATTTATCCTACCGATTCGGTTTATGCCATTGGTTGTGATATGTATAATCAAGATGCAATTGATAGGCTTTGCCAAATTATTGGTAAAAAACCTGAAAATGCCAACCTTTCTTTGATCTGCTACGATTTAAAGAACATTTCGGAGTACTGCACCCCTTTTTCAAATTCGGTATATAAGCTTATGAAAAGCTCGTTGCCTGGTGCTTACACTTTTATTTTAAAAGCGAATAACAAAGTTCCAAAGCTTTTTAAGAACAAAAAGAAAGAAATTGGCATAAGGGTTCCTGACAATAATATTCCAAGAGAAATTGTAAACGCACTTGGTAATCCAATTGTAACGGCAAGTATTAAAATGCAAGACGAGCATTCGGAATATCCTACAGATGCAGAGACTATATACGATCAATTTAAGAAATTAGTTGACCTTGTAATAGACGGCGGACCTGGAAACACGGAACACTCAACGGTACTTGATTGTACTGGAGACGAGGTGATACTAATTAGAGAAGGTAAAGGCGAAGTTGAATTTGCCGATTAAATACCAATTTTAGATCTGATCAATTCACGATCTTCAGGAAAGAGCTCCAAGTAGTTGTTTACAGCTATTTGAAGCTCTTTTTTCATTTTAAGGGATATGTAACAATTCAAAAGCATTTGATGGTACTCTTTAACATTAGGCTGTAATACCAAAATTGACTCTACTAAAGGTAGCGATTCGGATACTCTATTTTGGTTTTGTAATATCACAATGGCTCCTTTTAATGCAATTTCATATTCATTATTCTGTTCGAGCGCAAGTCTAAAAAAATCAAGTGCCAATACCTTTTTATTTTTCTCGTCTGCAAGCCAATATGCCGATTGCGTAAAGAAGTGACAAAGCTCATTGTCAGGATAAACTTTACTATTGTAGCTTAACTTTAATGAGTAATCTTTTATATATTCATAATCAGGGTTTTGCTGAGACTTTATGGCCGATGAAAGAATTACCGAAGAACCAGCGTAATACGTATTATGAACATGCGCACCAATTGCAAGAAGTCTGTTTGATGATAATTGCTTGGAAGATTCAACTGCTATTCTTGGAATTACAAAAGCACTAACCAAAAATGCTACTTTATAAATCATTAATTTTTGAGCCCTTGAATGGTTTAGAACAATAGCCGATAAAACCACTACAAATGGTGCACCCAAACTAAGCAAATCCCAATCTCTTGGCATACTAAGCAAAGGGTTAATTGCAAAAGCAACTAATGCATAAGTAATAACAAGAAACATTAAAATGAGGGCAAAATGATTTCTAATGAATTGCTCCTTATTTTTAAAAACGGTTATGAAAACAATTGGCATGGCCACCGGTGACCACATAATAATCAAAGAAAACCAATCAAGAAAATGATTGAAATTTAGAAGACCATAGTTATCATAAGGGACTTCAGAGCCAAATAGAGGTAAAAAAACATTTGATAGTAGCTCTTCTTTTTCTCTGACAGCATAATTGCTGCTATGATTTTCAAATACCAAAAAATATGCTAGTATAAAACCTATGGATCCTGAACCAATTAATATTAGTACATTTTTAAAGGTTAATCTTTCAAGAAATTTTGGACTTAGGGTGAGACCAAGCATAAAAAGCATAGGTGCTATTACAATTACATGATTGATATGACTTTTCATTAAAAAGATTCCACCAATAAGTAAAAGGCCAAAAGAATTCCAACTGTTTTTTTCAAAATGATTTTTAACCAAATAGGCGTACATGAAGGAAAAACCGAATGAAGCACCATAAACTTCTAAATGCCCTCTTGTAGCCAAAATGTAGTTACCGGAAAAAAACAAAAGAGCACTAATGCCCTTTGCTAAGTTATTAAGCTTAAGTGTAAGTAATGCGTAAAACAGAGCACCAGTAACCGCAAAGACTGAGTTAACTATGTAAAATGACTTTTCGTAAGACGTTGAAAAGATCTGTTTAACCAAATATGCTAAGTTGAAAGTAAACTTTTCACCACTATGCAAATCAAAAATATTTAGGCTTAAAACTTTTGAAATGGCATCGAACCAAGACTTATCACCATTGAATATTCTTTCAAACTTTCCTGAAATAGATCGTGAATCGCCATAAACATCAATGGCCATTGGCAAAAACTGAGATATAAAAAGAGCTGCTAAAACAAGGCCGATAACGTATTGAAGGTTTGAAATTCGTTTGTGAAAAATTTGTTCTTGTTCTGTTTTAAATTTTAATGCTCTATAAGCAAAAAAAGCAACGAAAACCGACAACAAGGCCAATATGGGCTTAGGTAAAAATGCATGGTAATTAAAGCCCCAAAACGTTTGTGGAAATACGAGTGCCAGAACAAATAACCCCAAGCCGATAAATACCAATAATTGCGTTGATGAAAGCTTTTTCATTTTTTAGGCAATCTTTTTTAAGGCGTCAATAAGAGCGTTTAATTCACCAATTGAAGTATACAAATGTGGGGTTATTCGTACACCATTTACATCAGAAGTTTCAATTGCTACCGAAAAAATATTGTGTTCTTCAAATAGCCTTTTTGATGTTTCACTCGGTTGTTGACCTTTTACTGTAAAGTTGGCAATTGCTCCTGAGCGTGATTTTTCAAACGGAGTATTCACTTCAATTCCATCTATTTCTTTGGCTTTTTGTGTCCAATAGTCTTTTAGGTAAAAAAGTCGTTCATATTTTAAGTCGCTTCCTATAGAATTATGAAAATCTATTGCTGTAGGAATTGTTGCCATTGCAGAGTTTGGTCTAGTGCCCCAATGTTCAAATTTTCTTATATCAGATTCTTCAAATTCATTGTCTCCAAAAAGTGGCCAAATTTTATTAATCTTCTCTTCTTTAATGTGCATTAAACCTAATCCAATGGGACAGCAAAGCCATTTATGCAAACTTGAGCCCACATAATCAGCACCAATTTCACTAAACTTAAAAGGAATGTGTGCAAAAGCATGAGCACTGTCAAGCATAACTTCTACCCCATTGCTATGGGCCATTTCAACAATCTTTTTTACCGGAAGTACTTGACCCGTTAAATTAATCAAATGGGTTACCAAAAGCATTCTTGTTTTTGAAGTTATTTTACTTTCAAAAGCATCAACTATTTCCTTATCAGTTTTAGGATGAAGCGGTAACTTGGTATAAACCGTTCTTATGCCACTTCTTCGTTTTTGTTGCTCAAAAGCGGCAAGCATACTACCATAATCCTGATGGTTTACAATTACTTCATCACCTTTTTGCCAAGGGTAACCGTGTATTATGGTATCAAGAGCTTCGGTTGTATTTCTACAAATCACGAATTCATTGGGGTTCAACTGAGCAAATTCTGCTAGCCTATTTTTCACAAATTGCATTTCATCAATTTGCTTCTTTCTCATATAAAATGAATTTTGGCTATTTATTTTCTGAATCCAATTGAACTGCTTTGCAATAGTTGATTGTGGTTGTGCCGAAAAATACCCGTTTTCAAGGTTTATAAAATCGTTTTGCGGGTTAAACAATTTGCGTACAAGTTTCCAGTAACTTTCATCTTTTACAATGCTTTCAATAGATCTGTCATTCTTTTCAGAATTAATCTCAGAAACTAAAGAAGTATAATTTTCAAATTCTTTTAGTGATGGCATAATTAAAGTACCTGCTAGTGCTGTTTTTTTAACAAAATCTCTTCTAGAAACCATTCATTTGGCTTTTGGCGAAATATAGGATATTTTGAGTTTGAGCATTTAAACTTGTGCTCAATTTAAACTGAAGGAATAAATCACGGTCTTATTTACCACAAAAGCAACATAGTTTGGAAAAATTACGTCTTTACAAATGTTGCTTTAACGACATTTGCATAAGTCACTGACTACTAATTATGAAGCGTTACATACTCCCACTCTGGGCACTTATTGTGTCTATTTCTTTAAAAGCCCAAATTACACTTCCGTATACCGAAGGTTTTGAAAACATAGGTTCTACCACAACATTTACTGCTGACGCCAGTAGTATCAATGGCTTAAGTGGTTGGGCTTATGAGCAAACCAGTAGAGGAAGACTTAGGTTTAAAGCCGGAAATAGCTTTTACAATACCGGAAGTGCGGCTGCTACATTTGATGTGAGCAGAAACTTTTCTACAAGTACCAACTACCTTATTTTAACGCTTGACTTAAGTAATTACAAAAGCAAGCAGTTAGAGCTTTCTTTTTATTTTATGCACCATGGTGAAGAAAACAATAATGAAGATAGAGTATGGGTGCGCGGATCTAGCACAGACTCATGGGTAGAGATTTACAATTGGTATAGCAATAGAGGAACAGCTGGCCAGTGGAATTTTGTGAGCGAACTTGATATTGACAAAGTACTTACTGGAGCTAATCAAACAATTACTTCAACTTTTCAAGTAAGGTTTGGGCAAAGAGACAATTTTGCGGCAAGAAATACGGGCGGAGACGATGGAGTAACCTTTGATGACATTGAAATTAAGGAAGTATTCAATAACAACGGAGAAGTTTTAAGCTTTGGATCTATATGCAGTGGTAATAACAACCTTAGCGCCACATTATTTAACAACGGTAAAGACACGATTAAGAATGGTGTAGTTAGTTGGTGGGTTGACGGTTCAAAGCAAAGTGCTGCAAACTTTGTTTCTACCATTGCTCCTTCAACTTCGAGTCAAATAAACTTGGGTTCATACAATTTCGGAAGTGGTAATCATGACCTTGTGGCTATTGTAGATTCTGTGAATAACGTGGTTGACGAAAATATTGACGACACCCTTAAGGTTACTGTTCTTCCAGGTTTATCAGGTAGCTATACAGTTGGCGGTTCAAGTCCTGACTTTAGTAGCTTTTCTGATGTTGTAACTGCTCTAAATTCACGCGGGCTTTGCGGTGCGGTTACCTTTAATATTAGAGATGGAAATTATTCGGGAGCCAACCTTATAGGCAATGTAAGTGGTGCTAGCAGCACAAATACCATCACTTTTGATGGTGGCGATTCTTCAAAAACAATTATTTCAAACAACTCTGGTTCTGCCATTTACACCTTAGCGTTAGAAAATAGTGAGTATATAACATTTAAAAACCTTCAATTTAGATCGGCAAGATGGGCCGTTTTTATGACTCAGGCTTGCAGCAATATAAGCTTTGAAAATTGTTTCTTTAGTTTAAGTCAAGCTACGGCTTCTGTTGATGTTTTTGGAATTGTGGCTTCGAGTTCGTCATCAATTGAATCTGGCGCCGGGAATAATGTTACCAACCTAATTATTGACAATTGCAATTTTGTGGGTGGTGAAAGAAGTATTCAAATAATGGGAAGTACCACTTCAATTACCAATGTTTACCGAATCACGAATAACAAGTTCACTAAAGTTTATTACTCGGCTATAGGACTCTATAATTTGAGAAATGTGCAAATTCAAAACAACTTTATTGGTGATTTTAGAGATAATGGAGCAAATGCCGTAGTTGGTTACGACCTTGATAATGTACGTTTTGAGAACAATGAAATTGAAGGTGAAAATTATGCTTTGTATTTCCAAGATTTTAATCTAAATACAAATTCAACGGCAACGTTCACAAACAATCTAATTCAGTCGAGTGGCAATGGCGTATACCTAAACAATGCAAGTATTGTTGCTTTTCAGCACAATACAATTGTAGGTAGACCTGCCTTACGATTTAACGCACAAAGTGGAATAGATTTAAGAAACAATATTTTACATGGTGCAAATAATTACGCACTATTTAGTCCTGGAAATGGTGGTTTCACAGCTCTAAATTGGAATCATTATTACTCAACCGCCAACAATAAAATTGCTTATGCTAATTCAAATTATACGAGCCTAAGCAACTGGAAAACAGACTTTCCTGAATTAAATCAAAACTCATTTGAAAGCCTTCCTCAAATCAATAGCACTACCGATCCCAGGTTAAAAACCAATGCTGCGGCCACAAGAGCTTTAAGTTTGGGATTTGCCACTGATGTAGACGGAGACGCCCGCTGCGAATTTCCTTCAATTGGTGCAGATGAATCTGAATATGTTGATGCCAAACCAAAAGTGAGTTTTTCTTTACCTGACACTTCTTATGTAAAAACCATTGTAAATATTACAAATGGTTCTGGCCAACAAGAACTCTTAAACCACGAGTGGTTTGTTGATGACGTAAAGGTTGACAGTTTAAACTTAAACCTTGAGTATATTTTCAATTCAACCGGTAGATATAAAATTACCCTTAGAACAAATAACTGCTCTGCTTTTGACACAACCAGCAAGTTTTTAATTGTTAAACAAGTTGACAAGGCCCCTATTGCAAGGTTTAAAGCAAGTAAAACACTTGTAAACGTTGGAGATATTATCAGTTTTGAAAACAATACATTAAATGGAGCATCAGAAGTTTATTGGTCAATTCTACCAGATATTGTAGACAAGAAAAATAGAACCTTCTTTTATTTAACGGGCAGTGATAGTCTCTCTTACCAGCCTAGCGTATATTTTTCAGAACCCGGGAATTATACGGTTTGCCTAAGCACTAAAAATTCAAAAGGTTCTGATCAAAATTGCAAGTTTGAATACATTACAGTTGCAGATGAAGCCACCATTTGCAATGAAACCAGCAGTAGAGTTACAGTGGGTGTTTTAAGAGATCCTGGTGGAACAGATGATTATGCGGGAAGACAACGATATAACTGTAATTACACCATTGATCCTTGTGCGAAAAATTTACGTTTAAAATTTACTGAGTTTGACCTAACCAATAACAGAGATTACCTAAGGATTTATGATGGTACTGATAATACGGGCAGAGCCCTACATGATTACAATACAGCCTATGGAAATGGATTAACAGGTGACGATGGTGCATCATATTTTAGAGATCAATTGGTGGCAAAAAGTGGTTCAGCTTATATTGAGTTTACTACAAATTGGTTTTTTGGAGCACCTGGTTTTGAAATTGAATGGACTTCTACCCCTCTCAATGTTGGACCACCAACCGCAAATTTTGAAATGCCTGACACTATATGTGTGGGTACTGAATTGAATATTGAAAACAAATCAAGCGGACAAGGCAATAGATATACTTGGCAGTTTATAAGTAAAGTTACAAATACCGTAGAGTATACTGATTCAGCTATAAGTCACTTTTTCTTTTTTCAAGGAGCCTACAGTGTAAGGTTAATTGTAACCAACTGTGGTGGAAGCGATACGCTTGAAAAAGATATTAAAGTGGTAGAAGCAACTGCTGCGCCTACGGCCAAAGTTGACATTGACATTCCAAATCCAGACAAAGGTCAAGTTGTAACTTTAAGTGATGTATCTACGCTAAAAGGTTATTTATGTTCTGAGTTTAGAAATTGGACAATTACGCCAAATACCTACTCGTACGTGACGGGATACAATTCTCAGGGTCAAGTAACTAAAGTTTCATTTAATGACACAGGTTGCTATAACATTAGGTTGATTGCCAGTAATTCAAATGGCATTGATACCGTAGATATTACTTGTGGCATTAGAGTAATTGATAGATGTGTGCCTACCGTAGGTAATTTAAATGCAGATCTTGGAATTTCTAGAGTGACTTTGGGTAATATAAACAATACAAGTAGTACAGGTATAGCTGCCTATACTGATTATAGATCAGGTAAAAAGGCCGAGTTACAAGCCGGAGCTCAATACGAAATAAAAATATGGCGTGCCGAAAACCCAACATTGCCTATGAATAGAGCCGCTTGGATTGACTATAATCAAGATGGTGATTTTACCGATAACGGTGAAGAAATTGCCCGAAGTACTGGCGGAAATACAGATAGGTTTGAAACATTTAAATTTAGGGTTCCTAAGGGTGCTGACCTTGGAAACACAACACTTAGAGTAGGTGTAGCCCGCGGTACAGGTAGTAATACGCCATGTGGTCAAAATGGTGTTGGTGAGTTTGAAGATTATCTTGTAAACATTGTTGAAGATTATGAATTGCCAATTATTACCTTGTATGGTGGCGATACAATTCAAGTTGAGCAATGCGATAACTTTATTGATCCTATGGGATTTGCTATTGACAATGCTATTAAGGACACCATGAAAATAGATTTGGAGGATACCCTAAATACATCAACCGTTGGAGAACAAATAATAAGATACTCAGCCATTGATTCTACCAACAACCAAGCTATAGCTCAGCGCATATTTATTGTAATTGCTGACACAACACCTCCAACTTTATTCTTAAAAGGTTCTGATACCATTTACCATGAAGTTTTAACAACCTATATTGATCCGGGATATGAAGCAAGGGATAATTGCGCGGGCCTGATAGATACAGGATATTGCTCAGTTGACGAAAATATTATTGGTACATATACCTGCAATTATGAAGCTGAAGACGCTCGTGGATATAAAAAGGTGATTGACCGCATTGTAATTGTAAGAGATACAAAAGCACCTGTAATTGATTCTTTAATTGGCGGAGACACCATTGAACATCAACTTAACAGTACATATATTGATAAAGGTGTTGCTTTTAAAGACAATTACAATTCAAATAGTGATGTTGATGTAACAATAAAAGGAGAAGTTGACACAACGCAAGTGGGTTCTTACACTTTGTGGTACATAATCACTGATAAAAGTGGTAATTCAGACAGTACTTTTAGAGTGGTAATAGTTGATGACTATGAAACCACCAACTTGGCCCTTATTGGCAATAAGTTTATAACAATTGATGTAAACACCGCGTATCAGGATGATAGTGTAACATACTCTAACCACCAAGGAACAACTGACGGTTTAACCCTTACCATCTCTGGAACATATATTGATAGTTTTGGTTACAATCAGGCAGCAACCCTTGTAGGTAGATTTACGATTATTTACACAGTAACAGCAAAAAATGGTAGAACAAGCCAAGAGATTAGATATATAACCGTTGTAGATAGAGTAGCTCCGCTCCTTTCACTATTAGGAGATAATCCGTTATTCTTAAAGAAAGACGAAACCTATAATGAACCGGGTTGGGTAGTATCTGATAACTATTGGAAAGAACCATTAGTATGGGTATATACATGGGGCGTTTTGAATACTGAAGTTCCTGATACTTACTACCTACACTATTTTGCGGCAGATTCAAGTGCCAATATTGGTGATACTTTAACAAGAACTGTAATTGTGCAAGCTCCCGATGGAATATATGGCGTAGGTAAGCACTCTTTAAAAGTTTATCCAAACCCAACTTCGGGTTTTGCCATTATTGAAATTGGAGAAGGTCTAAAACCTGAAAGCATTAAACTTATTGATGTTACAGGTAAAGAACTAGACTTTTATGCTGAAGTAGAAAATGGAAGCATTAAACTTGATTTAACAGGATATACAGATGGTTTGTATCAATTGCTAATAATAGATTCAAAAGGTACAAGCAAAGTGAATATCATTAAAAATTAAAGAGTTTACAAGTTAATAGAAAACAAAAAAGCTCCACTACTGGAGCTTTTTTGTTTTATGGAATAGGTACAACTAAACTTTATCTAGTGCCTGATCTATATCCCAAATTAAATCTTCATAGTGTTCAACACCAACAGAAATTCTAATCATTTTTGGAGTAAGCCCAAGCCGGTCTTTATCTTCTTCTGCAACACCTGCATGGGTCATTGTGTAAGGGTGCTCGGCTAGTGTTTCTGTGCTTCCTAAACTTACCGCCAAATGAGCTAACTTTAAATTATCTAAAAAAGTAAATGCTTCTTGCTCACCACCAACAATATCAAAACTCACCATGGCTCCTGCGCTGCTGTATTGTTTTTTGTATATCTCATATTGGCCGCGGTTATCTTCTTCTGAAAGAAAACCCAGGTAATGAACTTTTTCAACTTTAGAATGAGAAGCCAAGAATTCAGCTACTTTCTCGGCATTTTTAGCCTGTCTTTCCATCCTTATTTTAAGTGTTTCTAAACTTCTCATTAGTAGCCAGCCTGTCCAAGGGCCAGCCATTGAACCTAAGTAGGTTCTAAGCTTTTTTATTCTTCCAATCACTTCAGCAGAACCACATACAGCACCCGCAATTAAATCAGAATGTCCGCCTATGTACTTGGTTGCCGAATAGATTACAATATCAGCGCCATGAGCAAGCGGCTGACTCCAAAGTGGCCCCATATACGTATTGTCAACGCCTACAAATACCTTTTTATCAGCAGTTGAAAGCTCTGCTGCCAGTTTAGATGTTGCTTCAATATCAAATAACGAGTTTGTTGGATTTGCTGGAGTTTCTAAATAAAACATTGATACTCTATCTAACAAATTGGCCTGGGCTAATCTCTTTTTTATATCACCATACTCTTCGCCGGCAAACATTTCAAAAGATGTAACATTAAATTTTTCTAATACATTTTTAATGAAATGATCGGTTCCACCGTAAACTGGACTTGAATGTACCACAACATCTCCTGGTTTTAAAAATTCAAGAAGCGTTGTAGATATGGCACTCATGCCACTTTCAAAAACAGCTGCTGCTTCGGCTTTATCCCATAAGGTTAATCGGTTTTCTAAAATTTCGAGATCTGGATTATTTATCCTTGAATAAATAAGCCCCATGCTTTCTCCTTCATCTAGTTTTCTTGTGCCTTTGGCTACTTCAAAAAACTCTTTTCCTTCTTGTGCATTTTTAAATGCGAATGTTGATGTTTGAAATATTGGGCATTTAACCGCACCTTCTGACAAATGCGGGTCGTAACCATAACTCATCATTAGCGTTTCTGGGGCAAATTTTTTCTGGCTCATAGTAGTGTTTTGTTTGCTGCGAAAATGAGCCTTAAGCGACGATAATATGGTGACCTACGTTTCTTTTTCTTTTGTGCTTGAAAACTAGATCAATTCATTTTCAATTGCAAATTTGGCAATACCTAAAGAATTTGAGAGTTTTAGCTTTCTAAGAATATTTTTACGATGTGTTTTTATAGTATTTATTGAAATTGACAGTTGCGCCGAAATCTCACTTGCCGTTAATTCTTTCGATATCATTTTTACTATTTGAATCTCTCTATCGGTAAGAATACTTACGGGACTTTCACTGTCTTTACTTTTTAATTCTGAATTACTTAGTTTGCTTTTAATTACTTCAGGTATATACATTTCAGTATCGCCATTGCAAACTTTTTTTATGGCCATAATTAGCTCAATAGCATCAGTATCTTTTAATAAATATCCATCTATAGGTAAACTTGTGAACTTTTTTATGTAGCTCACCTCATCGTGCACAGTGAGCATTAAAACTTTCATTTTAGGCCATAATTCTTTTATTACTTCAAGTGTAGCTTTTCCATCAAGCTTTGGCATATCAATATCTAACAAGAGCACTTCAGCATAATTAGCATACAAAGTATCAATTAACTCTTTACCATTTTTGGCTTTAATAACGACTTCAATTTCATTTGATTGAGTTAATAGTGATGATAGACCTTCAACAAATAAATCATGATCATCTGCAATGGCTACCTTAATCATATTTTGCATAGTTTCTATAGTGAGCTGTTGTTTATAGGTATATCGATAATAAATGTTGAACCCACATTTTGGGATGAATCAATATTTAAAGTTCCATTTAAATGGGTGACCCTGTTTTGTAGATTTTCCATGCCCATGCCTTTGCTATTAATTATTGCCTTAGTGTCAAAACCTTTACCATTATCTTCTACAATTAGGTTTAGCTCATTATCATGCATGGTAAGCTGAATATCTATTCTTTGAGCTTCGGCATGTTTTAGCGCATTTGAGACGAGCTCTTGAATAATTCTAAAAAGATGTATTTCCGTTGAGTTTTCGAGTCGGTTTTCAATGCCTGATACTTGCACTTTTACGAGCGTTTTTTGAGCACTTGAAACTTCTTCTGCCAAATCTTGAAGCGCTGCAACCAAGCCAAACTTAGATAGCACATTTGATGCTATGTTGTGCGATATACGTCTTACTTCTGAAGATGCTTTGCCCAAAAGGGCATAAGCCTTTTGATATTTTTCATCATTAGACCCAAGCTTGGCTTCAATTAGCTGAAAATGATGTTTTAAGGTGGCCAAAATAGCACCAATGCTATCATGTAGTTCTCGTGCCACTCTTGTTCTTTCTTTTTCTTGCCCTTCCATAAGCGCTGTCATTTTCTCAATTTGTTTTTCGCGTAAAACATCATTGAGCTTTTGCTGAAAAATGACTTCATTTTTCTCGGCCAAAAGAGTTTTTGTTTCAAGGCGTTGCCTTAGGAGCATAACCGAAAAACCGGCTATTAATACCAAGGAAGCCAAAATGCCCGCTGTTAACATTAAAATTTTGTTTTTAGATTTTGTTCTTTCCGCTAATCCTTCAGCTTCAAGCTTTTGTGTCTTTAGCTTTTCATTGTCGTATTTAGCTTCTAATTCTTTTACTTTATTAAACTTCTCGGTGGTTTTTATTGAATCTTGAATGTATTTATACCATAAATGATAAATATATGCTGAATCATATGCTTGTTTTTTCGCATGATATTCCGTTAATCCTAGATATATGTTGTCCATAGCTGTTATTGATACTTGCTCCCTAAACGACATAACATTTCTGAGATATGTAACCCCTTTTTCAGGTTGCCCTTTTCTTGTGTATAAATAGAATAGATTAGAATACAGATTTGCCAATCTATTAAAGAGCTCAAATTTCTTTCCGCGCTCTAAGGCTATTTGGTAAAAATACTCAGCGCTATCAATTTGATTATTCTCGTAAAAATAGCTGGCCATATTTTCAGGAATATAGAACTGGCCTATTTTAAATTCAATATCATTATACAACCAAAGCGCCTTTCTGTAATATAACATTACCGAGTCTTTTTGATTTTGCAAGTCATAGCAATTGGCTATTCCATTAAATAATCCTGCTCTTATTCTTTTATCCCCTACTAGTTTTTCGGCTCTAAGTCCACTTCTATAATTAGCTAGCGCCTTTTCTTGGTTCCCATTTTCAAATTGCCACAGGTTGCCTAAAACCAATCGAGACTTCATAATGCCTTCGTAATTATTGATGGTTTTTGAAAGGCTTAATGATGAATCTAGGTATTTAAACCCTAGTTCAAATTCAGCTAACTTGTTATGGGTTGAAGCCCTATCAATATAGCTTTGCGCCAGTTGATTTAAATATCCATGACGTCTGTTTCCATTAATAGCTTTCTGAGTTATTATAAGCGATTGCTGTAATGCACCATTGTCTCTATAAATATTGCCTAATAGTGATAAACATTTAAAATACAATATTGAATTGCTATCTGCTTGTCTTGATATATTTAAGACAACTTTTTCGGCACTATCTATGTGTTCTCTATACCAAACATTAACATCGTTAAGTTTTTCAGAAAGGTTAGCTTCATCTTTTGCAAATACAAAAGATGAAGCTTGGCTTAGTATAGAAATGAATATTAAAAGCTTCTTAAACAATTTTTATGGTCTTATTTCTTGGCTTCTGAATATTGCTTTTGTGTATTTTTTTTAATGCCACCATTTGGAGGGTCGATTACTATTTTTACTGAATGACAATCATCAATATCAATATTTTCCACCCCGTTTTTTTCTGAAATAATATGCACATCACTTGCTACATTAACACCGTTTGTTACAACATCATATTCAAAAACTCTGTGATTATCAATTATTTTGGGTTGACCAGATTTTAGTAAAATCGATTCGTTTGCATTTGCCAATGGCACAAAAAAGTGAATGTGAAACTGCTTTAGGGGCTCATTTTTAAAAATCGTAATTACAGGTTGATAAATTGTCATATTTACTTTTTTTCAAAGATGATTTATTTACTCAATTAATACAATCACCCATTGGGGTGATATTTCACTAAACAAAAAGAAACCACTCCCCATGAGGTAAGGAGCGGTTTCAGGTAAGGTAAGTATCAATAGGTGTGAGTCTTTTAGTACTTTATAAAGGTTTTAATTAATCCTTCTTTATTTCTAATCATGTAAGCACCTTCCGCCAGATTAGAAATATTAATTCTATTTGTTTGAAGTACCCTTTTTATAACTATGCCTTCTGTCGTAATTAAATCATAATCATCTACTAATGAGAGATTAATAAAACTAGAATTTACCGGGTTGGGCCATACTTTAAATAAGTTTATAGTAGAAGGTTCAAGGTTTAAAGTCTTGATTTCTGAGTAATCAAAAGCGCCGTTGTAATCAATTTGTTTTAAGCGGTAGTAAATTGTTATTGGAGAATTGTTATTGGTTATTGGTAAACCGTTGTCAATAAACTGATAATCTGTTATATCGAAAGTGGTTCCTTGACCTTCTACCCTGCCAATTTGTTCCCAACTTCCTTCGACACCGCTCAGTGAACGTTGTATCTCAAAATGGCTATTGTTTTCTTCTAGCGCAGTTTGCCAATCTAATACTGCCGTTTCTCCTTCTTTTAGCCATTTTACATTGAAATAAGTAAACTCTACGGGTAATGGTGATCCACTACTACCCACTCCGAAATAGTACAAGTTGGTAGAAAAATTCATGGTTCTAGTTAAGGTGTACGGGTCTGAACCTGAAGCAGACATTGCAGAACCTGAATTCCATTCTGTCGAAATACCATTTTCCCAATAAGCTAAATATGAAGAAGCTCTTGTAAAGCCAGTTTCTTCTTCGGTACCTTCCCATTGCACAGTCACAATTACATTATTTGCAACACCGTCAGACTGAACGCTCCAAGTTTCACCTATCACATTAGATGATAATAAATTTTGCGAAGATGGGTTTGTCGGATCTGAATAAATATTTTCAAATACTCCGATTGAATACTCTCTACCGCCACCATTCTCAATGGTTACGGGTAAATATGGGTTTCTACCAACAGGTATGGTGGTTGCAGAAGCACTCACTGTTCTATTTACTCTGCCCGTACCTGTAATTCTTATGTACGAATTTGAAGCGCCACCTGTAATGGTTCCTGTTAATGTGAGATCGTTATCTCCTAACTCTACATTACCACCATTAAGTGTTAGTTCATTTACAGAACCGCTGGATAAAAGCACAACATTTTGATTGTTTTCTACTCTCATGCGAGCGATGGTTGCATTATTTGGACTCACCTCTTGCTCATCTGAGCCTTTAACATCATATAATCCCGATCCACTCATAGTAGAATTTTGATCATTTTCCCAGTTTCCTGAAACCAATATGGTACCATCATTTTGCACGTTGGCGTTCTCTGTCATTACCAAATGATGTGTTCTTAAAGTAACACCTGAGTTTACCGTAATAGGTCCGTTTACATTTAAAACCGCGGCACCTGTAGCCTGATTTCTAGTACCAAAACCTGTTATATTAAAATTATAAGGGTTTTCATCAGCGTCATTATTAGCTATTGAAAGTGTAGCGTTTTTTGTACCGGGTGAACTGGGATCAAAAACAACAGTAAAAGTTGTGCTTGCAGAAGCATTTAAAGTGCTGCTTGAAGGTTGAGAAGTAACTGAAAATTCATTTGCGTTGGTTCCACTTACTGCGACAATAGCTGTACCGGTAAAATTTAAATTGGCACTACCAGTATTTTCAATAGTAAAAGTTCGGCTTACAGATCCAGCGAATGGGTTACAATTACCAAAGTCGGTATGATCGCTTGAATTAGGGGTTAAATCATTGTCAGAGATTTCCGTGTTGTTTCCATAAATTATCATTTCAGGAGATTCAATACCCGTTCCCTCTATTAAAAAAGTGTACTCACTTTCGTCAGCATCATCAGTTTCAATTTTTACAACTGCAGTTCTTCTTACCGCTGATGAAGGCTCAAATTCAATTGTGAAAGTTCGGCTAGATAAAGATGCAATAGAACTTGAACTTGGTTGGGTTGTAACATTAAAATCACCTGATCCAGTTAATGAAACAAATGGCGATGCAGTTAGGCTTAACACTTCACCTCCCAAATTGTGTATGGTATAGGTTTTTGAAAGTTTTGCAGACTTTTGCACACTACCAAAATTCGTATTATTCGTAAAAGATGTGGTTGCAGAACCACTCTCAATTAATGTTGAGTTACTTTTTACTTCAATTTCAGGAACCGGGGTAAAATCATAAGCCACGGCCCCACCTACATAAATGTCGTTCCATGGTTGAGTAGGATGTGGCTGTTTGTAGAGTATATCGCCAACCAATACATAAGGCGAACTCTTAGCCATTTGAGCCAAATCTATGCTGTAACCAAACCAATTTTCGTAATTAGGATTCGCTTCAATATCAAGGCCTACTTGTGCATAATTAGAACCATTGTATTTAAAAATACGAGCTAGTTTATCACCCCTAGCACCTACTGCTAAATAGTTACCACCAAAACTTAATGATACAGCATGACCAAAACGTGATTGGCTTTTGTCACCATTAAGATCAGGACCTATTTGTTGCCAACCATAGGTATTATCATGCTCAAAAACTCTAACATGGCCTCTATTCCAAGCAACTCCACCAGTATTAACAATTGATGAAATAGCTACTCTTTCACCATTACCTGAAAGAGAAACTGAAAAACCTGATTGATCGCCATCAGCTTCTCCATTTATTATTTTTGTGCTGCCGACTGTTGCTTGCCATTGATTGGTAGAGTTATTATAATCGAAAATTCTTGTTTGACCACGAGCACCGCCGAAAACCGTACCCCCTTCATGATGAGTGGCGCCTATGGCTATTCTTTTACCATCTTTTGAGAGTGAGACTGACCTACCAAATTGAGCATCATCATCATCACCAAAAATTGCGTTTCCAAGTTGAGCATAGTTAAAACCATTCCAACTGTAAACCCTAACCGAACCTTCTTCATCAGATGTTCCGGATGAGCTTTCATAAGGAGCTGCAACTGCAATCACACTACCATCTCCAGAAATACTTACAGTTTCACCAAACCATCCGCCATTTGGGGCAGAAATGGTGCTACCTTTTTGAACCCAGTTGCCTGACACTAAATGCCATACTTCGGCAAATAAAGTGCTTCTAGTGTTTGAAATAACAATTGTTTTACCATTACTTGATATATCTAAATCTGTACCAAACCAATGATTACTAGGTGATGATTTAGTTATATCTGAACCAATCTGGGTCCAAGTACCATTTTTTTTGTAAAAAACTTGCACAAATCCTTTCGTAGAGTTCTGATTTTTTGGAATAGAGACTGCTACAGTATCACCGCCACCTGATATTGCCACTGATTGACCAGCATTATCGTTGTGATCACTGCCAACAATATGATTACCAATTTGCGATTGCGCCAAACCCAAACTCGCAATACCAATAACAAATAATATATTGAGTAAAATTCTTTTCATTGTTTGATTAGTTTAGTTGCCTTGGTATGAGACTGTTATGCTTGATTGATTTGCACTTCCATAAAGCGTAGTAGTACCATTTACATACATCTGAATATAGAAGGCATCTCCTTTGTTTAAATAAATTAGCTCTGAACCTTGACTCGTATATTGATCACCAGCTGTTGTTGAAGTCTTTGGAGTAATTACATCTAAATAGCTTATTAAAGCAGTATTCAAATGGTTTCTCAGCTCTAACTGTGATATTGTAGATGAAGAAGGTGGATCAAGTCTCATTCTAACTTGAACAAAATAATATCCATCTGTTGGTGCAGTGAACTTCCAACTGCCTCCAGTAGTAACTGGTGAAGAAAGATTATTATCGAATGTAGCTGTGTTGAATTGAATTCTTGAACTACCAGTATTAATAGAATAAGAGCTTGATATATGATACCTCACCGGCTTCACTTCATTCACTACCGAGTTCCATTGGTTATGGTCTTCGTCCCAATAGTAAAAGCCTTCTGCTTGGTCGCCTCCATCGTTATACACCAATAAACCCTCAGCAGGGCTATTAACAGGGCTTGTATTTGAAGAGATATCATCCAAATCTACCCTTGGTATTAGAACGCCTTTATCAGAGCTTTTGATTTCGAGCATGGCGCTTCCATCAGGGTTGCCAGTGCCAGTGCTTATTAAAATGCCTGTGCTTGACATTAAGAGCAATGCAATGATGATGACATTGCTGGCAATAAGAAATATGTTGAATTTGTTTTTCATGACCTTAATGCTAGTTTCCTTGATATGAAACAGATATACTGGATTGATTTGAATTTCCGTAAAGCGTAGTAGTACCATTTACATACATCTGAATATAAAAGGCATCTCCTTTATTCAAATAAATTAGCTCCGAACCTTGACTCGTATATTGATCACCATTAGTTGTTGCAGCAATCTTTGGAGTAATTACATCTAGATAGCTTATTAAACCACTATTAGAATGGTTTCTCAATTCCAACTGTGATATTGTAGAAGAAGAAGGTGGATCAAGTCTCATTCTACATTGAACAAAATAATATCCATCTGCTGGGGCAGTGAACCTCCAACTTCCCCCAGTAGTAACTGGTGAAGTAAGATTATTATCGAATGTAGCCGTGTTGAATTGAATTCTTGAACTACCCGTATTAATAGAATAAGAGCTTGATATATGATATCTCACCGGTTTCACTTCATTCACCACCGAATTCCATTGGTCATGGTCTTCGTCCCAGTAGTAAAAACCTTCAGCTTGGTCGCCGCCATCGTTGTACACTAATAAGCCTTCGGCAGGGCCGTTAACTGGACTAGTGTTTGATGAAATATCATCTAAATCTACTCTTGGTATTAGCACTCCTTTATCTGTGCTCTTAACTTCGAGCATAGCACTACCATCTGGGTTGCCAGTGCCAGTGCTAATTAAAATACCTGTGCTTGACATTAAGAAAAGAGCAATGATTACCAAATTGGTTACAATAAGAGCGGGTACGAGTTTCTTTTTCATAATAGAATTTTTAATCACTTGGAAGTTTTAAATTGTTTACGAGCACAATTTCTTCTGTGCTCATTATTTGATTTTCTTTATTTTGGGTGTCTTTTTTGATTAAAAAGAGAAAGGCAATCAGCGCAACAGCCAAAAGCGCGTTAAACGCAAGTAGAGCTAGCCATAGTTTTTCTTTTTTCATGCTTTTAATTCCAATCCGTGTTTTTTTTTATCGATATCTATTTAGCTTCTTAATCTCACAAATAAATGGGCTACATTCAGTTTAAAAAATACCCTAATTTGACTAGTGGTCGATTAATTCACATTATTTATCCTTTAAAACCCATAAGACTTCGGTAAACAAAAACATTTATTTCCTTTATTATTTTTTCTTATATCCGTAGAATCATTAAGCGTATAAGCTTCAAATTTTATTTCGCAACCTTTTTTATGGTATCAATCTGAGTTTGAATATATCGGAAATCGTGCCTAAATTCATTTCGAAAAAATGACCCATCAACTAACGTTACATGTTGAAATACAAGTATTTGAAATTTGTTCTGTCTTGCCTTTCTATACATAATCATGAATCAAAAACTCGTAGTTAAAAAGCTCATTTATACTGTTTAATTCTAATTTTCTTCTAATGTTTTTAAGATGTGTGTCGTATGTTGAAGCCGAAATATTTAGCATTATAGCGTTGTATTGCCTATTGTGTCCTGATAAAATGGCCTTTACTATTTCGAGTTCTTTTTTAGTGAGTTGATTAAGGACTTCTTTATCTTCAAAAGATGTGCTCTTTTGAAATGCTTCAATTTTATCACTAAGGGCATTATCAATTTCTTTTATTGGTGCCGTTATATTTAGATTAATGATGGCATCATGCACATATTTTGTAGTAATAAGCCAAGAAACATTGCCTTTTTCAAGATGTTTATAGTCTTGTATGTAGGTTATTGTTTTACCAATATTCGACACTTTAGTTGTAAAGTTTAAGAGTTTTGGTTTTAGTATATCAAGCGTAAAAGCGCCTAATACTTCCTTTTGGTCATGATCATACGCTCCAATTTTAACGTTTAACTCACTTTTGGCATTTTGGCTTGTATACAAAAGAGATAAGTCAGCATTTAAATTGCAGTGATAGAAAGAGCCCTTGCAAAATCTGCTAATTTCATTTATTTTGAGCTGTTTGGCCTTAACAAGGTTACTTGCCAAATGTAATGTTGTGGCATGATTGGCCATAACTTGTTCTAAATACATGATGAAAAAAGGTTGTTTGTACAATTCATGAAATTATTACTAAAAAGTAACCTATACTTAAATCAAAAACTCTGTATTTTCAGTTGTATAAGGTTAACTATCAAATATTTAATAGCTTATTAAAATTCGATTCAAAAGTCTTTGATATGGATATGTTAAAAAATCACCCTTTGGGGTGATTTTAAACTTTTACTTCCGAAAACAACTATTTGGTAAAACACAATATCAACTAGTGAAGGTGCCTTTTACGCTAGTAAACTGACCGAATTTATTAGTAAAACACAATCGAACAAGACAGCATGTTGCCACTAGCAATTATTCAAATATTCAATCTTTATAATTTGCCAATTGCCTGGCACTTGAATTCTAGGTAGATTTATACTTCAGTTTGGCCTTTTATTAAAGAAATATGTTTGAATATATAATTGATAATATCCTTTAAATCAACAACTTACATCGCCAAATGGCATAATTTATTAATAAAACGAAAGGTGCAATTCTTAATAAAATCGATGCAGCATTAAATCACAAAAAGTAGCCAACATATGGTCTTTATCCATATGTTGCTTTGCTTAAAGTTTAGGTACGGATTCAGCTTTTTTGAGCTATGAAGCTTTGTCACAATTTCTATCAAATAATCTTGCTTAAATGAACCTGCTCCGGATTAAAAAGCAGGTTCATTTTTAGAATAGTGTCTACGCAAATAAATAGTCCTAGTGTATTGTAAATAGTGATGTTACTCCTTTTTTGTTTCTAATAAAATAAATGCCTTTGCATAGCTCAGATATATCTATTCTATTTTGATTACTTACCCGTTTTAAAACCAAACCACTCATATCCAATACTTCATAATCGTCAACTGCTGATATGTTTATATTGAAACCACTTACAGGGTTTGGCCAAACTTCAATGGTACTTGAAGTTTCTGTGTAGAAATTCAAGTTTTTGATTTCGGAAAAATCAAAGTTGCCATTGTGATCTATTTGTTTTAATCTGTAATAAATTATTTCTTGTTCGTTTATTGTTTCTAGGTGATCAATAAACTGATAATTGGTTATATCAAATGTGGTGCCTTGGCCTTCTACCCTACCTACGGTTGCCCAGTTAGTAGCGTCAAAACTTCTTTCAACATTAAAATGACTATTATTCTCTTCCATTGCTGTTTGCCAATTAAGCTTTACCGCTGTATTCTCTAATTGCCAGTTGGCATTAAAATAAGAAAACACTACAGGTAAAGATTGTTGATGACCACCTCCTGTAAACGCGTATTCATTAAATTGAAATGGCGATATATCAGAGAAAGTGAGTACGTTGTTTGTAGCATCTACCTGCTCACTCACATTGGTCCATACGGCAGAAACACTGGTTGGGTTATATTGAGAAGCATCCGTTATAAATGCTTTCATAGCGCTTTCATCGGTAATATAAATTGATGGAATTTCAGAATCGAAGTAACTTAAATCAATTTTTGCACTTGTAAAATTTGTGGCGTCTGAGGCTATGGTGATATACCGTGATAAACCCAAGTTTGAGCCACTTGCGGTATGGGTTCCGGTAAACCTGTCTACCAACACATTTCCGGCATTTGGGCTTGTTCCAGATAAAGTAATATTTACTCCAATATTCCCAAAATCGTAAAGATTCGCGGTTACCATGCTTTCAGAAGTTCTGGTTTGCCCAATAATATATCTCGCCGATGTTTCTCCCGAAATTTCAGCACCGGCATTTAACACCACTTTGTGTTGCCCAGTTGTAATATTACCATTTTGCATATTTAAAACTCCACCAGCAAGTATGTTTAAATCACCTGATAAGGCAATGTTGTTGGCATTGTTTACATTAACCTTAAATGCAGATAAGCCACTTACCGATTGCAAATTGGAACCATCAATATTTATTTGGGAGCCTGAGCTTGATGAAGTAATTGTTCCAGAATTGGTTAGATTGCTCGCTACATTTAGTGTTCCTGTATTTGTAATGTTTCCGCTATTAGATAATTGATTATTGCAATCAAAAACTGCAAAAGATCCTATATTGATTGAGGAACTGCTGTTAACATTTACGCTGCCATTAAAACTCATTGATCCATTCAATGTAATTGATCCTCTTAAGCTATTGCTGCTTGAACTTGTAAAACTCATTGATGAGTTTGTAGGTACGTTTATTGTTCCATCAATTTGAAATAACCTACCCATGGTAAGCGTATTTGACGATGAAAAAACCAAACTACTACCTGTGTTAAACCTTATGTTGGCATTGGTACTTGTTGTAATGTTTCCGCCGGTAAGCTCAAGTTTACCATTTACTTGAAGCATGGTGGTTAAATCATAATCTACGTTTTCCCATATATATACTTCAGTATTTGCTGTTATAACTGCGCCTGGACTTCCTGATGTTGTTGAACCACCAGAAGGGGTATAATCCCAATTAGCAGCATTGCTCCAATCATCGCTCACATAGGCCCAAAACTCGTATTTATCTTGTCCAAATACACCAAGTGCAAGAAGCAAGAAAGTTTTGATCAGTAATAAAGAATGTATTTTCATTTAATCTAATTTTCCGTTTTTATTTATCGAATAGTTTAGGGTAAGTTTTTGTTATTAGGTATACAAATCAACACTGGTATTTTATTATAATCAATACCTTAATTTGACTAGTATAAGGTCAACTAAAAATACCTTTCTTTTAAATATGCTGTTACTTCGACAAACTGGTTACTTTTTAATTTTTTCTTGATATTTCTACGGTGGTTGTCATAGGTGTAAATTGATATATTTAATTCATCAGAAATTTCTTTTCTACTTTTACCTTGAGCAATATGTTTTAGCACTTCAAGCTCTTTGGGGCTTAGAATTGATAGAGCGTCTCTTTTTGCCTCAGAAATTGCATGGCTCTTATTCAAATTTTCATGTTGGTTTAAGGCCCATTTTACTGGAAGCGTAAAACAATGTAGATGGTTGGCTTTTTTATAAATAGTAATGGCATAACCCTGTTTTTTAAGCAATGTATTTTGCCTACTTACTTGTGTATTTAAAAATATATTATCAATATTATTAGTTTCTTCAATTTTAAATTGTTTGAAAAATGAAGCCACTTGATGTGGAGGAAATATTGAACCATATATCTCAGACAGATTTAAGTCGGTTAAATTTTTATCTCTTACAAAATCAGCAAACGTCTGACTCATGTACAGTAGTGAAAATGGCGCTTCAATTGAATGCATATGATAGTATGAAGCTTCTAGCGCCTTTTTTGAGCTTAAAGTGATGTCAATTATTTCGATAGTTTGTTTATTCATTTATCTTGAAGAATTGGAAAATCTTTTATGATTTTTAACAACATATGTGGTGGTATTTGAATGTTTATTTGGTTCTTTTTTTGATATACTCATTTTGAAAAATTGTTGCTCGAAAAATTCATGGATATAAACTTTATAGGTAACCCGAATTATTTTTCTTTTTGACACCAACAAGCCTTAACAAATTGATTAACAGTTGTTTTATTAGTTATTTTCGCTTCTTTAATTACACTTCAAAACTCCATGTAGTAGCAATAAAAAAAAATCACCCCTAGGGGTGATTTTTGTGTTTCTAAGGAAATGTCAAGGATCAGTATGCCTTTACATTTTACTATTTAATTACGGAGATTCACTTTGCGAAAACAACTTTATTTCAAGTAAAAATTACGAATTGACTAGTAAGGACTAATTAAGTTTTGGCCTTCATATTATTTGAATAAAGCTTTGATATATCAACTACAGCAATGAACGTGTAAGCAGGTTAATTTATCCGAATGAATCTGTGCGAAACACCTTTACTGTTTCTTATAAGATAAACTCCTTCTGCCAGGTTTGAAATATCAATTTTATTTACTTGTAACTCTCTTTTAACTATTACCCCCTCAGAAGTCGTTATTTCATAATCTCCTATTGTTGAAAGATTTACACAACTACCCTTTGCCGGATTAGGCCAAACATTAAATGAGTTTAAAGTTTCAGGTTCAAAGCCTAAAGTTTTGGTTTCACTGTATTCGAATTGGCCGTTGTAATCAATTTGTTTTAAGCGATAGTAAATTGTTATTGGTGAATTGGTTTTGGTTATTGGTAAACCGTTGTCGATAAACTGATAATCTGTTATGTCAAAAGTTGTTCCTTGGCCATTTACGGTTCCTACTTGCTCCCATTCTTGGCCATCAAAGCTGCGTTCTATTTCAAAATGGCTGTTGTTTTCTTCCATTGCGGTTTGCCAGTATAGAATGGTACTTTCACCTTCTTTTTGCCATTGGGCGTTGAAATAAGTGAATTTTACAGGTAGTGGTGAGCCACTGCTTACAACTCCCACATAAAATAGATTGGTTGTAAAGTCTATTGTTCTACTCAAACTGTAAGGGCCGCTTCCTGTAGCAGCCGAAGCTGCATTATGATCCCATTGAGTTGAAACTCCGTTTTCCCAGAACATAAAAATGGAGTTTGCCCTATCAAAATCAAGTTCACTAACTTCATCCCAACTTACTGAAACAGTTACATCAGTTGTTGCCGAAGAAGCTGATATGGTCCAAGTTTCACCAATTGCATCAGCTGTTTGTTCAGTAGAACCTGTATTTGTAGGGTCAGAATAAAGCTTTTCTGTAATACCAACAGTAAATTCTGTTCCTCCACCATTATCTATAACCACAGGTAAATAGGGGTTTCTGCCTATAGGAATAGTAACGCTCCCACTTACTGGGGTTTGTTGAGTCAATGATCCACCATTTTTTAACCGAATATATGATGTTGAACTACCACCGGTAACTGCAACTCCATCACCTATGGTTATTGCGCTATTATCCACTTCAATGAATCCATTATTCAATGTTATAAAGTCGTCAACAACAATATCTGATTCAATAATAATGCTTCCAGGGTTTCCATCTTGATCTGCTCTATCAATAGATAGCGAGCTTAATGTTCTGTCAGTGCTTGACATAGTTAAACTTCCAACACTGCCTGAGCTGGTTCCCCCAATTACAATTGAGGCATTGGCGCTTCCTACTATTTCACCTGAACCTGAAATTGTTCCATTCACAATTAAAGTTCCATCACCAATGTTTAGGCTCCCATTGCTAAGGTTTAGATCGCCATTAATTGTTATTGTGCCGTTTCCATCTATAGGCTGTAGCAAAACTCCGTTTGAATTGTTAACTGTTAGATTAGAAACTTCAATATTGCCACGCAACTTTTGCTGTAACGAGCCTGATAAAACAATGGTGCCTTCACCAAAATTGCCACCTCCTTTATTTTGAAGATCACCCCCAAGAGTTAAAGTTTTACCACTATTAATGGTCAAATTGGCATTTTCAGCAATATTTAAAGAATTTATAGAAATGTTGTCATAAACATTTGGATCGTTGCTACCTACGTCAACCAATACGTTATCTGTTGAAGTTGGAGGGTCATTATCTAGCCAATTACCATTGGTTTCCCATTCTTCATCATTTGATCCATACCACACCTTTGCCGCATTAGTAGTAAAACTATAGGTGGCGTAACCTGAGGATGTCAGGTAATTCTGAGCGTCTTTACCGCCATTATATTCAAATATTGAAACATAATAGTTAGTATTTGGAATTAAACCGGTTATTTCAAGCTCGTTCTCATCTCCATTGTATTTTACTTCTTCTAAAAATGCTACCCTGCCTACTGTAACTTCTTCTTGATCGGCAGGTGTCCATTGAGTTGCAAGGTCTTGCCTTAAAACCATTATCCTGTTAGCGCCATTTCCATTTGTCCATGTTAAGGTTGCATTTATGGCTCCTATTTCATTGGCAGAAATATTTGAGGCGTGTACTGTAGGCTGAGCTGCTGGTGTACAAACTGATTTGGTAGTAAAGTCGCCTGAAGGTGCCCCTGTGGTTAGCAAATTATATTCAGTACCAGAAGCTCCACTGCACGGTCCAAAATTGGTTTGCTTATCTGCTTCTGCAGCTTTCCAATAGTACTTTGTATTTGGTTTAAGACCAGAGAATGATAGGCTTGACCCTGTTGTAATAGCATATGTACCACTAAGAGCCATGCAAGCTGAGTTGAGCGTTGGAGTAGAAGACGTACTTAAAAACACGATTCTTTTAGTGCCGTCTCCAGTTGAACCAAATGTAAAGTCTACCCCTGTACAGCTTCTGCTTGCAGTAACGCTTCCGCATTGTGTAGTAGGTTTATTATAACAACTTGTGCCACTTTCAGGCACAATAAATGTTGCAGGCTCGTTTAAATAATTTGGTAAACCACTTTGATTATTAAAACCAAAAATAAATAATTTGGTGCCTGATTGAGCGCATGCTAGCTCAACCGTTGTTGCCGAACCCACATAAACAACATTGGCAAAAGGTTCCGTTATTCCAAGCTCATTTAGCATACAAGTAGTGAGCTCATCGCCTTCTATACTTGCGTCATATGATTGTCCGTCGTGCGGAGTTGGCGTAAAATATTCATCATTAATTTTATTGGCTGCGAAAACAATTACTTTATCTGCGTCACCTATTGTTATATTAAGATCATATTTACCATTGGCATCCCAAGTAACGTTTTGATTGGCTACCACGGTTGGAGCCGTTGTAGGTTCATTGTCAATGGCTTTTGCGTATTTAATAGCTCTTGTTGAACCACCATACAAATCGGCAGTTTCTCCATTACTGCCATCAAATACTTCAAATACTCTTACGTGATATTTTTTGTCATCAGTTAAGCCAGAAACATCTACCGTGTTGCCTGTACCTTTATAAACCAAATATGAGTTGCTTGATGCTGCCCCAATTTTGGCAGATAAGGTTCCAAATGTTGAATTGGAATTGTTATAACTTATGCCATCTTCAGGTGTAGCATATGGGCCATTGCCTTCGGTAACTACAACAAGTCTTTCATTACCTATTCCACTACTAAAATTTACTGTAAACGAGTTGTTGCTGTAATCTGATATTTTAGTTATACATGCTCCACCGGGATGGTGATTTTTGAAATATAGCTTGGCCGCTCCAGCATCATTCTTTTGGTAGCTATCCCAATCTCCTGAAGTGGGTACCCAACCAAAACTTGATTGAATATCGGGTTCATAATTGTAGGGTTCACCAATTAATAGTCTTTCTGCTGAGAGCGAAAGGCTCCATCCAAATTGATCTACCCCTAGTTTTGAGCCATTGTCAGTCAGTGTGGTTTTGTACAGAAATGAGCTGTGGTTTTTATCAATATCGAAATACAAATAAACTCGGCCATAGCCTCTAGCTTCATAATTAGTGTTGTTTAAAGTTACTGGATGTGGAGCGCCTATGGCTAAAAAGTTTGAGCTTACACCAACGCTCTGTCCAAATTTACCATCAGGAATTGGGTTGTTTGGAGTGAATGATTCTTGAAGTGCATAGCTACTGCTGTTCCAGTTGAATTGATATGCTACACCTTCATTTGCATAGGTTCCATCAGTATTTGGTGCTCCTACAAGTAGCACGCTATTGTTTGCTGCAAGGCTTTTACCAAACTCATCGTTATTTGAAAGTGCTGCAGGTGCTAGAGTACTAGAATAAGAAACTGTAGACCCAGATACTTCAAAAACATATACCCTGCCTTTTCCACTATTTTCTCCGGGTGCACCAATAATTAAACGATTACTCTCAATTGATACGGCATAGCCAAACAGGCCATCAACTTCTCTATTTTGAGAAGTAATTTTCGCAATTAGATTAAATGACCCAGAGTTTTGCTTATAAACATATGCACTACCCGAGCTGCTTAAACTGTTATTGCCGTTTTCATCATCATCTTCATAGGGCGCACCTACAATAAGGTAATCGTTAGTAATATGCACGGCACTACCAAAACCATCGGCATTCGCTCTATCATTAGTATAAATGGTTTGTAAATATGGAAAGCCACTTGATGTTTCATGTAAATAAACAGCCCCAGCATCAGTATAATTTGATGTAGTAGAACCATCATACTCATCATTTGGGGCACCAACCGCAATGTAGTTTGAACTTGCATCTATTGCATGCCCAAAGCCGGCTCCTTCGTGAGGAAAGGGAGCAGTTATTTGTTTGCTAAACCTGTTGCTTTCATTATAACATAAAATTTTACCGGCCCCTGTTTGCAAGCCTCCATTATTAATGTTGAAGCCCGGGGAACCATAAATTTGGAGATTGTCTGACGTGTAAACAGCAAAGCCATATTTCTCATCTTCTTGCCTGCTATGAATATTCCATGAATAGCTTTGATATTCTTTAACCCCAAATTCAGGTCCAAAAGATTCTGAGTAAGTTACATTATCTGAGACCGTTGTAGGTGTTGTATATGTACCATTTTCAAATGCTCCTAAATCTATTTTTTCACCAACAATTCTTCTGTTACCATCAGCATCAACGCTTGTACTAGCGTTTCTAAAATACGCCCAATAATTAGGATTTGCATCACTACCTAACTCAGGTAGCGTAATTCCATTTATTGCGAGAGAACTGTTCTGTAAAGCCAAACTGCTTGATGAAGTAAAGCTTGGAGAAGTATTTTCTACCACAAACAAATTTATTGACGGTACATGATCTAAGGTTCCGTCAACAATACACCAACTAAGGTCAGTGGTATTGTTTCCTTCAGAGAATAGGTGGTTATGCTTTGTGTCGTCTGATGATGTATTGTTTCCGAAAACGGAATTTGAGATATTGGCTGCTGTGTGTGAATTGTACAAAGCCCCTCCTTTAAATGCTGTGTTATAGCCAAAAGAGCAGTTTATAACATTACATTCACCGTAGGTAGTGTATAATGCGCCACCCTTTCCGCTTGTTGAAGAAGCATTATTTGCCCTAAATGAACAGCCCACCAATGCGTAGTTGTTTGGTATATTGGCGGCACTTTGTTCAAGTGAAATGGCACCACCATTTAGTCCGTTATTTGACTCAAACTTTGAATTAAATATGAGATTGATATAACGTTTGCCTCTTGAAATATTTGATCTATCATTACAACCTACAAGGTGTATTGCTCCTCCATTTGATGATGCAAGATTGCTGCTAAAGCTTGATTGATCAATACTATAAACCGATTCATTTAAATACATAGCGCCACCCTTTGCGCTAGCATTGTTTGTAGAAAAAAAACAGTTTTCAATACTCAAACCATATGTAAGGTTATTAGACACATGTTTTACCTTGTTAGCATAAATAGCGCCTCCATTATTGGCTTGGTTTTGTAAAAAAGAGCAATTTGAAATGTTTACTTTTACTTCAAAATCTTTTCCTTCAATGTAAATAGCGCCCCCATTACCGCTCACAATATTACTATTGAATTTAGAATTCAGGATTTCAGCCGAAACCCCACCGGTAGCTCCTTCAATGTAAACGCCCGACCCTGAAGTGCCATTTCCTTTACTTATACTAAGTCCGTCTATTACAGCATTATTTGATAGTTTTAAAATTACTTTCGAGTTGTCAGCGTGTGAATTGGTGTTGCCAATATTACCACTGAGAGTTACCACATTAGTTGAATAATCTCTCTGGTTTAGTACAGTTTCACTACCATTAAAACCACCATAAAGTGTAATACCTGATGGCACTGTAAAACTTTCGTCTCTATGATCTTTTGTTATTCCTGAACCCAAGTCAGGATAGTAATTACCATCAGCAATCCAAATATCATCGCCACTTGAAGCAACTGCCAGAGCATCTTGTAAGTGTACAAATGCATCTGACCAAGATGTTCCGTCATTATTGCCTGAAGCATCTTTATCTACAAAAATGGTCGACGCCCATAAAAAAGAACTGTTCACTATCAGAATAATAGTAACTAAAATTAATTTCCGCATTTTTTTCCTGTGTAATTACTGCGAACAACAATACAATATTTTTTGACTGAAGTCCTCAATATTATCTTAATCATAACTTTGATTCCATGAATCTATAATATCATTCTGTAAATCAAAGATTTGAAAAAACAAAACCGCTACTAATTATGAATAGCAGCGATTTAAAAATTAGGTTTCAACAGGTAAGTAATTAGTTTCTAATAAAAGTTTGCACCTGACCACTTTTGTTTCTTAGCATGTAAGCACCTTCTGCCAGGTTTGAAATATCAATCTTGTTTGTTTCAAGTTCTCTTTTAATTACATTCCCTTCTATGGTTACTAGTTCGTAATCATCAACTATTGAAAAATTAATTACATTCCCAGATACTGGGTTTGGCCAAAGTTCAAATGAGTTTAAAGTTTCAGGTTTAAAGCTTAAAGTTTTGGTTTCGCTGTATTCGAAATCTCCATTGTAATCAACTTGTTTTAAGCGGTAGTAAATTGTTATTGGTGAATTGTTAATGGTTATTGGTAAACCGTTGTCGATAAACTGATAATCTGTTATGTCAAAAGTGGTTCCTTGGCCATTTACGGTTCCTATTTGCTCCCATTCTTGGCCATCAAAGCTGCGTTCTACTTCAAAATGGCTGTTGTTCTCTTCTAAGGCGGTTTGCCAATTTAAGATTGCTGAATTTTTAAAAGAATTATGTTCAACTTCAAAACTTGTAAACTCAACTGGCAATGCCGAACTGGCACTTCCTACACCAAACCACAAATCAGCAAAAGGAGAAAAATATACTCCAGTAACTGTTTTATTGAAAGGATCGCTACCATTGGCAGCAGCAAAATTCTGGTTAATCCAAGAGCCATAACCTTCAAACCAATACGACAGTGAAGATAGACTTCTATTAAAGTTTTCATGCTCAGCCGACTCAGGCCAATAAACAGTTACGCTTACACCACTAGCCAAATTGGTAGGGTTAATAAACCAAGTTTTGTTTACTGTAAAATCACTCTGCGGCGATGTTTCATTTTCAGGGTTTCCATAAACTCCGTCAATTATGGTTACTTCATAGGTTCTATTGTCATAATTGCCTGCTCCTGGTATTTCAATTTCAATTGGTAAATAGGGATTAAAGCCAATGGGAAGTAGCCTTGAAGTACCTCTTGATTGTGTAACGAGTACTTTACCTGTTCCACTCATTTTCAAATACGAATTACTATTACCACCACTAAAACTTGTGTTGTTATTCACAATGAAATTAAAATTCCCTAAATCAATATGTCCCTTCGTTAAGGTTAGAACACCATTTACTGTTAAGTTACCTCCAAGTTGAAAATTATAGTTATTGTCAACAGTCATGTTATTTACTTCTATAGAGTTATCCGATTCTATTGCCATGTTTGATCCAGAAATTAATAATTCACCTGCGCCAGAAAAAACTGAGTTGCCTTCAATATTGCCTTCTACTTGTAGCGTTACTCCATTATTAATGGTGATTTCAGAGGAGTTGTTGATAATGAGATCATTGCAAGTAACATCATTAGAAATTGTAATATCGTCATCAATTTGCGCTATTTTGGTATTGTCAGGTGTTCCGTTATCCCATGTAGTTCCGTTCCAAACGGTAGTTGTTATTTGAACAGGAGCCGAGTTTTGTTTAGTAAAAACTTGCAATCTGTAAGGAATCCACACGTTTTGAGCACTTGATCCAGTTACTACAAAAACATCTGTTCCGTTGTAATAAAGTGCTGTTGCAAACTCTAACTTTCTCCAATTAAGTCCTCTATAAAACTGGCCTTTGTTATTCCAAGTACTACTGTTTGCGCCTTTTACAAAGTGAAAAACGGTGCCCGCATCTCTATAGGTTGAATCAACTGAAGTTGAATCAAAATCAGGTGCTCCAATTAAAAGTGTATCGGCGTTAAAGCCAATGCTTTTTCCAAACCATTGATATGATTGCCTTTGCGGTGAAATGATTTTCTTGGTCAAGGACCAATTTCCATTTGATTTTGAAAATAAATAAACTGCTCCTGCCGCTGCTTGATAATTATTACCATTTTCATCATAGCCATCATTAATTGCTGAAATAGCCATTAAGTCGTTTTCAACTGCAATGCGTTCTCCAAAATAGTTAATGCTGTTATCGTCAGTTGCATTGAGCACTTGTGATGCCTTAAACCGTAATTCACCATTTGGAGTATATGACTTGTTGAATACGTGAACCCTACCTCCAGAGCGATAATTATTGTTACCTACAGTATTTTGTCCAAATGAACCAAAAATTAACTGATCAGAACTAAGTTCTACAGTTGACCAAACATCAGAGGTGCTTACATCATTTGGCTGATAATTCGTAGTCTCATATCCCCAGTTATTAGAACCACCTTTATTAATGTGGTATGAATGGATTGCCCAGCGCCTATCTACATAAACATTGTTCTCATAATATGCAGCCTTTGATTCAACAATAGACATTATGCTATCATTAATAGAAAGGTCTTCTCCAAAAAAAGCATTTGAGACTCTATTACTCGGAGCTACAATTTTTTTTACAAATCCCCAATTGTCTTTACCACCTTGATCTTTTTTAAATAAATAGGCAGCACCTGCTTGGCTAACTTGATTGTTGCCATTGGCATCAAAACTGGCGTGGTGTCCACTTACAACTAAATAATCTCCATGAATGCTTACTTTATAGCCAAAATAAAAACGTGTTTGATTTTCGGTTGCTCTATCAGGTGCTGAAATTGATTTAATAAGCACATAACTATTATTAATTTTTTTATAAATATAAACGCGGCCATTATTATTTATGTCGTTTTGACCATTAGCATCCAAATCTTGTCTATGTGCGGCTGTAACAAAGTAATCGCCAGAAAATTCACCATCAAATCCAAAATAGTCAGAAGAGTTATTCTCTTGTTCAATAAGTGTACTTACATGCTGAAATGACTTTGAATTAACTAAAAGTGAACTGCAAATAACATAGATAAAAAGAAAGGCTTTTTTCATGTCGAATCAATTTTTAAAATGATGACACAAACCTATTAATACGAGCTATGAGCGCATATTTTTAAGGGTAAGCGAGAAGTAAACAGTAGGGTAAACAAAAGGTAAACAACATGAAAAAGCCCCTTGGGGAAAGGGGCTTTGCACAGGCAAAACAAGATAGGTAATCTATCGGACTACGAGCTTTTGCATTTGCCCTTTTTCATTTCTTACCAGGTAGGTTCCTGGGCTAAGATCTTCTATATATATTCTACTAGTTTGATATGCAGTTTTAAGTACTGTGCCGCTTATGCTTATTATTTCAAAATTTCCTATTTGATTTATATTTAGCCATTGATCACTATTAGGGTTGGGCCAAAGCTCAAGCGAGTTTAAAGTTTCTGGTTTAAAGTTTAAAGTTCTGGTTTCACTGTATTCAAACTGACCGTTATAATCAATTTGTTTTAAGCGGTAGTAAATTGTTATTGGTGAATTATTATTGGTTATTGGTAAACCGTTGTCAATATACTGATAATCAGTTATGTCAAAAGTTGTTCCTTGGCCTTCTACCCTACCCACAGCATCCCAATTGGTGGCGTCGAAGCTGCGTTCAATTTCAAAATGGCTATTGTTTTCTTCCATGGCGGTTTGCCATTCTAAAATTGCTATTTCTCCTTTGGTTTGCCATTGAGCTTTGAAAAAAGTAAACTCTACAGGTAAAGCTGAGCCAGTTCCGCCTATTCCAAAAAAGTAGCTTCCACTTGTTAACGTGCTCATTTTTATTGATTGAAAATATGGCCCCGTTCCAGAAGCAGCACCCTGTCCAGTAGATGTCCATTCATTGGAGTTTCCCTGTTTCCACCACGAAATATGACTTGCATTTCTATTAAAGTCATTCGTTTCTTGCACAGGGTCCCAACCAAATTGAAGCTCCACATTATTTACATCTTGATCAACTGTTATGCTCCATGTTTCAGTAACTACTTCTTTTGTCAGTTCTGTTAACTGACTTTCTGGATTTTCATAAATTTTATCATGAACCCCAATTTGAAACTCAGCACCACCACCATTGGTGATTACAACTGGCAGATATGGATTGCGACCTACTGGAAAAAGCTTTGATCCAGTATCAACCTTAGCCACCAACTTTCCATTACCATTAATTCTTATATAGCTACTATCGCTGCCCCCACTAATCTTAATACTATCGCTCACAAACATATTATTTGATCCCAGCGTAATAAATCCTTTTTGAAGTGTGATGTTATTTGTTACCGTAAGGTCATCACCCAGGGTTACGCTATCGTCATTACTTACTTCAATGCTTTTTAGTGGCACTCCATGAGTTACCAATTTTTGGAATTGCTTTCCGCTAAACTTCAGTACTCCATCTCCACTTACTACCGAGTATTGATCAACATTAAAATTACCATCTACTTCTACTCTACCTAGATTTTTAATTTGTGATGGATTGTTTTTTTCTGACTTTACTATCATTGAATCATTAACAAATAATGTGGCCCCTGAATCAACATAAAGCAAGGCGTTTTTAAGATAAAGTTGACCCAAAGCATTAGTTGAACTAATGCCTAGAGCCAATGCAATCAATAGAAATGTGTATGCTTTTTTCATTTTTCTATTTTTTTGCTAGGTCACCTACCAATAGATTGAGCCTTTGCTCAAGTGCACTAAGCCTGTTGTTAACTGCATCAAGATCAGCAGTTTTTAAGTCATTCTCTTCTTCAAGGTCTGTGATTATCTCCTGTTGTTCTTGAATGGCTTTAACTAATACTGGAATTAATTCAGCATAATTTACACCGCGCGTTTGTAAGCTGTCATCGCCAACAACTACAACTTCAGGCACAATTTCTTCAAGCTCTTGTGCAATGAAACCAACTTTGGTTTCTCCTATGCTATCATGTTTCCATTCATAGCTTACTGAGCGCATAGCCATTACTTCATTAAGACCGTAGCTTAAGTCTTTTATATTTTTCTTTTGACGAACATCAGAAGTTTGAATAGTGCCATTTAAGGCATAAACCGCCGTGTACCTGTAATATGATTGCCCTAGGCTATAAGTAATGTCAGATTTTGGCCTAACCATTTCAGAATAAAGATTACCACCAAGAGAAAGGTAATCAGCCTTAAAATCGCCATAAATTAGTGGGTCATTAGATGAGCTGTTTTCAATAATCAACTTGTTTTTGCCGAGTTCATTTTTACCCGCGCCATGCCCAATAAAAATGTTTTTACCTACAGATGATCTATTGTTGAAACCTGCGCTATCGCCTATTGCAATGTTTCTGCTTCCTGCAAGGTTTCTAAATAAAGCATCTGTTCCTATTGCAAGGTTTGAAGTGCCCGTTTCATTCGAGTACAATGAACGATAGCCTAGTGCCGTGTTGTTTGATGCCGTAGTATTATTTTCTCCTGATTGAGTACCAATGAAAAGGTTTTGAGAGCCATAGGAGTTTTTGTGACCTGAGCGAAAGCCTAAAAACAAATTATTTGAACCAGTAGTATTCCACCTTCCAGAAAGGTTTCCAATGAATTGGTTGTTATCACCAGCATTTATTCTCCCAGTGTTATCTCCCATAAAAATTACATTTTCACCTATTGAATTATAGCCTGCTTGATAACCGATTAAAATTGATTTTTCAAGTATATCAGAAAAATAACCAGCTCGAAAGCCTAAAAAAACATTTCCATCACCAATTGTATTTGCATTTCCCCCAGCTTCTGAACCAATAATTGTGTTTTCATTATCATTTGCAGCATATTTTGCTGCCGAGCTGCCGATAAAAACATTATTATCTCCATCTGGTTTGTCACCACATCTAAAACAACCGCCGCCAGTGCCATAACCGAGAATTGTATTTTTTTCACCATGAACCTTTGTACCACTTTGGGAACCAATAATTGTATTGTAATGCATACTACCCCCAAGTTTTCCTGCTTCAAATCCAATTATTGTTGAATTACTTAATGTATCTACACTGCTTGCCGAATAGGTTCCTAAAACAGTTGAACGAGATGAAGTTATATTTTCACTTCCTGCGTCTTTACCAATAAATATTGATTTTGAAGGTAAAGCTGACTTTGCAGCATTATAACCAATTAAAACATTTTCACTTCCTTTTGAATTTACACCTGCTAAGTTTCCAAGAACAGTATTAAACTCTCCACTTTTATTTAAAGCGCCACTTTTTCTACCAATAAATATATTTCCATAACTGCTGTAATTACAATCAAACCCAGAACTATCTCCTATAAAAATATTATAGTCTCCACTAGCGCTATGGCCAGCCTTATTGCCCAAGAATATCCCCATGTTTGTTGAATCAGCTCTATATGCTGCTTGATAGCCTACTACAGTATTTAGGTCACCTTCAAGCGATCTCCCGGAAGATTTTCCGATAACACTGTTGTAATTGCCCTCTAAATGCTCTGCAGCTCCAGAGCCTAAAATGGAATTAAAATCTCCATCAAGGGAATATCCTGAACCATATCCCAATGCAGTATTTTCAATTGATTTAGATGCAATACCAAGTGCGTTAGAGCCAAGTGCTGTTGAATAAGTTGAAACAGTTGCTCGATTCAAAGCAAAATTGCCAATTGCAGTATTTTGCCAGCCCGCCATTGGTGCGTCATACAATCTACTTCCTACTTCTTCTCCAATTAATACCGACCCATGATCATCTTTTACCGATAGCCTATAAAATCCATCCCTAATGTGCTCCATTGTATAAATACTATCCCCTGCAATCTCAAATCTAATTTTGTCTTCATCAGGTCTTTTTTCAACTAATACGCGAGTATCACCATTTGCATCACTCAACATGTTTGAAGCATTCTTATCAGTTATTTGCAACCAACTCATTCCTTCGTTTATAAAAAGTGATGTGCTTCTCGGTGTTATGATTTTATCATGGAAAAACACGCTATCGTCATCTTCATTATATACAAAAAGAATCTGACCCACTTTTGAGAATCCATTCATCATCATTTGGTTGGCCTGATGACCAAATTGGTTTGTCACCTTAACAAAACCAGCTTCTTTTGGAACATTGATAAAATCACCTGCGGGTAAGGCTATTGTATCTAACACTAAACTGCTATCTGTTCGCAATTGACCTGCCACGTGCAGTTTAGCTTTTGGTTCTATTGTTCCAACGCCAATATTTTGACCAATACTCAATGTTGAAATTAAAATGAAAAGGAAAGGGATTAAATACTTCATGTTTCTGTGCTTTAAAACGATGAAGCAAACCTATTCCTATTGCCTAGTTAAGCCTATTTTTACGGGTAAGCGAGAAGTAAACACAAGGGTAAACAAAAGGTGAACAAACTGCCCTGCATCATTGAATCTCGTACTCAAACATCTAAAGTCCAAGACCTTAGAAATAAGCCTTCAAATTATCAAAATCTATTGCTTTAATGGCAAGGTAACAGTAAAGGTGGTTTTTCCGGGTTCGCTTTGTACATCAATGCTGCCGTTATGCTCTTTTACAATGCCCATACTAATGGCCAAACCTAATCCTGTTCCTTCGCCCACTTCTTTAGTGGTATAAAAAGGATCGAATATCCTATTGATTTGATCTTCAGAAATTCCAAAGCCCGAATCTGTAATTTTTACCTTAACCTGCTCATCGCTTTCTAAAGTTGTGATTTCTATTTTGCCTTGGTTTTCAATTGCTTGAATAGCATTGCTAATTAAATTCATAAATACCTGATCTAATTTTTGGCCATAGCCATCAATCACTGTTTTCCTATCAAAACTTGTAGTTATTTCAACTCGATCTTTATAACTGTTTTTTAATAGTAAAAGTGTATTCTCAATGCTTTCCTTTACATTAAAACTTGTTTTTCCTTCATCACTTGTTCTGGCGTAAACTCTAAGCCCTTTTACTATTTCAGCAGTTCTATTTGCACCATTTGTAATACCTTGTGCAATGGCTTCAATCTCGTTGATCATTTCGCCCAAATCATCTTCATTAGTCTTAGATGCAGCATTTTCGCTTGGTGTTGTTATTAATTTTTTAACATCTTCTAGTTCCAACTTCAAGCTCTCAATACCGGCTTTTACAAAGTTTATTGGGTTATTTATTTCATGCGCAATACCCGCCGTAAGCTGACCTAAACTAGCAAGTTTTTCACTTTGAATCAATTGAGCTTGTGTTTCTTTCAAAGTTTCATTGGCTGCATTTAGTTCCTGTGTTTTCGTGGTTAATAGTTCTTTTTCTCTAATTAGTTGACCATTTATTCCGGTGAGTCTATTACGAGTTTTATACAATGAAAAAAAGGTAACTAGTAAACCACCTAAAACAACTAAAACAATTACAGAAAAAGTGATTAAATAAGTATTCTGTTTTTCTTTTAGCTCAAGCTTTTCTGCGTTTAGCAAACTTTCAGTTTTTGCTTGCTTAAGCTTTTGCTTTTGCACTTTTTGCTCATTGAGTCTTTCTATGGCAGTAATTTTCTGAATAGCTTCAATTGAATTTAAACTATCATTTAATGTCAAATATTCATTTAGAAAATAATATGAAGAATCATGCACACCAAGCTTGCTAAAAACAGTGCTTAATAGCTTTGATGCATTCATTTTATCTGTATTATATCCTCCTTTTTTAGCGATTAAATAACCTTTTCGAGCATTTATAAGTGCGCTATCTATTTCTTTGTTTTTTAACTTTACTTGGCTAATACCCAATAAACTTATGCATTTGTTAAGTGGAGCCTTTATTCTTTCACCAATTCTGTATGCTTTTGAAAAATAAGTGCTCGCGCTATCAAATGCTTTTGTTTTTATAAAACTTTGTGCCTTGTTGTTAAAAAGCTGAATTTGATTCAAGTCGTTTGGGGACTTTTCTAATCTATTTAAGGCCAAGTTGTAATAGTTCTGAGCCGAATCTTGACTTCCAGACTCACTTTCAATAATTCCGAATAAGGTGAAAGAATTTATAATGCCTTGGTTGAAGTTTGCGCGTTGTGCGTATCGCTTTCCAATAAGAGCATACTTGGCTGCGCTAACCCAATCCTTAAAATCAATAAAGCTTGAGCTTAAGTTGTTTGCAATATTTGAAATATTTGTAGCGTAACTATTCTGATAGTTCTCCTTATACCATTTTAGAACTTCGATATTCAGCGGAATTGCTTTATCATGAAAACCCTGTCTAAACTCTTCAACGGCAATATTGCTAAGACAAGTGATAATTTTTGATGAATCTTGTTCAGCCACCCCTATTTGTTTTGCCTTATAAAAAAAGATTCGAGCTGAATCTATAAAACCAAGATTTGAATTTGCAATTCCAAGACGAACCAAAAGTTGATACTCTTGGCTCGTATTGTTGAATTTATTAACAGAAAACAAAGCACCAAGCCAATATTTTCTAGCTAATTCAAGGTCGCTTTTGTAGAAATAAGCTAAGCCAACAGCATTTTTTGATGATATAATTGAGGCCTCTCTATCAATACTTTTTGCAATGGTTAATGCATTAAGTCCGTATTCTACTGCTTTATCTAAATCAATGTTCAAATGGGCAAAGCATAGTCTCTGATATGTTTTACAGTCGTTACTGTCGCTTTTGTGAGTTAGGGAGTTTTTTAAGCTGTCAATGGTAGGGTTAGCCCAAGCGCTTGCACTAAAGCCTAGTGCTAAATATAGTATGATGGTTCGAAGCATAACAAGTACAAAAGTATTCACTTGATATACTCAAACTCATTTACCATAGGGAACAAAAGGTAAACAAGCCTAGATTGAATTAATGTAAATGCTCAAATTTTCATCTGAACCCAAGTCTAATTTTTTCCTCAATCTATGCCGGGCAGTTTTAAGGCTATCTTGAGAGATACCCAATACATCAGCAATCTCTTTAGAATCTAGTCCTAATTTAAAGAGTGCAGCTAGTTTTCTTTCTGATGGGCTAAGGTTTGAATGTTTTTTATCTAACTGATTGTAGAACTCCTTGTGTACGTTCTCAAATACCTGCCTAAATCTGCTCCACTCCTTTTCAACACTAAAACTGTAGTCAATCAGCCCCACTAAACTTCTAAATTTCTTTTTGTTTGTGCTTTCAGCGCTTTTCATTATCTGTTTTAGTTCAGATTTTAAATCTGATAGCACCTTGTTTTTTTGAATGAGCTGCAAACTGTATGATGCCAACTCCTTTGACTTTTGCTCAAGTTCTGTACTTAGATCGTCATCAAAACCTAAACCTTGTACATTATCATCAAGCCTTTGTGTTAACGCATCATTCAGCTCTTGCAGTTCTGAGTTTACCTCTTCAAGTTGCTCGTTTTGTGCAATAAGTTCTTGGGTTCGTTCTTTTACTCTTTGCTCTAAAACCTGATTATGCAGCTCAAGCTTATCGATTAATAGTTTGTTTTGGGCTTGAAGATTAAAAGTATCAAAAGCATTTACAATTACATTTTTAAGTTGAGTTCTATCCCACGGCTTGTTTATGTAATGGTAAATTTTTCCATTATTTATGGCTTCAATAACATCGTCAAAATCGGCGTAGCCTGTTAATAGTATTCGTATTATTTGGGGCTTTTTAGCTTTTAGCTCGCTAAAAAATTCAGTACCCGTATAAATGGGCATTCTTTGATCGCTTACCACCACTTGAATGTGCTCCTGACTTAGAATATTCCAAGCTTCTGCCACCGATTCTGCCACAAATACATTAAACTCTCTTTTAAAACCAGAACGAAAAACCAATAGGTTTTCTGGTTCATCATCAATGTAAAGTACATTCAAGTTCTCTATCATAAACTAATGCTCGTCTGGGTAATGGCTCATTGTTTTTCTGAAAAATGAAAACAATACTGATGTATCACTTGGGCTAAGCAAGGCTTCATTATGCCAAACAACGTATCCTCTCAAAGGCATTTCTCCTTCTCCAACTTCTTCAATACATTCATCAAGTTTGTGATGCCTTTTGCCTTCGCTATAGGTTCCCCACTCGCTAAAGTTTAGCTCCTCTCTGCCTTCATTAATATGGTCTTTAACTACCCAAGAAATTGGTGCAACATTGCTATACCACGGGTAATTGGTATAGTTTGAATGACAATCGAAACATGCATTCTTCATTATTGAAACCACTTCATCAGGTGCATTTTCAACAATGCTAAACTGATTTTCAATTACAGTTTCAGGATTGGTTTTATCAATTCTAAAAACTTGCATAACCACGAATATTCCCAATAATATGAGTAGTGAAATCTTAACTTTTTTCATGCTTAATACTGGTTAAAATTATAACAAACCCCAAATCCAATAAATCCGCCATTGTATCTAACCTTGCCAGAAGGGGTAGGTATAGAAACGTCAGGATCATTTTTGGCCAACATAAATTCATCATATTTTTCATCAAACCAATAGTCAATTACTAATTTATTTCTTGACAAAAGATTGGCTTTAAAATAAAGGTCTATGCCGCTCCAAGTTCCTTTTGTAATTTGTTTGCCCAACTTAAAGTTAACACCTTGTTGCACTGCCGAATACTCTGTTAAACTTCTTTCTAAATAAAGCATTTCAAAGCTCTCGATGTTGCTGCTTATCGAAGGATAATTTGCATCATAATTTGCTAATGTGTTTACATGTAAATCAATTCCAATGCCAAAAAACATTCCATTGTCTAACTGCCTATTTAAACCCAGTTGCAACCCAAAATAGGGCATCATAAAGGTTATTTCATTAAAAACATCCTTAGAGGCTTCGTCAACTGTTCTAAATTTAAATGGCTGATAACCAATACCCAAGCTAGTATTAACACCCCAGTTATTACCTACATTGTATTGATACCCTATGTATACATTTCCTACAAGTAACCCAGGACTTACCAGCCCATTTTCAGGGGCGGTATTGTTACCTGCATTGCGCCCCATGTTAACCGAAATATTTAAACTACCAGAAACAACAACCATTGTATCGGGCAAGCTATCTTGGGCTTTTAGGTCACTAAAAGTAAGAATTAATACTAATCCTGCTAAAATCCTTCTCATAGATACAAATGTGAGAAATAGCCATGGAAATAAGCGCAGAAATAATCCCTGTTCTCAACACATTTTACAAAAAAGCAGATCTATTCAGTCAAATAGTAGTTTTTCATCTTATCCTTAAACAGTTTATGAACTTTTTCGACCTTTGGTTTTACTACAAAGGTGCAATAAGGTTGGTTTTTGTTTTCGTTAAAGTAATTCTGGTGGTAATCTTCGGCCACATAATAGCTGTTTATTGCCTCAATTTCTGTTACAATTGGGTTGTTCCAAAGCCCAGATTCATCAGCAGTTTTCTTTGATAGCTCAGCTACTTTCTTTTGATATTCATTACGATAATAAATACCGCTTCTATATTGTGTTCCCACATCGTTGCCTTGCCTATTAAGTGTTGTTGGGTCATGAGTTAACCAAAATATTTCTAAAATTTCGGCAAGCGATACTACTTTAGGGTCATAAACCAATTGCGCCACTTCAGCGTGGCCAGTTCGGCCTGTACAAACTTCTCTATAACTCGGATTTTTTATTTGACCATTGGCATAACCAGATTCAACAGAATCTACACCCTCTATACGCTGAAAAACGGCTTCAATACACCAAAAACATCCAGCACCTAAAACTATAGTATCCTTTTCAGCATTTGGATTTTTAAGTTCTAATTGTATGTTTAGGTCCTTTTGCGAATTACTCATATTACTTTTTGATTTCGATGTGTTTTGTGCGCAAGCTGCAAAAACAATAAAGGTTAAAATAAGAGTGTATAAATACGTGGGTCTCATCTTTTAAAAAACACAATAGAATATACTTTGTTCCATAAAGCCCTTAAAATTCTCGATTTGACACTTTAAATTTTCGATAAATGCCTATACAATACTGTAGATGAAGGTGTTAATCTCTGGTTCAATTTATGTTAAATTCGTTTCAACCATAAAAATCAAGTCCGAAATGAAAAGGTTTTTTGTTCCAATAATCGCTTTTGGTTTACTCTCAATAGGTTGCGACCAATTGGGTATAGACCCAAATGTAAATGTAGATGATTGCCTAACTGAATCTGATGTAGAGAATTATGCCAAATTGGTAAAAAATGAAAAAGATGGTGGAACCATAATGGCTGGCTACGAATTTGATCCAGAACTTGTTCCTGAAAGTGAAAGACAAACAGTTTATGATGATTTAACAGCACTTAATGGGCCACATGACACCTATAGAAAAAACTTTGAGTGCCAATATTGGGGAGAAGACACCAAGATTTTAACAGGGATTTCTGAAGAAAGCAAAGATCAAATTGATGCCACATTCTTAAACCCATCTAGCTATAAACAACTTTTTAAAATCGAATCTTCTGCTATACTTGAAGCAATTAATCAAGAAGATTGGGATGGTAAAGATGTTTATATATTTCCTGGAATTTCCAGAATTCCGTGGGAAGGCGCTTCTCAAGCAAATAAAGAGAAAGCTATTAAAAGAATTAACGATGCTTACAATGATATTTTGGTAGACCTTGGTGAAGAAGGAAATAAAGAGCTTTTTGACCCTATTAATGATTACGTTTTTCCACATGCCACTTTTCATCAAGTTTTCGTAAGTCAATTTGCAAGTGCTGTTATCAGTCCTAATAATTTACCAAAAATTGAATTGGTTCAGGATATGGCAACTTTAGAAAAAAATGTTGTTGAAAAGTTTATCAACCGAGCACCAGATACTATTGACCTTGAATAAATTCTGGTTTTGATAACCATCGCCTGCATAGCACGTAAGCGGTTGAGCCACCTATAAAGTAAGAAATGGCCAATGCTGCAAAAATGCCTTGCAACCCATAGAAATTAGCTCCTAATTTAACCATAGGAACAACCAATCCAACCATAGTGAAAAGAATTAAAGCCGATGCATGCATCGGCTTTTTTATTGTATTCAAAATTGAATTTACAGTTTGCGCTATCCCCTGAAAACCAAATGCCAAAGGCACTATACTTAAATAGAGCCCCGTATTTTCAATTACTTCAGCATTTTCACTAAATACGCTCGCTAAGGTCTTACCAAAAAAGAACAAAACCACGGCCATTGAAATGCTCCACAATAAAGAAAACGAGCCGGCTTTTTTGAGAGCTTCTTCTACCCTTTCTATTTTGCCCGCACCCAAATTCTGACCTGTAAATGGTCCAAAACTAGCAGCAAGCGCTATAAGTATGGTCATAAACAAAAACTCGATTCTTGACCCCACACCGAATGCCGCAACAGAAGACTCTCCAAATTGCGCAATTGTGGCAGTAACAATTGCAATTCCAATTGGCCCAAGCATTCTGCTGAAACCTGATGGAATTCCAATGTACAATACAGCGCCCCAACAGCTCTTTAAAACATTCATTGGAGGAATATCAAAGGTGATTAGTTTCTCCCTGAAATACAGAATATAAAGGGAAACAAAAAGTGTTATGGCCCTTGAAATACTTGTAGCCAAGGCGGCTCCTTTTAAACCAAGTGCGGGAAAAGGTCCAATTCCAAATATTAATAAGGGATCTAAAATGGCATTGATTACCACTGCGAATATCATGATCATTGCAGGTGTATTGGCATCTCCCGTTGCACGTATAGCACTATTGCCTACAAAAGGTATAACCACAAAAACAATGGTAAAATACCAAATACTCATATAGTCTTCTATAAGCTCAAGTATATGACCTTCAGCACCTAAGAGACTAAATACTGGTCTGATGGTAAAGAAACCAATTGCTGAAAATATACCTGCTAGTATTAAGCCAAGCATAAGAGAATCGCTTGTTTCTCTCTTGGCTTTTTGAAGATCGTTTTTACCTATTGATTTTGAAATTAAAGCCGTAGCTCCCATTCCAATACCTTGTATTAAACTAAAAATTAAGGTAATTACCGGAAAAGTAAAGCTTAGTGCGGCCAATTCATCTTTACCCAATTTGCCCACATAAAACGTATCAATAAGATTAAAAGCCACCATACTAAAAATGCCTACAAGCATTGGCAGCGTTAGTCTAATTAAATTGGATTGTACAGATCCGGCGGTAAGGTCTTTTCTATTTGACAATTATCGAATTATTCAGCCGGAATATCGAACCCGAAACTATTCTTTAATGTACTGGCGCTGTGGTAAATAACATCTACTTCCATAGTAATGTTAGACAATGGTCTATCACCACCATCTTTTGCCTGAGATGCTATTGTTGAAACCACATCCATTCCATCAAAAACAATTCCAAAAACAGTGTATTGACCATCTAAATGATGTGCTCCTGCTGAGTTTTCTACAACATAGAATTGAGAGCCATTGCTAGCAGTTTCATTAGACTTTCTTGCAGCGCCAATCGCGCCCTGAACGTGTTCTAACTTGCTGTTCAACTCTCTATCAACAGTATATCCAGGTCCGCCTGTACCATCATTTGATGGGTCTCCATCTTTTGATAAAGGATCGCCTCCTTGAATTACAAAACCTTTAATTATTCTATGAAAAGTTGTACCGTCGTAATAGCCTTCTTGAGCTAGTTTAACAATATTCTCTTTGTGCAGTGGTGTGGTTTGATAAAGGTAAAATTGAAAATCTCCGAACTTTGTGTTCACCTTTATGCATTCGTACTGCGTTGAAATGGTAAATGATTTAGAGGTTTCGTTTGTAGCTATTTCCCCATCTTTTTCAAGTGTTACTTTAAGTACAACATCAAAAGTACCTTCAGTACTAAAGGTATGTTCAATGTTAGGTTCAGTATATGTTGCTCCTTCTATGCTCCACTCAACCGAAGTATATTCTTGGGTTGTAACGTTGAAAGCATATTTATTTCCTTCAACCAATTCTGAATCAAAATCGGCAACCACCGTAAGTTCTTCACCTCCACAAGCCTGTAAACCTATAAATGCACTTATTGCAATTAGAAAAACAAAGTATCTCATTATCATTTCTTTTAAAAAGCGGTAATATTACTTCAAATCAGTCAAGAATACCCAAAGGAAAGGCTCATTTTTATTATTCCGCTTTTGAAAATCAATCAACTACCTTTGCAGTCAATTTTCTAATTGATTGCAGGTCAATCACTCATACATTTAATGACAACTTTTGAAGAATTGGGTTATAAACCCGAAATTTTAAAGGCCCTTGAAGAATTGGGCTTTACACAACCAACACCTATTCAAGAGCAAACCGCCAAAGTTTTAATTGAATCAGATCAAGACTTAGTTGGGCTTGCTCAAACAGGAACTGGTAAAACTGCAGCCTTTGGATTACCCATTGTTCATGATATTGAAACTTCTGAAGACTACATACATGCTCTAATATTAACTCCAACAAGGGAGCTTTGCATGCAGGTAAGTAGAGATTTAGCTACTTATTCTAAATATATAAAAGGTGTGAGAACCATGGCAGTGTACGGTGGAACCGACATTGTTGCTCAAATTAAAAAGCTTAGAAAACCACCTCATGTTTTGGTGGCAACACCAGGTAGACTAATTGACTTAATGAATAGAGGTAAAATAGACCTTAGTCAATTAGAAATATTGGTGCTTGATGAAGCAGATGAGATGCTAAATATGGGTTTTAAAGAAGATATTGAAACCATATTGCAAGCAACACCTGATGAAAGAAGAACACTTATGTTCTCGGCTACAATGCCAAAAGATGTAGCTTCAATCGCCAAAAATTATCTTTACAACCCTAAAGAAGTAACCATTGGCAAAAAGAATGAAAGTACTTCTAATGTGCAACATCATTACTATCTAACTACTTCAAGAAATAGATACGAAGCACTTAGACGAATTGTTGATGCACATCCTGAGATTTATGGCATGGTATTTTGCCGAACAAGGGCCGAAACTAAAGATGTAGCTGACAAACTATTAACGCACGGGTACAATGCTGATGCACTTCACGGTGACTTAAGCCAAAGTCAGCGTGATACAGTAATGGATAAGTTTAGGCGCAAAACCTTACAGATTCTTGTAGCCACAGATGTTGCAGCCAGAGGAATTGATGTTGATAATCTTACCCATGTTATCAATTACAATTTGCCAGACGATACTGAAAACTATACTCACCGAAGTGGAAGAACAGGTAGAGCCGGCAAAGAAGGAATATCAATAGCAATTATTCATTCGCGTGAGTTTGGAAGGCTACATGAAATAGAGCGAATTATTAACAAGAAATTTGAAAAGCAAGAAATTCCTGGTGGATGGGAAATATGCCAAAATCAGCTTCACCACTATTTTAATAAAATTAGTGCGCTAGAAGTTAATGAAAACACTATTGGGGAGTTTTTGCCAAGCGCACTCGAAAAACTTAATCATCTAGAAAAAGAAGAGCTCATAAAGAAAGTAGTAGCCTATGAGTTTCAGCATTTGTTGAATGATTATAGAAATGCTCCTGATTTAAATATAGAGCCACCTAAAAAAGAACAAAGACAGGGTCGTGGTGGACGAAACGAACGTTCTAGAGGTAAAGGAAGAGACAGAGACAGAAATGATCGTGGAAGAAGAGACGACAGAGACTCAGGTGGCTGGGAACAAATGAAGGTTGATAGAGGCTCACGTCATAAGGTAAACCCAACCCACGTTATAGCCATGATTAACAAGGCTTTGGGCAACAATAAAAGCCCAATTGGCAGAATAAAAGTTAATAAAGGCGAAAGCTTTTTTGAAGTTAAACTAATGGATTCAATTGCTTTATTGCAAAAAGGCAAAGTGAAATTTGATGGTAAAGATGTAAAATTCTTTAAGGATTAACCTTGTACAAGTTTTTTTTGCCATTTGCAATTGTAATTGCTGGGTTTGTTTATTCAATACACCTTCAAAAACAAGCTAATCTTATTTTGTCTGACGGCGATAAGGTGAAATTGGTAAACCTAACTTCAAAAAGAAATAAGAACTACCTTGTATCAATTGTCTTCTTAGTCATTTTTATTCTTGGGCTAATTGGTTTAGAGCACGGGCTTATAAGCCTTAAGAATTTAATGTTAGTTTTAACTTTAGGGGTTCTTATCATAAGCATTTACAGCCTAAACCGGCTAAGCAATCTGCTTAAGAATGAAGGGTTTCCCAATTCATACATTAAAAAAACGCTTTTAGCTGCTATTGTAAAAAATAGCAGCTTATTATTTTTTTTATTAATAGCCATTTTTATTTAGTACTAAAGGCCTATACCATTGGCCATTAACGTTGCAAGAAAGGGAATAATTATTAAAAGTGAGAACTCGGCATATATGCTGTAAAACACAAGTTTAGGCGTTTCAATAACTTCATTTGATTCGCCTTTTCGGTTCTTCATAAAATATACTGTTGGATAAATACTAAATAATCCAAGTAAAATAGCTAAGGTTACTTTTACTCCGAAAATTGGATTTTCGGAGTAAAAATCAGCTGGTTTCCCCACACCCAACCAAAGTAAAAAACCAAAACCAACTACTGCTAGGCTAGACAATCCATACAGCATATCAATTTTTGATAACCTTAATATTTCACTTCTGCTCAGTGCTTTTTTAACCAATACAAATTCACAAAAAACCGAAGCAACCAAAATAAAAATTGAAATGTAATGGAAGTATTTTACAAGAATTGCGATTGTCATAAGCTCTAAATGTAAGTTTTAGAATCATAAAACGCATTTTAATACAATTGGTTAGAACTTTTTTGTTGTTTACGGCATTCTTCAATTGGTGAAATTCTTATTCGTAATAGCACAATTTGTACTTATTCCATGTGGGGCATTGGCTCAGCATCCTATACTTACAAACCTTTTTATAGATGATGAATTTGATGGTGGCATTAGAATAAGTTTTACCATTGGTGGTGGCAACACATGTAATGGAATTAGAATTTATCACTCTACTGATACGAGTATTGGATTTTCTCAAATTGGTGAAATTCCAGGCATTTGTGGTGATAGCGATAATGATATGGGTTATTCATTTGTGCATGAAGCGCCAAAAGACTTTGACACCAACTACTACTATTTAGAATTTGGCGGCCAAGGAAATTCAAGTGTTTTTGCTCACTTTTATTTTGGTGAGCAAAAAGAAATTAAATGGCTAATTGCCAGCAACGAAATAAGATTTTACGAGCCCTTAGACCAACCGCTTAAAAGTGTGCAAATAGTTGACTTTAATGGTAAGAATGTAAAGAAATTGGCTTTTGAAAACGGGTATTGGTCAAGTGGGGTTGACCAATTAATGTATGCACCGTTGTTGGTGATTTTTGGATTTGAGAATGGATCTATTGCGCAACTAAAAATTTCAGTTATCAAGTAATTTCAAACTCGGGTAAAGACTCTTTGGCATCTTCGCCATGATTAAAAAGCACCTTATAAATGCGCTGTGCCAAACTAAAAGGTTCGTTAATCTTTACCACCAATTGATAACCTTCCTTTAGCTTAATTTTCGCATTATTACGCTCCTCTCTCGTATTTAATGTAAAATGAGAAATTCTTCTCCAGGGAATAAACCTATTTTCTCCGCTCAAATTTGATAGGTAAATACCATCTTCTTCAAGCTCTTGTATATAAGACTTTACTGCATTCATTAATCACTCTCTTAGTACAAAACATTCGTTGTGTAAATTCTAATTACCAAATGAATTAACACAACATATTTCGTTTTGTTTAGGTTTCACAACCCTTAAACTTAAACAAATATGACATTCTTCATCAAATTAATTTGATGACCTAGGTCATCAATTGTCTTTTTTAAGAAAAGCAATTAGAATTTATATCGCAAAACGAATTGAAATTGACGCGGAGGCGCTGCATTTTTAGCCGTAAAAGCACCATTGGCACCCGAACCAATTTGAATTTGATTACTCTGAGTAGCATTGTTTGAATAACCGCTTAGATTTATAGTATTTAATACATTAAAAATATCTGCTCTAATTTCAAAAGCATTTTTCTTTTTTAAGTCAAACGCATACTGCACACTTAAGTCAATCGTTTTACTCCACGGCAATCTATCGCTGTTTCGTGTTTCACCCGGGCTTCTATCGCTATTGCCTACGTATGCGTCTCCAAATGATCTTCCATCACCGTTTAAATCTGTGGTACCATAGATCAAAGCATCAGGTATTCTATTTATAGGCTGACCGCTTTGAAGTAAAGCAGCAACAGTTACATTTAATCTTTTGATTGGCTCGTAAATAATAAAAGCATTAATAATGTGTAATCTATCGTTAATGCTAGGCCCCCATTCTGCATCAAAATTGTTTGCATCCATGGCTCTAAAGTTTATATCTTCAGTATTGTTTTCAAGCCTTGACAAAGTATAGCTTAGCCTGTAAGCATATTTATCTTGTCCTAAATCCTTATTTAAAGTAAAACTAGCAGCATAGTAATTAGACCTTCCGGCCGATTCGGTCATTACAACGTTTCTTGCAATACCAGTAACTATGCTATCATTAATTACACTAAATGCACCGCGCGAAATAGGCACTGGCCTTGTAAGGTCAGCTTCTTGTGCCGAACGAACCTCAACATTATTTGCATTTACTGAATAAGCTTGTGGCGCATTCAGGTTGGTAAGCCTAAAAAGGTTGTAAGATCTGTTGTGTACTAAATCAATGTAAAAAAGAGTATTCTTATTTACTTGATTTTGATAACCCATAGTAAATTGATGGGCGAATGGATTTTTATACCCATTTGGATTTAGAATACGTCTTTCATTCGAAAAAACAGTATTTCTGTTTTCATTTAATGCATTGGCTGAAGGCCCTTGTAAGTAATCAACATCAAATGCATTTGCACCTAAATTACCCTCAGTAAGTACCTTGTCAATATCAGTATCTTCTGGTAAAATGCCTAAACGCACAAATTCTTCAATTTGCATTTTGAACTGATCATTATTAGAGCTTTGTTGCATAGCATCGCTATATATGGCATAAAGTACTTTTTCGTAAAAAATGCCATAGCCTATTCTTAACGAAGACTTCTCGTTCAACTTATAATTGGCACTAAACCTTGGAGCAATATTGTTATAATCTCCATTATTACCGCCACCTACGCTTAAATTATCATAATCGTATCGCAAGCCCATATTTATTGATAAAAGAGAGCTTGCTTGCCATTGATCTTCAATGTAAAAACTGGTAATATTCTGTCGCTTTGCTAATGCAGCTCCTCTTAACTCAATTGCATAATTTAAAACGGTTACACTACTCGGAATATCGTATATAGACAATGCAGCACCAAAGTTTTCATTTTTTAAATTAGAAAGCTCATCTTCCGTAAGCAATACAGTATAGCTACCATTTGGATTACCTCCACCCAATAAGTTAAAGTAAGAAGATTTAAACTCGGCACCAAATACCAAATGGTGGCCACCTTTATCGTAAGTAAATTTTTGTTGAAACTGATGCGTTTCTTCATTCTCATTAAACAAATATCCTGGGTGGCCAAGCAGTGCTATAGTTTGTTGATCAGGACCAAGTACCGTAACATTTGGTTGGTTGGGATTTATGGCATTTGCATAATTCCAATTGAACTTAGAAAACTGATAATTTGTTTGTATAGTAAAGTTTTCTTCATAGTATTCATTTTTTGAAGCAACTGTAAATGAGTTTCTTAATTGCGAGTTTGCAGCCGAAGGAAAAGAAACACCACCTTCTAAACCACCTCCTTGTCTTTCAATATCAACCCTGCCCAAGTTTACCCTTAAAGAAGAATGCATTTTGCTGTTCCAGTACTCATCTAGCTTAGCAGAAAAGTAGCCAAATGAGTTTTGCCCCCTTACTGTTTCGTTTATACCAAGATCTGGAACATTGAGCAAATTGTCTTTAATATCATAAGTCTGCTCATAGTTAATAAAGTAGAAAGTTTTATTTGGTACAAGAGCACCTCCAATGCCAAAACCAAGCTGTTGTCTTTGAAAACCATCTTTTACTTGATTTCCTGATAAATCTCTTTGAGCATATGGCGAAGAAGCATCAATAATGGGGCCTGGTCTTGTTTGGTAAAAAACTTCGCCTTTTGTGCTATTGCCACCAGACCTACTTGTAACATTAATAACTCCATTGGCTGAATTACCGTATTCTGCCGAAAAATTATTAGTGAGAACTTGAATGTTTTCGCTGAAACCTACAGGGATGTTAAACCGCATTCCTCCCAAAAAATTCTCGTTGTTATCAAATCCATCAATTAAATAATTAGTAAACAAAGAATTAGCCCCATTAATAGCAACATTTGGCGCTTCAGGATAAAATCCAGTTGCTTGACTTACATTAGGTAATCTAAAAAGTGCCCTTGTAATATCTCTTCCTTCTACAGGAAGCTTACTAATTTCTCTGTTGCCTAATTCACTGCTTACTTCTGCATTTACCGTGTTAAGCTTTGTTACTGAGTATTTTTCACCTTCTAATACCACTGTGGGCAGCTCGTTTAGTTTATTTGAAACAAGCAAAATAGCACTTGCTTTTTCATTTGAATGAATGCTTAAAATTGCCGTATCTACTGAATAAACTAAGTCTGATTTGGCCACATAAACTATAAACGTTCCAGTTCCTGAAAACGAAGTAGTAATTGTGCCGTTAGGGCTTGAAATCAAGGTTTTATAAATCCCTAATTCTCTATTTTCAATTACTACGGGAACATTTGGTTCATCAGTACCTGATTCTACCCCCTTTACAGTTACAGTAATGGTTTGTTGGGCGTTTGAAAAAAAGAAAAGCGTTGTAAATAAGCAAGAAAATAAAAATCTGATCATATATAACTCAATCAAGTTGGCTATTAACCTTATTCTTTAAACAATAATTCCAATTTATAGGTGCAAATGTGCCAAATAAGCTTTGCTACTGTCTGTAGCAACTATTTTAAATGAGAAACCCGAGTTGGTGGCAACCTCTTTAAATGTTCTTTGATCTAAGTAAATCCAATCGAACCAATCGCTCTTTTCTCCATTATATTCAAATTGAAAACTCACTTCACCCAAATAATCCTTTTCTAGATTTAAAAGATCATCTGAATCTAAACTATTGTACAAATGAAAAATATCTGATGAATCGGTAAGTATTTGACCACCAGTATTCAAAAGACTTTTTAGTTTGTTTAAAAGATTACCTACAAGCCTTAATTTGCCTGATAGTCCAATTCCATTCATGAGCATTAATATGGTGTCGTATGATTCATTATGATCATAAATAGATTCATTTATTGCATTCTTTACACCTCTAGCTTTCATTGTATCTACGGCGCCTGCCGATGTGTCAATTGCCGTAACATCAAAGCCCTTATTTTGGAGCCAAATACTATGGCAACCCGCTCCTGCACCTACATCAAGAATTCTTCCTTTGCACATTTTTAATGCATCAATTTCTAGTTCGGGCATTTCTTCAATATCTCTAAAAAAATAAGATGCCTTATAAACATCAGTATGTACATCCTGAGAAAACACCTTCAGCTTCTGCTCTTCGCCCGTTTCATGATATTTAAAAAGGGCTTTACCTAGTGGATCTTTCATTTAACGAATTGATTTTGCGAATAAAAGGCTGTAAAACTTCTCTTAATGAGAAAAAGGTCACACTCATTTTGAATTAGGATATTTTGTATCTGCAATATGTTCTTCAAGACTATTCAATTCAACAAAACATACATCTGTAATTGCATAAAGCTGATGCCATATTTCAGGCCATATTTTTACACCAATTGGCGCTCTTAATTGCGTAATGGTTTCTTCTTTTTGGTCAATATGTTTTGTTCTTAACTCCATTACCCCTTGTAACAAATAAACTGTCTCGGGATTTTTTGATGTGGATTTACCTTCGTGCCAATGACCTCCAAACGTAGTTCCGGCGGTTCTATAGCCCAAAAGACCTTCACGCTGTTGATTTAAACCAATTCTAAATGTGCTATTTCCTTTATTACTTGATATTTCAGCAATATCAAAAAGTTCAATCGTATTATTTGGTTTCATTCCATTATCTCAATTTGCAAAGTTGCAATTAACTATTTCAGCAAGCAACAATTCGGTTTATTTCTAAGCACCGTATCCTTTATTTTCGCAAACCTTAATCCAATTTTATGAATAAAATTCTGCTTCTATTTAGTCTGAGCTTATGCATTGTTTTTTGCGCTTGCACAGGTGAAGAACCAGCCGAAGAAGGTACCGCTTCTCTTATAGTAAAAGTTACACAAGTTGATAATTCTAATGCGATAATGGCAAATGTTGATCTTTTTGAGTCGCAGCTTGATTACCAAAACCAAAGCAACGCAATAGCCACATTGCAAACAGATAACCTTGGTGAAGTATACTTTACAAACTTGGAATTGAAACAGTATTGGTTTTCAGCCAAGCTTGGCAACAACACAAATAAAAACTCAGTTTTTAGTACAGGAAGAGCGCTTACCAAAGACGAGAGAATGGAGAAAATCACACAATTAAGACCATAAAAAAATGAAAAGAATAACATTACTACTTGCTTTGTTTTCGATTGCTTTTGCAATTAAGGCTCAAAACAGACTAACCCCCGAATTACTTTGGGAACTTGACCGTGTTGGATCACCAATGGCAAGCCCTGATGGGAAATACATTGCTTTTACCATAACCGATTACAATTGGAAAAAGAACTCAGGTAAAACTGACATTTACTTGATGAGCACCAAAGGTGGTGAAGCAAAAAAGTTAACTGCCGATATTGCTACAAGCTGTTGGAACCTTGAATGGAGACCTGATGGAAAGTTTATTGGCTTTATTAACAGCACAATGGGGGCACCTCAAGTTTTTGAAATGAACATTGAAAACCCGGAAGAAATAAGACAAGTTACAAACTACGAAGGAGGTGTTACAGGGTTTCATTATTCAAATTCAATGAACCGAATCGTATTTTCTGCTAATGTAAAATTAGATCAAAACACGGTTGACAGATATCCTGATCTTCCGCAAGCTTCAGGTAGAGTTTACGATGATTTAATGTACCGACACTGGGACCAATGGCACGACTACAGCTACAGCCACATTTTTGTACAGAACTACGATATTAATAACCCAATGGGGGAATATGAAGACATAATGAAGGGTGAAAAATATGATGCACCGCTTAGTCCTTTTGGAGGAAGCGAAGAGTATACAATTAGCCCTAATGGTCTAAAAATAGCCTATACATGCAAGAAACTTTCGGGTAAAGAATATGCCGAAAGCACAAACAGTGATATTTACGTTTATGACTTTGATTCTAAAATGACCGAAAACGTAAGCATGGATAACTTTGGCTATGACAAAACTCCCGTGTTTTCTCCTGATGGAGAAAAACTTATTTGGAGCAGTATGTGGACACCGGGTTATGAATCAGATAAAAATACCATAACCCTTAAAGAAAATCTTGCCGATCCGATAATTACAGATTTACTAAAAGGAAAAGACATAAGCGCAGATCATTTAACTTGGAGCGAAGATGGAGAAGAGATATTTTTCACGTCAGGTGTAAATGCAACTTTTCACTTATTTAAACTCAACGTAGGGAGCAAAAAAGTAGAACAAATAACCGAAGGTGAATGCAATTTTAGTGGATACACTATTGCAGGCAAGTCGGCATTTGCACAAAGAAGCACCATGCAAGAACCCAATACCATATTTGAGATAAACCTTAAAAATGGTAGTTACGAAAGATTCTTAAACTGGAATGATGATATTCTTAGTAAGCTTGATAAATCAACAGTAAGAAAGCATTGGATTAAAACTTCAACAGGAGAAAAAATGTTGACTTGGATGATTTTGCCTCCAAATTTTGATTCAACAAAATCATACCCAACTTTGCTTTATTGCCAAGGTGGGCCACAAGCAGCCATTAGCCAATACTATAGTTTTAGATGGAACTTTGAACTTATGGCCGCTAATGATTACATAATAATTGCACCAAACCGACATGGTGTACCAACATTTGGCCAAAAATATAATCACCAAATTAGCGGAGATTGGGGTGGCCAAGCCATGAAAGATTATGTAAAAGCAACAACATGGGCAAGTAAATTCAGCTATGTTGACGAAAAAAGACTTGGTTGTGTAGGGGCCAGTTACGGTGGATATTCAGTTTACTGGTTAGCCGGACATAACAAAAAGCGTTTTAAGTGCTTTATTGCTCATTGTGGTTTGTACAATCTTGATAGCTGGTATGGTAGCACGGAAGAAATGTTTTTTGCCAATTATGATCTTAAGGGTGCACCTTGGGATAACAATGTAAAAGGTTCTTATCAGGCATTTAATCCGGCCAATTTTATTAAAAACTGGGATTCTCCAATTCTTGTAATACATGGTGAGAAAGATTTTAGAGTACCTGTAGGAGAAGGAATTCAAGCATTTAATAGTGCTCAGCTACTTGATATTGAGTCACGATTTTTATATTTCCCTGATGAAGGACATTGGGTTTTGCAGCCACAAAATGGAATACTTTGGCATAGAGAGTTTTTCCGTTGGTTAGATGACCACCTGAAATAAAAGCAGTCATTAATAAGACTTCTAACCAGCGCAGCTTTCTTAATTGGGAGCTGCGTTTTTTTTTATTGCCATGAATTTAAAATGGTAATTCCACCAAAAATGCAGTACAGAAACACCAAAATATTAAAGAGTAAAATCCAACCTGCCCCTTTTTGTTTTTTTGTAAAAAACCCTGTGATGATTATACCTAACAAAGGAAAAACAGCAATTAATAAACCTATTCTCAATCCACCGCTAATAGCAGTGGGTTGAATGTTTTCCTTTTCGATAAGCGAAAGTGTTTCTTGGTGCATTATGTTGAGTTTATCGAAAATGTAAATTGAACAAATCAAAGCTCCAAGACCTAGGATAGCGGATATAATCAATAGTGTCTTTTTCACTTATATTTTTTTGCTTAACTGCTCTTTAATAAAGAGTTTGAGTCTTTAACTAAGTACATTAAAAACATAGTAATACATCCATTGAGTAAAAGCACTAAAAAGCCAAGTTTAAAATCAAATTGCTCTACCAATACCATATTTATGAGATAAGTTCCTACGGCCGAAGCAACAGCCAAATAAGGTACTACTTTATCTTTTACATTAACTTTTGTAAAAAGACCTAGTGCAAACATTCCAAGCAAAGGTCCGTAAGTATATCCCGCAGCGGTGAAAAGCTGATTAATAAGTGAATCGTTGTGCAGCGACTTAAAAATAACGATTACAACAAAGAGCAAAAGTGAAAAGCCAATGTGCACAGCGTAACGTTCTTTTATTCGCTCCTCTCCTTTTTTAAAACCTAAAAAGTCAACACAAAATGAAGTGGTAAGTGCTGTAAGCGCACTATCGGCACTTGAATATGCTGCGGCAATTAAGCCAACTGTAAATACTAAACCAACTACAGGACCCAAATGATTTATAGCCAAATGCGGAAACAGCTGGTCTTTTCTAATGCCAATAAATTCTCCATTTAAAGCATCTTTTATCTGAATCGGAAAATCGCCAATTGCTTCCGTTAATACCAAACCTTTCTCAGTACCGTACAAATACAATAAAGCACCCAACGATAAGAATAAAAGATTTACAGGAACAAGGGCAATACTCATCCAACGTATGTTCTTTTTAGCTTCTTTTTCGTTTTTGCAAGTCAAGTTTTTCTGCATCATATCTTGATCTAGCCCAGTCATTACAATCGTTATAAACATACCCGCCAAAAAGTGCTTTACAAAGTGATTTCCCTTGCTCCATTCCCAAACAAATGTTTCTGAAAATGCAGATTCATGAACCCTAGTAGCCATTTCACCCAAACTCCAGTTTAGTTCTGAGCTTACAAACCAAACCGCTAAGCCGGCTGCCAATAGCATAAAAGTGGTTTGCAATGTATCGGTCCATACTATGGTTTTTATTCCTCCTTTAAAAGAGTAGAGCCAAATAAGCAAAATAGTAATAAGCACTGTTACCCAAAACGGAACTCCCCAAGTGCCAAATACAAAAGCATCAAGTACAAAAGCCACTAAATAGAGCCTAAACGAGGCTTGAATAACCCTTGAAATTAGAAAGAAAGCAGCTCCCGTTTTATAGCTCTTTACTCCAAATCTTGTTTCTAAATAGCCATAAATACTCGTAAGGTTCATTTTGTAATAAAGCGGAATTAATATGCCTGTAATTACAGCGTAACCTACCAAATAGCCAAAAACCATTTGCATGTAGCTAAAGCCATCGCTAACCACCGCGCCAGGTATTGAAATAAACGTAACCCCAGAAAGCGATGCGCCAATCATTCCAAAAGCAACCAAGTACCAAGGTGAACTTCTGTTCCCTGTAAAAAAGGTTTCGTTATCGCCTTTTTTACCGGTTATTTGGGCAATTACTATTAATAATCCAAAGTATAATGCAAGAACTATGAGTATGCTGCTTGGGGTCATTTTCTATTGATTGTATCACGAATTAATTCAATAATTAAACCAACAACACAATTTCTTCTACACATTTAGGTTTTGAATTAATCTATTTTTGCTCTTAGATGAAATATGCGTTAAACCTCCAATACCTTGCATTAATCATTGGTTTTGCTTCTTGCGGTGGCGATAACATGGTAAACCCATGCCCAAGCGGAAGATTACCTAAAGGTGATACAGTTTATCAATACAACGAAGAATGGCATACCAACCCAACACGGTTTATGGTTTATGCAAAATCTGAAGTTACATTGGCCAAGGGAAGTTTTGGAGCCTATGGCATTGAAGGACCAAAAAACCTGATTAGAAGATTACAGACCTACCAAAAAGGCGACTCCCTCTACCTTGACTACGATCTATGCATATTCAAATTCTCTCCGTTTAAAACCACCGTTTTTGGCACTCGCATTGAACAAATTAGTATTTACGATTCGAGTTTATGCGCCTTTGATCCTGAATTTGAGCAAGATGGTATTGAGATATTCACAAATGACAGAACATCAGGAACCATAACAGGAAAATTTGGTGTTTTAAGTGTTTACAATACCAGCGAAAACCCTTTAAATATTGAAGGAACACATGATATTCTAAAGCTTTCTCATAGCGGTAGCGATAACCTTGATATTTTAAATGCCAATATTAAAACGGCCGACATTATTCACAACTCAAATGCCGATATTTATGTAGCAGAGGTTGAAACGTTGAATGTTAATTTGAACTCTGCCGGAAGCCTTTATTACAAAGGTGACCCTGTGCTAAATGTTTCGCAAGGTGGTACTGGCCAAGTCGTTAAATTGGACTAATATTATTCCCTATTCTTAGAATCAATTAGAATTGTAACAGGGCCATCATTATTTAGCCTTACCTGCATCATAGCTCCAAACTCACCAGTTTCTATGACTTTATCACTTGTTTTGGCAAGTTCCATTACAAAATCGTGGTATTTCTTTTTTGCTGAATCTGGCTTATCCGCTTTAATGTAGCTTGGTCTATGCCCCTTTTTTGTACTTGCATGTAAGGTAAACTGGCTTACAATTAAAAGCTCTCCATCAACATCCATCACCGATCTGTTCATTACTCCATTTTCATCAGCGAATATTCTCATGTTTAGGAGCTTATTGATCATCCACTTTTGATCTGTTTCATCATCAGCAGATTCAAAACTCACTAAAACCAATAAGCCTTTTTCAATTTGGCCAGTAACCCGGCCTTCAACTTCTACCTTAGCTTCAGTTACTCTTTGTATTACACAGCGCAATTTCTTTTGTTATTGGTTATTGTGTTAGTAGTTATTGGTAAAATATTCAAAATTTAAAATCCATAATTTCTATAAGGTTTTCCGCCACAAATAATCTGGATTATTAATCTCTTCGTCGCCATGAATAATATTGAGGTAGTTCTGATATCGGAAACCATCAATCTCACCATTTTCAACCGCATTTATAACGGCACAACCGGGCTCATTTACATGTAGGCAGTTGCTAAACTTACATTCTTGTAGCAATGGAGCCATTTCTCTAAAATAATGACTTACTTCATGTTTCTCCATATTTACCAAGCCAAAGTCTTTGATACCTGGCGTGTCAATAATGAAGGTTTCATTCTGCATCATAAACATTTCGGCAAAGGTGGTGGTATGTTTTCCCTTATAATTCACCTCACTTACATCACCTGTCTTTAACTCTAAACCTGGAATCAGCTTGTTTATTATAGTGCTTTTACCCACGCCAGAGTGGCCACTCATTAAAGTTGTTTTGCCATTCAACTCATCAAGCAGTTCGGGCCAATGATCTTCTTCTTTGGCTGATATCATTAAAGTCTTGTAACCAATATCTTCATATAAGGCCAATAAAAGCGCCACTTCATCAATATCTTCATCAGAATATGCGTCGCACTTGTTCATAATAATCAATGCTTCTACATCGTAGGCTTCGCAGGTAAGTAAAAAGCGATCAATAAAGCCTTGAGATGTTCTTGGATTTTTGAAAGACGCTATTAAACAAGCCAGATCAAGGTTAGCGGCAATAATGTGCGAATACTTAGATAGGTTGTTAGATCTGCGAATCAAATAGTTTTTACGTTCTTTTATTCCGGTAATGGTATTATTAAGGGTCTCGTAAGTTACCACATCTCCTACGGCAACAGGGTTTGTGCTTTTAATTCCCTTAAGCCTTATTTTACCTTTTAACCTACAATCAATAAATTCTCCATTAGAATTTAAAACCTGATACCAACTGCCTGTTGATTTAAAAACTAGACCTTCTTTAATATTCACCACACAAAAGTACCTTGGCAAGCTTTTACTTTGCACCGCAAAATATATTAAACCCAACTACACCCTGGAAAAAGCCGTATTAGTAGGTATTATAAGACCTGAAGAAACCGAATATCTTTCAAAAGAGTATTTAGACGAACTTGAATTTTTGGCTCAAACCGCAGGAGCAACAACAGTAAAGCGATTTACGCAAAAAGTTAATCAACCCAATCCAAAAACTTTTGTTGGCAAAGGCAAGCTTGAAGAAGTTCAAGAATATGTTGATGCTTTTGAGATTGATATGGTGATAATTGATGATGAATTATCTCCTAGTCAAGTAAAAAATCTTGGTCAGTACTTTGGTGAGAAAATAAAAGTACTTGACCGTTCAAATCTTATTCTTGACATTTTCGCATCAAGAGCCAAAACTGATCAAGCTAAAAAGCAAGTAGAATTAGCACAACTTGAATATACCCTACCAAGACTTACAAGGTTATGGACCCACCTTAGCCGTCAAAAAGGTGGTATAGGTATGCGTGGCCCTGGGGAGCGAGAAATTGAAACCGATAGAAGAATTGTAAGAGACAATATTGCCTTGCTAAAGAAAAAGCTGGCTAAAATTGATCAACAGAATGAAACAAGGCGAAAATCGCGTGGCGAAAAAATTAGAGTGGCATTAGTTGGTTATACTAACGTAGGTAAGTCTACATTAATGAATTTACTAAGCGATAGTGAAATACTGGCTGAGAACAAACTCTTTGCAACGCTAGATACCACGGTAAGAAAAGTAGTAATTGATACCGTTCCTTTCTTATTATCAGATACAGTAGGGTTTATTAGAAAATTACCTCACCATTTGGTTGAATCATTTAAATCTACACTTGATGAAGCCAGAGAAGCCGATATTTTGTTGCACGTGGTTGATATTTCTCAAGAGCTTTTTGAACAACATATTGACGTGGTGAACAAAACACTAAAAGACATTAAGGCAACTGACAAAACCAATATTCTAGTTTTTAACAAAGTAGATTTACTAAAAGAGAAAATGGAAGAGTTTAGTGAAGAAAGCTTTGAAGAAACACTAAGAGATTTAAAAACAGGTTATCTCAATTCTTCAGCTGACAGAGTTCTTTTTGTTTCAGCTAGTCAAAAGCTAAACATGCCAGAGTTTAGAAAAGTACTGCTTGAAGAAGTGAAGAAAGCTTATAAAAAAGTATATCCTCACAAACCAAACCCCTTTAATTATTACTAAAAATCGGTTTTAGGCAACTACTTCTGGTGCATGGTAATTAAATAACTGTTTCATTTTAATTACTTCAGAAACTGAAGGTGGAACCAATTTATCCCAGCCGGGTTGACCATTTTTAATCATGTGCAATACTTCATCTGAGAAAATATGCATGATTTCTTTATTGGCATTCTTAATGTCAATAAACTTATTATTATCAAGCATATATTGAAATAAACCTTGCAAATTACCCGGAACTTCATAATCACTTCCAAAGTGCATTTCATTGGTTTCTTGATCAACTTCAGGATACACCATTAGTTTCACATTATTACCGAAACCTAAACCAAAAGCTTCTAAAATTCCACCTTTTAGATTGGTATAAAAGCTCTCGTCAAAAATTGTCTTCAAGTTTCTTAAACCCATTACTACACCTACCTTAAACCCTCTATTAACTGAGGTAAGGTATTGCACCATTTTGTAGTATTTCACATAATTGCTAATAAGCACCCTATGTCCTAATGCTCTTAAAGTATCAATTCTATCTAAAAAATCTTTAGGATCAATATTGCCGCCAGCTTTTAGATCTTTTAGCGTTAGCTCAAATAGGCAAACAATTTTATCATTATTTACTTCAGGATCTGCTCTAAAAAGCTCTAATCCTTCTTCAAACATATTTAGGTTAACCCAAGTCACAGGTCTAAACCTTCCTCTTTGTACCAAAACATTCTTTTTATACAGAACATCTGAAGGTTGATGTACTTCACCATTTGGTTCAAAAATTGTTGCTTCGGTAAAACCCATTCTAACCAACTGCAAGGCCATTAACCTATTGTCTATATATTCAAAGTCAGGACCATCAAAACGCAACATGTCAATTTCCAATCTGCCAGTATCAATGCCGTCCATTAATGAAGCTAAAAACTTCTCAGGATTTTGATAATAATGAAATGAAGCATAAATAAGGTTTACCCCAAGCCTACCTAAGGCCTTTTGTTGCAATAAGGCAACATTATCATGCATTTTTACATGTAACACCACATCATTAACCGGGCCGTTTGGCCTAAGCTGATAACTAATCCCCATCCAACCATGGCCTTGGTTGCTCTTATGATAATTAATGGTTTCAATAGTATCTGCGAAAGCGAAAAATTTTGACTCATCAGACCTATGCGGTAACTTTTCTACCAACTGACTAAACTCAATTTCGAGCATGGTTTTTAGCCGCTCTTGGCACACATATCTTTTTGCTTCTCCATAAAGTGAGTCGCTTATTTTCATATCGTAAGCCGATGTGCTATGCGCAATGGTTCCTGATGCTCCCCCGGCTTGAAAAAAATTGGCGGCTACTTCTTGTCCTGCACCTATTTCGCTAAAAGACCCATAAATTTTTTGATCAAGATTTATTGAGAGTGCTTTCTCTTTTAAAGTAAGCGTTCTGTATTTATCCATCTAAGTCCAATTTTCAAGTAGAATTGAATGTCAAATGTAGCAAGTAAATAAGCCTATATAAGCACTTTCATCGAAACAATGATTATTATTTTGAAAAGCCTAAAGCATTGAATGACATTTGCACCTTAAGGTATTATAATTTTAAATAAGCAAGTATGAATTTTACACAAGAGGAAATCATGGAAATGGTTGTAATGTATGGCACTAAACTGTTAATTGCCGTTGCAGTATTAATTATTGGTTTTTGGATTGCCAACATAATGGCTAATCTAACCAAGAAGGCTATTGACAAACGCGGAATGTCTCCTGAACTTAAAGGATTTTTAGGTGGCATAGTTTCAGCAATGCTCAAGGCTGCCGTAGTAATTGCGGCTTTAGGACAACTAGGTATTGAAATGACATCGTTTATTGCAATATTGGGTGCTGCTGGTTTAGCCGTTGGTATGGCACTAAGTGGTACTTTGCAAAATTTTGCCGGCGGCGTTATGCTCTTAATCTTTAAACCATTCAAGGTTGGTGACTTTGTTGAAATACAGGGCCATGCTGGCGTTGTTAAAGAAATTCAGATTTTTCAGACCATTCTTATGACTGGAGATAATAGAAAGATTTTTATTCCAAATGCTCCTGTTTCTACGGGTTCAATGATCAACTACTCATCTGAATCTACCAGAAGAGTAGATTTTGTATTCGGAATCGGATATGATGATGATATTGATTTAGCAAAAAGCACAATTAATGACCTAATTGCCGCCGATAATAGAATTATGAATGACCCTGCACCATTTGTTGCGGTAAAAGAATTGGCAGATAGCTCGGTAAACTTCGTAGTAAGAGTTTGGGTAAACTCTGGAGATTATTGGGGTGTATACTTTGCCATGCAAGAAAACGTGAAAAAGACTTTCGATTCAAAGAATATCGGAATTCCTTATCCTCAAATGGATGTGCACGTTTCTAATAACTGATGAAACAAGTTGAATCTTCGACGAACAAACCCTTAGCTTAGTCTAAGGGTTTTTATTTTGCGTTAAAATTATTTCAAAGTGAAAACTCTTAAAGCAGCTTTTCCCATTGTACCCGTTAAAAAATTCATTTTTCCTAGGGGTACCTATAGTATAGTAATTAACAACGCGCTTTACTACGAACAACTACACGACTCACTTCTTCTTAACAAAGAAATTGGAGTTCCTTTTTGGTTTTGCGAAGACTTTAATGTTTATGGCTGTTCAGCCAAAGTATTATCCGTTTATCAAAATGAGAAAAAGGGGTTTACCAGAGTAAAAGTTGAAGGTTTAAAACTCTTTAGAATTACCAAGTATTCTAAAAGGAATCTTGGCAATAGCCTAAATGAAGCCGATGTAAACATTTTAGATTTTGAAGATGAAAAAATAGTGAACCCTTCAATTATTCACTACTTTTCAAAAATTACTGAAACTGAGATTTACGGTTTTAACCCTCAAATAAAACTTCTTGAATTGCTTAATTGGCTAAATCTAAGACCTGAACTTTCAGTTGCAGTTATATCAAGAGACAATCAAGAAGAGCGCGAGCAACTTCTTACCAGAATTTTAAAATTCCTTGCCGTCAAAAAATCTCAAAAATCAATTTATCAGCTTAACTAAGTTTGCCCACACATTCTTCCAAAGCCATTTTCCAGTTTCTATTGGTTAAAAAAGGATATTTCTGCAATAAGCTATCATTACTTAATACACTATATTTTGGCCTTTGTGCTTTTGTAGGATAATCTTCAGTTTTAATAAAATTCACTTTACATTCAATTTTACCTAACTTAAATATTTCAAGTGCAAACTGAGCCCAGCTACAAACACCATCATTTGTAAAATGATGAACTTCTACCCCACTCGGTTTTACACCATTTCTTATCAATTCAACCAGATTTAGTGCCAAGTCTTTAGCATATGTTGGTCCACCAATTTGATCTGAAACTATACCAAGTTCATTTTTATCTTTTCCTAAACGCAACATGGTCTTAACAAAATTATTTCCATGGCTGCTGTAAACCCACGCCGTTCTAATTATTATCGCGCTGTTGGCCATTTCATGAATCTGCTTTTCACCTTCATACTTTGATTTTCCATAAACACCAATAGGTTCACATTTTTCAATCGGAGTATATGGAGTTTGAGCATTACCATTAAAAACATAATCTGTGCTTATGTGAAGCAAAGTGGCGTTAACATTAGAAGCACATTTGGCCAGATTTCCAACGGCATCGCCATTAATTCTAAAAGCAAGATTTTCTTCATCTTCAGCTTTGTCTACAGCTGTGTATGCTGCGCAATTCACTATGTATTGTGGTTTTACTTTATCTATTAATAAGCCCACCGCCTCAAAGTCGGTAATGTCCAAATCTTTACTACCAAAAAACCTAAATTCAAACTGGCCAGCATTTTTGGCTGCTTGTTGCATTTCCCAACCCAATTGGCCATTGGCTCCTGTTACAATTACTAATTTGTTTTGGCTCATAATTACAAAGATGTTAATACTTATTTACACTTGCCGGCACAACCAAATACCTGCATGCCATATATTGCAAAAGTGCAATTAGAATTCAACGAATCGCCAAATAATGCTCATAATCATACCTTGTTTGCGCAAGTATTGCTGCCTTTGGCTGTTGAAGATACATTTACCTACAGAATTCCACGCAATCTTGAAACTGAGGTAAAACTTGGTGTAAGAGTAACAGTTCAATTTGGCAAACGCCATATTTATACCGGACTAATTACTGAAGTACACCAAAAGGCACCAAAAGATTACAATGTAAAATACCTACTTGAAGTTTTGGATGAAGACGCCTTGGTGAGCGCTAGGCAACTGAAATTTTGGGATTGGGTATCAAAATATTACTTGTGCAATTTGGGTGATGTAATGGAGGCTGCAATGCCAAGCTACCTAAAGCTTAAGAGCGAAACACATGTAGTATTACACCCTACTTTTAAAGAAAAAATAAAAGACTTTGAGTTTACAAGCAATGAAAATCTCTGCATTAATGCTCTTGAAAATGAAAATGAATTAAGCCTAAGTGATATACAACTTCTGCTAAATATTGGTAACGTAATGCCTGTTATTAGATCGCTACACTACAAAGGCATAATTCTTACCAAAGAAGACATTAAACACCAATACAGGCCCAAAACAGAGAAAAGACTTAGGTTAAATACAGAGTATGAAGACGACGAAACATTAAATGCCATTTTTGAAGTTTTAGAGTCGAAAAAAAGCAGCCAGAAGCAAAGTGATACACTTACCGCATTTTTATTAATTAAGGGTGATACAACAAGTGTTTTAAAGAGAGAGTTGGTAAAGCATGAACATGTAAATCAATCTTCATTAAAATCGCTCATAAAAAAAGAAATACTTGTTGAGTTTGAAGTAATTGTTGACCGATGGAAAATTAAAGCTCAGCAAGCAGTAGAATTTAAACTCAATGACTATCAAAAAAAATCTGTTGAACAAATAAAAGAAGGCATTAGGCAAAACAAAACAGTTTTGTTTCATGGCATTACAGGCAGTGGCAAAACCCTTGTTTATGTGCAATTGCTCAAAGATTATGTAGCCGATCATGATAAACAAGCCCTTTATCTTGTACCAGAAATCGCCCTTACTACGCAATTAATTAATAGACTAGCTGAGTTTTACGGTAGTTCAATAGCCGTATATCATTCAAGGCTTAGCAACAATGAACGCTATGAACTCTGGATGGGAATTAAGCAAGGTAAATACAAGCTCATTGTTGGGGCCAGGTCTTCCGTTTTTCTGCCATTCAAAAATCTAAAGTTTGTAATAGTTGACGAAGAACATGAAAGCTCTTTTAAACAACATGATCCAGCTCCAAGATACAATGGCCGAGATGCAGGTATTGTATTAGCACATCAATTACAAATTCCAGTAATTTTAGGCTCAGCAACCCCATCTATTGAAGCCTACCACAATGCACAAAATGGCAAGTTCCATTATGTCTATTTGGGCAAACGTTTTGGTGATGTTAAAATTCCGCGAATTGAGCTTATTGATCTTAGAAAAGAACAGAAAAACAAAGCGGTACAAAACAATATTTCGCGCCAGCTTAAAATGAAACTTAGCGGCCATTTAGAACAATCGCACCAAGCCATTTTATTTCAAAACAGACGCGGCTATGCCCCAATAATTGAATGTGGCACCTGTGGTTGGGTTCCTTTTTGTAAAAATTGCGACATTACATTAACCTACCATAAATACAATCAAACTTTAAGTTGTCATTACTGTGGTTATTCATCTGGCGTACCAAAAAAGTGCAATAACTGTGGCCAATATGAACTTAGAATGAAAGGCACAGGAACAGAAAGAATTGAAGACGAACTTGAGATTCTTTTTCCTCAAAATAGAGTTCAGCGTATGGACCTAGATACCACTAGAAAGAAAAATAGCCTCGAAGACATAATTAAAAATGTTGAAAACCGAAGCATTGATATTCTCGTGGGAACTCAAATGGTTACAAAAGGCCTTGATTTTGATAATGTGAAGTTGGTTGGTGTTATTTCAGGCGATAGTAGTTTGCATTATCCGGATTTTAGGGCAGCAGAACGTACGTTTCAAATGCTTGTGCAAGTAGCAGGAAGGTCCGGCAGAAAAGGTGAACAAGGCGAAGTGGTGGTACAAACATATCAGCCTGACCATTACTTATACCAATTATTACTCACCCACAACCAAAAGCAATTTTATGCAACAGAAATTCAACAACGCCATGTTTTTAAATATCCACCATTTTTCAGGCTCATAAAAATTACAGTAAGGCACACAAAAATTGAAAAGGTAAATGTCGCTGCTGATGTTCTTTTTGCCAATATTTCAAAATATTTACCGCGTAAAAATATTTTTGGACCTGAATTTGGTCCCAGCCCAAGATTAAAAAACAGATATCACAAAATACTTTTGTTAAAGCTTGATATTGCACCAGATATTTTACAAAAATCTAAAAAGGCCTTAATTATGGCCATTGATCAAACCAAAAGTACCCCTAATGCCAAATCAGTTGACTACATTGTAGACGTTGACCCTTATTAAATTAGCATCTTTGTGGTGGTGAAAAAATTTAAACATCTAAAACAAGTCCTAACCTTTGCCTTTGGGGCTTTAATCGTTTCTTCTTGTGTAAGAGAACTAACAATTGAAAATCAAAAACTTAACCTAAGTACACCTATAGCATCTACCTCGCTATCTCTCGAAAATTTTGTGGCTCCAGAAAACTATGTTTTGAATGAAGAAGGACAAATACATTTGGTATATGACCTTGACATCTACAGCAGTTATCCAATAGACTATTTAGAAATTCCAAACCGAGAAGATTTTCACAAAGCTTCTTTAGAAACCATTAGATTATCAAATACAGCATTAGAAGCCGATGTTACTTTAGCGCAGGCATACCCTCCTGCTCAAATTCTAAATGGCCAAACGGTTAATGTACCTGCGCTTGAACTTGATAATGTTACCAAAGTTGATGTTGATGCCAATACCTTTTTTGAAAGTGCCCTGCTTGAGTCTGGTAAAATGTTTTTGAAAGTAGTAAATGGATTTCCTGTAGAATTGGCTTACATGAAATTTGTTCTCAGCAATAAAAGCGACAATGCTGAAGTAGCCGAAATGGAGTTTTTCAATATTAAACCGGGCGAAACTCAGATTGACAGTGCTGATATGACTGGTATTTATGCTGAAGGCTTGATGATTGGAGAATTGGTTAGGGTTGAAACTGTTGCTTCAGACACCCCTGTTCTAATTAGAGCAAAAGATGCTGTAAATTTTGAAGTAAGTGTAAAAGACTTAAAGGCATTTGAAGCCAAAGCGGTATTCCCGGCCCAAGATGTAATTGACATAGACTTAAGCTGGGACTATGACTTTGGAGGCCCTGAAATAACTGAAATGTCTATTGCCGAAGGAACACTTTTTATGCAAGTAGAAAGCAATGTAGATGAAACCATCTTTGTAACTTTTGAATTACCTGCCCTAATTGATGATGGTGATACTGTGGTTCAAAATTTTGAAGTACCACCTGCCACAAGTGGCAATCCATACTCTGAAACAAAAACGGTATCGCTTGCCGGGTACGATGTAATATTAAAAGGCAAACGGGGCGAAGGATGGACAGAAACGAATAGTTTTCATAACCGATTGGTTGCCAGAATTGATTCGAGCGGAGAGCTAAAGCGTATTTCAAAAAACGACAGTATAACCCTTTACATTGGTCTATTAGATATTAAACCTTCATACGTAAGAGGTTATTTGGGTAAAGACACCTTTAGTTTTGGTCCAGAAAAACAAAGTATTGACGTATTTAGAAAACTAGATGGAATTCTTGACATTAAAGACCTTAACATGCAATTATTACTTGAGAATAGCTCAGGTTTAGATGCAAAAGCAACATTTAAAGAAATAGGGTCAATAAATAAACAAGGAGGATCTGTATTATTAACAAGCAGTATTTTGGATAATGAAATTGAAATGAATAGGGCTACGGATCCAAGTACACCTTTTGTAAAATCTTATGATTTTAATTCATCAAATTCAAATGTTGATGAATTCATTGAAAATTTACCTGTCGATATTTCTTATTCGCTCGACCTTGATGTTAATCCAAATGGAAATGTAGCGAATTTCAACGATTTTGTTTATTCGACTAGTGAGATCAAAGCTTCAGTTGTTTTGGATATTCCAATGAATGTTGAACCAAAAAACCTTTCTATGGTCGATACTTTCAATGTAAGTTTTGAAAGTTTTACTGATGTAGAAAACCTTGGTAGTTTAAACCTGAACTTAATAGTTTATAATGGCTACCCTTACACCAGCAATGTAGATTTCATTCTTCTTGATGAAAACGATTTACCAATAGACACCTTGTTTAATAATGAAACTGTGGCACTACCTGGTCTTTTACCTGACTTTGGAGATAAAATAACAGAACCTTCTAAAACTGTTTTTACCGAATCGCTAAATAATGATCAACTTGATAGAATTGTTCACTCAAAAAAGGCCATAGTGGTTACAAGATTTAATTCAAATGCGGTAAGAGCATACACTTTGTACGATTCATATTCAATAGATATTAAACTAACTACTGACATTGATTATACGATTACAACTACTGATTAGCATAATTGTTTCTTCAATTGGCACAGTACAAGGGCAAAACGATACGCTAAAAACAAATAATGCAAGCCTTACAAAAGGTATAGTCATAAGCTCTGATGTTCACTATTCGTCTACATTTCTTTCTGCCAATGAAATGTATGGATTCATTCAAAAACCTGTATTGAGCTCAAGCTTGTTTCAAGAAATGCTACTTGGTGCAAGCATGGTAAATTCACTTTTATATACTGACGAACACAGACTGCAATACCAATTACCTTTAAAGCAGAACTTTGCCCTAGCAATTGGCATATTCAACAATAACCTTTTGCACACCAATATTGATTATGATGTATTGGGTTTACTTGCCTACGGCAACTCGGTTTACAAGGGAGAAACAGCATTTGTAAACAATTCTTCATTAACCTACTTAACCCAAACAGGCTTTTCTATTGGAGCTAGTAAACTTATCAATTACAATAGAATAAGCATTTTACTTAAACCTTCACTTAATGTATTTCAATCTGGGTCTTTTGTAAATTTATCAGCTATAAACTCTAGTTTATTTACAGAAGAAAATGCGGAATATTTGACCTTGGTTTACAATTATGATTTCGCTTTGCAAACATCACCAACCCCTTTTACTGGCACGGGATTTTCTGGTGATATTCTTGCTGAATTGTACTTTTCAAATGGAAGTTCAACAATTGAATTTGGCATTAAAGATTTTGGACTTACTTTCTATAAAAATGAGACTTTTCAGGCGGGTGCTAAAAGTGGCGATATTTCCTACTCTGGGGTTGAACTCGAGTATAACGACCTAAGTTCTTTAGGAGGTAGAAATATTGATTCAGAAACTGATAGTCTTCTGAGTATTTTAACACCCCAAAACATAGCCAACCAGTTTACTTTTTATCAGCCACTTAGACTTGTATTCAACGCATCTATTATGGGCGGAGAAAAAGACCGATTTAGGTTTAATATGTTCTATTTACCTAATTATAGCAAAGAGCCCGTTTTCAATTTGATTTACTCAAGATATTTAGGACAAAAAGTAACTAGTGGACTCAATATTGGAAATGGCGCGTTTGGCGGCTTATCTTCTGGAGTAAATTTTGGATATAACTCAAGTAAAGTAAGCTTAGAATGTACAATCAACGGAATATTGCAGCTAAATAACAGTATACATGCTCAATCGGGTGGATTATTAAAATTTGCCTACAAGTTTGACTAACATATATTTTCAATTGACTGCCCTTTTCAATTGAATTAAATTTGCAGAAAATAAACTCAAATGCAAAAAATAGCTGTAATAGGGTCAGGTACAATGGGAAATGGAATAGCCCATGTTTTTGCCCAAAACGGATATCAAGTAAACTTAATTGACATAAGTGAAAAAAGTCTTGAAAAGGCAATTGCTACAATTACAAAAAACTTAGATAGACTTGTAGCCAAGGAAAGAATTAGTGAAGAAACTAAAAGTAATGCATTAAATAACATATCTACTTTTACAAATACTGGTGAAGGTGTAAGTGACAGAGATTTGGTGATTGAAGCTGCTACCGAAAACGTAGATATTAAGCTAGACATATTTAGAACTATAGATAAAAATGCACCTGAAAATTGCATTTTGGCAACCAATACTTCATCAATCTCAATTACAAAGATTGCTGCGGTAACCAATAGACCTGAAAAGGTTATTGGAATGCATTTTATGAACCCAGTACCCATAATGAAACTTGTAGAAATCATTAATGGATATAGCACATCAAAAGAAACTACTAATGCTATTGTAGCACTAAGTAAAAACATTAAGAAAGTACCTGTTCCGGCTAATGATTACCCAGGTTTTGTTGCCAACAGAATTCTTATGCCAATGATAAATGAAGCTATTTACAGCTTATTTGAAGGTGTTGCAGGTGTAAGTGAAATTGATACTGTTATGAAACTGGGAATGGCTCACCCTATGGGTCCATTACAACTGGCAGACTTTATTGGTCTTGATGTTTGTTTAGCCATTCTTAATGTATTACACGATGGGTTTGGCGATCCTAAATACAGACCTTGTCCTTTACTGGTAAATATGGTTACAGCAGGTAAATTAGGTGCTAAATCTGGAGAAGGATTTTACACATATTCACATGGAACAAAAGAATTGATTGTAAGTGAGCAATTCAAATAGCAAAATAAAAATACTCTTTGTCTGCCTGGGGAACATTTGCCGTTCCCCAATGGCAGAGAGTGTTTTCAAAGAAAAAGTAAATCAAGCAGGTCTAGCAAGTAGATTTCAGGTTGATTCTGCTGGCACTGCTGGTTATCATATAGGTGAGTGGCCAGACAATAGGACTATAGCAACTTTAAATGGGCATGGTATAGATTACTACTCAAAAGCAAGGCAACTTCAAAAAACTGACCTAGAAGAGTATGATTTTATTATGGCCATGGACCATTCAAATTACGCTGACATTTTGATGTTAAAAGACGGAGATTCAAAATCAAAAATTGAGATGTTTAGAGATTATGACTCCACTAAAGGTGACTTAGTGGTACCAGACCCCTACTACGGCTCTATGAATGATTTTAAAAATGTTTATGACATTGTAGAAAGGTGTTCAGCTAATTTGCTGGAGGCAATAATTTAGAAATCATCACCATATTCAACTTCAAACCCGTCAAATTCCCATTTCATTATTCCTCCGTCAAGGTTATATACCTTTTCAAACCCTTTAGATTGTAACAAGTCCATTGCATTTTTTGCTCTTGCGCCGCTTCTGCAGTAAAGAAACAATGGTGTTACCTTTCCTAACTTTTCAATAGTAACTGCAAAAGTTGGCAGATTATAATCTATGTTCACCGCTCCTTCTATAAAGGAATCTTCAAACTCGTCAGCAGTTCTTACATCAACAATTTTCCCTTTTTCTTTTTCAAAAGTTTCTTTCCAGTCAACGGGAGAAATGGTTTCAAATGGTTTCATCAAGTAGTAAAATTTGCGGCAAAATAAATCAATACTATTCTAATTATAATCAGAAGGTTTCTATCAAATGCCATATACTTACTCCAAGCCAATCTTTTAGTACTATATGATTGAATCAAAGCTTTAATAAATGTTCTATTTTTGTTGAGAATGGCTAGAAATACTTTTAAATATAATCCAGACACACTCACATTTGAAAAATATAAGACGCCAATTTGGTATCGTATTTTTAGAATAGTGGGCTTCTTGGCTATTGCAATGCTTTTCTCAGTGCTCAACTTAATTTTATATTCTTACTTTTTCCCCACACCAAGAGAGCAAGCTTTAGATAAAGAAATTGAGCAATTAAGAATGGTATTGAAAAGTTCGGAACAAAAGCTTGCCCAGCAAGAAATTGTTCTAGACCAGCTTTACGAAAAAGACAAGAATTTATACCGGGTTATTTTACAAGCAGAGCCAACTCCAGAGAGTGTTTGGGAAGGTGGAATTGGTGGTGTTAATAGAAATGCACAATTTGCAGGCTTAGATAATGAAGCGCTCTTAAACACAATAACTGATAACCTAAACGAAACTAGAAAAAAATTGACCCTACTTAGCAGGTCTTATGAAGAGCTGGCAGAATTGGCAACAAATAAAGAAGAAAGGCTTGCACACATTCCTGCCATACAACCTGTTAGTAATGATGACTTGAAAAGATTAGCTTCAGGGTTTGGGTATCGCTTTCATCCCATCTTAAAAATTAGAAAATTTCATTACGGAACCGACTTTTCAGCACCTACCGGAACTGAAATTTATACTACTGGTGACGGTGTAGTTGAAAAGGCACGATATGTTAGAGGTTATGGAAATCATGTGATTATCAATCATGGATACGGATACAAGACCATCTATGCTCACATGAGTAAAATTAAAGTGCGCAGAGGACAAAAAGTTAAAAGAGGAGAATTGATTGGATTAGTTGGTAACACAGGATTATCAAGTGCACCTCACTTGCATTATGAAGTTATTAAAAATGGAAAAAAGGTTAATCCAATTCATTACTTCAATAATGATCTTGGCGCAACAGAATATGAAACTATTCTAAACTTATCAAGACAGAGTAATCAATCATTTGACTAGTAGAAAAAGGGTATTTTAGATGGAAGGCGAGAAATACTATTATAAAATTGGTGAAGTAGCTGATATGCTAGAAGTTAATTCATCGTTGATTAGGTTTTGGGAAAAAGAGTTCCCTAATGTAAAGCCAAAGAAGAACCGACGCGGAAACAGGGTTTTCACTAAAGAAGATATTGAAGAACTTAGAAAAATATATAATCTTGTAAAAGAGCAGGGCCATACCCTTGAAGGGGCAAAGAGAATTCTTAAAAACAACAAGAATCCCAATTCCAAAATTTTGGAAATTGAAATGAGATTAAAAGAGATAAGAACATTTTTGGTTGACATTAAAAATGAATTGAGCTAATTTTAAAAGCTTCAGTTTTAAATCAAATTCAAAGTTTATGCGCAATAAAAGTTTTATGGGAACAGGTGTGGCCGTAATAACGCCATTTACCAAAAACAACGAAGTAGATCATAACGCTTTAGAAAAAATAATTGAACACCTTATTTCAGGTGGCATAAAGTATCTAGTAGCGCTAGGAACTACGGCAGAAACTCCTACCCTTTCAACAGAAGAAAAGTATCAAATTTTAGATACATTTTTTAAAGTAAATAATGGCAGACTTCCAATTGCCATTGGTGCGGGCGGTAACAATACGCCATATGTTGTCAAATGGATTGATTCATTAAATAAATACCCTCATAGCGGTTTGCTTTCTGTAACACCATATTACAATAAGCCAAATCAAAGTGCACTGGTTCACCATTTTGGTGCAATTGCCAATAGTACAAATCATCCTATAATACTTTATAATGTCCCTAGCCGAACCGGTTGTAACATGTTAGCAAGCACTACCATTGAATTGGCTAAAAAGCACAACAACATTGTTTGTATAAAAGAAGCTAGTGGAGACATGAGCCAGATTATGGCCATTGAAAATGAATCTCCCGAAGATTTCTATATCGTATCTGGTGAAGACGCATTAACACTAGCCATGATTTCTACAGGAACAAAAGGCGTAATCTCAGTTATTGCCCAAGCCTATCCAAAAGAGTTCTCACAAATGGTTGAATTTGCCATGGATGGTGATTTTGAAAAAGCAAAGAACCTTCACTACAAATTATTGAACATCACAAATTCAATATATGATGAAGGCAACCCTGTTGGAATTAAGTTTTTAATGAGTGAATTAGGACTTTGTGAGCCAAATGTTAGAATGCCCTTAATTCCAGCTTCAAAAACCCTTGAGAATAAAATTAAGTCATTAATGATCTAATCTCTTCTATAAGAGTGACTGTTTGCCTTCAATCTCTTTACTTTGACTATCTCGGTCGCTTTGATGCTTGCGTAAAATAGATTCGATTCAGTCAGTCTACCCTATAGTGTTAGTTGGCTTTTGAGCTCATATTAGATTAAAGACAAGAGAGCGTTTAGCAAATAGAGGTTTTAGGACTAAAAAATTTGCGCTTTTGAGAAGAAAGGAACTAAAACTAAAGCTTGCTTATTCTGATGTAACGGAAATTATGACATAAAAAAAGGGCCTTTCAAAAAAAGACCCTTTAAGTTTTGCTACAACTTAAGCTTAATCGTTATTCTTCATGTTTTGAACTTCCATACGTACTTCTTGTGCAAGGTTTTTTAGTTCTTGCATGCCTTTACGTACTCTTGTTCCGGCTGCTTTGTTGTTTTTGTCGTAAAACTTAGCAAAGTCTCCTTCTAATGACATAACTAAGTCACGAACTTCTGCAAATCTGTTCATAGTCTAAAGTATTTAAGTTTACAAAATCTTTGATTGTGGCGTAATATTAAGCATATTTTTAAGAATATGCCCTTTAAATGCACATTTTATACTAACACAATTTTGTCTGAGCTGTATTGTTTGTTCTTAAGCTTATCAGAAATACTGTCAAAAGCAATAAGTGTTTCCTGTACATCTTCAGATGTATGAGCTGCTGTAGGAATTAATCTAAGCATTATAACTCCCTTAGGAACAACAGGATACACTACCATTGAGCAGAAAATATCATAATTCTCTCTCAAATCCATAATAAGGTTAGCAGCTTCTAACTCCGTTCCGTTTAAGAAAACAGGAGTTACACAACTTTCTGTAGTACCTAAATTGTATCCACGTTCTTTTAAACCACTTTGAAGCTCATTTACAATTTTCCAAAGCTTTGCTTTATGCTCTGGTTGTGTTCTTAATAGTTCAAGTCTTTTAAGATCGCCAATAACCAATGGCATTGGTAGTGATTTGGCAAATATTTGAGATCTCATATTGTACCTCAAAAATTCAGTTACTGATTCTGTACTTGAAACAAATGCACCAATGCTAGCCATTGATTTGGCAAACGTTGAAAAGTACACATCAATTTCGTCCTGTACGCCAAGAAACTCTCCAGTACCGGCACCTGTTTCGCCCATGGTACCAAAGCCGTGTGCATCATCAACTAAAAGTCTAAACTCGTATTTTGATTTTAATGCCACTACTTCTTTTAGCTTACCTAAATTTCCAGACATTCCAAAAACACCTTCGGTAATCACTAAAATTCCACCTCTACCGTTTTGTTCAACAAGCTTTTCAGCTCTCTTCAATTGTTTCTCAAGGTTTTCAATATCATTATGCACATACATAAATCTTTTACCTTGATGTAGCCTTACTCCATCTATTATACATGCATGAGATTCTGCATCATATACAATAACATCATGTCGGTCAACCAGTGCGTCAATAGTTGAAAGCACTCCTTGATAACCATAATTAAGTAAGAATGTATCTTCTTTGCCTACAAAATCAGACAATTCTTTTTCAAGCTGTTCATGATATACTGAGTTACCAGACATCATCCTTGCTCCCATTGGAGTTGCTAGTCCGTATTGAACTCCAGCTTCTCCATCAACTCTTCTTACTTCTGGATGATTAGCTAATCCTAAATAATTATTCAAACTCCATACAAGCTTTTCTTTTCCCCTAAACATCATGCGATTTCCTATTTCGCCTTCAAGTTTTGGAAAAGTAAAGTAGTTATGGGCAAAATTCGAATACTGACCTAGGGGTCCTTTATTTTCTGCTATTTTGGCAAATATGTCCATATACCTGTAATAATTAATGGTGCAAAGCTAAAGCAATGGCGAATATTAGCAAAGCAAGCTTGTTGATACAACCTATATATTATCTTAACTGTTAGTACAAATACAATCATTAAATTTGCGCGGTTTATGAAAAACACCACCAAATACTGGCTTTTTGCCTTTATAATCTTCATATTAGCATCATGCAGTGAGTACCAAAAAGTACTTAATAGCGACGATTTTAATTTAAAGCTTGAAACTGCCAACGAATTATATGAAAATGAGCAATTCACAAAGGCGCTTCCTTTATATGAAGAATTAAGAAGAATTTTTCTTGGTCAAGACCAAATGAAGACCATTCTTTTTAATATGGCCTATTGTGAATTTAATACCGATCAATTTTTTCTAGCCGCATATCATTTCAAGCAATTTTACGAGTCTTACCCTTATTCAAAAAATGCTGAAGAATCACTCTTTATGCATTGTAAGTGCCTTCATACTACTTCTCCAAAATCAAGCCTCGATCAATCTTCATCTCAAAAGGCTATAAACGCACTTGAACAATTTACGAATGCTTTTCCTGAAAGTGAGCATGTAGACGAGTGCAATGCTCTAATTGATGAAATGAGAGTTAAAATAGAATTTAAAGCGTATACTACAGCTAACATTTACTATAAGATTCAAGACTATAAAGCTGCTGTTTGGGCGCTTGGAAATTTTACTAGAGAATTTCCTGGATCAAACTATGAAGAAGATGCAAGGTTCTTAATGATAGAGTCTTCATTTAAATTTGCAGAAAATAGTGTTCGCAAAAAGCAAGAAGAGCGTTTTGTAGAAACTGTTGATTATTTCAAAGAATTCAAAAAGCGATTTCCAAATAGCCAGTACATGGAAAAAGCCAAAGAATACAGCGATATAGCGAAACAAGAACTTAATAATATTCAAAATAATTAAGCTTTAATGGAAAACAATCAAACATTAGAAGCAATTGCCAGAGATCTTATTGACCTTGAAAAAGGTACAAATAACCTTTACGAAACAATTGTTCTCCTAACAAAAAGAGCTAATCAACTAGCAGCTGAAGAGAAAGAAGAACTTCATAACAAGCTTTCGGAGTTTGCACCTTCAACTGATAACTTAGAAGAGACTTTTGAGAATAGAGAGCAAATTGAGATTTCAACTGCTTACGAAAAGAGACCTAAAGCTGTAATTAGAGCTATTGAAGAGTTTCTTGACGGAAAGATTTACTACAGAAAAGTAGAAGATAGCGAAACAAAATAAGCTGTGCCTTTAAATAAAAAGGTATTGCTAGGAGTTACGGGCAGCATTAGTGCTTATAAAAGTGCTATTGTTGCCCGTTTGTTGGTTAAGGCCGGTTGTAAAGTTAAAATAGTGCTCACCAAAGGTGGTGCACAGTTTATTACACCACTTACTTTATCAAGCGTTTCTAAGCATCCGGTTATTACAGAGTTCTTTAATAAAGAAAGCGGCGAGTGGCATAATCACGTAGAACTTGGCGAATGGGCTGATTTAATTTTAGTAGCTCCGGCAAGTGCTAATGTAATAGGACACTTTGCAAATGGGCTGTGCAATAATGTGTTGCATGCCACCTACCTTTCTGCTAAGAACAAGGTAATTGTGTGCCCAGCAATGGACCATGACATGTGGCACCATGCTGCAGTGCAACGAAACATTTCTAAACTTATACAAGATGGAATTACAATTATGCCACCCGAGAAAGGTGAACTAGCGAGCGGCATTTTTGGTGATGGAAGGTTGCCCGAACCTGAAAACATCATTTCATTTATTGAGAAAAACATCTGATTTATGAAGGTACTGATTACAGCAGGACCTACTCACGAACCCATTGACCCCGTAAGGTTTATTGGCAATAGAAGCAGCGGTAAAATGGGTTATGCTATTGCTCAGGCATTTCTTGAAAAAGGTTATAATGTGACTTTGGTTTCAGGCCCTGTTAATCTAGAAATTTCTCATGCAAACCTTCATATTGTTAGCGTTGAAAGTGCTCATGAAATGTACACTGCTGTGATGAATCACTTGGATTACAAGATAGCGGTAATGTCGGCAGCCGTTGCTGATTTTACGCCTATTACGGTGGCCAATGAAAAAATAAAAAAAGAAGTTGGTCAAGAAGACATGACCATACAACTCAAAAAAACAAAGGACATTCTTGCCTCATTGGGTAAAATAAAAACTGAAGATCAATTTCTAGTAGGTTTTGCTTTAGAAACACATAATGAACAAGAAAATGCAAAAGGAAAGCTAGAACGTAAAAAGGCTGACCTGATCGTACTAAACTCTATGAATGACAAGGGCGCGGGATTTGGATACGACACCAATAAAACTACTTTGTTTTATAAAGATGGTGGAATTGATGAATTACCGTTAATGCAAAAAACAGAATTGGCAAAAAAGCTTGTTGATAGAATAGAAAAGGCTATTTAATTAAAGGAAAAAAGTAATCGAAAGACCCAACAAGTACCATTAGCAAACCAAGCATAAAATTAAAAACACGGGTACCATTTCTATCAAGTAACTTAAAAAAACCCGCTTTTTCTTGTCCGTTGAAAACCCAACCCCAATTAAAAAATGCTGCCACTAGTGAAATAACTCCAACCCCAATCAAGATATAATTCAGTACCGACTCTCCTTCCATTTAATGCTATGTAACAGGAAATTTAAGAATAATTATTCATCAAAGTTTCAATTGCAACAAAAAACCCTATCCAAATCAATGAATAGGGTTTAGATAATTTATTGAAATTGAAAATTAAAGCGTACCTCTATTTTCTTGTTCTCTTTCAATAGCTTCAAAAAGTGCCTGAAAGTTTCCTTTACCAAAACTCCATGCGCCTTTTCTTTGAATAATCTCAAAAAACATGGTAGGTCTGTCAACCACTGGTTTGGTGAAAAGCTGTAGCAAATATCCTTCATCATCACGGTCAACCAATATTCCATGCTGCTTTAGCACTTCTATGTCTTCGTCAATTTCGCCAACCCTTTCTTTTAGATCATCGTAATACGTATCAGGCACATAAAGAAACTCAACGCCTCTATCTCGCATAGCAGAAACGGTAGTAACAATATCATCAGTTGCCACTGCAATATGCTGGCAGCCCGACCCCTTATAATAATCTATATATTCTTCAATCTGAGATTTCTTTCGCCCTTCAGCAGGTTCATTTATCGGGAATTTTATTCTTCCATTTCCGTTGCTCATTACCTTACTCATAAGGGCAGTATATTCAGTAGAAATATCCTTATCGTCAAAAGTTACAATTTGAGCGAATCCCATTACTTTGGCGTAAAAATCAACCCAAGTATTCATTTCGCCCCAATCTACATTACCAACCATGTGGTCTATGTATTTGATTCCTGTTGGCTCAGGATTGTAATGAGATTTCCACTCTGTATAACCTGGTAAAAACGGACCGTTATAGTTTTTGCGCTCAATAAAAACATGTACCGTTTCGCCGTAAGTGTGAATTCCTGACTTGATTATGTAGCCATTTTTATCTTCTTCTTTGGTTGGCTCCATAAAGCTTTTGCCACCGCGCGCGGTGGTTTCTTCCCAAGCTTTTGTAGCGTCGTCAACCCACAGGGCAATTACTTTAACGCCGTCACCGTGCTTATTAATATGTTCGTTGATAGCACCTCCTGGCTCCATAGGTGTAGTTAATACAAGTCTTATCTTATCTTGTTGAAGCACATAAGATGTACGATCCTTTACACCAGTTTCAAGCCCTGCATATGCAACACTTTGAAAACCAAAAGCCGTTTTATAAAAGTGAGCACTTTGCTTAGCGTTTCCTACATATAGCTCTACGTAGTCTGTTCCTAGCAGTGGTAAAAAGTCTTCGGCATCGTCAAAGATCTTATCAGTGCCGTACCTTACATTCTTAATTCCAGTATCCATTTTCAAAGTTATTTATTTTTCAATCCAACTATTCCAGTAGTCTCCCACTTGAATATCAATTGCATTTTGGGTTACCTGCAAAGGTTTAAAAGTATCTACCATAACTGCAAGTTCTAGTGTTTCTTTTTGTCCAATACTACGCTCATATGCTCCAGGATGCGGTCCGTGTGGAATACCAGCGGGGTGAAGTGTTATTTGACCACGCTCAATGTTGTTTCTACTCATAAAGTCGCCATCAACGTAATATAATACTTCATCGCTATCAATATTACTGTGATTATATGGTGCTGGTATTGATTCAGGGTGATAATCGTAAAGCCTTGGCACAAATGAGCAAATTACGAAGGCATCAGTTTCAAATGTTTGATGAATTGGTGGTGGAAGATGTACTCTACCTGTAATTGGTTCAAAGTCGTGAATTGAAAAGGCATAAGGGAAATTATAACCATCCCAACCTACAACATCGAAAGGATGTGCCGCATATACGTACTGATGCAACATATCTTCTTTCTTAACCTTGAGTACAAAATCACCCAACTCATCGTGGGTTTCTAATTCGCTTGGAGCTCTTAGGTCTCTTTCGCAAAATGGAGAATGCTCCAAATGCTGACCAAACCAGTTTCTATATCGCTTAGGAGTATAAACCGGTCTTCTAGATTCAACTATGAAAAGCCTATTACTCTCCGTTTCAAATTCTATTTGATAAATCATTCCTCTGGGTACCACAAGGTAGTCACCATATGAAAAATCAATGTTGCCTAGCATTGTACGAAGTTTTCCCTTCCCTTCGTGTATAAAAATTACTTCATCGCTATCGGCATTTTTATAAAAATATTCGGTGAGCGACTTTTTAGGGGATGACAAAACAATTTGACAATCAGAATTAACTAATACTGGCACTCTGCTTTCAAGAAAATCGTCTTTTGGAGCAACTGCAAAACCGTTTAGGTTAAGAGACTTCATATTTTTTGACACTGCAATTTTTGTGGTCATGTCTATAGACTCTAAAACATCTTTTACCATTGTAGGTCTATGATGATGATAAAGTAGAGAAGACATACCATCGAAACCGATAGTACCAAAAAGCTCTTCATAGAACAAATTGCCATCTGGTTTTCTAAAAGTCGTGTGTCTTTTATGTGGAAACTTACCCAGTTTGTGATAGAAAGGCATAGAATTTTGGTTTTGGGCAAAAATATACAAAGGTCAATGCCCTAAAATATGACGGAAGTCAGCTTATGTTTTAGAAAAAGGAATCGGATTTTGAGTAAAACCATGTAATATATTTGCGTAATGAGCACACAAGATATTAAGCTGGCTGTAGATGCTGTTGTATTTGGATACACATCAAAAGAAGGATTAATGGTGTTGCTGATAAAGCGAAAAATTGAACCGTTTAAAGGTGAATGGGCCATACCGGGTGGTTTGGTTGCAAACGATGAAAGCCTTGAGCAAGCGGTACAACGTGAGCTAAAAGAAGAAACGGGTGTTTCTATAAACTACCTAGAACAACTATACACCTTCGGAAAACCCAATCGTGATCCCAGAAACCGTGTAGTGAGTGTGGCTTATTTCGGCTTAGTGAAGCCATCGGCTTTTAGCCTTGAAGCAGATACTGATGCCGAAGACGCGCAGTGGTTCAATATCAAGAATTTTCCTAAACTAGCTTTTGATCATAAAACAATTCTAGAAGCAGCAATAAAAAGGCTGAAAGCAAAAATCACCTACGAGCCTGTAGGTTTTGAATTGCTTGAAAAGAAATTCCCTTTCTCTGAGCTTGAAAAAATGTATTCGGCATTACTTGATAGGTCGGTAGATCGAAGAAATTTTAAAAAGAAGATTATGCGCTTTGGTTTTTTAGAAGAAACCAACGAAAAACAAAAGCTACAAGGCGCTGGCCGTCCTGGTCCACTTTATAAATTCAATGAAAAGAAATATTTTGAGTTGGTGAAAACGGGAATAAATTTTGATGTTTAATTCCGGTGGTAAAAAGTTGTGGGTTAAAAAGTTTTGTATTACTTCAACACCTTACAATTCATTTAGAATAGTTTCAATTTTTTTTATCTTTTCTTTCCAATAAATGCGTTCCGAATGATTAGGTTGCCTTTGCGATTTATATTCTAAAACCTGCTCATAAGTTTCTTTTTTATTGATTAAATAATCTTTGTAATCAACCCTATTTTTAGGAATAAACCCAGGACCGTCACATCCACAAGTTTGAAATGCATGCCCTATTTTATACATGTCTTTTAGAATTTTCCATTCTTTTGATTTCCCCAGTTTTGGTACGCGTATATCCATTCCCAAGTCGAACATCTCGGCGCGGCATTCTGGACAGTAGTACGTTTTATTGAAGTATTTATTCTCAAACTGCTCTACTTTTAACTTATGCTCAATTCTGTATGACTCTTTTTTTTGCCGATTACTTTGAAGAAAGGCTTTTTCATAAAAGCTCCATTCACCATTCTGCTCAATCAGATCTTTAATCAAAGGCTGTTTAAATGATTTTTTGCAGTCAAAACAAGCAAAGTGCTTTTTATATGCCGTTAAACCGTATCTACACATCTTCCCATTTCATTCTTGATTCAATTGTTGGGAGTTGTTAGCAAGTTATATAAATCAAAATTCTCTTCATCAAAACAGACAAAAATTGCAGTCTCCATGATTTCACTTTTGAAATTAAAAACTGTTTCTATTGCTATTTCAGCCGCTTCCCTTTTTGGGTAACCATAAATGCCCGTGCTAATATTTGGAAAGGCCAATGATTTCAAGGAGTAAGCTTCAGCAAGCCCAAGCGATTTGAGATAACATGATTTTAGCTTTTCATTTTCGTGTGAGTTCCCATTGTTCCACCTTGGACCCACAGTATGAATTACTTTTTTACAGGGCAGGTTACCTGCATTTGTAATTACCGCATCTCCAACTTTGCAGCCACCTTGTTTGTTTCTAATTGAAATACACTCTTCAAGTATTTGCTTGCCGCCAAATCGGTGAATAGCACCATCTACCCCACCACCACCCAATAATGATGTATTAGCTGCATTTACAATGGCATCGCATTCAACTTTTGTTATGTCGCCTTTTAAAATTTCAATTTTCATCTTCGGTTTGTTTCCAATTCAAAATAAATTAATTCAAATATTTCTCACAATTTTATTTGCGTAAATCAGACACAATTATACATTTGTGTACGATTAACACAATTAGATATGAAAACCGCAGTAATTGTTGCACGATTTCAAACACCATACTTACATGAAGGACACAGATCGTTGATTGATTCAATATTTGCTTCACATGAAAAGCTTGTAATAGTTCTTGGTATTTCTCCTATTGCCCATTCCGCCAAAAATCCTTTTGACTATCATACAAGAGAAAAATTGATTAAAGCTGTATATCCAAACGTGATAGTACTTCCACTTAAAGATCATAGAAATGATAAAACTTGGAGCAACAATCTTGATGAATTACTAAAAGATACCTTTCCTTTTGAAAGCTTTGAGTTGTATGGCAGCAGAGACAGCTTTATCCCCTATTACTCGGGCAGGTTTTCAACCACAGAACTACCAGAACATGGAAACTTTAATGCTACCGAAATACGAGCACTTTATGCTGAAAAAGTGCAGGCCTCTGAAGACTTTAGAAATGGGGTGCTTTATGCTTGTTTTCGTCAATACCCAAAAGTTTACAGTACAGTTGATATTGCTGTAATTGACAAAAAGAACGATAAGATTCTTTTAGGTCAAAAGCCCGACGGCCATAAATGGCGCTTATTTGGTGGATTTTCAGATCCGGAAGACAATTCTTTTGATGAAGCCGCAAAGCGAGAATTAACAGAAGAATGTGGCCCTATTGAAACAGCCAATTGGCAATATGCAGGATCCTTTAAAATTAATGATTGGCGTTATAGAAACGAGCGTGATAAGGTTATTACAACTCTATTCACATGCGAATATTTGGCTGGTGAACCTTACGCCAAAGATGATATTTCAAAAGTGGCTTGGTTCAAATTAGAAGACTTAAACAACATGATAATCAACAACCAAATTGCTGACGAGCACAGGGTTTTGGTTAAACGAATTACTGAAAAAATTACTGCTTTCGACCCTTCCCTAGCCCTTCCCTAAATTAGGGAAGGGAGCTCACAACGACATTTTATGTCGTTGGAATAGGTTTTCCCTGGAAGAGGGAAAACCCCGAGCGAAGCGATGGAAAATGGGTCAATTCAAATCCACTAAAAAACAATAAAATGAAAAATCACAACTTAATCCTTTTAGCAGACGCCTATAAATACTCTCACCACAAACTGTATTACCCAGGTACAAGTCATATTTACTCTTACCTTGAAAGTCGTGGTGGTAAATTTAACAGCACCGTGTTTTATGGGCTTCAGTACTTCTTAAAGCAATATTTTGAAGGAGTAGTAATTACTCAAGAAGAAATTGAAGAAGCAAAAGCATTAATGCCACAAGTATTTAGGAGAAACGATGTTTTTGATGCCAGCAAGTTTCAATTTATAGTTGATGTGCACGGCGGAAGACTACCCATAAAAATCAAAGCGGTAAAAGAAGGCAGCATTGTACCAACAAGAAATGTTTTGCTCACCATTGAAAATACAGACCCTAACTGCTATTGGTTAACCAACTTTTTAGAAACCATTCTCATGCAAATTTGGTATCCAAACACTGTAGCCACCTTAAGTTTTGAGATAAGAAAACTCTTGCTGAAATACTACCAACAAACTGTTTCTGATGAAAGTTTTAGTGGTATTGACTACGTACTCAACGATTTTGGTTTTAGAGGCGTGAGCAGTTTAGAAAGTGCCGGCATTGGTGGCAGTGCACATTTATTAAGTTTTGATGGAAGTGATACCATAGCGGCATCATTGTTTGCCAGAAAATATTACGGAAGCAAAGAAATGGCTGGTAAATCCATCCCTGCCTCCGAGCACAGTATTATGACCCTGCTCGGAGAAGAAGGCGAAAAAGAAATGATGCAACATGTAATAAGCTCATTTAAAGACGGTTTGGTAGCCTGTGTTTCTGATAGTTACAACATATTTGACGCTTGCGCTGAATATTGGGGCAATGACCTTAAAGAGCAAGTAATCAATAGAAATGGAACTTTGGTAATTCGTCCTGATAGCGGCGACCCAGTAGCTACTTTAGTAAAGGTATTTGAGATTCTATTTGATAAGTTTGGATATACTTTAAATGCTAAAGGTTACAAGGTGCTTCCTTCTCAAATTAGAGTAATTCAAGGCGATGGCGTTAATTACGATTCAATTGCTGATATCTTAGAAGCCTTGAAAATAAATGGAATATCAGCTGAGAACCTCGTTTTAGGAATGGGTGGTGCCCTTCTTCAAAAGGTGGATAGAGATACACAAAAGTTTGCACTAAAATGCTCTTATGCGAAAATCAACGGTTTAGATATTGAAGTATCAAAATCACCAAAAGAAATGGACGCCGATGGCAATTTGTACGAATCATTTAAAAAATCAAAAGCAGGCAAGCTCAAACTTATCAAAACCCAAGAAGGCTACAAAACCGTAAAGCAAAATGAGTTACCGGAATATGAAGACCAATTGGTCACCGTTTTCGAGAATGGAAAAGTGCTAGTTGAGTATCAGTTTGAAGCGCTGAAAGAGAAGCTGAGAGCGGCAGTTGTTGGTGATGAGTTTAAAGGAAAACGAATAATTGAATCCAAATAATAATTTAAAAAAACAGAAAGTGAAATACATATTAATAGACAGGAATCAAGAAATGGTAGATAGTTGGAACAAATATTTTCATTCAGAAAAAAATGTTACAATTATGCAAGGAGATTTAACCGAAGTAACTGTTGACGCTTTAGTGAGTCCCGCTAATTCGTTTGGTTTTATGGATGGCGGAGTTGATTATGCAATTTCCATGAGACTTGGTTGGGATCTTCAAGATGAGCTGCAAAAAAAGATAAAAGAACAACCTGAAGGTGAACTATTAGTGGGAAAAGCACTAACGATACCAACCAACGACGACTTAATACCTTACCTTATTTCTGCCCCAACAATGAGAGTTCCAATGAGCTTTAATATAGCAACATCTATTAACGCATATTTGGCAATGAAAGCCACTCTAATTGAAGCTCAACGACACCATCATATTAACGAAATTGCCATAACCGGCTTTTGTACTGGCGTTGGAAAAATGCCAAGAGATATCGCTGCCAACCAAATGTATCAAGCCTTTTTAGAAATTGAACATAAACAAAAAATGAACTTCGAAACTTTTGGTGATGCTCAAAAATATCACTGGAAAATAAACACTAATGGAGCATTGTGGGAGACATGAAATGAATGTAATAAACTTAAGAATAAAGCGCAGACTTAAAGTTGACCACAAATTGGAAATTGCAGCAAACTTTCTCTTGTGCTAACCAACATTGTCATTTCGACCTTTGGGTGAAATCTATTGAGATTACATTTTAGATTTCTCGTTCGGCTCGAAATGACAGAAAAAAGAATAAAATGAAAACAATAAAACTTTACCGTCCAGTCGGTTATAAAGAATACAGTTTAATAAAGGAAAGCGCATTTACTGCTTTTCCACCAAGGTTAGAATGGCAGCCCATCTTCTATCCTGTTCTCAATTTTGATTATGCTGCTGAAATTGCCGAAAAATGGAATACTAAAGATGAGTTTTCAGAGTACGTGGGAATAGTTACTTCCTTCGATATTTCTAACGAATACTTCAAGCAATTTAATGTTAAGAATGTTGGTGGTTCAAAGCATGAAGAGCTTTGGGTTCCATCAGAAATATTGGCCGAATTCAATGAGCAAATCATTGGCTCAATTGAAATTGAGAAAGCTTTCTATGGTGAGAAGTATAAACACAAAAAGATTGCAACTCTTAAATAATCGACCCAGCAAAAGCCTACCGGTAAATCGGCACATGCTATCCATCTTCCAGGGAAGGAAGAAATACAGTGACATTTCATGTCACTGTCGCAAATTTTCCCTGGAAGAGGGGAAATGTCGAGCGAAGCAAGACAATTGGGTCGAACCAAAACAAACAACAATGACAAAAAATAGAAACAACAATAAACTAACAGCAGAAAACACGCTTGAAACACTAAAAAAAGGACACTACGACTTCAATGGTCAAAAAGTTGAAATTGCCGAATTGCAAAAGTTTTCGGTAAGCCACTCAGAATTAATTAGACCCGAATGGCAGGCAAAAACATCATTTGATCGGCTTTATGAAACTGAGTTTTCGGTTATAAATTGTACCAGCCTAGAAGCCTGTGAACGGCTCAAAAATGAAAATGCCATGTGTTTGAATTTCGCATCTGCTAAAAATCCAGGTGGTGGTTTTTTGGGCGGTAGTCAAGCACAAGAAGAAAGTTTAGCAAGGTCAAGCGGCTTGTATTATACACTTACCAAACACCAAGAGTATTATCAATCAAATAGAAATAATAGAAGTTTTCTCTACCTCGATTACATGATTTATTCGCCGCAAGTACCTGTTTTCAAAAATGATAGTGGCGACCTTTTCGAAAAGCCTTATACCCTATCATTCATCACTGCTCCGGCTGTAAATGCTGGCGTGCTGCTTCAGCGACAAGCGCATTTGGCGTCTGAAATTGAACCAACCATGAAACGACGAATAGAGCGCGTATTAGCTTTAGCAGCTGAAAAAGGTCACCACAACTTGGTGCTTGGCGCATGGGGTTGCGGTGTTTTTAGAAACGACCCTAAAATAATAGCCAACTTATTTGCCAAGGCACTTTTAGACGGTGGCCCATTCGCAGGAGTTTTTAAAAAAGTAGTATTCGCAGTGCTTGACCGTAAAGAACCTAAACCAAGATTTGAAGCATTTTCTAAAGAGTTTTCAGCATGAAAAACCACACCTTTAATATGCTAATGGGCGTTGCGGTGGGCGATGCCCTTGGCGTTCCTTTTGAGTTTCAATCTCGATTAGAAAGAGATTTTGAACCCGCAACCGATATGGTGGGTTTTGGTGCGCATCATCAGCCAGCAGGCACTTGGTCTGATGATAGCTCACTTACTTTTTGTCTATCTGAAGCCATTATTGAAGGCTATAGTTTGGAGAATACTGCTAAATGGCTTACATCATGGCTTTATCAAAAGACTTGGACGGCTAGAAACGATGTGTTTGATATTGGAATTACTACCCGTGAGTCATTGCAACTTTTAAAGTCTAAGATTGACAAAGGTTTATCTGATGAGTTTAAACATTTAAAATACAGAGCAAACCATATGGACAATGGCAATGGTTCATTAATGCGAATCTTACCATTGCTTTTTGTGATTAAAAGCAAACCAATTGAAGAACAATTCGAAATAGTTTGGGACAATTCAGCTTTAACGCATCGGCACGTAAGAGCCGCAATGTGCTGTATGATCTACTTAAAAATTGCTGAGTATTTATGTGAAGGAGAAAACAAAATAAAGGCTTACCATAAAACTCAAAAAGAAATCAAAGCGCTTTGGAAAGCGATTGATTTTAATTTAGAAGAGCAAAGGCTTTTTGAAAAAGTGATTGATAATGACATAAGCAAATACACAAAGAATGAAATACGAAGCGGCGGTTATGTAATGGAAAGTTTGGAATGTGCTTTATGGTGTTTTTTAAATACTGATTCCTTTAAAGATGCGGTACTTTCTGCAGTAAATATGGGAAGCGACACCGATACCAATGCGGCAATTACCGGTGGTTTAGCTGGCTTATATTACGGTGTTGAAAGTATTCCTATGGATTGGTTAGATAAACTTGCAAGAAAAGAAGATATTGAAGACTTGGCTAAAAGACTTAATGAAAAACAATGAACCAAAAAAGGACCAAAGAAATAAGCAAACTGTGCAGCTATTTGCTTAGGCATAAACCCGAAGTTGCACATCTCACCATAGATGAAAATGGTTGGGTAGCTGTTGATCAGCTTTTAGACAATTGTGCCAAATACCAATTCGAATTTTCACTTGAAGAATTGGATATAGCGGTAAGAACCAACAACAAAAAACGTTTTGCATTTAATGATGACAAAACCAAAATAAGAGCAAACCAAGGTCACTCAATTGATGTAAATGTTAAACTGAAACCCACAGTGCCACCTGAGTTTTTATATCATGGAACCGCCGAGCAAAACCTTGAGAGCATAATGCAAAATGGAATTAAGAAGCGAAACAGGCTTCATGTGCATTTATCAGCTGATATTGAGACCGCTAAAAATGTGGGTACTAGACATGGAAAACCTGTTATATTTAAAATTGCGGCACTTACAATGCATCATGATGGTAAGCCATTTTACATTTCTGAAAATGGGGTTTGGCTCACTGATTTTATTGAACCGAAATATATTTCGATATGAAACCAACCGTACTGCTCTCCACCAAAAACTACGAATACCTAGCTGAAGAAATTCTTTCATTAGTTGATTTTGAAAGGTCCGAGATAAAGCGCCAAACCTTTAGCGATGGTGAATCTTATTATAGAATTGAAAACAATTTGCAAAATAAAAGAGCCATTGTTTTGGGCGCTACCACTAGCGAACAAGATACCATGGAATTGTACGATTTGGCTTCGGCAGCGGTTGATATGGGTTGCTCTTCTTTGCATTTGGTTGTGCCATTTTTTGGTTATTCTACTATGGAGAGAGCTGTAAAAACTGGAGAAATTGTTACCGCCAAAAACAGAGCACGTTTACTCAGCTATTTGCCTAAAAGCCATCGTGGCAACCATATTTATTTGTTTGACCTGCATACCGAAGGCCTTCCCTATTATTTTGAAAACGGATTACAAAGCCACCACATTTATTGCAAACCTATAATTATTGAAGCTTGTAAAGAATTGGGTGGCGATGACTTCATATTAGCGAGTACCGATGCTGGCAGAGCCAAGTGGGTTGAGTCTTTAGCAAATGATATGGGAGTTCAAGCTGCTTTTGTTTTAAAACGTCGCGGTGGAAAAGACCAAACTGAAATAACCGCCATAAATGCCGATGTTGAAGGCAAAACTGTAATTATATATGATGACATGATTAGATCAGGCTCAAGCATTATTTCAGCAGCAATGGCATATAAACAAGCGGGGGCGGGCAAAATATTTGTAATTACATCGCATGGATTATTCGTAAATAATGGATTAAATAAACTCCGAAATTGTGGCTTAATTGAAAAGGTGGTTTGTACCAATACCCACCACTTAGCTACAAAAATTGATTCTGATTTTCTTAAAGTAAAGTCAATTGCCAATTTGGTGGTTCAACACCTTTAGGTTTACTAAAAACTACCACTCAAAATACTTAGGTTATTCTACAAATTCTTATTATCTAAAAATAAATTGTGTAAACCCAATAACTATTGGAACAAGGTGCTCAATTAAATCAACCATTGCACTTATAGTTACTTTTCATTCAACTCCCAATCGTACTCCAAATAAGTAATCTTAGTGGATTCAGTAATCTTTACTCCGCTGTACTTATTTATAAACTCAACTAGCTTAAAATCATCGGCATACCAATAAAAGATATTTGAAATTTCTGCTTTATTGGCGTCTATCTTATTCATTGATTTATCATTAATAAATTTCCTTGTTTGCTCGTTTAATTGCTCGTTAAGTCTATCAGCGGTGTAGGCTTTATTTCTAAGTGGTGGACAAGACTTCGCCGCGCAGTTAACCGCAAAATGTATTCTGGCATCTTTAAATTCAGGTCTAATAATGTCGTTTTCTATTTCGTCTAAACTCAATTGTTTACCAGCAATTTCTATCCATTTCAATTTCCAAATGGTATTTGCATTTTTTGGTTTTATGTGGGTGATGCTCGAAACAGGGTAATAATCAAGAATAGCCTTTACAGTAAACGCATTGTAAACGTTGATCCAATAAGCCAACTTTTCATTTTTACTCCAAACTCCATATGGGTTCTCCCTTTTTAAACTTCTTAAATACTCATTGAGCCTTTCTTTATCTTTTTCAAACCCTTTATAATCAACTTTCCCTTCTACCGTTACGTGTTCCTGAAGTAGCTCATCCCAGGTAGAGTGATCTGGTTTTGCATTTGCTACAAAAGGAATTATTAAGAAAACCAAAGCTAGATATTTCATAATTATAAATTAAATCAGATTAATTGGAACGATTACCAAAATTGTTCCGTTCCAAAACAAAGCTAAAAACAACCTAAAGATTTGAAACTGACCCAACTTCTTGTCTTTGTATGTATTTTTTCGTATACAGCTATTGCCAGTAAAACGGATTCAAACTTTAGTAAGAAAAGTTTGCTTGTACTGCCAATTGCCTATTACACTCCTGAAACAAATTGGGCCTTTGGTATTGGCGGAATTGGTTATTACAACTTTGGCAAAAACCGGTCTGAAACTCGCCCTTCAAGTGCCTATTTTTATGCTAGCTACACTTTAAATAATCAACTGGTTGTAGACCTTCCATTCCATATTTTTAGTAATAAAGAGAAATGGTATGCAGCTGGCGAAATTGCGGTTTATGACTTTCCTTTTAATTACTATGGTGTTGGCTGCGGTATTGATCCTAATAACTCTGAAAGTTATGAATTACAACAGCAAAAATTTAATTTGACCATTTATAGAAAAGCAAAATCGAATTGGTATGCTGGTCCAAGGTTTTTTTTAGACCGATTAAGCGAAATTGATTATAATGAACATGGTAGAATATCAATGCTCAATATAAATGGTATTGATGGTGGGATAAGCACGGGAATTGGAGCAAGCATTTTATATGATTCTAGAAAAAACGTTTATTGCCCAAAAAAAGGTTGGTTTTTAGATATTGGTTATTTAAACTATGCGAAGGGTGCTTTTAACATAACAGGTTTTCATAACATTAGAGCGGATATTAGGCACTATACTCAAATATCTAAAACAACCGTTTTGGCCACTAATTTTTTCGGAAACTTCAATATTGGCGAGGTACCCTTTTATATGCTTTCAGAATTTGGCGGATTATTTAGAATGCGTGGATACTACCGCGGTGCCTATAGAGATAAAAACGTTATGCTTTTGCAAACCGAAATTAGACAAGATATTATAGGTAGGTTTGGAATTACTTTTTTTGGTGGTTTTGCTACAGTATTTTCTGATTTAGAAGCTTTAAAAACAAACCCTTTAAAACCTTCAGGCGGAATTGGGATACGTTTTAAGATAAACCGCAAAGAAGATATTCCTATAAGAGCTGATTTTGGCTTTGGTAAAGGTTTTCACGGAAACTACATAACTACTGGCGAGGCTTATTAAGGCCTAATACCTTCCAACTTATATCAAAAAATCAATCAATCTTGTTCTTTTTATGGAATCGATGTGGTAAGGCATCTTTGGACGCGAACACTAAAAATCATACTCCATGAAATTAAGATTCCTTGCCCTTTTAAGTTTTCTATTTTTCGCATTAGGTTCTAAAGCCGAACAAAAAAACATTGCAAGCGAGATAAAACATGTAACAGTTTACCCCACTGGAGCAACAATTTCAAGAGAAACCAAAGTAAGTATTCGTCAAGGAAGTTCAACCTTAAGGTTTTACGGCATTTCAACTACAATTGATCCTAATTCAATTCAACTCGAAGCAGACGGAGATTATATTGTTCAATCTATTGCATATAAATATGATTACTTAAGCCCTGTTAAAGAGCCAAAAGTGCTAAAACTACTGGCTGATAGCTTAGTTATGTTAAGAGATGAACTTACTGAACTTAATGGTGAGACTTATGCATATAATCAAGAATTACAGTTCATTGTAAATAACAAAACAATTGGCGGGCAACAAGTTGTTTCTCAAAGTGAAGAGTTTGAGAAAATTTCGGCAATTATTAGATCAAGAGTTCTCGCTATCAAAAAAGCTCTTTTTAGCATTAGCTTAAAAGAAAGAACAATTAATCAAAAAATCAATCGAGTTAATAATCGAATGCTTGAAATACGTGGCAATAGTCCTAAACCACAAGGAATAGTAGAAATTCAAATTCTGGCCGAAAGACCCATTTCAGGTGATTTTAAGCTAGTTTATTTTGTAAGAAATGCAGGTTGGCGACCAGTTTATGATCTCAAATTTACCGAAGTTAATGAAGCTGTTTCTGCCAAATACAACGCATATGTAAAACAAAGCACTGGGGTAGCTTGGGAAGATGTAAGGCTTACTCTAAGCACTAGTAACCCAGCCCAAAGTAATGTAAAGCCCGTATTACATCCATGGTATTTGTACTTTAAAAATCCTAGAGATTATTTAATAAAAAACAGAGCCGTTTTAGACTCATATAAATATGAAGAGGCAATTGAAGAAAAAGAAATTGCCGATGCTGACATGGGTGGATTTAAAGCAAAAACTGCTGCCAATTTTACCGCAACCATTGAGTCAGTTTTAGCGCTTGACTTTGAAGTAAGCCTACCTTATAAAATTCCAAGCGATGGCCAAGAAAGAGTGATTAACCTAAAAAAGATGGAAATTCCATCTACCTACACCTATTATACAGCACCAAAAATTGAAAAAGAAGCCTTTCTTGTAGCCAATATGACCGATTGGGCCAACATGCAACTACTACCAGGTGCGGCAAACATATTTATGGGCAACACATTTATGGGTGCTTCTTATTTAAACCCAGGAATTGGATCTGACACCATTGAAATAGCTTTTGGTAGAGACAAAATGGTACAAGTTGATAGACAGTTGCTTTCTAGAGAATGCAAAAAATCAAGACTTGCCGGAAAACAAAGACACAACCTTGAATATGAAATTACTGTAAGAAATCTTCATAAATCAGAAATTGAATTGGTTATTCAAGATCAAATCCCAGTTTCAAACATTAAAGAGATAGAAATTGAGCTAAATAGCAAGGATTATGCAACTCACGAAGAGAAATCTGGTATTCTAACTTGGGAGGTTAACCTTGAACCTGGTAAGTCAATAAAAAAGAAATTCTCATTTCAAGTTAAACATCCTAGAGACAAAGTGGTTTATCCGCTCAACTACATGTAGCTTTTTCATAAACCGAATGCCCATAGGATTGAGAAAGAAGTAGTAAATGCCGAGCTCATTCGAGCTCGGTTTTTTATGCACCAAGTTTGTTATACTTCTTTTATAGTAAAAATTTCAGTTGAACAACGCGTAATATGTGGTTTATCATTAATACCTGATAATAGATGCGTAGTATAAAACCAAGTGCTTGAAATAGAAACCATTGAAGAAAATTTAGCTATATATTTGGAGTAAAGGTGAAAAGTATGTTCAAAAGATTTTATTGGGTTTTAGGGCTGATAATTCTTTTTGGGTGCGAAGGCGAAATTGACTGTTCTGTACCAATCGCTGAATTCGAAATTAGTTATACTTCTTACGATGAATTTACATGGAAATACAAAGACAAGAAGCGGCATTACATTGCATATAGGGCCTGTGAAACAGAATTGCAAAGTGAAATGTATTCTGGGTCAAAAGGTATTTATGACTTTTATGCCAAAGATCTTGATTTAGAAACTATGGCAAATGATGCGCAAAGAAATGAATACTTATTACTAAGAAATGATGTTTGGAATTTACATACTAACCTGAACGAAGCTTCAATTGAAGACTTAAGAAATTATGATAAAGACTTTTACACCAATGGTAAATGGTACTTTGAAACAGAATTGGCTAAAAATAAAATTGAACTGCAACATGCTTTTGAACAAGGAATGTTCACTCCTTTTGATGAAGACAAACTAGAAGATATGATTCAATTTAAGAGAAGTGCTTACTTTGAATATTTAGATGGAATTATTAATAATCTCCAAGACCCTAAAGTAGATTTCGAATATTTTGAATCAAATTCAGATGACCCCAACTTAACAACATTTTGGGGCACTTCAACTTATAGATTGTTAGATGATTGGATTGAAAATCGTCCTGTAGCATCATTCAATGAACTTTACTCATTGTTAGGTGAAGATAAATTTTCGGGCTACAAAGTACGTATGTCTTTAAAGGTTGACGTAAAACCCTTGGCTTTGTATCTACCTCTTGAAAACCTAAATGACGATTCTGGCGGTAAAACCTGGATTTATAAGGATAACTCCGCGAGAAAACCTTGGGGAACACCGGTTGAATACAAGAATTACAAAACCATTTTAGATAACGAATACACCTTTTTAAAAGGAGAAAGGGTTAGATACCATCCCGGAGAAAATCTAACAACAGCGGAAATAAATGAAAAGGTTTTTGAAAATGGGCCCGATTACATTTATGGGCTCTACGAAGATCAGACCAAAATAGGCGGTGCAAAAGGATTTTACTTAAATCAAGTTGAAAGTTACAGACAAGGTGAAATTTCGGTTCCATTAAAAATTACAATTACATCAGATATTGATTCAAAAAGGTCAAATACCTATACATTCAGAGTAAGTGATTATGGTTTTAATCAAATCACATTAACAATGGAAAACCCTGATCTTGCAAATGATTTTATATTAGCCGATTTTGTTGTAAAAGAAGCAGTTACATATGATCAATTCATAAAACAGTAAGTCCTTATGAAGTTAAAAATCATTTTATTGCCACTTTGCTTCTTTGTACTTATGAAGTTTTCATTTGGACAGTTTGGCTTAAACGAACAGATGACGGAGCTCGGAAAGGCCATACCAAGCTATTACCATGCGTACACTAAATCAATATTTACTGAATTGGGAAGTACTATGGCAATAGGAAACCAAATGCAACATTGGGATGGAGATTGGAAGATAAAGTATAGCTTTAGTATTTCTGGACAGTATTTTTCTCATAATATGCTTAATGGTGGTACAATAAATTATAATGATTTATACCAGTCAGAGTCAATATCATATTTTGGAGAATTAAACAATGTTTATGGGAATGATAATAATAGTTTTATGCGTCATTATCTACTCAACTCTGAAGGTGAACGTATTATTAACCCACTTACCGGAGAGTATGTGAGCACCGACATTGATTTAGTAGGTGGTTTTGACAGAGGCGCTACAGTTATTCCGTTTTTAATACCATCTGTAGAGGCTAGACTTTGGAAAGGTTTAATAATTTCAGCAGGATATTTTCCCATAAGTGCAATGCTAAGTGAGTTTGAAGTAGATGGTTTTAAAACTCAAATTGAGCTATATGGTTTTGGAGCGAGCATACACTTAAGGTATTTTACCAAAATACCTGTTTTAAGTTGGCTGCGCTTCGATTATTCGCAGAATGGTGCACTTGCTAATTTTTCAGAATTACAAGATGCCTTAAACCTTGCCCCTTCTCCATTATTCACACTCGATCTTAAAGAGTTTAATCTTGAAACAAGAATTAGATCCAATCAAATTAGAGCAAGTATAATGATACCAACCGTAAAGAACATCTTGTTAGTAGGTCAGGCAGGGCTGCATTCAGAGTCTTATCAATTTGATTTTACCTACAAAATTGACGTGAAAGTAGATAGTGAAGCAATAAGAGATGAATATGGATTTGATGTGAATGAAGATAATATTGCAATTAGCGATGAATTTAAAGCGGGTGCAGATATATCAAATCAATATTTCTATTCTGCTGGGCTCTTTTACAATGGAAAGGTTTCGAGCGTTTTTATGGGCTATGCTTTTTCAAAGTATCCTACTGGCTGTATTAGAGTAGGCTTAAAACTATTGTAAGTATGAAGGCTCTAATGATTATTTCAGTTTTTTTGCTTCAAACCTGATCTATGGTCAGAAATACTTAATATAACAAGATTCAATTAAATATTTAAATGTTGAATCTGGCAAGCGTTATACGTTTAAAACGAACTGTGCAAAATATAAATCTACATTGGTTGAAATAAGTGAAGACACCTTTGTATTCGAAAATGGGAAATATGCTATTGCTGAAATTAGTTAAACTAAAAACCCGCATTACAATGTATTTGCAGACGTAATTTCTTTTCCTTTTACAATTGGTTCTCGTGTAACACTGACCGTTGTTCCCCCTTAACTACATGAAAGGATACTTTATAGCTGAAACCAATATGACGATGACACAAGTAGCTATTTTTGTTGATTCTTCATTTATTTTTTCAATAGGTAGAACCTAACAGACAAAAAACTCAAGGTCTATTTAAGCATCAAGTCTATCAAAACTAAGATTTGAAGTAACTGATGATGAAAAAAACTAAGATTGTCATTTTCTAAAAAAAATAGCTTCAAATACTTTTTAGAGAATTTTTTGATATTTCACTACTTCGCCTTTTGTCGTTTTAAAATTGCTTTTATGCACTTTGCTTATACTTAACTTTAGGACGTAAATAGTTGCCTATAGCCCTTGATAACAAAATTGATCCAACTACACTAGGCACAAACCAACCAACATACCAAGGCAAAAAGCTAACAGCGGTAACCATAAAAGCAGTTGAAGAAGCGATATAGGCACCCCCAATTCTAGAAGCATGAAGTACCACCCTGTTCTTTATAGTACCAAGCAGATCCATTACAGAGTTGACCAATTGAAAAATACCAAATACCAAGGCCACTATAGAAATGCCTTTAGTCACAAAAAGAGCAACATAGAGCATCAGAAGTCCGATAACAATCCCCAAAAAAGGAAGGTATTTTCTAATTATGTTGCTTTTAAAAGCATAAAAACCCATTAAAGTCATATAAACTGTAAAGAGCCCTATCGAAAGTAAAAAAGGATTTGGTTTTAAAAAAGTGAGTAATAATGCAACAAAAGCTGAACCTAACATGCTAATAACAAACCACTTTCCTGATTTTGTATGGTTCCCTCTTTTTTTGGCAGCAAACGAGGCCATAGCCCCTGTAATTAAGGAGATTAAACCAAATATGATGTGTGCGTATAATAAGATTTGATACATAATTATTCTATTTTAAATTTATAGTCTTTAATGTTAAAAATGATATTTCATTCTTTGCGGATACACCACCATTTGAATAAAATTGAATTCTAAGTCTCTTGAAAAGTGAGCTTTAGCATATTGATTGAAACCTAATCTAGGCTGATACCTTAAACTTGTTCGGAGTATAAACCACTCGGCCTGTGTAGGTCTTATATCCCATCCAAAAACTATGCTTACTGATTGGTTATTGCCGTTTTCAGAAATGTTTGATTGGTTATTTGAATTAAAAGTTAACGCATAAATGCTATTACTCAAACCAATACCTACAAAAGGCATAAAACCTTGATAATCAAATAAAAACTTAAAAGTTTCAAATGAAAGTCTTCTATCTTTTAGCTGATAAGCAAAAGCTTTATTTCTTACAAACCTTGTAGGTGCTCTATACACCAACCTAAAAACCATTTCTCTTTTGGCTGTATAGTAACTCAAGCCAAATTCTGGCATTAAGCTAACCTGAGCCAAATTGGGTTCATATCCATTCTTTTCTAAGTGTGTAATAGGCGCTATTGCAATAGCTGATGACATTCCTACTCCAAAGCCGAATGTACTTGCATGACCTTTACTTGTCATCTCAATGGCCTTTTCATTTGCCCATTTGGCATTTGTACCTGCGGTAAAATCAAAGTGTTTTTTAATGGCAAGATCAAAAGCCCATTGTGCGGAGCTCAAATGATTATTACTGTAAGGCAGCTTCCAAGTATTGAATGGATTATGTCTTAACCCTAATTCTAGAGTCCACGATTTTTTAAAAACATAGTAAAGTCCGGTTTCAATCGATATGGCATTTTTTTCAAGCGTTGGAATATCATCACCAAATAGTGCGGGCGTTTGCCAATGAGCACCAATAAATGGTCTAAAGCCATTATTTTTTAGCCCAAATGGAATCCATCTTGCCCCCGTTTGCACCCCTTCATTAAAGTTGTAACCTTCACCCAAATTTTGATTACCTAAAGCAAAAGAAACATAGAAATCAGCTTTACCCCAAAAGTGCAATCCACCAATTGTGGCCCTTTGGTAGCTAATTAAATTGTCATTTCCCGCTAATACTCCAGTACCTAAACCTACATAGGTTTGAGCGAATTTAAAACGTTCTTTCTCTTGTGCTTTCGCATAACTTACAGTAAGAATTAAAGTCAAAATTGAGAATAAGCGCATTCGTTTTTTCTTCAACTTTAGCGCTGCTTTAACCACATATTAAAGCCAATGGGATAAATGGGAAGCCTTTGGGACGATTGTGAAGCTTTGGGATTAATGGGAATCCAATAGGGCTAAGATTTCATCATGTTTCGTTCTTGAAATGGGGATTTCAGGAAGATCGTTATTGAGCTTTAGTTTAAGACCACGAGCATTTCCATCTACGCTTTTCACCTTATTCAGGTTTACTATATATGATCTATGTACTCGTTTTAAATCATTGAATTCAGCCAATAGCAACTCCAAGTTTTTCAAGCTATTTCTAAAAAGCTCTTTTTTGACTTCACCTTCAGTTTCATAAATCAGTTCAATGTAATTATCAGCCGATTTGCAATAGTAAAACGCATCTTCGCTAATTGTAATTGCTTCACTCCCATCTTCACATTTCAAAACCAGCTTTTCTTCATGTTTTTCAGGTTGCTCATCTGCAGCTAATTGCTCATTAATACTTGCCGACTCACTCAAATACTTTTTTGTAAGACGGTTTTGTTCAAAAAGCATTAAAAAACTAAGTGGAAAAACGCCTACTGCGAAAGTGTAGCCCAAAAATGTAAACAAGCCAGTAGCACTAAATGAGGTAAAGCCGTTTAGATACGCCCAATAAAAATTTCCAAATACAACTGCGATTACAATGACCATTGTTAGTGCCAGATTTCTGCCCAAGGTCCATTTTTCTTCATTGAAGAAACTTGGAAATATTTTTCTTAAAAAAATGGGTAAAAACCCTTGAAAAATAATAGTTACTCCACCAAACCCTAAACTTGCTTCAAACAATCCATTTTTCAATTCATTAAGGCCAAATGGTTTAAACCCGTATAAAAACACAAAAACAAACAAACCAAAAAGAAAAGCTTGGCTAAGCAGCTTTTTAAGATTGGTTTCTAAAGGATATGGTTTTTTTAAAAAATTCATGCTTTACAGCTGAAATAGCTTTGGAATAAAAACCAAAAGTGCAATAATTACTGCAAAGCCCGAAGCTATTAAAACAGCACCAGCAGCTACATCCTTGGCCTTTTTAGCCAAATCATGATAATTAGGCGAAGCCAAGTCTACAGCATATTCCAAAGCCGAATTTATGGCTTCAGAAACCCATACAATTGCCATTGACAAAATTAAAGATAGCCACTCAATTACCGTTACTTTCAATAAAACACCAAAAATCAACACCAAAATTGAAGCAATTAAGTGAACTTTGGCATGATTAGTTTCTTTAAAAAAAATGGCCACACCTTTAAAGGCATGGCCAAAACTCTTCTTTTCTTTTTGAAAGTAATTATCCTTGCTCACTACATCAAATCTAACCTTCTTTTGGATTTACGTATGCACGCATTTTCAAGGTTTTCTTTGGATTAAGTGGGTCATTTGAGAATATGTCTATCGTTTTAACAATTAGACCATCATAACCGGTTGCGTCAAATATCAAATCTATTTTAGATGTCTTACCTTCTTCAATTTGATTAGCACTAACCGAGGTAGTTGTACAACCACATTCAGGTTTCACTCTAATTAGTCTTAAAGTGTTTACACCTTCATTTGTAATTTTAAAAACTCCTCTTACCTCATCTCCTTCTGTAACATCACCTAAATCAATCACTTCTTCTAAAGCTGCAATTTTTGGAGCTTCTTCTAGTTGCTTTGGTGTTAAAACTTCTATATTTTGTTCAATCTCAGCAACCACATAAATCATTTGTTCTGGTTCTAAGGCATCATTTGTATACACAATGATTTGATCGGTTACCATACCCAATTCACCTCTTTTAATAGCATCATATGACAAAATGAATTTACCATAACTTTTAGGAGGAATTTCTTTAGTTACAATATTTGTTTTTACGTGTACCGGGTTATCAATTCTCTCAATACTAACTGTTTGCATTCCGGAATTGTAAATTCTTACATGTACGGTATCTATTATTCCCGTACGTACTTTCCCCATAAATATTTGCGGCATTTGGTATCTTAGATTTCCACGTACCATAGGAAAATGATCTTCAACAGTTCGCTTTCTAGGCAAAACTTCACCAACAATCTTAATGTAGGCCGAGCGAGGATTTCCGTTAGTAACAACGGTAAGTACTTTGTTAAAAACCCCAGGCCTGTGCAAAGGGTCAAAAGTTGCCTCAACATAACCTCCTCCACCAACTGGTATTTCGCTCTGGGTCCAAGTTGGGCTTGTACACCCACAAGGTGTTTTTACAGTTTCAATTTTCAAAGGTTTATCACCTACGTTTTTAAATCCAAAAACATAGCTAACCTTTCCACCATCCTCTTGAATGGTTCCAAAGTCATGTCGTGTATCAACAAGCTCAATGCTGCTTTGGGCCATTGCCACAATGGTAAAAAGCAGTAATCCTAGCATAGCTGTATATCTTTTCATGTAGTATTAATTTTTGTAGTGCTTTAAGTAATTTGTTTTTATTGATTTAGTTGTCAATTCCGTTTTAGAAATTAAAGGGGCGTTTACACCATCTTCAATGGCAAAATCTGCTTCAAAAACAAAGGCTTCGTCCCAAAGGTTTTCTTTTATGAATGATTGTAGCACTTTGCTACCACCTTCAACTAAAACTGAGTTAATCCCTCTATCATGTAATTGAGACATTACGGCATTCAAATCATTTGGCGACTTTTTTACAAACTCAACTTCACCTTCAGAACCACTTTTTTTCTCATTGAAAGCCAGCGTTTTAAATCCATCACAAAAAAGCTTTAGTTTAATTGGTGTAGCGCAATTTGTATCAAGCAAAACTCTAACCGGATTTTTACCTGCCCAATTTCTGGTAGTAAGCGAAGGGTTATCAATTTTAGCGGTATTTGCTCCAATCATTATAGCAGCTTCGGTGCTTCTAAGTTTGTGTACGATTTGTTGGCTTAGTGGGTTGCTTATGCTTGTTTGCTTTTTTGATGCATCGTTAATAAACCCATTCTTAGTCTGAGCCCACTTTAAAGTTATGTAAGGGCGCTTTTTTTGATGAAAAGTATAGAACCGTTTATTTAAGCTTTCCGCTTCTGTTTGCAAAACATTAACATGTACATCAATTCCAGCTTCTTTTAGCATTTTAATTCCACGGCCTGCCACCAAAGGGTTGGGATCTAATGATGCTACCACTACTTTATTTACCTTTTTCTCAATTAAAAGATTTGCACAGGGTGGTGTTTTACCAAAATGACTACATGGCTCTAAACTCACATAAGCCGTTGATTGTGAGATTAATAATTGATCAGCAACCGAATTCACAGCATCTACTTCGGCATGTGGTCCTCCATACTTTTTGTGGTAACCCTCTCCAATAATTCTTTCACCAAAAGGTGAATTATTATCAGGAATTGTAATTACGCAACCCACCATTGGATTTGGGTGAACGTGATTTATACCTTTTTTTGCAAGCTGCAAACAGCGATTGATAAAATGCTCGTGTGCTAAACTCATAAATGAAGTCGCAAATTAAGACCCTAAACCAGCTCATTGAAACCTTTAACAAGCGTTTACAAATCATTTATTCAAATAGAGAAGCGCATAACATTGCGCAACAAGCAATTATGCATCTGTTTGAATTTAGAAACAAAGTGGATTTGATCATAGGGCAGCAAAATGATGTACTCGAAAAAGAAGTTGAAAATGCTCTCATTTTTTTAACTGAACTCGAAAAAGGGAGACCGCTACAACATCTAATTGGCAAAGTGCAGTTCGCTGATTTAGACTTGAAAGTAAACGAGCATGTTTTAATCCCAAGACCTGAAACTGAAGAGTTGGTTTATTTGATCAAGGAGTTTTATAGCACAGACTTTTCTGGAACTATCATTGACATTGGCACAGGAAGCGGTTGTATTCTTATGGCCATGAAATCTTTCTTCAACAATGCCAAGGTTATAGGAGTAGACATTTCAGAAAAAGCACTCGAAACCGCACAAGAAAATGCACAAATCAACAATTTGGAAGTTGATTTTTTGAAATATGATATTTTGAATTTTAAGCCTAAAAAGATTCAAAAACGTCATCCTGAACTCGATTCAGGATCTACTCTTGATGACGCCTATCTTAATCAGATTCCAAATCAATTTTGGAATGACGGAAAACTTATTAGACAATATTTTGAAGAAAGAGGCTTCTTCGACATCATTATCTCAAACCCGCCCTATATTCCAATCGATGAGAAAGATTTGATGCATAAAAATGTTGCGGACTATGAACCTTCAATAGCTCTGTTCACTCCAAATAATGATCCATTGCTTTTTTACAGAAGCATTTTGGACTGGTCTCAAAAGCATTTAAGCAAAGATGGTAAGGTGTTTTTTGAGCTGCATGAAAACTATGCAGAACAAACATTGGAACTAGCCTTAAACTTTTACTCAAATTCTGAATTAAAAGAAGATATGCAAGGCAAACAACGCTTTTTGGTTTGTACTAAAACCTCGTGATTTGCACCAAATAATCAGGAAATGAACTTAGATAATAAACACATAGTAATTACCGGAGTTAGTAAAGGCATTGGCCTTGAGCTTACTAAACAATTAACTGCCAAAGGCGCTCATGTATACGGTTGGGGCAGAAATGCACCCAAGGAATTTAATCATGGCAACTTTCACTTTTTTAATTGTGATGTACAGTCAGAACAATCAGTAAATGAAGCAGCTAAAGCTACATTAGAAAAAAGCTCAGGCCAAATCGATGGTTTAATCAATAATGCGGGCCTTGGTTATTTCGGTTTTTTAGAGGAACAACCAATGCAAGAGATAGAGTCAATGGTGAGCACCAATATTTTAGGTGTCATTTATTCAACCCGAAGTGTTCTTCCTGCTATGAAAGCTCAAGAATCTGGACATATAATTAACATTTCGTCTATTGCTGGTATTGAAGCATATCAGCAGGTTTCTGTTTATTCAGCAACCAAATTTGCCATTACAGGCTATTCTCAGGGGCTTTACAAAGAGTTAAGAGATAAAGGTGTAAAAGTTACTTGTATTCATCCTGGCTCAACTGAAACCAACTTTTTTGATAACGTAGATGCCATAACCGCACATAGCAATATGCTAAGCCCTGTAGAGGTTGCAGCTAATATTGTGTTTGTTCTAGAAAGTAGCGATAACTTCTTAACCAACACAGTTGTTTTTAGACCCATGAATCCAAAACCAAAGAAATAATGTCGGTACTTGACCCACAGAGCATTGTTGATAGAGTGTTGCTTTATTGGCAAACCGAAGATCTTTTACGTGCGTATAAGTTAGATGCCGAAAAACTTTTGAGCAATAAAGCTTTTGCCGAAGAATTTGCTGCCGATGACGCTAAAGAATGGTTGATAGATTTGGCGATTGCAATGGAGCGCGAAGGCGTAAAAGAAAATGGTCATACTTCTCATTCAAAAGAATTGATAAAAGATTTGGAACCCAAGCACATAGACAAGCTTAAAACTGAAACATATAAAGGAATATTTGAATCTTTAAAACCAGCAATCAGCGCTTATGCCAAACAAAAGCAAACTGCAGCAAGGCCTGTTTATATTCTTTTTGAGCTTCTATATGCCTTTTATTTAAAGAGATTAAGCGGAGAAGAAATTCCCCCTTCAATTGAGCAAATGGGAACTCAAGCCGCTCATTGCTTAAATGAATTAGCCAATGGCTAAAACGCAGTTCGTTAACTCATTGGCCCAATTCCGTGCATGGCTCAAAACTCAAGAATACAGCAAAATTGTGGTCATTTGCGATGAAAACACTTGTAATCTATGCCTTCCAAAACTTGCTGCGTACAAAGAAGTTGATTTTGTTTCGATAAAGATTAAGGGAGGCGAAAAACACAAATCAATTGTGGATTGCGAGTTCATTTGGAATGAGCTTATGCAAAACCAAATTGATAGAAGTTGTTTAATCATAAACCTTGGAGGTGGAATGATTACTGATATTGGCGGTTTTGCTGCAGCTACGTTTAAGCGCGGGCTACGGTTTGTAAATATTCCAACTACACTTTTGGGGATGGTTGATGCTTCAATAGGCAATAAAACCGGACTCAATTTTAATGGCGTTAAAAACCAAATTGGTACTTTTTCAAAAGCTGAAGTCATTGTACTTGATGCTTCTTTTCTAGAAACACTTCCTGAGATTGAATATAAATCTGGCTTAGGTGAAGTGCTGAAGTACGGGTTTATCAAAGAACCGAATCTTCTGTTTGACCACGATTATTTTCAAGATAGAATCAACCAATCTACCATAGAACACTGTGTTTCAATTAAAGAAGAAATTGTTGCTAAAGATCCCACCGAAAATGGCTGGAGACAGGTTTTAAACTTTGGTCATACGGTTGGTCATGCTTTGGAAAGCTATAGTCTAAACATTGGTTCTCCAATAAAACATGGAGAAGCGGTAGCATGGGGTATGTTGGCTGAATGCTTTATATCTGAGCAAAAAGCATCTTTTAAGCACTTAGATAAGACTCAGCGGCTTATTTTGAAGTACTATGATTTACCAAATTGGTTTGGCAAAATGGATTTTGAGCAAATACACGAATATGCCAAACATGATAAGAAGAACAAAGGCGGAGAAATTAACTGCACTTTGCTCCATGAACTTGGCAAGCCAGAAGTAGGTGTTCATTTGAGCAAAGAAGAATTCATTGATTCGTTAAAATGGCTTCAAAAACTAGCATAAAGCTCATATCAGCTCCAAGTGAATTAATTGGAAGCATTGATCTCCCAATTTCAAAGAGCTTAAGCAACAGAGCGCTAGTGCTTGAATTCTTGGCTGGAGAAGACATCAATACTCTCGAAATATCATCAGCCAACGATTCTCAACTACTAAAAAGAATACTTTCTGAAGGGCTTAAAGCAAATGAAATAAATGTAGAAGATGCTGGAACAGTGGCTCGTTTTACTCTGGCTATTTGCGCCGTATTAGATAACAAAACAAGACTAATAAAAGGAACGGAGAGAATGCATCGGCGGCCAATGAAACCGCTGACTGATGCCTTGATTCAACTAGGAGCTGATATAGATTTCCTTGACAAGGATGGTTTCTTACCCCTAAAAATTAAGGGGACAAAAAATCCAAAATCTAATTGCACTTTGAACCCAAGTTTAAGTTCTCAATTCCTAACTGCTCTCCTACTCATTGCTCCTAAGTTGCCCAATAATTTCAAAATTGAATTATCATCTGAAATTACTTCAAGACCCTACGCACAAATGACTTTTGAGCTTTTAAAGCAATATGGTTTTAAAGTAATTGAAAGTGGAAAACAATTGAAAATTCAAAATTCAAAATTCAAAATTCAAAATTTAAAATATCTGATAGAAGGCGACTGGAGTGCCGCTATTTACTTTCTGTTTTTCAATGCTTTAACACAAGAAATCAAAACACCAAGTACACAACCAACAAAAGGCTTTCTCAATACAAATTCAAAATTTAAAATTAAAAATTTAAAATTTATCTCCCTGCAAGGCGATAGATATATTGATTCAATTTTAGTTCAATTGGGAATTGAAATTACATTCGATGATGCAGGTGTTTCTTCAAGAATAGTTTCAACGCAAAAAGAAAAAATTGTGCTAGACTTTAGCAAAAATCCTGACCTAGCTCAACCTTTTGCTTGCTACATGGTGGCTCAAAAACTAAAAGGAAAGCTTACCGGTTTACACACGCTAAAGCACAAAGAAACCGATCGAATTGAAGCGCTCAAAAAAGAACTCACCAAAGTCGGTGCGATTATTGAAACTTCAGACTCAACCTTAGAAATCCTTCGATACTCAATCTCGAATAGCTCGGGACTAAAACAAGTTTTAGAATCCAAAATTCAAAATTCAAAATTCAACACTTACAACGACCATAGAATGGCCATGAGCCTAGCGCTTGTGCAAATGGCGCATCCCGAATTTGAAATTGAGCATCCTGAAGTTGTTTCAAAATCATTTCCCGAATTTTGGCACACCTTGGAATCATTGGGTTTCCAATACAAATTGACTGAATAATGCAATCAAATACCTTCGGAAAAGCGTTTAGCATCACCACATTTGGCGAGAGTCACGGCCCCGCTATAGGTGTTGTAATTGACGGCTGCCCTCCCCTTGTTGACATTGACGAAGCATTCATTCAATCAGAGCTTGACCGAAGAAAACCCGGTCAATCAAAAATCACCACGCAGCGCAAGGAAGAAGACAAATTTGAAATAATCTCAGGTGTTTTTGAAGGAAAAAGCACAGGACACCCAATTGCCATACTCATAAGAAACAAAGACCAACGTAGTAGAGACTATGGCAACTTAAAAGACACCTACCGTCCATCACATGCTGATTATGTGTATCAAGAGAAGTACGGAATTAGAGATTATCGTGGTGGTGGAAGATCATCAGCTAGAGAAACTGCGGTTAGAGTTGCAGCTGGAGCAATAGCAAAGCTCATTTTGCACAAGCACGGGGTTCATATAAAAGCTTTTGTAAGTCAAGTTGGTCCAATTAAACTTGAAAATGCTTCAATCGATTACAGCAAAATAGAACAAAACTTGGTGCGATGCGCAAATGCAGATGTTGCCGAACAAATGATCGTTGAAATTGAAAAAGCAAGGAAAGACGGCGATAGCCTTGGTGGTACAGTTACTTGCCATGTAAACAATTGTCCAATTGGTTTAGGCGAACCACTTTTTGACAAGCTCGATGCCGAATTAGCCAAAGCCATGTTAAGTATTCCGGCAGTGAAGGGCTTTGAAATTGGTTCTGGATTTAATGCGGTAGCCATGCGTGGCTCAGAACATAATGATGCTTTTAAAACTCAAAATGGAATCGTTAAAACCAAAAGCAATAATTCTGGCGGCATACAAGGTGGTATTAGCAATGGTGAGCAAATTCATTTTAATGTAGCATTTAAACCAGTAGCCACCATTGCCAAAAAACAAGAAACCATGAACGAAAAAGGGGAAAACGTTGAATTACAAGCCAAAGGGCGCCACGACCCTTGTGTGGTTCCAAGAGCAGTTCCCATTGTAGAAGCTATGGCCACCTTGGTTCTTTGCGATCATTTGCTAAGGCAGAAGATGAATGGATAATTAACCTTGAAGAAATTAACGTTTAACTTAATCAATTGCAATATTTCCTTTTGAGCAATTGGAGAAGATGCAATCGTAAATGATTTAAAACCAAGTTTACTTAACAATAATCAATTCTACCCTTCTATTCTTTTCTAATTCTTTAGAAATAGGATTTGCACTACCATGTCCGTAAACAGATATTTTCAACTCCAAAACCCCATTTTTCATTAAATGTCGTTTTATCGCTTCTGCTCTTTTTATTGATAATTGTACGTTTTGCGAATCGCCCCCTATTGAATCTGTATAACCATGAATTTCAATTTTTATGTCATTTGTAACTAAATAATTCGCAATATCACTTAACTCTTTTAGGGATGTTGAAGAAATATCAGCCGAACCAAGTTCAAATTGAAGATTATTGATTATTGCGTTTTTTCCAATATTGACATTGGCAGCGATCACTTTTTCATTTGATTGGTTGTTGTAGTCGCATTTGCACTCTTCTAAAAATGACTCCTCTAACACTAGGTTGTCAATATTGTAATAGGAGTAAACCTTTGAATGTATGTTCTTATTTTTTGGAATTATTTCGAGATTAGGATTGAATATGCCAAAAGTTACAAATTCAGCTTTTGACTCAGCAATAAAATAGGTCTCAATTCTCTCCCATTTTTTATTATCGATCAAAGATGAATCACTTCTAAAAACAGAAACTACCTCATGACGGTTTATTATACTAGCATCAGAATTGCCTTCAAGCTTGGTCTTTGTAAAGGCGAATTCAATATGATTAACTAAATATTTTGACCCTTTATCAATTCTTATTTCAAAAGACAACTTATAGCACTCGCCACTATCTAATTGTACATTTAATTTATTTTGAGCATACTCACCGTAATCTAGGGCTTTAATTCCAGCGGCAAACGGAATGAATCCAATAAATTTATTTTTGCCTTGATCGTTATACTCTTTTCTCAAATCCGTAGATCCTGAACCAGGATATTTCCATCGATTTTTTAAAACCTTCTCGAAGTCATAATTATTTATCAAATTTTGGCTTCATGCTAAACAGAAAGCAAATGAGAAAAGAATTGAAAATGTGTATTTTATAGCAATTTTCCAAATATTCATTTGATACATTTCTCGTATAAATATGAGCTAAAAAAAATTCAAACCAAATAAACGATTTACTCAATGAATTGTAAGAATTTGAATTTCATAAGATTTATGGAAAAAATATGAAAGTGATGAAAATGAATGTTTAGATTATCTTGACCATAAACTTGCACTAGCTTTCTCTTTTTATGAATTTAGTTTTAGTTGTCGCAACATTGAGTTATCACAATTCTTAGGACAGATGAAATATCATGAGCTATTGACCCTAAACTTATAGCTCACAATTTGATACTTTTGTGAGCTATATATTTAATTTTATAGCCCAACATGTGGAATTGGCAACAAAAGAATTGGCCAAACTTTGAATTTGATGCCGCAGCATTTCAGCACTATGAGCAAGAGTTTCTCTTAAATGCTGGAAAGCTCTTTGGTAGCCTTTTGCATGTTGAAGAAAAAGAACTAGAGCAGCTAAAAATAGATCTATTAAGCAACGAAGCCTACAAAACTTCACAAATTGAAGGAGAAATTTTAAATCGTGAATCCCTACAATCTTCAATTAAAAGGCAATTTGGACTCAAGTCTGAAATGAATAAATCTACCCCTGCAGAAAATGGCATGGCCGAACTAATGGTAGATGTTTATCAAAGTTTTGATAAACCATTAACTCATGAACAGCTATTTGAATGGCATAAAATGCTTTGCAATGGGCGTCGTGATTTAATTGATGTAGGCAATTACAGAACACATAACGAACCAATGCAAGTTGTTTCAGGCAGGTTAGATAGAAACATCGTTCATTTTGAAGCACCACCATCGAAAAAAGTAGCCCAAGAAATGGATAAGTTCATTAATTGGTTTAATGAATCTGATTCAAAATATAGCAAGACTTCACCCCTTCTAAGGTCAGGAATTATCCATATCTATTTTGAAAGCATACACCCTTTTGAAGATGGCAATGGAAGAATTGGAAGGGCTATTTCTGAAAAAGCTCTTTCGCAAAGTTTGGGTAAACCAACACTTATCGCATTATCTCAAATTATTGAACAAGAAAGAAAAAATTATTATCGTAAATTACAAGTAAATAGCCTTGATTTAGAGATAAATGGTTGGTTAGAATTCTTTAGCCAAACCGTACTCAAGGCTCAAGAATACACCCAACGTTCAATTGATTTCCTAATTAAGAAGGCCAAATTCTACCATAGATATTCTAAAAAACTCAATGAGCGTCAGAAAAAGGTAGTTGATAGAATATTCAAGGAAGGCTTTGAAGGTTTTAAAGGTGGACTTAGTGCTGAAAATTATATTTCAATTACTAAAACATCGGCATCTTCTGCTACAAGAGATTTGCAAAAGCTTATTGACATCGGTGCATTTTACAAAGAGGGAAATCTAAAAGGAACAAGATATTACTTGAATCTTTAGGTCAAAATCTCTGCTCGATTCATATAGAGTAGAAATTACGTTGCTTAGGAGCGAATTAGGCACTCGTTTCCAGAATATCTCGGGACAGGTGGAAACGAGCTTCAAATCCAATTCTTAAACAACCATGATAAGCATGAGCTATAAAACCAAATCTTATAGCTCATTAATCAAGTCATTTTTGAGCTGTAAAATTTTCAAAACCCAAATTCTTGAAAATTTCGTAATTCAATGGATTCTCCAAACCAAACGTTAACAAAGCAAAAGTGTACACAATAAACAAAGCCCATGTGTACAATTTCAAGGGCTAAGGGCGTTCATTCTCAATATTTTCGTTCAAAATTTTGAGACTCAAAATACATGCGCTTAACTCCCTTATTATTAGGAGCTTTATACATATTTTGTTTCGGAACAATTGCTCATGCCCAAACATCGGTAAATGAGTCTGATCAAACAGCGGCTTACAACAAAGCCCATGATCTATTCCACAAGAAAAAATATGCAGCTGCTCAAAGTGCCTTTTCCCAATATTTAGTTACCAGCAATAATCTTCAAATGGCTTCTGAGGCCCGTTACTATATTTCGGTATGTGCGGCTGAGCTTATGATGAACAATACCGTAGAAAAAACAGCGGTTTTTAGAGAAGAAGCCCCCATAAGCATTAGCAACGCTAAGTCTAGATTTAAGCTAGGTCAGTACTACTTCAGAATGAAGAATTACAATGCAGCGCTTTTTGAGTTTATTGAAATTGAACCGCTGCTTAGCCTTGACCCTTACGAGAACGAAGCCTATTATTTTATGACCGGCTATTGCCAGTTTGTTGAAGGAAACCTTAAGGAAGCAAGAGCCTATTTTGACGAAATAAAAGATTATCAAAACGAATACTATCATTTAGCAAACTACTTTGCAGCATATGTTTCTTTTGAAAATAAGGAATATGACAAGGCGCTAAAAGGATTTAAGAGAATTCATAAACATGAAAACTTCAAAAACTTTGTACCCATTTACATTGCTGAAGTTTATGCCTACAATAAAGAATACGATAAGGTAATTAGTTATGGAGACAGCATTTTAACCAATAAAGAACTTCAAAAACGACATGTGGTTGACTTGCTTTTAGCCGAAGCCTACTTTAAAAAGAAAGATTACAAGCAATCGGTTAAATACTACAAGAAATACAACGACCTTAGAAAACTGGGAACGGACGATATTTACCAGTACGGATATGCTAGCTATGTATTAGAAGATTATAAAACCACAGAAAAGCAGTTTGAATCTTTTGTTATTGACGAAGACTCTCTGGGGCAAAATGTTTCGTACTTGTTGGCAGACGCTTATTTGAAAAATGGCTTAAAGAACGAAGCAAGAAACTCATTCTTATTTGCATCAAGACTTGATTTTTACGCTCAGATAAAAGAAGATGCGTTTTATAATTACGCCAAGCTGAGTCATGAGCTAAAGTTCAATAAGGCTGCTATGAATGCCTTTAATAACTTTATAAAGCAATATCCAAAATCTAAGTACGCCGAAGAAGCCAAAGTAAATTATGTAAGACTGCTTTTAGGAACAAATGACAACCTTAATGCCCTTGAAAAAATTGAAGAAATCCCTGATCCGAATAAAAAAATAGATGGTGGTTACCAAAGGCTTGCTTACAATGTAGGGCTAGAATACTTCGATATTCAGAACTACGAAAAATCGAGAGAGTATTTAAACAAATCACTGAAACGACCAATTTTTGGCGAATACAAGGCCATGGCCCATTTTTGGATTGGCGAATCTCTCTACCTTCAAGAGCGATTTGATGAAGCCGTAAAGTCTTACAAAAACTATCTATTTGTTCCTGAATCTAAAGACTTACCCTTACAGGCCATTGCGCATTACAACTTAGCTTATTGCCTAATTAAGCAAAATGAATATAAAGAAGCGCTTTTTCACCTAGACAACTATTTTAAGTTTGGAAACGACATTTATAAAAAGCAATTTGACGCAGATGCCCATTTACGAACAGCCGATTGCTATTATGAGCTTAAAGTTTATGAAGATGCGGTAAACAATTACAACGAAGCACTTAAAAAGAATTTTAGCGGACAAGACTATGCCATGTTCCAAATTGGCATAATAAAAGGGCTACAAGGTGAGCAAATTCAAAAAGTGGAGTGGCTTGAAGATATGGTTAAAAAGTATCCAAACTCACAATACACTGATGAAGCCATTTTTGAAAAAGCTAATGAAAAGTTTATTATGGGCTACAAAGAGCAGGCTTTACGTGAGTTTGAGTATTTGTGTCAAGATTTCCCGAATAATCCAAATTACACACGTGCCCAACAAAAAATTGGTTTGATTTATTACCAATTAGACCAACCCGAAAAAGCCATTGCTGTATTTAAGGATGTTGTTGCAGACTTTCCGTCTACTAGAGAATCAAAAGAATCACTAAGAGCGCTTAAAGACATTTATACTGATTGGGGCAGAATTGAAGAGTATTTTACTTGGTTAGAAACCCTTGGTGGGCGATACAACATAAGAGAATCTGAAAAAGATAGTGCCACTTTCGAATCGGCACTTAGCTTTTTAAAGAAAGAAGATTGTGTAGGTGGTAGTGTAGCCTTAAAAAAATACCTTGAAAGCTTTAATAATGGGCTTTACTCGGTAGATGCACTCTATTATTTAGCTGATTGTGAATACCAAAACAACAATTTTAACGGAGCTTTGAATGCCTTTGATCAATTAATTGAAAGAAAAGGAAATCGATATTATGAAAACGCTATTGAAAAGGCAGCTGTTATCTGTTATGAGCGCGATTCATTTAAAAGGGCAATACCTTATCTTGAGCTAAGAACTCAAATTGTAAATAACAATACTGACCTTATGCAGGTTTATGAAGCCTTAGCAAAGTGTCATTTAGAAACTAATAATTGTGCTGATGCTGAAAAGTATTTGACCAAAATAAAGGCTTTTGACAATGTAGAAACAAGTGTAATTCAAAAGGCTGATTACACCTTAGCAAGGTGTGCAATGGAAAAAGGAAATTACAATAAAGCCATTCAAGTTTTTGGCAACATATCTTCTGAAAACGAAAATAGACTTGGATCTGAATCAAAATACCTTGTGGCTTATTTGTACTATGCGAAAAATGAATTTGATTCGGCACAAACAACCATTTTAGAACTTAAAGATGAGTTTGAAAACCAAACTTACTTCATTGCAAAAAGCTTTATTCTTTTGGCAGATATCTTCACCAAAAAAGAAGATTTCTTAAATGCCAAGGGCTTGTTAAACACAATAATAGAAAACTACGAAGGCGAAGACTTAGTGAGTTTAGCAAAAGAGAAACTTGCCAAAGTTGAAGAGCTCGAAGCAGCAAAAGCCATTGAAATAGAAGAAATTAAAAAATCAGAAGAAGACACCATAGAGTATGAAGAAAAGTAGATTAATATACCTTTTCATGTTTTTGGGATGCACTTCTGTGTTTGCCCAAACTGAAGAAGAAAACGAAGGCGAAGAAGATAACTCTGGTTCTTTTACCAAGCGTGTTGATATTGGTAGAACCGCATATATACAAGATGCTAAGAAGCTATCAATTCCTGTTCAAATCGAAAAAATAAAAGTACGAGACCCTGAATACGTTTATGAAATAGCCCCTAGATTGTTTGAGCTTAACCCTTACTATTCAGAGCCTATTCAACCCATACAATTGGGTGATGTAAAGTTACCTGAACTTACTCCTGGCTATGCAGTTTTGGGATTTGGAAATTACAGAAACCTAATTGGTGAACTTTATTGGAACAGCGGTAGAAATAGAAAACATGCTTATGATATAAATTTAAAACATAGGTCAGGTAAAGCTCCAGCCCGATTCTCAGGCTTTGGTAACACAACCCTTGACGCCAACTATGAAAAAATCTATTCTAAACATACTTTAAAGCTTAACCTTGATGCTGGATATCAAAGGGTACACCATTATGGATTTTATAGTGATAGTATTCCTGATTCAATAAACATTAATCCCGATACTATTCTCACCGATTATTTTCATGTTGGCCTAAATGCTTTTTATAATAACTATAAGAGTAGAGGTGAAAAGCATAAATATCAAGTATTTGCGAAGCCTTATTATTTTACAAGTAGCCAAGGTCAATTTGAGTGGGCTGCCGTTGCAGGTGGTACCCTTAGAGAGCCTTTAAAAGAGAATATGTATTTGGATTTTGATGTTGAGTATGATTACAATGCCTACTATTCAAATGATTTAGCTTGGAACCGAAACATTGTTAGAATAGGTGCCAATTACAATTACTCAAAAGAAGCATTAACGGTAAAAGCAGGATTTAAAACGGCATCAGACAATGTCACTCCTCCTGGCGACACTGTGGGCTCTGAAAACAATATTTACATTTTTCCTGATGTGCAAGCTCGCTACACATTTGGAGATAACGTATTACAAGCTTATGCAAATATTGGTGGTGATTTACAAAAGAACTCACTGCGCTCTATAGCACAAACAAATCCTTTTATAAACTCCAATCTAAGGTTGCAAAACACAATTGAAAGACTTAATATTTCTGGAGGTTTTAAGGGTAGTCTTTTTAGAGAGTTGAATTATAACCTATATGTTGGATATAGAAACCTTAATAGAATGCTGCTCTTTGCTAATATAGATTCAACTCTAAATTACTTCTCTCCTATTTACAGCGAGAACAACACGGGTATTACCAATTTTGGAGCAGAGATTAATTACACCCAATATGAACGTTTACTTTTAAGCCTTAGAACCAATTATTATCAATATTCATTTGTTAATGACCTAGCCTGGAACTTACCCACTTTTGATTTAAGATTAAGTGCCAAATACAACTTTCAAGAGAAAATTATTGCTTATGCCGATGTGTTCGCCATAAACTCAAGACAGGGTACCAACTTATCAAAAACAGAAACATATGATATGGAAGGTGCCATAGATATTAGTCTTGGAGCAGACTACCAATTCAACTCAAAAACATACTTTTTTGCACGTATAAATAATGTTCTTAATCAACAGTATATGACGTGGAATGGGTTTCCTGTACAAGGCTTTCATTTGTTAGCTGGAGTTAAATTCGATATCTAATTAACCAATCATTAATACTTTTTGGTCTTATATTTGAGTTGTTCTGATTAAAGCAACCGCTTATGAAACAGCTCATTAAAAAATCGATTCTAATTTTAGGTCTTATTGGTCTAGTTGGAACTGCGAGCCAGGCGCAAAGACTTTGCAGGGCAATTATAGTAGAAGGAGACACCATACCGTTTGTAAGATTGAGTGGCGTTGATATTTACGGCCGACTTTCTGACAAAGAAAGACAGCGGATTATTAGGTATAACCATAAGCTTATTTACAACATAAAAAAAGTTATGCCTTACGCTGTAGAAGCTTCAAAAATTATAACAGATGCCAATGCTCATATAGCCACTCTTGAAACTGAAAAAGAAAAGAATAAGTATTTAAAGACGGTTGAAAAGCAGCTCAAAAAAGACTATGAAGAAGTAATTAGGAAAATGACTTTTTCGCAAGGCAAACTACTTATAAAATTAATTGACCGCCAATGTGGATCAAGCTCTTATGAGCTCATAAAACTTTATAAAAGTGGTAGGTCGGCATTTTTTTGGAATGGTGTAGCCGGCATATTTGGAATGGATCTTAAGAATGAATACAACCCAAAAGAAGAACAAGAGATTGAAGTAATTTTAGATTATCTTGGTTATAGCTAAAAAATATTTAAGAGAATAAAAAAGGCGCCCAATGGCGCCTTTTTTATTTGTCAGCTATACACCTAATAATAAGTGTGTCTTCTAACTTTTGCTACTTTTTTAGCTAAACGAACCACTTGGCGTGTATAACCATACTCATTATCGTACCACACATAAAGTACAATGCTTTTACCATCTGCTCCAACTATGGTAGATGGGCCGTCAATAACTCCTGTATGTACACTTCCAATTACATCACTGCTCACTAGTTCATCATTTTCAGAAAATAACAGTTGCTCCACTAAATTACCCCTTAAACTAGCTTCTTTAAGGGTTTCGTTCAAACGCTCCTTGTTTACTTCTTCACCAAGATTAAGCTTAAGAATGGCCAACGAAACATTGGGTGTTGGTACTCTTACCGCGTTACCTGTAAGCTTACCAGCCAATTCAGGCAGAGCTTTCGCTGCTGCTTTACCGGCACCGGTTTCGGTAATTACCAAATTCATAGCTGCACTTCTTCCCCTTCTCCCTTTGCTGTGAATATTATCAAGCAAATTTTGATCGTTTGTGTAAGAGTGCACCGTTTCAATATGACCGATTTCAATACCAAAAGTGTCGTTTATTACTTTTAAGGTAGGTACAATGGCATTTGTAGTACAAGATGCTGCAGATACAATACCGTCATCATCGTAAACCATGTGATCATTAACGCCAAAAACAACGTTTTTAAGATCGCCTTTACCTGGTGCAGTGAGTAGCACCCTAGATACTCCTTTTGCTTTTAGGTGCTGAGACAAACCTTCTTTATCTCTCCAAGCACCAGTATTATCAATTAGCAAAGCATCTTTTATTCCAAATTGAGTGTAATCATTTTCATTTGGTCTTCCGCCTTCAATAATTTTAATTGTTTGTCCATTTACTATTAATGCACTGTTTTCATGATCTTCAAGAATAACACCGCTAAAAGGCCCATGAACGGAATCATTCCTTAATAATTCTGCACGTTTTTTAAGATCAGCCTTTCTTACAACGATAGCTTTAAGCCTTAGCTGCTCTCCTTTACCAGTTGCATTAATGAGCAAACGAGCAGCAATTCTTCCAATTCTTCCGAAGCCAAAAAGTATTACATCTTTTGGTTCTATGTTGGTTTTATCTTTACCTGTAAACGGAACAAGTTTTTCGCCAACAAAAGCTTCAATACTATCATAATTGCTGTTTTCGCTCAACCATTCAGAACCAATTCTACCTAAATCAATTTTTGAAGGGCACAGGTCAACAATTTTTAAAATAGCCTTAGCAAGTTCAAGAGTTTCAGAAACAACAAGATCTTTTTTAATCACTTCTCTGGCCAAAAGGTGCTGGTTAAGTACTTCTCCTACCCCTTTGTCTACCAATGTTTCTCTAAAAAGCACAAGTTCAATTGATCGCTCGTACCATAATTCTCCAACAATGCCAATTAATTCCAGCGCATCTTTTTGCTTTTTGTGCCACTGGCTTAATGTTTCATCTACTTGAGCAGCTACGCTCATTTGAGTTGATTCACTCATTTTTGCAAGAATGTTTTGTTTTGGGCTGCAAAAGTAGATTTATTTCTAACCCAAGAAGTTAAGCCTGGTAGATTTCTTATTCTTCGCCTAGGTATTGAATTGATTTAAGCATTTTAAGTATCTCTGCATCTAGCTTACTTTCTACTGACTTAGTAATATCGCCCAAAACTTGAACTCCTTTATCACCACAAATAGCATGCACTACATAAACCTTATGTAAGTTGCCTGTGCGATCTTTATATTCCCCAAAATACCCAACTGCATTTTTTAATGTTAGCTCTCCAGATTCGCTACTAATAACCTTTGTAACTTCAAATGGCACTTGAGACCTTTTATACGCCGAATATGTAATCACATTTGAACCCAAAACCACCGGTTCAACAATAAAAGAGAAAGACGGAATTACTTTAACCCCATTGTCATCTAAAACCGGGTTTCTTTTGTAAATAACTGTAGTAAAATTGTCTGTTTTATTATTAAATGCCAATTTCCAATGCTCTTCATCCATTTCAAATTTGAGATTGGCAACTTCTATACTTTGCTGAATTCCAGAGGAAAATACCAATAAAGCTGAAACTAAAAACGACTTCATATATTTACTTCTTCAAGTTTAAAAATCTCATCGGCAACTATTCCTTTTTCTGTTCTTTTAACAGTACAACATTCATTTTTAGCGTCATGTTCAAAAATCAAAATATAATTGTTGTCTGCGGCTTCTTCTAATAAACGCTTTCTTTCTGCCATAGTGTCAAGAGGTCTCACATCATACCCCATAACCCATGCCAAACGCAAATGAGCCACGGAAGGACATAGATCGGCCATGTATAAAAATGTTTTGTTCCCGGCCTTGATCTTTGGAAGCATCATGGCTTCGGTATGCCCAAAAACCAATTCAAATGAAATATCTTTATGTAATTCTGATCCATTTTCTAAAAAGTTTAGGTGACCACTCTCTTGCATCGGTAAAAGGTTGTCTTTTAGAAAACTTGCTTTCTCTCTGGGGTTTGGCTTTATGGCCCAATCCCATTGTTTTTTGTGGGTATGAAAATGTGCATTTTTAAACAAGGGCTCATACCCCGTTCTATCTTTATTCCAAACTATCCCACCACCACAATGATCAAAATGCAAATGGGTAAGCCAATTGTCTGTTATATCATCAAATGCGTAGCCATATTTATCCAATCCCCTTTGCAGTGAATCATCTCCGTTTAAGAAATAGTAGCTAAAGAACTTATCGTCTTGTTTATTGCCCATTCCATTGTCAACAAGAATTCTTTTATCACCTGTATCTATTAACAAACAGCGTGTAGCCCAATTACACATATTGTTATCATCAGGCTCGTTAAATCTTTGCCAAAGAGTCTTTGGAACAACACCATGCATTGCGCCACCATCAAGTTTAAAATATCCAGCGTTTATTGCGTAAAGTTTCATTGGGCTAATTTAATCTTGAAATAACCTTCTCAGAAATTGTTTTACCAATTGACAAACTACTAGTAGCCGCTGGGCTTGGTGCATTAATCACATTAATGGCCTTGTCGTTTTCAATAATCTTGAAATCATCTAATAACCCTCCTGTTCTATCACAGGCCTGGGCTCTTACTCCCGCACCACCAGGCTTTAAGTCTGATTCTTGAATTTCAGGAATCAATTTTTGAAGCGCCTTAGTAAATGCCTTTTTAGAATAGCTACGATAAAGTTCTCCAAGGCCTGTTTGCCAATATTTTGAAGCCACTTTTATAAAACCTGGGTAAGTAAGCGTTTCAAAAAGCTCCTTTAAGTTGATATCCGTTTTTGTATATCCCTCTCTGGCGTAAGCTAAAACGGCATTTGGGCCAGCTTCTCTCCCTCCATTTACCATGCGAGTAAAGTGCACACCCAAGAAAGGAAAATTAGGATCAGGTACAGGATAAATCAGATGATTTACCAAATATTCTTTTTCAGGAATCAACTCGTAATATTCTCCTCTAAAAGGTACAATTTTAGAATCGACATCATCATTCATTCTAGCCACTTTATCGCTGTATAAGCCGGCGCAATTCACCATTAACGAACCTGAAAAAGTATTTTTATCTGTATTTACATGAACAGTCTTACCCTTGTTATCAATTGAAATCACCTTTTCGTTCAAGTGAATTTCTCCACCCATTTCTTTAATGCGCTCGCCCATTTTCTCACACATAGCAGGGTAATCTATAATCCCTGTTTGTGGTACTCTAATACCCTTAACGGCAGTAACGTAGGGTTCATAATCCTTTACTTGCTCACCGCTAATCATTTGCAAACCATCAAGACCATTTTGCTGACCACGTTCGTAGAGTTTTTCTAAGTAAGGAATCTCTTCTTGACTTGTAGCAACCACCACTTTTCCGCAAAGCTCAAATTTGATTTCTTCTTTCTCAACAAAATCCAAAAGCATATGATAGCCTCTAATACAATTGGTTGCTTTTAGACCACCAGGCTTGTAATATAGCCCACTGTGTATTACACCACTATTATTTCCGGTTTGGTGTTTGGCTAATTTATCTTCTTTCTCAATTAAAGCCAATTTAAGTGTTGGATCATTTACCAAGGTTTGATAGGCCGTTGCCAAACCCACAATACCGCCGCCAACTACTATTACATCATATTGCATACTAAAGAACTTATTTAGCGCTGCAAATGTATTCTTAGCCAAATTGCTAAATCTGACTATTACCAATGAAAACCTTAATAATTTCATTTCTTGCCTTTTCAGGATTATCGATTACACAATTTGGATTTGCTAAAAACAATGTGCTAATTGATGGTTATGATCCAGTAAGTTATTTTATTAATGGGCCTTTAAAAGGCTCTGAAAAAATTACAATAGATTATAAAGGCACAACCATTTGGTTTGTAAGTGAATCAAATAAAGAGAAGTTTAAAGCTAATCCTCAAAAATATTATCCAAAATATGGTGGCTGGTGTGCTTATGCCATGGGCGCTGATGGAAGTAAGGTAGATGTAAACCCAAAAACTTATGAAATTAGAGAAGATGGTTTATATCTATTTTACAACAAGTTAGGCACTAATACACTCAATATGTGGAAAACAGAAGGAGCAGCAACATTGAAACAAAAGGCTGACAAAAACTGGAGTAAACTAGAAGATAAACGGCCGAATGATTGATTTAAAAAACGGATTGTTTGAATTTTAAATGTTCGGGAATAATTGTGCGTATAACTTTGCACTTTAAGAAATCGTAAATGAGCGACGAGATTAAACACGAGTGCGGTATTGCACTTATAAGACTTCTAAAACCTCTTGACTATTACATCTCAAAGTACGGTACGCCTACTTATGGTCTTGACAAGCTTTACCTACTTATGGAGAAGCAAAGAAATCGTGGACAAGATGGTGCAGGAGTTGGAACGGTTAAGTTTGACCTTAAAGCAGGTAAAAACTACATTGACCGAAAACGCTCAACAAGCGGAAATGCGATTCCAGACATTTTTAAAGGTATTTTGGGCGGATTTAATGACGTGTATGAAAAAAGCCCGGCTAACTTTAAGAGTGCCGAATTCTTAAAAGAGAATGTTCCTTTTGCTGCCGAATTAATGATGGGGCATTTGAGATATGCCACTCACAGTGCCAGCGGAACACAGTATTTACACCCTAGGTTAAGATCAAATAATTGGAAGAGCCGCAACATAATGGTTGCGGGTAATTTTAATATGACCAATAATGATGAGCTTTTTGATTTATTGGTAAGTATTGGTCAGCATCCAAAAGATAAAACTGATACAGTTACTGTAATGGAAAAAATTGGCCATTACTTAGATGAAGCCAATCAAGAATTATTTGATAAATTTAAAGAAGAAGGCCACAGCAATAAGACCATATCAAGTCTTATTGCCGATCAATTAGATATTTCTGACATGCTGAGAAGAGCTGTAAGAGATTTTGACGGTGGTTTTGCTATGGCAGGTCTCATTGGTCATGGCGATGCTTTTGTACTTAGAGATCCTGCTGGAATTCGTCCGGCATTTTACTACCAAAATGATGAGTTTATTGTTGCCGCTTCAGAACGACCGGCAATTCAAACCGCTTTCAATGTTAAGTACCACGAGATTAAAGAGATTACACCAGGTAGTGCTTTAATTGTAAAAAGGAATGGTCGCTGGGGCGAAGAAGAAATTATACCGCCTACCGAGAAAAAATCGTGTTCTTTTGAACGCATATACTTCTCTCGCGGCACTGATAGAGATATATACGAAGAGCGTAAGAATTTAGGACGGTTAATTACTCCAACTATTCTCGATGCTGTTGATCATGATTTTGAGCACACCGTTTTTTCATTTATTCCAAATACAGCTGAAACATCGTTTTTTGGAATGGGCGAAGGCTTAAATGACGCATTAAATAAACAAAAAAAGGAAAAAATACTGGCGCTTGACGATAAGGACGAAGAATCGCTAAACCACATTTTAAAGCAAAAGGCAAGGCTAGAAAAAATACCGATTAAAGATGCCAAGCTAAGAACATTTATAGCTGCCGATGCTGGCAGAAATGAAATGGTTTCTCATGTTTATGATACTACTTATGGTATTATAAGACGTGGTGTTGACACCCTGGTGGTTATTGATGACTCTATTGTTCGAGGTACTACCTTGAAAAAAAGCATTCTAAGCATTTTAAATAGGCTTGGGCCAAAGAAAATTATTGTAGTCTCATCAGCTCCGCAAATTCGCTATCCTGATTGCTACGGAATTGACATGAGCAAACTAGGAGACTTTGTTGCTTTTAAAGCAGCCATACAATTATTAAAGGAGAATTATAAATCGCCTTTGATTGAAGAGATTTACCGAGAATGTAAAGCCCAAGAATACAAGCCTAAAGAAGAAGTTGAAAACGTGGTTAAGAAAATCTACGAGCCATTTCCCGCTGAACAGATTTCTGCTAAGATCGCAGAGATTGTAAAGCCAGAATCTATGGACGCTGATGTTGAAGTGATATACCAAACAGTAGAAAATCTTCACAAAGCATGTCCTAATCACTTAGGCGATTGGTATTTTACTGGTAATTATCCAACCCCAGGTGGAAATAAGGTAGTGAACAAAAGCTTTATCAATTTCTACGAAAGGAGAAACGAGAGAAGTTATTAGTCTTTGTGTTATTGGTTATTGGTAAATAGCTATTTGTCAATTCATTATAAGTAGTAGTGGCGAATTTTTTTCAAGCTTGGATAATATTTTTCCTAGTCACAATTAGTTCATGTAAGCCATCTGGCAACGGTTCTGAGAATATCGACCTAGCTGTTAACTTTTTAGGAATCAAAGACATTAATAATTACACAATAAACGAAAAAGGCAATAATGTAATTCTAAATAACAATGAAACTGACGAACGATTCATCTGTACTTTAAGCGATAGCAATTACGTAAAAAGCTATAAATACTACATCTCAGAAGATGATAGTTTTAAAATGTCATTTCATAATGATTCTACATTGATAAATGATTACAATCTCAATGTACTAAGAACTAATCCATCAGTGTCAAATTGGCCCACTGATTCTGTGATTGAGTTCTTTTTTCCCAAAATTCCTTTTGGACAAAAAACACTTTTATTGAACTACAAGGACGCTAAGGGGAAGTCTACGACTATAAAATCTGTGAAAATTATAAATGGAAAATGTAGCTTGAAAATCCCATTTTCTGATCTTGAAGAACATGGTTTTGGTCTTTCTTATAAGTTCAAAACTAAATATTACAAGTACATCACAATGCGTGAATGGCTATTTGGAAATGTTATTCTAAAATAGATTTCATTTATGGAATAAATCCCCTTCCACATCTATAGCGGCAAATCACAAATTATTTGCCATGCGCTCAACCAAAACCAAGCAGCCAAAAACCACAAACAGATTAGTCTTATTCTTGGCAGCTATTCTTTCAATTATTGTTATTTCAGGAACTTTCTATGCCTTTTTGCTAAAACCTGTTGAACCACCTTACAAGAGCAAAACGACTGTAAAAATTATTGATACAAACAGCCAAGTAATTCCAAATGCACAAATTCTACTTTTTGAAAATGATTCACTGATCCATGAATCAAGATCAATAATTGAAGGTGAAATGAAAGGCTACACTTTTCTGCCCTATCCTATTAAAGATAATTGGTGCATGCAGATAATTCAAGAGAACTATGACACTTTTAAAGTTTGTGACTTTGCCCATAAATTAAACGGTGGAAGTATAAGAAGCCTTACTGCCGAACTAAAACCTATAGGAACAGCAAAAAAAATTATAACTGAAACAGTGGCTGATGAAATCATTTATGCTGATTCTGCCAGATTAGTTAGAAATAAGGAAATAAGGCTTGACGAAAAATTAAAAACCAGAACTTTAAAAGTTAGCGAACCTTTTGTAGGCCTTTTTTCAAATAAAAGCGAAGCAGCAGGCAGAGCACTTGGAGATGCCGCGACCATGGAAATGGACGTGTCATATAAAGATTTCTCTAGTATTTCTGAAGCGCCGGCTAAATCTTATGCTGCACCTGGCCGTAAAGCAGGAACACTCACAGCCGGAGAGGTAAACGATTTCAACAAGTTTAAAATGTGGGAAGATTTAGCAGAAAACCAATTTGAGTTATACAAAAACGAATGGCTCATGAATTTCTCAAATCGCTATGCTGTGGTGCTTAAAAATGGAGAAGATGGAGCGGTAATTCAGGCCAAAGTGAGTTTGGTAGATGATGAAGACAATGCCATTTGGAGTACAATGACCAATAATGCAGGCCGATGCGAATTGTGGGTAAACCCTTTTAATGCCAATGAGATAAAAGGAAAGCTTAAAATTAAGATTGAATATGCCGGACACATTTTTGACGCTGAAAACCCAGTAAACTATAACGTAGGTGTTAACCAAGTAAAATTGCCTGTTGGTTGCCATTTATCCAATACCCTAGATGTTGCATTTGTAGTTGATGCTACGGGAAGCATGGGCGATGAAATTGAATATCTTAAAACTGAGTTACTAGATGTTATAGAAGGTAGTAAAAAGCAGAATCCTGAACTTGAAATAAATACTTCATCAGTTTTTTACAGAGATGTTACTGATGATTATTTGGTTAGGACTTCTGATTTCAGTTCTGAAGTCTCAAACACTCTAAATTTTATAAAAGAACAAGGCGCTGGTGGTGGTGGTGATTTTCCTGAAGCAGTTGACACTGCACTAAATACCGCAATAAATCACTTGAATTGGAGTGCAGAATCAAGAAACAGAATTCTATTCTTATTGCTTGATGCTCCACCACATTCTGATGAAAAGGCAAAGAGAAACATGCAAAGGGCCTTTAAAATGGCTGCAAAGAAAGGAATCAGAATTGTGCCTGTTGTTTGCTCAGGACACAGTAAAAGCAATGAGTATTTAATGCGTTCTGGAGCCTTGGCTACCAATGGCACTTACATATTCTTAACTGATCATAGTGGTGTTGGTGGAAGCCACATTACGCCCACCACCGATGAATTTGAAGTAACTTACCTGAATCAATTGATGAAGGAAGTTATCATTCGTTATTCTGATGCTACATCATGCGCAAATGATGTACTGAGCCATAAAAACCTACAGAGCACAATAATTGACTATGTTTTGGCTAATGAAAGCCTTAAAGCCAAATATGGCAAAGCGCTACTACCTAAAAATATTGAACTGAGCCTTGAAGTAAGTAAAACTAGCGGAGATGTATTACCTGGAACAGAACTACCAGAAGTTGATTCGCTTGAATCACTTAGGGTTGATGTTTATCCAAATCCAACGCAGGGTGTAGTTTCCGTAAGTTTCAACAAATCAATTGAAAGGTTGGTGCTTTTAGATGGCGCCGGACAAATGCTAAGAGAGTTCACCACTTTTGGCAATCAAGTAAAAATCAACTTAAGTGAGTATGCTGATGGAATCTATTTTGTTGGCTTAATTAACGAAACAGGTAAAATGAAAATGGCAAGGCTTGTTTTGCAGAAGTAATACATTTATAGAAAAAAACTAATAGCTTATAAAAGCCACCTATGATAGGTGGCTTTTTATTTACACCTTCATAAGCAAGAATACAAAACACGTAACCTTCTCTTAACAATAGCTTTAATATAAATATAGAGCAAGAAAGCTGCGTCTGTAAAGCAGAAGATTTGCGTGTTTTTAAATGCAAGTATTATGAAAAAATTATTACTATTTCTTTTCATTTTCACATTTACTTCAAGCATAGCTCAGCTAAGCACAGGTTCTTTAAAAGTACATGTAACGGATGAACACGGAGAAGATATACTAGGAGCAACCGTAGTTTTAAATGAAGACGAAAAGTTCGTAAAAGGCAGTTCAAGCGATCCATTTGGTTTAGCTACTCTATGTTGTATAGAGCCTGGAAATTATCTTGTCAAGGTTTCATTCGTTGGGTATGAAACTTACCAGCAAACAGTTCAAATAAACGCTAGCAACATTAATTCGGTTAACTGCCAATTAAAAGTAAACGATGTAATGTTAAGCGAGGTTGTAATTGAGAAACATAGAAAACCCATAATGGCCGATGCCTACGGAATTTCTACTACTAGAAGTACTGAAATGTCAAGATTGCCATCTAGAAGTAGCTTAAGAGTAATTGCTTCAAGGGGGCATTCACGAGCCAAGGAAGAAAGAACTAAGAAAATTGAAAAGCCAAAAATTGAAAAAGTAGAAACCGTACTTATACCTAACGGAATGGTTGGCGTACTAACCGCGGGTGAAGTGAACGATTTCAATAAGTTTAAAATGTGGGATGATCTATCTAAAACAGACTTTGAAACCCACAAAAACAATTGGCAATTGGACTTTACCAGGAGATTTGCTGTAGTCTTAAAAAACGCGGAAAACGGTGCTGTGATTGATGCCTTAGTAAAGTTGATCAACGGCGATAATCAAGAGTTAATTTGGGCTTCAAAAACAAACAATGCCGGCCGTTGTGAGCTTTGGCTCTCCCCTTTTCTTGAAAAAATTGAACATAAAAATCTCAAGATACTGATTGAATATGCGGGACAAGTATTTGAAACAAAAGCACCCGTTAATTATAAAAAAGGCGTTAATCAGGTTAAAATTCCTGTTGGCTGTTATCTACCAAATGCCGTGGATATTGCTTTTATAGTAGATGCCACCGGCAGTATGGGCGACGAAATCAACTACTTAAAAGATGAATTACTCGATGTAATTGAATACAGCAAAGAGCAAAACCCAAATATTGAACTAAGTACTGCCACTGTTTTTTACAAAGACCATTCTGACGATTATGTACTGATCTACAACGAATTTGATGAAGATGTAAATGTGACCATGGATTTTATTCGTGCACAAAAGCACGGTGGCGGCGGTGATACACCAGAGGCAGTTGACTCTGCTCTGCATTTTGCAATTGATGGCCTAAGCTGGAGCGAAGAAGCCAGAAACAGGTTGCTATTTCTAATTCTTGATGCGCCACCACATACAGATGAAGCCTCAAAAAAGAAAATGCATAAGGCCATTGAGCAAGCAGCTGCGCAAGGCATTAGAATAATTCCGGTGGTATGCTCAGGAAACGATAAAAGCAACGAGTATTTAATGCGCTCAGCGGCTTTGGCAACAAATGGTACTTATATTTTCTTAACCGACCATAGCGGCGTTGGCAGTAGTCATATAAAACCAACTACAGATGAATATCAAGTTACCTATTTGAATGACTTATTAAAAGAAGTAATCATAAGGTTTACTGATGCTAAGTCATGCACAAATGATTCCAACATCACAAGAAATTTACAGAAAAGCGTAATTGACTATGTAATTGCTGATAAAAAGCTAAAAAGACAATATAACGATAGTTTACCGCAAATTTTAAAGATAGATCTTACCGTTACTAATAATACCGAGAAGGTGAGTTTCACCGATAAAAGGCTAAATGTAAATCCCTTAAATGCTAAGAAGTTTGAAGTAGCACTTAGTCCAAACCCAACTCCTGGTGTATTGCAAATTCAAATGAGCACAAAGGCTAATAGAGTCTTACTGCTTGATGCTTCGGGTCAAATGCTAAGGGAATACAAAGGCTTTTCTAAGAATTTCTCAGTTAATGTTGCTGAGTTTGCCGATGGCATCTACTTTATAGCCTTTGTAACAGATTCAGGAAACATAAAGACAGAAAGGTTTGTATTGCAGAAATAGCTTTTTTGTTTACTCAATCTATTTAAAATCCAGAGTCAGAATTTTGATATTATTATAAAAAGTAATCCTTTGTGAAATTATAAAACCAAAAAGTATACATTATATGAAAATGTGTATAAGCTTGGTGGGAAACGATGTACTGACCTTTGCTTTAACAAAAAGCATTTTATATGAGTACATCAAATCCATACGGAAAAATGGGCTGGACACCCGATAGAATAAAAGATTTAGAACACAAAACTTTTGTAATTACCGGAACTACTAGCGGTACAGGTTTTGAAGCTGCCCGAATTTTATTATCAAAGGGAGCACAAGTAGTAATGCTTAACCGCAATTCTAAAAAAGCAGCAGATACTACAGCGCAATTGAAGCAACTTTTAGGAAACAATATTGACGTGATCAATATAAAGATGGACTTAGGCGATCAAGATTCAGTTAAAAAAGCCGCGAGCGAAGTATTACAAAAAGTAGATCGTATTGATGCTTTAATGTGTAACGGTGCCATTGCGCAAACTCCAAATCGACAAACCACCAAAGAAGGTTGGGAAATGCAAATGGGAATAAATTACTTTGGGCACTTTACACTACAGGCACTACTTTTTCCTTTGATTGAAAAATCCAAAGGGCGTATAGTTTCCGTTGGAAGTATGGGCTACGATATGGGACTTAAAACTATCAAGTTTAATGATTTAAACTGGGAAAATGATTATACACCAAACGATGCCTACAGCCAAAGTAAATTGGCGCAAATCATGTCGGTTTACGAGTTAAATAATAGGTTAAAAACTGCTAGAAAATCTGAAGTAAAAGCGTATGCGTGCCACCCAGGTTCTTCAAGAACTTCATTAATTGCTACCAATGGTAGTTTTATGATGAAAATGATTTTTGGCATAATGAAATTAACCCCACTTACTCAACCTGCCGAAAACGGCGCCTACCCAGAATTAATGTGTGCTACAGAACCAAATCTTGATGAGAATGCATTTTACGGTCCTACCGGTAGAAGTAATTGGGTAGGTCCTGTTGGAATGCACGAAATAAAGTCACATGCTAAAGACAAAACTGTAATGAAAAAATTATGGGATTTATCTGAAAAGGAAACAGGTATTCAATGGAATCTTTAATTTAGAAACTTTAAATAAATCAAGTATGGACATCTTAAAAGCTGCCAGTGACTGGGCTAAATCAGAACTTGTTTCTACTCCATTTTTTGCCTTGGCTGGTTTTGTGTTTTTAACAATTAGTATTGGTTTTTGGCAAGTGGGCAAAACTGATTTAGCCAAAGCCTACATTATACCAACTTTAATTGCTGGAGTTCTATTGGTGGTTATTGGTACTGGACTTTTCTTTACCAATAAAAACAGAATTACTCAATTTGAAACAGCATTCAAAGAAAACAAAGTAGCTTTTGTTGATGCCGAATTAGCCCGTGCCGAAGCCACTTTGAAAGAATACAAGAACATAGTTTTCACTGCAATTCCCATAATAATTGCAATTTGCGCAGCAATTCTATTCTTCTTCAACTCCCCCATATGGCGTGCCAGCATGATTACTACTATTGCTATGCTCACAGTTATTATGCTAATAGATGGCTTAGCTCATGCTCGTTTTAGTGATTACAATAAACAGTTAATTGAAGCTAAGCAAGAATTGAATGGATAAGATGCAACATTTTAAAACACTTTCTGCTTACCTAGAATATTTGGAGCTACCTCGCCCCGAACACCCTATGTTTAATGTATTTACCGCCATGGGCGATGGTTTTTTGCCATGCCCCAAGGAGAGTTCGCCTCCCATCACCAACGATTGCTATACCATTAGCTTTAAAAAGATTGTGAAAGGTGATTTGATCTATGGCCGCACCAAATACGATTTCGCCAATGGCGCTTTGTTTTTCATCGCCCCAAGGCAAGTATTGCAATGGGATAGTAGCTTAATTTATGAGCAAAAAGGCTTTTCAATCAACTTTCACGAAGACTTTATAAAGGGAACTGAATTGGCTCATCAAATCAAGAAGTATGGCTTCTTTTCTTACTCAGCCAACGAGGCGTTGCACCTTTCGCCCAAAGAGGAAAAGCAGATTGAATCTATTGTAGAAAGCATCGATTTGGAATACCAAAACAACCACGATGAGTTTAGCAAAGACATTATTATTTCGCAGCTCACAACTCTGCTAAAATATGCCAATCGGTTTTACGAACGCCAGTTTATCAACCGCAAAGAATTGTCAAACAATTTGCTAGAGCAATTCAACCAGCAATTGGAAAAATATTTTGAAGCTGGGCATTTTCAAGAAAACGGCATTCCCAGCATTGAGCAAATTGCACATAAGCTTTCAGTTTCGCAGCGCTATTTGAGCGACACACTTAAAAAAGAAACGGGAAAAACTAGCACTGAGCATTTGCAGCTGTATTTGATAGATGAAGCCAAGAACATATTGCTCGACCCCAAAAAGACTGTGGCTGAAGTAGCTTATGAATTGGGCTTTGAATATCCGCCCTATTTCTCTAGATTATTCAAAAAGAAAGAAGGAGTTAGTCCAACTGAATACAGAGAAAAATATGTTTTGAATTGAGTTAACATCAAAATCCTAAGAATCCAGAATATTAACCCTATAAGATCATGAATTATTCTTTTTAAAAAGTGCATAAACATAAGGCCGTTCGGCGCCTCCTGGGTTCATATAAATATGGTCAAATGAATTGACAAGCTCAAAATCAGCTCCTAAAAGTTCTGACATCATTTGTGCATTATATCGATAAACAGGAAGTCCCGAGCACTTTTCAGCACCATTCAAAGCAAACTGAGCCAAAATCACATAACCACCATCTTTCACTTTACTTTTAAGTAGATCGAAATAGGCTTTTCTACCGTTTTCCGTGGTCAAGAAATGAAGCACAGCTCTATCAATCCATAGGTCTACTTGCTCAATATTTTTTAGACTAGACGGTTGAGCTAGATCATCAACAATGCAATCAATTTTATCAGCTCCTACCCTTTCAGCGAGTTTGTCAAGCGCACTTTTACTCAAGTCTGTCGCCATCATGTTGGTAAAACCTTTATCCAACATCTCATCAACTAAAGTGGTGGTTCCTGCACCAATGTGAATAACCCTTGCATCTTTAGCAACACCCGATTCATTGATTAGCTCCCAAGTCTTTGAAGTATCTTTTTCATACCATCCAAGTGTTTCTTGTTCCTTGGTTTCGTAAACGGTGTTCCAGTGGTTTATTAGATTCATTTTTTTTAATGACTTAGTGAATGAGCGACTCAGTGACTCAGTTGTATTTGCGAATTTGACCTTTGAATTTTGATTTGATTGTGATTATACGCACTAAAACAATTATCAAATCTTCAAATCAATTAATCTTCAAATTAAGAAACTCGCTCTTCCAACTCCATCCATCTTTCGGTTTTAGTATCAATATCGTTGTCTAATTTCTCAATTTCTTGTGCCCATTCAGTAAGCTCTTCGTGGCTTGCTTCACCCGAGTTTAATTTGGCTACTAGATTTTCCTTTTTAGTTTCAAGCGCAGCAATTTCACCTTCTAAAGCTTCATATTCCCGTTTTTCTTTATAAGAGAGTTTTTTAACATTGGAGTTGGCATGCGACTTTGTTTCTTTCTTTTCTTGAACTTGCGCCTTTGCTTTGGGCTTGGCAGTATTCTGAGAAAGGGCTTTTTCTTCCTTTTTCTTTTCTCTATAGTCAGTGTAATTACCAGGAAAGTCTTTGATCTTTCCTTTACCTTCAAATACAAATAGATGATCTACAATTCTGTCTAAAAAGTACCTATCGTGCGTTACAACCAATAGCCCACCTGAGTAATGTCGCAAATACTCTTCAAGTACATTTAGCGTTTCAATATCAAAATCGTTGGTTGGCTCATCAAGAATAAGAAAGTTAGGTTCCGTAAGTAAAACTTTAAGCAATTGTAGCCTCTTACGCTCACCACCACTAAGGGTTTCAATAAAAGCATATTGTTGGTTTTTATCGAATAGAAACTGTTCTAAAAACTTGCCTAAAGATAATTTGGTGCCATCGCTTAGCTTTATATATTCAGCAATTTCTCTTACTTCATCAATTATTCTATTGGCTGGGTTCAGGTCAATAGATTCTTGAGTGTAGTATCCCACCTTGGTGGTTTCTCCTTTAGCCACACTCCCCTTCTCGGGTTTCATTTTACCCGTAAGAATATTCAGCAGAGTAGATTTTCCTGTTCCATTTGGACCTACAATTCCAACTCTTTCTCCTTTGGCAAACTTGTGGTTAAAATGCTCAAAAAGAAACTTATTTCCAAAGGAATGCCCTACATCATGCAGCTCAATTATCTTTTTGCCCTGCCTTGTACCTTTAATATTGAGCTCCATTTGGCTTTCGTCAATATTAGCAGTTGCTTTTTCCTTAATTCCATCAAAAGCATCCACGCGGTATTTTGCTTTTGTACCACGTGCTTGTGGTTGTCTTCTAAGCCACTCTAGCTCCTTTTTCATTAGGTGCTTGGCTTTTTCTTTTTCAACCTGAGCAATTTGGCTACGCGTAAGTTTATTATTCAAGAAATCAGAATACTTGCCTTCGTGTTTGTATAGCTTTTGATCTGATAGTTCAAGAATTTGATCGGTTACAGCCTCTAGAAAATACCTGTCGTGTGTAATTAAAACTATAGTCTGAAAATTATCTACTAAAAACTTTTCAAGCCACTCAATTGCCGCTATATCAAGGTGGTTGGTAGGCTCATCAAGTAATATTACATCTGGTTTTTCAAGTAGCAATTTGGCTAAGGCAATACGCTTTTTTTGTCCGCCTGAAAGGTTCCCTACAATTTGCTCCGTGTCTTCAATTCCGAGTTTACCAATTACTTGTTTGGCTTTGGCTTCAAAATCCCAAGCATCGTGATGCTCCATTTTTTCTAATAAATCTGGAAGCTGATCTGCCTTACTTTCATTCACCAAGGCGCTTTCGTAATCTAAAACCAGTTTGGCAATTTCGTTGTTTTCATCAAACAAATTTGCCATAACGGTATCATTCTCATCGAGTTTTGGCACTTGTGGCAAATAGCCAACTCGTGTTCCTTTTCTGTGGGTTACCAAACCGCCATCTGCTGGAACTAGCTGAGCCATTATTTTCATTAGCGTGCTTTTGCCGGCACCATTTTTACCTACAATGGCCACTTTATCGCCCAAGGCCAAGCCAAAATTCAAAGAGTCGAACAAGGGCCTATCGGCATAAGATTTAGTTAGTTCTTCAACAGAAATCAAATTCATGCTTGCAAAGAAAACTGTTAAACCCTCAAAATGCTAAAGAAGCTATTAGGCTAAATGTGCTAAGTTTGGTTTAATGCACAAATTCAAACGCGCTATGTATTGGTTACTCATTCCTGTGGCGGTGGTCTTCGCCTTGTATTTCTTGATTGTAAACCCTGTTTCGGCAAAAAGAGACGTTTCAATTTCAATTGAAATCAGTAGAGCACACCTTGAACAACACGTCAATTTTTTGTGCAAAATAGATCCGCCGCGTGCATTTGAAAACACCGAATCACTTAATAAAGTGGCGGATTATATCGCAGTTCATTTTGTGGATAAAGGGTATAAAACCACCAGGCAGCACTACACCGATGGCACTTATAAATTTCAAAACATAATTGCCAATTATTTACCGGAAAAGGAAGAGCGCGTGGTAATTGGCGCTCATTATGATGTATGCGGACCCTACCAAGGTGCTGATGATAATGCAAGCGGTGTTGCAGGCTTGCTTGAAATTGCCAGGCTTATTGCCAAAGAAAAACCAGAACTTGATTTTGGGATCGATTTTGTGGCCTACAGTACCGAAGAGCCACCATATTTTAGAAGTAATTTAATGGGCAGCGCCGTGCATGCCGATTCGCTTAAAAAAGCAAATGCCAATTTAAAATTGATGATAGTGCTTGAGATGATAGGTTATTTTAGCGATGAACCAAATTCGCAGACATATCCAATACCAGCGCTAAAAAACATTTACCCCAAAACAGCGGATTTTATTGCCATTGTTGGTAGAACAAAAAAGTTTTCAGAAGTGCGACAGTTTAAAAAGGATATGATCAATTCATGCAATGTGAAAGTTGAAAGCATAAATACCCCTGTAATTTTTGAAGGAATTGATTTCTCAGACCACAGAAATTATTGGAGCAGAGACATGAAAGCCATAATGATTACAAACACTTCGTTTTTTAGAAACGCAAACTACCACACGGCCAACGACACCCCTGAAAGCCTTGATTTTGATAAGATGACTGAAGTGGTGAAAGGCTGCTACTATGCTTTGCTGAATTTGGAGTAGTATACTTTAGTAATTCCGGACTTGATCTATAATTTTTCAATCCATAGCAGACACATCAAAAGGGGTAAGTCTAAAAAGTAAGAAAACCGTCATCCTGAACTTGATTCAGGATCCGTTACATTGGAAAGCGCCTACTACAGAACAGTTCCCAAAAACTCCGAATTGCTAGGGACAGGAAGTTTGGAATGACAAAATTCTTTTTAGACCACATCGACTTGTTTATTCTTTTAATAAGCCAGTAGGCTTTAATTAAATCTTCTACCATCTTTGCCATCTGTGAAAGCAAGATGGACAAATACTGGAGCTCTATTTGGGGCTATTTTAGGCGCTATTATTGTCTATTTTCAAATTAAGAATCTTGATCTAAGTCTTAATTATTCAAGAAGTATAATTCCAGGTCAAGCCACTTTCGATGGTATTGATATCAATAAAAGAACTTCAGCTTATTTCACTCATTTGCTACTTCCGTTTCTTGTAAGCGTTTTGATGTTTGCCACAATTTTCCCGAAAAAGTGGGCTAACAGTCATTGGATTAATGTTGCAATAAAGAGCACTCTAGCTATTGGATTGGGAATAGTTTCAATAGGGCTGCTAACTGAGTTTAAATTCAATTATCAACCATTGAGCCTAGTATGGCTTGTTATTTTCTCATTATTCTTCTTTGTTAAACCATCAAGATTCAAAAAACCAAAGGCTAATAGATGGAAATTTAGAGTCTTAGTTTATGTAGGTGCTTTTTTACTTCCAGTTCCGCTAATATTAAAACTGTTTTTTCTTCTTATTGCCTATGTATGGGCAAGCAGAACCATTAAAAATGGATTTGTAAACCGACATTATTTATCAATTTATATTTATCCATTATTCGTTCTGCTTACAGGAATTCTAATTTATTGGACCCCGCCATTTGTTGACCAATACGAGCTATTTGAAAACGCGAATCCTGCTAATGCTTTGATGCGCGTATTTGAGTTTGACGAGATTCCATTTATTGATTTTATGAGCTCACACTTGTTGAGCGAGCAGGTTCCACTTTACTTGCACGGACTTTTAAGAGGTTTCGATGGTTCAACAGATGCCTTGGCTTGGCTTAATATTTTTAAGCCTTTAGCCTTTGTAACCATCTATTACTTTTTAAGACAAACTATAGGTTCAGCAAGTTGGGCTTTTGCTACTGTTATGATATTCCCCTTTTTAACCTTGGTTATTCCCATATCTTATTGGTTAGCCTTGGTTTCAGTGTTTGTGTTTTTCCATTATTTTAAAAATCCAGATTGGAGAAGCATAGCCTATTGCATTTTATGGACAATTTTCTTGGTCTTTTGGCGAATTGACATTGCAGCAGCTCATATTCCTGCTTTTGCGGTTTTGGTGCTTTTGCATTTGATTAAATTACCACATCATTCCGGACTTGATTCGAAATCTGCTGAACATAAGAAGGGTTACGACAAACAGCTCCTTAATGACAAGGGTTCGTCGGGCCAAAAACTTCCGCGTGACGTAAAAGCTAAAAATGATTTACTAAAATGGTCTCTCCTCTCCTTTTTAGCCTTGGCCATTGGATTCGTAACTATTTATGCGCTCAATTATTTCTATGATGGCAGAATAGCCCAAAATATTGATCAAGCACTATCTTACTTTGGAGCTTCTCAGGCACATGCTTATACCAAAATAACCAGTGATTATTCTTCTTGGATGTTTATGGCGCATCATTTTGTATTTCCTTGCTTGGTTACGTTAATCTTAATTTTTACGATTAAGGACTGGAATCCAAAAGGTCAAAACTTGAGCAATCAATTCTTGAGAATCGCCATCATTTTTCTTTCATGCTATTATTTCTTTAATGCCAGCCGCGGCTTGGTAAGGCACGGTTTTATTGAAGGAAGCGATAGAGCCATATCATCCTTTTTCTTTTTAATTGTTACGCTTTTTGCTTTGAGCAAGGTTTCTGAGAAAAGAAGGCCTTGGCTTTTTGTCATGGTGAGTACGGTTCTGGTTTTCGTAGCCAAATATGGTGGCCAAAGCACTGCTCAACCACTTATTTCAAAGGTGGCTGATATAAGTTTTACTCAAGAAAAGTACGACAATTCCAATGTAGATTTTGAGCCATCGATCAGAAAGAAGATCTCAAAAACAGATTCTATTGTAAATTATTTGAATTCAGAATTACAAGAACAAGAAACCTTCTTTGATTTCAGCAACACACCCATGTTGTATTATTATGCTCAAAGAAAAGTGCCTAGCTACTTTAACCAATCACAGCAAAATGAAGTCACTGAAAAGATTCAAAGAATCAATCTAGAGCAAATTGAAGGTCTTTATATTCCAATTGTAGTCTATAGCCATTATCCTGACAATTGGTGGGACAATACCGATGGTGTTCCAAATGCCATTAGGTATCCTGTTTTGGCACATTGGATCTTTGACAACTACTTGCCAGACACCATTGTAGCGGGCTATCAAATTTGGAAGCTTAAATCTCAATTACAGCCTGAACATCATCATCAAATTGATGAAAAGTTTCTTTATCCAAGAGATTGGAATTTGAAATATTACCCCTTGCTTTACAAAGCTTCAAAATCCACATTAAATAGATATGGTGCAAAAATGGACAGCCTTTCTAATCGTTTTGAAGTAGCTATTGATGACGCCCAAATAGGCGATATGGTCGTTTTTAATATTATGGATTTAGATTATAAAAATGGCGGAAATGAGTTTGGGAAAAGTGAAGCTAAAAGTGGTTTTGAATACCCAATTGAAGCGAATCTACAATTTTTTAAAAATGGCAAGACTTTAGGAACAATTGACTTTAACTTCTATCCGACCTACATGTTTTACACTATTCCAGTTTGGACCCAATACAATTGGCACTTGGGTAAACCTGATTGTTTAATAATTGAAAGTAAAACAAAATTCAAAATAGATTTGCTCAGCATTACACAAAACGTTGATGAATACTAAAACCCAGCTTTGGATAGATAAAAATCTGGTGAAACCTTTTGTTTCTACCACGAATATTTTGGTTCGTTTTGTTGGGTTTCTCCTAAGGCTAGATCATAATCTAGAAAAAGACTTTAATACCATTGCGATTTGCAAGTACAAGGGCTTGGGCAGTATTGTGCAAGCTTCTGCCCTATTGCAAAGCCTTAGAGAAAGTTGCCCAAAGGCCAAAATTGTTTTTGTAAGCACAGTTGGCAATGCTCCATTACTCAAAAAAATGGATTGCATTGATGAGATTGTTTTGCTTAATGATAGATCTGCTATTAAGCTAATTTTCAGTTATCCAGGTTTCATTCTTAAACTAATAAGTCTAAGAATTGGCGTTTTTATTGACCTAGAAATCTACTCTAACTTTAGCAGTTTAACAACCACACTGAGCATGGCTCGCAATAGGTTGGGTTTTTACTTGAGAGCCAGCCATTACCGTATGGGCATTTATACCCACATGATGTATTATAATACTCGTGTACCCATTATGCATACCTATTTGCAAATGGTTCGTTTATTAAAAGCGAAAACCATTGTAGAAAAGCTTTATCCTTTAAAATCAAATGAAAGCCCCTTAGTTGATGGGCAATACATTGTTATTAATCCAAATGCTTCAGATCTTAGAATTGAAAGAAGGTGGCCTTTACATAATTTCAAATTGCTAATTGAAAAATTGAGCTTTAAATATCCTGAGCAGAAAATTGTATTGGTAGGTGCACCCAATGAAGCAGAATATGTATCTAAGCTTCATTCATATTTCCAAGAGAGTAATATTATAAATACAGCAGGTAAAACAAGTTTTGATGAATTAATAGCCTTAATTCAGAATGCAGAGTTGGTTATTACAAACGATACAGGCCCAATGCATTTAGCTGCAGCTTGTGGCGTAAAAACTGTTGCACTTTTTGGCCCTTGCTCACCTGATCAATATGGCGCTATAAATAATGTAATTCCGGTTTATCAAAACCTGTATTGTAGTCCTTGCGTGCACGAATTCGACATTCCTCCGTGCCTTGGCGACAACCAATGTATGAAACAGATTCAGGTTGAAACGGTAATAGCAGCAATAGATAAACCATCAAAAGAAAAACCAACTAGGCCAGAATTTACAGGTGGCAAAGATGCTTTGGGCTTTGTAAAGCGAAAGGCTTGATTAAACTTTAAACCGTTTTGTAGCCCTAGCTTCAAAACGAAAGATATATTGGCGCTGGAGCGCCTAGACATTGTAAAAGTTCAGAAGCTAGAGCTTCTGAACGGCTAGGCAAGCGGCTATTAGATATATCAAAAACGATTGATTTTACATCAAGTCCCCAATCCACTGGTGGATTCAATCACAAGCCAAATAAGTGAAACTAAAGTCAAAACTCCCAACCAAATAGCCAAGCCCAAGTAAATATGAGATTTTCTTACTTGAAGACTATATGAATGAAGCATAGATTGTTGCTCATTATTAAGCTCCATATTTAAGTTTCTTTTTATGAAAAAAGCCGATTGTGGAAACGCCCGAGTATAGCGAAGCTTTTCAACGGTGGGAATACCAGCTCTTTGGCCAAAAGAATCAAATACTCTCTTATACAACGATAGAAATTCTTCAGATGCCAATAATTTAGCCTTCTCTCTAAAGAATTGGTTAAAGATTATTAAGCCCGTTACTAAGCTTATCAGAAATACTATTATGGCAATAATGTCAAGATTCAATTGCGTTTACCTTTTTGCTTTGGTCAAACATAAGTATCAAATACAAATTAGATTTAAAGCAAAGGCAAAATCAATTTTCACCAATTCACCAACCACAAATCCAAAATCTAAAATTCAAACTTCTTCATTAAACAAAAGCATTCTCCCCTGTTACATCTAATCCGGTAATTAACAAATGAATATCATGCGTTCCCTCATAAGTAACCACACTTTCAAGGTTCATCATGTGGCGCATTATTGGGTATTCGCCCGTAATGCCCATTCCGCCAAGCATCTGACGCGCATCTCTAGCCACCTTCAAAGCCATATCTACATTGTTTCTCTTACACATTGAGATTTGAGCCGGAGTTACTTTTCCTTCATCTTTAAGCACACCTAAACGCCAGGTAAGTAATTGTGCTTTTGTGATTTCGGTAATCATTTCGGCCAGCTTTTTCTGTTGCAACTGAAAACCAGCAATCGGCTTATTAAACTGCTTACGTTCTTTAGAGTATCTAAGTGCCGTATCATAGCAGTCTAGCGCAACACCTATTGCACCCCAAGCAATACCATAACGAGCAGAATTTAGACAACTCAAAGGTCCTTTTAAACCTTTTACGCCTGGCAAAATATTTTCTTTTGGAACCTTGACATTATCAAAAACAAGTTCACCGGTAATTGAAGCTCTCAACGACCACTTGTTGTGAATTTCAGGAGCACTAAAGCCTTCCATTCCTTTTTCAAGGATTAATCCTTGTACTATTCCTTCCTCATTTTTTGCCCACACTACAGCAACATCACTTAAAGGAGAATTACTGATCCACATTTTTGAGCCATTTAAAACCACGTGATCTCCTTTATCTATAAAATGGCTTTTCATGCCGCCCGGATCTGAACCGTGATCAGGCTCGGTTAATCCAAAACAACCTAGCCACTCGCCTGAACCAAGCTTTGGTATATATTTCATTTTCTGCGCTTCGCTACCAAACCTATAGATTGGATACATTACCAAACTGCCTTGTACCGAAGCAGTAGATCGAATTCCTGAATCACAACGCTCAATTTCTTGCATTATAATTCCGTAGGCAATATTATCAAGACCGCCACCGCCATATTTAGCAGGAATATGTGGACCAAAAGCACCAATATCACCCAACTCTTTTACTAAATGAGCCGGAAATTTTGCATTTTGAGCATATTCTTCAATTATGGGTGAAACCGATTTCTTAATCCAAGCACGCACAGAATCCCTAATCATTTTGTGCTCATCAGTCAATAAATCATCAAGTTGAAAATAATCGTGGTGTTGATAATGATCAGTAGCCATGTAGTGTTTTGTTTATTTGCAAGCAAATGTAAACTAGCCAATAGCTAAAAAACACAATGAATATCAATAAAGGTACAGGCCATATACAAATGCATAATATGGAGTTTTACGCATTTCACGGGGTTGATCCTATTGAGCAAAAAATAGGACGCACATTTAAAGTTTCGGTTGATTTTAACTTCGATTTTGAAACGGCCGCTATTGAAGACAAACTTGAAGAAACGGCTGATTACGGTAAAATATATGAGCTTGCCAAACTTGAGATGCAAGTAACAGAAAGGTTGCTTGAGACCGTTGTAAGAAGAATTGCATGGCGCATAAAAAATACTTTTGCAGGGGCAGAAAAAATAAAGGTTTCAATTAAAAAAATGGCCCCAATTGTTGGTGGAAAAGTTGAATATGCAACCGTTGGCTATGAATTAAGATAATGTTTGACTTAAATGAACCAGCAAAAAGCTATAATTGTTATTTCAAGCTCAAGTTATAATAAATGAGAATAGTTACAAGTTTTGTTTTCATATTAGCTCTTGCTTTTTCATGCACATATAGCAATGAAGAAGAATTATTTGGAGATTCAAATTGCCCCACAAATAATTTGACATATGCCAAAGACATTAGACCGATTGTTGAAGGTAACGGCTGCGTTGGTTGTCATAACAGCGGTTCGGAATCAGGAGGAGTAAATTTAGATGGATACGACAATTTAAAGAATTACCCAGATAGGTTATACGGTGCGATAAACCATGATGCAAACTATGCGGCTATGCCGCCAAGTGGTATTAAAATAGACTCGTGCCAAATTGCTCAGGTTAAGGCATGGATTGATCAAGGAATGACTAAAGAATAAATATATGAGAGTATTATCAATTGTTACAATAACCCTATTTGCCTTAATGGCTCTAGCGTTTAAACCAGCAGGTAAAGTGTTTTTTCAAAACCAATCAGGTGAAATCAAATTCTTTTCTACGGCTCCGCTTGAAGATATTACGGCTTTAAATCATAAGAGCTCGGCGTTGCTAAAAACTGAAGATGGTAGCTTAACCGTAAAAGTACCCATAAGAGCATTTGAGTTTGAGAAAGATCTTATGTATCAGCACTTTTTAGAAAAAAAGTACATGTGGGCCGAAAAACACCCTGAAGCTGAGTTAAAGGCTAAAATTACCAACTTAGGAGAAATTGATTTTGATAAAGACGGCACTTATAATGCCAGTGTACAAGGTAATTTATCAATTAGAGGCGTAAGTAAAGAATACACCTTTAATGGAAAAATAACAGTAAAAGGAGACAACGTAAAATGTGACAGCAAGTTTGATGTAAAACTTGAAGATCATGAAGTGCCTATACCGAGAATGGTTACTGAAAATATAGCTGAAGTGGTTGAAGTAACTGTAAATCTTGATCTTGATAAATATGAGAAAAAGAAAGAGTAGCATGAGGCTGTTTTTTACACTATTTCTAATTTTTCCGATTAGTTTATTGGCCCAAGACCTTGAAGATTTAATGGGCGATACAGAAACTGAAGATAAAACGTATTACACCTTTGCTACCTTTAAAACTACCAGGCTAATTAATGGGCAAAGTATAGAACAAGATGCCAAAGGCGTATTAAACTTTAGAATCAATCATAGATTTGGGCCCACGGCAGATCGTACCCTTTATAACCTTTTTGGACTAGATCAAGCCAACATTAGGTTAGGGTTTGAATACGGTGTATCTGACAGACTTATGATTGGATTAGGCAGAGCCAAAGAACCTGGAAAAACATATGACTTTTTTGCCAAATACAAAATACTTAGACAAAGTACAGGTGCCAATAAAATGCCTTTGAGCATTTCATATTTTGCATCGGCTGTTGTTAAAACCGCTGACCCTACAGCTCTTGGCTGGCGTAATGATGTAAATTATCCGAACAGTGCGCGTTGGAACTATACGCATCAACTACTCATAGCAAAAAAGTTTAATGAATCAATTAGTATACAATTGAGCCCAACATTAATTCACCGAAACCTTGTTGAAACAGCAAATGAATCAAATGATGTTTTGGCTTGTGGATTTGGCGGCAGGGCCATGATTAGTGGTAGCACATCACTCAACTTCGAATACTTCTATGTATTGCCCAATCAGTTGGCTGATAATTATTATAATGCTTTTGCTATAGGTTTTGATATTGAAACTGGTGGGCACGTTTTTCAATTGCATTTTACAAACTCAATTGGTATGACCGAACCCGCGTTTATTACTGAAACTACAACTCCATTTAATGCAACAGGCATTAGATTCGGATTTAATCTTTCGAGGGTATTTAATGTAGCAACCTAGGTATTTTTATAATCAAGCCATAAACCTTAACGAGCTTTATGATCTTGCTTTTATTATGACACTATCGTTACACTTTTGAGCGCTTTTGTCATTTTCAATTATGTTGTTCAAATACCAATATTGAACTAACAAAAACCTTCGCCAAGAATCTAAGCTTATTTAAGGTAGAATAAATTGTGCCCTAGTAAAGCTTTATAAAACAAGATTTAATAGCCTGCAAATGAAGCGAGACTGCTCAAAACTAAACAATAGGACTAATCAATATTAAATTCTGAATCTAACTTCTCTTTTAATTTATCTCTCATTTCTTCAGCATCAGCCAACATAAACACATTGCCAAAAACACCTACTCCAAGTATCTCTTTTTGGTTATTTCGCTGAATCTGAGTTAATGAAAAAATAATGTAATTGGCCCTGCTTATTCTTGAATCAATTACGCCATCCACAACCATTCCACCTAAACCTTTGCCAATAGTTTTTAAACTTCCAAGGCCGCTATTATCAATTTCTTCGTCAATCATAGCCATATATTCTGTTTTTACGGCAGCCTTATGGTCTTCAAGCGGCGGGTTAGTAAATGTCATAAAACCTAAAAGAATCAATACTAATACAGCTAATTTCATTGGTCAAAAAAAAATTTGCTTCAAAACTATTGGCTAACCATTGTATTGACATCACGTAATATCCACCAAATAATTTAGCTTACCAGATATGGAATTAAAAAAGTCGAATTTAAATGGACCTACCAAGCGGCTTTAGCATAAAGGTGTAGAAATCAAGTTTTCGCTTATTAACACAATTTGTTATCTATGCCCCATGCATGATGAGCTTGTAAATCTTAGGATTAATTTTAACGAAGACGCCCTCGGTGCTTTGAATTTTGCCTTAGCATTCATCATGTTTGGTATAGCATTAAACTTAAAAAAGTCTGATTTTAAAGCCCTTTTTAAAAGTCCAAAGGCTGCCATTATTGGGCTCATTTCACAGTACTTAATGCTTCCTGCTTTAACCGTTTTGCTAATTGCTATTGTAAAACCATCACCATATTTAGCCCTTGGTATGCTTTTAGTCGCTGCCTGCCCTGGTGGTAATGTTTCTAATTTTTTTAGCCATCGGGCAAAAGGTAATGTAGCCCTGTCTGTAGCCTTATCAATGGTTTCTACCCTTGGTGCCTTTTTATTCACGCCGCTCCTATTTGGTTTTTGGGGCTCAATTTTACCTGAAACCCATGAGCTTCTTAAAGCTGTTGACATTTCATTTTTAAAGCTGGTAAAAATTATCCTAACCATACTCATAGTCCCACTTTTACTTGGCATGGCTTTTTCAAAAAAGTACCCAATCTTAACTGAAAAACTAAAAAGTCCCATTAGCATCATTTCTTTTTTGATTCTTATTGGAATAATTGTGGGCGGTTTGCTTGCGAATACCGAAATATTTAAGCAGCACTATCAAAGAGTTGTTTATTTAGTGTTTGCACACAATGGTGCTGCTTTGCTTTTTGCATTTATTTTGGGCATATTAACTGGTTTAGGCCGAGCTTCTACTAAAACAATTACAATAGAAACGGGTATACAAAACAGCGGACTTGGTCTAGTGCTGGTTTTCAATTTTTTTGATGGTAACGGTGCTATGGCTATAATTACTGCCTGGTGGGGAATTTGGCATATTATTTCTGGCTTTGCTTTGTCTCAGATTTTTAGAAAGTATTATTGCTAAATGAAAAACAGCCTGCTATACTCCTTTTTACATGGATATGTAAAGTTTTGTAGCAAGTTATATTTCAATAGGCTCGAAATTCATGGGCTAGAGAATATTCCTAAAAAAGGCCCGGTAATTTTAACCGCAAATCATCAAAACGCTTTTTTAGATGCTATTTTAGTTCATGTTACCCAACCAAGACCACCGCACTTTTTAACACGAGGCGATGTTTTTAGTAATCCAATTGCCAATTTGTTACTGCGAAGTTTAAAAATGCGCCCAATTTTCAGGTTTAGAGACGGTTTGGCCAAAGTAAAAAAGAACAAAAGTACTTTTAGTGAATGTTATGATATTTTGGAATCAGGCTTGGCTCTTGGAGTATTTCCTGAAGGAAATCACGATCTAAAATTTAACCTACGACCGTTGCAAAAGGGTACAGCAAGAATTGTTTATGACACCGAAGCACGAAATAATTTTGAACTTGATGTAGCTATTATTCCTGTGGGCATACAGTACTATGGAAATCAAAACGCGCAAAGTGATGTTCTTATTCAATTTGGTAAACCTATTATGAGTAGCGAGTTTGCCGAGTTTAAAGATGATCCAAAAACATATCATCAGGCCTTAACAGAAAGAATTAAGGCTAAAATGAGCAATCTTATCATTGATATTCCACTTGAAAATTACGATAGGGTTAAGCGTAACTGGCTCATGAAAAGAAAGCATTACACACCTTTAAAAGAGATTTTTCAAAAAGACAAATCAGCCATTGACAATAGCGAGTTTGATTACCTTGAAGGTAAAGGCCAATGGTACAAAGGTTTATTAGCGCCTTTGGCTGCTTTTGGGCTTCTAAATCATGTAATTATTTATCCGTTTTACAGATGGTTAATTCAAAAGATTACAAGCGAAGATGAATTTTTAGGTTCTATAAAATTTGTATTTGGTATGGTGGTAATTCCTGTCTTGTACATACTACAAACCCTGCTTTTGTATCCTGTACTTGGAAATTGGGCGGGTGTATATTTTATATTACTTCCAATAAGTGGTATTGCCTTTAGAAAATGGCTCATAAAAAGGTTAAATAAGATTTGGGCAATTAGCTATACAGTTTAATCGGTTTTTGATTTATTCATTTCAATGGTATTGTAAGCCATCACAACTCTACTTTTGTGCACATACTTAATTGCGCAATGAACAACAATTTTTATACAGTAATAATGGCTGGCGGTGTTGGAAGCCGTTTTTGGCCAATGAGTACTTCAAAAACACCCAAACAATTTCTTGATGTTTTAAATGTTGGCAAATCATTGATAAGACAAACATTTGAACGTTTTAATAAAATTACCCCCACTGAGAATATTTTAGTGGTAACCAACGAGAGTTACCGTGATTTGGTAAAAGAGCACCTGCCAGAGCTTGATAGTAGCCAAATTTTAGGAGAACCTGTTGGCAGAAATACGGCACCTTGTATTGCCTATGCAAATGAGAAAATTCTTAAACGAAATCCGAATGCTTCAATGGTAGTGGCCCCATCAGACCACATTATAAGAAATGAAGATGTATTTACCGATGTAGTTACCAAAGCACTTAACTATGTATCTGACAAAAACACATTGGTAACCTTGGGGATAGAGCCAACAAGGCCTGATACTGGCTACGGATATATTCACTACCAAACGTCAGAATCAAGAGCATTTAAGCTAGTAAAATCATTTACTGAAAAACCAGTTTTAAATAAAGCAAAAGAGTTTTTAGCCTCAGGCGAATATTTATGGAATGCCGGAATATTTGTATGGAGTGCCAAATCAATAAAAACCGCATTTGAAAACAGCTTGCCAAAAATGGACAAGCAATTTGCCGAAATAAGCACAGCAATGGATACTGAAACCGAGCAAGAAGCTGTGGCTGAAGTATATAATGTATGCGAAAACATTTCGGTAGATTACGGAATAATGGAAAGGGCAAGAAATGTAGAAGTTTATCCGGCACCATTTGATTGGAGCGATGTTGGTACCTGGAATGCCTTGTACGACATTCAATCCCAAGATGAAAATGGAAATGTTATAAAGTCAAACAGATTATTGATTAGAAATACTCACAACTCATTGGTGTATTTAAACGACGAAAAGTTTGTTGCTATTAATGGCGTTAGCAATTTGATTGTAGTTGAAAGCAATGATGCTATTCTTATTGCCGATAGAAATGATGAACAGGCAGTAAAAGAAGTTGTTAATGCACTTAAGAAAAACAACGAACTAAAACAGTTCACATAAAACTTTGCAAATATTCATATACATCATATTACTAGTTGTTGGCTTTGTAGCTGTAATTAAAGGCGCTGACTGGCTAGTTGAAGGCGCTAGCAGTTTGGCTAGAAAGTATGGTGTATCAGAAATGGCTATTGGACTTACTGTGGTAGCTTTTGGCACTTCAGCGCCTGAATTGGCTGTAAATGTGCAGGCAAACGATCAAATTGTATTTGGGAATATTATTGGCAGCAACAATTTTAATTTGTTGGGAGTACTAGGTATATCAGGTATCATATTTCCTATTCTGGTTAAGCGCAAAACCATTTTTATTGACATCCCATTTTCAATACTCGTGTTGTTTGGGTTTATGGTAATGTGCAACGACAAATGGTTTGGCCATTCTGAAAACATTTTGAGCCGTTTTGATGCTTCAATAATGCTTGTACTGTTTGTTGCCTTTATTTATTATGTTTTCAGAACATCAAGGTCTCAAATTCTTAGTGAAGTTTCAGGCGTTACTGAAAAGCCCATGCATATTACCATAGGCATGATTGTTTTGGGATTTTTAGGGCTTACCCTTGGCGGAAAACTCATAGTTGACAATGCCAGTGGGCTTGCCAGAATGGCCGATGTAAGCGAAACTATGATTGGACTTACCATAGTTTCACTAGGCACTTCTTTGCCCGAGCTGGCTACATCATTAGTAGCATCAGTTAAAAAACGGGGCGACCTAGCTGTGGGTAATATTATAGGCTCAAACCTTTTTAATGTTTTGCTTATAATGTCTACCAGCGCACTTGTAAGCCCTAGAGAATTTACACCTTACTTAAATGCTGATATTGCGGTAACCTTATTTGCAACTATTCTAATCTTTGTTTCCCTATTGCTCTTAAGGGTAAAAAAGCTTGGAGTTTATCAATCAACCGCCCTTATAATCACCTTTATTCTATATTACACCTACGTAATGAACAGAGATTTGGGTTGGTTTTAAAATTAATTTATTGATGTAAATCAAATTACTGGTTTAATTTTGCTTCACTATGAAGTTACGAACTGACATTTAGTCCAAAAAATGACTTTTGATGCTACGTGCAACAGGTCATTTTATCTCTACCACATTTCTAATCCAAAACCAATTTTGTAATGTCAGCTTCTAAATCTAATCTATTAAAATTTTTCAATACATTTCTTGAATCTCTTACATCAGGAGAAAAAGAATTTACTAAAGGCAGCATTAATAAGGCCATTATTATGCTATCGGTGCCGGTTATAATCGAAATGATTGGCGAAGGCTTATTTGCCATTATCGATATGATCTTTGTTTCTCGTTTAGGAGAAAACTCAATTGCAACTGTAGGCCTTACTGAGAGTGTAATGTTTGTTGTTTATTCCATTGCCATTGGTCTTTCTATGGCAACATCGGCTATTGTATCGCGCCGAATTGGAGAAAAAAATAAGGAACAAGCCAGTATTGCCACCTTACAAGCCATTTTTATTGCCATAGTAATTGGTCTGGTACTAGGTGGGTTTGGCTTTTTTTATGCCAAAGAGATTTTGCTTTTAATGGAAGCAGAAGAAGGCGTAATTAATGAAGGATTAGGATTTACCCAATGGATGTTTGCTAGCAACGTTATAATTATGCTATTATTCATAATTAATGGTGCATTTAGGGGGGCAGGAGATTCTGCAATTGCCATGCGTGTATTATTAATTGCCAACGCACTTAATATTATACTTGATCCAATTTTTATTTTTGGCTTAGGCCCAATTCCTGCCTTTGGCGTAAAAGGAGCGGCTATAGCTACTACTACCGGTAGAGGTATTGCTGTATTTATTCAATTCTATTTCTTATTTATATCAAAGAATAGCAGCCTGCATTTGGTACTTCTAAAAGTTAAGCTTGAAATTAAGGTGATTTTCAATTTGCTTAAAATTTCATTGGGTGGCATAGGTCAATTTCTTGTTGAATCTGCCAGTTGGTTGGTGTTAATTAGGTTTATATCAGAACTTGGAACAAATGCTGTGGCAGGTTACACTATTGGTTTTAGAATTATAGGCTTTACAATTTTGCCAGCATGGGGATTAGCACAAGCCGCCGCCGCATTAGTTGGCCAAAACCTGGGGGCCAAACAACCCGAAAGAGCCGAAAAAAGTGTTTGGCGATCATCTTTCTACAATGCTTTTTATTTACTCTTTATTTCAATTATTTTCTTTTTGGCTGCAGAGTTTATAATTTCTAATGTATTTACAAATGATGCCGAAGTATTGCCTTTAGCGGTTGATTCAATTCAAATAATTTGCCTGGGTTACGTATTTTTTGCTTTCGGAATGGTGGTATCTCAAGCCTTTAATGGTGCTGGCGACACCTTTACCCCTACGGCTATAAATATTGTTTGTTTTTGGATAATTCAAATACCACTTGCCTTCTGGTTTATGAAAGAATTAAACATGGGGCTTAATGGTGTATTGTATTGCATTGCCATTTGCCATAGCATTCATGCAGTTATAAGTGTTGTTTTGTTTAGACTTGGTAAGTGGAAACTTAGACAAGTTTAAAAAAATAATGACTTTTCAAAAAAATAGTGATCCAAGTCATTCTACTACATTATAAAAATTTTCTAAATTCGGGATTCTGAGAGAGTGAACACTGATAATATGAAGGTTGTAAAAACATTAATTATAGAAGATAATACAGGTGATTTGTACCTACACAAAATGCGTTTGGCCGCCGCTAAAGAATTTAACTTTGATATAATTGAAGGAACATCACTTGAGCAATCGAGGGCAATATTAGATGATACTTCTTTTGATTTAATTCTATTAGATCTCGGATTACCCGATTCGAGTGGGCTTGAAACCTTAAAGGAGATTGTGGCCGTTGCACCAAAAAGCTGCGTAGTAGTATTAACAGGATTAGAAAGCACCGAGCTGGGAAAAAAATCAATGAAATGTGGTGCGCAAGACTACTTATTTAAAAATGACATTACAGATGCCAATCTTGAAAAATCAATTTCTTTCTCCTTGGCCAGAAAAAACTTTGAACTTGAACTGAAAGAAATCAATAATTCTAAAAACAAGTTGTTTTCAATTATTGCGCACGATCTTAGAGGACCGCTCAACAACTTTGTGCAGCTTACCGAAATCCTATTTGACAATTTTGATGATATTGATAGAATCGAAATTGAGAAGCTTCTTTCACAAATGAATCATTCGGCGGTTAACGTAAACCGTTTATTAGAAAATCTGCTTGCCTGGTCAAGAATTCAAGTTAAGAGCATTGAATACAATAAAAAAGATTTCTCTTTGTCAAAGTTGATTGCCGATACTAAAGAACTATTTGAAGAAACTGCAAAAAGCAAAAACATTGTAATTGAATATAATTGCTCATTAAACATTAGAATTAATTCAGATGAGCAAATGATTAAAACTATACTCAGAAACTTAATTTCTAACGCACTTAAGTTTAGCTACAAATTCTCAACTGTAAAGGTTTGTTGTGAGCAAAAAGAAGATAATAAAATTGAAATCTCAGTTGAAGATCAAGGTATGGGTATTCCTAAAGCAATAAAAGAATCTCTTTTTAAACTAGGCACTAGTGTAAATAGAAAAGGAACTGCAAGTGAACCAAGCACAGGTTTGGGCCTAATTTTATGTAAAGAGTTTTCTCAATTAATTGGCGGAAGCTTGTATTTTGAAAGCGAAGAAAACAAGGGAAGTATTTTTAAAGTATTAATTCCAATTGACTAATTCTTTTTTATGAAAGATCACTTTCTTGTTTGTATTGGTGCATCTGCGGGTGGACTAGATGCCCTTGGCAGCTTAACTGAGTCGCTTAGCAATGAAAAAACCAATTTTGCCGTATTGGTGGCGCAACACTTAAGCCCTACCCATAAAAGTAGAATGGTTGATCTCATTCAAAAAAGATCCAAATGGCCAGTTAGCGAGGCGATAAACAATGAGGAAATAAAACCTCATCATGTTTATATAACGCCCCCAGATAAAGACATAAGTGTACAAAAAGGAAGGATTAAACTAAGTAGACCTAGCAGCAGTATTGGGCCTAAACCCAGTGTAAATTTCTTGTTTCAAACAGCGGCAGAAGACTACGGCGAAAAATGTGTTGGGATTATTTTAAGTGGAACTGGTAGTGATGGCGCCATTGGCATGGAGAACATAAAGACCTATAATGGCTATACCATGACCCAATTGCCTGAAGAAGCGCAATATGACGGTATGCCAAAGGCTTCTATTGAAACTGGCGCTGTTGACCTTATTGGTAGCACAGACCTATTATATACAGGAATTACCCAAATTATTGATGGCAGTTTTACCCCAGAATTGTTAACTGATACTGAAGACAAAAGCGAAATAGATTACATACTAGATCTTTTGGCTATGAAATCTGGGGTGAGCTTTAAACAATACAAGCAAAGCACTATTATAAGAAGACTTGAGAGTAGGCTTAAATACCTAAAACTCTCTAGTTTAAAGAAATACATAACCTACATAAATGAAAAAGAAGAAGAGCTAGACCAGCTCTTTAATAGTGTATTAATTGGAGTTACTCAGTTTTTTAGAGATCCGCAGGCATTTGAATGCTTAAGAGATGAGCTAAAAAAACTACTTGACAATAAAAAAGAAAAAAGTGTAAGAATATGGGTTACCGGTTGTGCTACTGGTGAAGAAGCCTACACCATAGGCATAATTTTATCTGAAATACTCGGCACCAAAATTACCGATTACAACATACAAATATTTGCTACAGACATTGATGAAAACGCACTATTTATTGCCAGAAGGGGAATCTATCCAAAAGACTCATTGCAAGAAGTAGATAGCAAACTCATATCAAAATACTTTAAGTATAAAGTGGGTGGCTATGAAGTGGTTAAATCGCTAAGGTCTATGGTGCTTTTTAGCAAGCACGACCTTACCACCAACCCTCCTTTTTTAAAACTAGACTTAATATCTTGTAGAAACCTGCTTATTTACTTTAATATAGAGTTGCAGCAAAAGGTAATTCCTATTTTTCACTATGCCCTTAATGATTACAGCCTCTTATTCTTAGGTAAATCTGAAACGCTTGGCGTAAACGACGATATTTTTTCGAGCATTGGTAGAAAAGCCAAAATGTTTAAGAAAAAGAAGGTGAAAAATAATATTGAATACACCTTCTCTCCGGTACAATACACCAAGCCCATACAAAAGAAAAATATCGCCCAAAAGCAGAGTATGCTTGACTTGGCTAAGGAATCAATATTTGACAACTATTACCAACCGTTTGTAATTGTTGATGAAGATTTTAGTATTCTATATCTCAGCGGTAAAAATATAGCACCTTTCTTATCGCCCAAAAAAGGGCCAATGACCAGCAATATTTTTAAGTATTGCGAAAACGATATTGAAATTGAACTTAGATCGGCGCTACTAAACTCTCGCAAAACAAAGAAGCAGTATATAACCCCTACCAAAAGAATTCAGCGCAACGACAAACAGTTACTCGTTAAAATAATTGTATATCCTGTTTATAATATTAATGAAACCGTTTTTACAATTATAATTGATAGCATTGAAATAGAAGGTTTACCTCAAATTAAAGATGCATCTGAAACTGAAATAGAGTTTGAAAAACTTAGAAGTTATGAGCTTGAGCAAGAGCTAAATGCTACCAAAGAGCACTTACAAAGCTATATTGAAGAGCTTGAAACCACCAATGAAGAAATGCAGTCGCTCAATGAAGAGCTTCAATCGTCTAACGAAGAGTTGCAATCGGCCAACGAAGAATTAGAAACTTCAAATGAAGAATTACAATCTACTAATGAAGAAGTACAAATAGCCTATAATGAGCTGCAAATTGTAAATGATAAACTTAGAGATAAAGATGCTGAGATTACTCAGATAAATACCAACATTCAGTTATTGCTCAACAACAACTTACAAGCGTTTCTCTTAATGAATAAAGAGAACAATATAATGGTATGGAATGAGCAGTTGGTTAACTTCTTTTTTGAATACAACAATTCTAAAGTTAAAGATGGGGCTAATCTTTTTACCTTATTAAAATCATCAGATGCCAACTTTTTCTTACAAAACATTTACAAGGTAAATGAGCAAAAGAATATAAATACTGAATTTAGCTATGTAAATACCTTAGGTAAAGAGCGTTTCTTCAGATTGAATTTTACACTACTAGATGGTTCTGAAGAGAATTACACCTACAGCATGGGTATAATAGAGATAACTGATCTTATTGAACAAGAAAAAGTAATTTCAAATAAGAAAATAGAAGCTGATAAAGCCAACCAAAAATACAAGCTGGTTTTTGACAATATAACAGAAGGTTTTATTTATGGTAAGGCCATAACCAATAAAAATGATAAAGTTACTGATTGGAAATTTATTGATGTAAACGAAGCTTTTGCAACAATTTATGGCACTACCAAAACAAAATTAAAAGGTAACCTTATGTCCAAAACATTGCCTTGGCTGGTAAGGGAATCTACCAATTGGTTTGATCTTATACAGCAAGCAATAAGTGGCAAAGAAAACGCAAGTAAAGAAGTTTATATCGAGCACCTTGAAAAATGGCTATTAATCCATTTTGTTGGCGCCAATGAGCATGAGTTCGCTGCCACATTTACCGACATAAGTAAAAGTAAGGCCTATGAAAATAGGCTTAAAGCACAACTTGAAAAATTTGCACTAACTGATGATTTACTAAAAAATGGTTTTTGGGAATTAGATGTTGAAACCGAAGAAACATCATGGAGCAAGCAAGTATATAAAATACATGAGCTGCCTGAAGATGCGCCTACCAACCTAAAAAACGGAATTGAGTTTTATCCAAAACCTGCTCAAAAAACGTTGAGCGATAGCATAAATAATTGCATAAAGCATAGGAAACCATTTGATTTAATATTGCCATTTAGAACGGTAAGAGGTAAAAATTTAATTGTTCGTGCAGCCGGTACTCCTATTTTAGAAGATGGAGAAGTAAAAAGCATATTTGGCGTTTTTCAAGATCTAACATCAGAGATAGACACAAAAAAAGAAATAGAAATGAGCAGAAACAATATGCTTTTTGCTCAAGAAGTAGCCAATATTGGATTTTATGAAACTGATCTAGTCACGAAAAAATGGACCGGATCTGACAAATTCTATGAGATTTTCGGATTCAATAAGGCTAAGGAACCTTTCACAATGAAAGAATTTGAAAACTTGGTTTATCAAAAAGACCATGACAGAGTAATGGCCGAATTTGAAGAAGCCATAGAAAAGAATATTCCATTTAACTCAAAATACCGAGCCATTAATATTAAGACCAAAGAAGTTATCTGGGTTAAAAGCTATTCAAATGTTGAATATGATGCTGACAATAAACCCATAAAAATTTATGGTCTAAAGCAAAATATTACTGACGAAGTTTTGCTTGAAGAACACTTAAACGAGCGCATAAGAGAATTAGACGTAGCTAACCATTTGGCCAAAAGACTGCTAAAAAAAGAAACTACCAAAGAACTTATTGAGAGTGTTATAGAATTAGCTCCAAAAGGACTTCATAATGATGCGAGTATAAATATTTGCATAATACTTGACGACCACCGTTATGGCGATTTTAATAGCGATAAGAAAAGCTTGATAATAAATAGCGATTCTCTTGACTCGAGACTGCAGCTTATTATTACTAAAAACAGTGATAGCCAAGATTTTGCCAATCATGAGCAAGAGTACTTTAATAGCATAATGGGCATGCTAACCATGGCCATAATTGGTATTGATGCTGAAAATCTTTTAAATCAAAGTGAAAGACACCTTCAAAAGGCCATTAAAGATCTCAACAAATCAAATAAAGAACTTGAAGAATTTGCCTATGTAACTTCACATGACCTACAAGAGCCGTTGAGAATGATTAGCAGTTTTACCCAACTGCTTGAAAAAAGGCTTAAAGACAAGCTTGACGAGCAAGAACAAGGTTACATGAATTTTGTTACCGATGGTACTAGGCGCCTTCAACGAATGATAGTTGACTTGCTTAAGTACTCAAGAATTAATACTGAAGAAGAAAAACATATAGAAGTTGATCTTAACAAGCTTGTAAAATCTATAACAGACTTTACCGTAGAAGGTAAAAAGGATATTAAAATTGAAATAGGAGCAATTGACCTACCAAATATAAATGGTTCGCTAAACCAGTTGAATCAGCTATTTAAAAACCTTGTAGAGAATGCAGTTAAGTATAGAGGAGATGCAAATCCTTTAAAACTTTCTTTTACCTATGAATATGAAAATGATGATATTATAATTTCAATTTCTGACAATGGAGCAGGTATAGATAAAAGTCAGCAAGAAAGAATATTTAATATTTTTCAAAGAGGCGTAGGGCAACAACACACCGAAGGTTCAGGCATAGGATTGGCCCTTTGCTCAAGAATAATGAAGAAACACAATGGAAATATTTGGGTAGAAAGTGACGGTAAATCAGGAAGCTCTTTTAAATTGCGCTTTAGTGGACAATAAATCGAGAAATAAAGTATTACTCATTGAGGATAGCATGGGTGATATTGAGCTTTTTAAAGAAGCGATTAAGACTGGAGAAATTGACTGTGATCTTGAAATTATAAGGAATGGTTCAGAAGCCATAAACTTCTTTAAAAACGAAGAACGCAACATAGCCGACCAACTTTTTTTAATTGTAATTGACCTGAATTTACCTGAAATTAGTGGTCATTTCATTATCAAAGAGCTTAGATACAACTCTAAATACTACAATATTCCAATAAATATATTGTCTACTTCTTCTGCCGAAACTGATGTGAATATGGCGCTAAGAAATGGCGCAAATGCTTATACAACCAAATCTATTGACTTAGAAGAGTTTTTAGATACTATTAAAACCATGCTTAGATTTTGGAAAAAGTTTAATTCTATTCCTTAATCTTTTAAAATTGAACTTGCTTTTGTCCAAAGCTTAGCATAAAGGTCAAAACCTGTAAAAGCACCTTTTTCCACATCTTTATAAGCAAGCTGCATATCTTTATTTAGTAGTGCCTTAAAAGCATTCCATCTGGTCATAATATCTTCTGGGCTTCTCTTCAAAAATGCGTTGGCATTCCAGTCGTTAAAACATTTGAACCTTGAGAATGCCTTGAAAATATGCATATTGCCCAAAGCAGATCCTTCAACAACGTAGCACAAGCCCAACCAAAATGGATAATCAATTTCCCTAAAAATTGATTCAACATTCGGCAAGTCAACATCCAATTTTTTAAGGTCGTTTTCAAGTGCGCTAAGCTTGTTAGAGTTGGGCCAATCAAGAATTTTATGCTCCTCGCCTAAACCCACAATTTCGCCATATAAAACAGAAACATTTTTATGAAGTAAATAGTGGCTTAATAAAAAGTGCTTGTATTTACCAAGGTTTAAATTGGTAAATAAATCTTTGGCGCCAACCAATTTCTCTGTTTCGGCATGAATTGTTGCGGTGGCCTTTTTAAGTTCTTGATGTTTATCTAACATGTATAGCTAATAGCAAGTATAAACCGCAAATAAAGTATAATCACTTGCTAAATGATCTAATTAGCTTTTAAAATTATTAACCAAGCGCTGCAGTGCCAATAACTGTTCTTGAGCTTCAGCATTTATATTTGATTCTCCGTTGCCCAAAGAATTCTTAATCATTTCAATTCTCTCATTTATTTCATCTTTAGTCGCTCCTAGGCCTCCATCAGAAGCAACTATTCTTTTGCCGACTAAAAGGCTCAATTCTTCGATTATTTTTAATGAGGTTTTAGACCATGGTTCTGACTCCAATTGAACCGCACTTTTCCACCTTTCAAAAGATCTTCTTGGCCCCATAGAGAATGTTCCTTCTGCGTTCTCTGCAACTTCATATGGCTGACTAGGATCACCTGCCCATTGGTATATAGTTTCTTGTGATCTTCTAAACCAAAAAACAACCGTATTTTTTGAAGAAGGAATTTTGGCACAGGCAAGTCCACCTATTTCAGGGCTAAGGTTAATACCATTGGGTAAAAGCGAATGTATATTATCACTAAAAAAGCTATTGCTTTTACTCCATTTATTTTCATCATCTAACCATAAGGTTATAGCTTTAATTACATTGGGTAAAGCAGATAGTCCACGGCTACTAACATTAAAGTTCTCATCAATTACGGCCGAACCATCTTCTTCTAAAACCTCAGTTAAATCAATTAAATCTGGCTTAGAGTTAGTGTCTAATAATTGTTCAAATAATTCGAGCTTATTATCATACCATTCATCTTCAACTCTCAATATTTCAAAGTTTAGCTGAGAAATTCTCACAGACAAAGCATCTGTAATCATTTCGAATACTTTTCGAGCTGTAAACGGTACAAACAAAGGCTCATAATTATGACATGCTACAAGGCCCCAAAGCTTGTTTTCTACAATAATGGCATAGGTTAAAGATGCCTGTACCCCCATATTTTTTAAATACTGAATATGTATTGGAGAAGTGCCTCTTAGTTGCGTAAAGGTTAGATTAAGTTTTCCATAAATATCTTCTACTTCTTCGTTAAAGTGCAGCTTGGCGTATCTATTATTTACGTCAGGTATTATTCTACTCTTATTTTTTAAAAAAAGCTCGCGGGCTATTTTAGGAATATCAGTTGCAGGATAATGCAAACCTAAAAATGACTCCAAGCCTTCTTTTTTACTCTCGCCTACTACAAAGCCATGGTTGTCTTGGTCAAACTGATAAACCATTACCCTATCGTAGCCAGAAACTTGCCTAAATCTATCGCAAAAAGCTTCGAAAAGAGATTCAAAATCAAGGTAATTTTCAAAAACCCTGGTTACATACCTAAACCTATTAAAAAGGTCTTGCTCATTAAGCTCGCTTCTGGGAATTCTATTGGCAGGTTCAATTTCATAAATTAGAATATTGCTATTTATATGCCTAATAAGATTCCACTCTATATTGTTTTCGGTAAATGTAATGGGGTCTTGAAGCTCCCACTGCTCCATTTGATCCCACTCCATAAAGGCACTAAACATTTTGGGTGGCATCCAAGTTTTTGGCTCTTCGCTCCAAATATAGAATTCGTCAATGCCAACAATCAAAGGCAGATTCTCACTAAAAAATAAAGGAATACTGGGGTTTGTAATATCCCATGCAATCATTGCACCATGAGAATGAATTACAATTGGCCTATGAATAGGCTCTTTTCCACAGTTTTTTTCTGATAATTTAAAATCAACGTAGTTTGAAGAATATTGCTCTTGAGATACCTTTTCCATAGTCGGTTTTAAGCGATAACAATTTTAAGAAATTAAATAAGTTGTATAAATGAGCAAAGTCATTGAAAACAAGTCTTAACAACAAAAAGGCGAAAAAACTTCTGCGATTCCCACACAACCTTTCCATCACCAAGCATATGGGCTCTATTTCGGTTAATGGCTGCCTTCTATATTATCAGTAAATTAAAAGAACACATTGTTTCTAATAGTACAAATACTCATCTTAATACAATTTTCGCATATGATTTAAAGTTTCTAGTGGTTTAAAACCACGGCCGCTCAAAAACAAATCTCAATTTCATGAAAAGAAAGGTTAAGGCATACGCAAAGATTTTTACTTGGGTAATAATGTGCTGGTTTGTGGCTGAAACCTGCTACACTTCATTTTGTGGTTTTCCAAAAATTAAAAAATCGTTTTTGCCTGATTGCATAGTAGTTTTTGGCAATAAGGTAAATGAGGATGGTACGCTTTCTAAAAGGCTTAAAGCAAGAATGGAAGAAGGGTTAAGAATGCAGGAACGTTTTCCTAATGCTATAATTTTTGTAAGCGGAGGCCTTGGAAAAGAAGGACATTTAGAGGGTAGCAAAATGGCCAGTTACTTAATTGAAAATGGAGTTTCTAAAAATCAAATAGTTATTGACAATAATGGAAATAACTCTTTAGCAACCATAGAGCATCTAAAAGCTGAATATGGCAATAGCCACACCCTTTTTGTAAGTCAGTTTTATCATATTAGAAGAATTGAGTTGTTGGCCACAAAGCTTGGGTTAAATAAATACGAAAGCTCAGCTCCAGCATATTTTGAGTTTAGAGATTTCTATGCTTTGTTTAGGGAGTTTTTTGCCATTTACAAATACAAACTTTTGCTTTAACTACTTTTAAATCTTAGCAAACTTTTTAATCTTGCTTTCATTCAAATTTTCATTTATACTCTAATTACAAACTCAGCTTACAAGAAACTGTAAAACCTAAAAGCCTCAGCCCTTACGAACCAAAACCATCAGTCGCTCATTCAAAAAGTCAATCAGTTACTTAAAAACTTAAATCACTGCAAGCTATCCAGTCGTTTTCCAATTGCTTTAAGATCACTTTTAGTTGAATCTAGTGATTTCAAAGTCTCATCTAAATTAAGGTCAAGCGCTTCTTTTAAGGCTTCATCAGTATTTGTTTGGCCCCATCCTTCTTCTAACTGTTTCCTGCTTAATTCTTCCATTATGCGCATTTGCTCCTCTTGGTTTTCGCGTTGTTGAAATGAAACCACTATACGAGCACCAAAAACTAAAACAGCTAAGATTCCAACAATAATTCTCCAATTAAACTTATTCTCCTTCATGTTTTATTTTCAAAATGAAAGAGTGTTTTAATCATAAAGATGATCTGGGTGCTTTTAAAAGGGAAAAGAAGTAAAAAACACTAAGTAAAACACCTTAGTTAATCATAAAATCAGCCTGATTTTTTGAAAGGTTGAGCAACTCACTTTGCACTTTACCACCTTGCTTTAAATGAACTATGTTCACTTGTTCTTCAAAAACTTCCATTAGGCAGGTATTTTTTAAGCTAAAGTTACTTTTTGGTTTATTATACTCAATGTAAACCCATACTATTTCTTCCTCAATCTCAGCACCAATAAATGTTCTTTCCATGTTATCATCAGCTACCAATACAAAATGATCAAGCATGTAGTCATCAATCAAATTTGAAATTTTACTTTCGGAAATACCTAGTGTAAAAAGCACCTTCTCCCCTTCGCTCTCAGTTAATGCCAGTTCAAGGTCATCTCTAAACAATTTTATGCTACACTCAAGCTTTTCGCCATCTCTGCTCAAATCAATGCTGGTCATGCTTACATAAAACTTATGCATGTTAGTCTTAAACCCTAGCGAAAGCATGAAAAAGCTTAATATTAACAACCTAAATCTTAATGGCTTCATATTTTTTTTGAATTCGCTTTTCTTTGCGCAAAAATCAGCAAATTCTGTTTAGTACTTACTTTAAACTCGGAACCCTGCACATAAGCGATATTGGCGCTTATGACCATATGCTGTTTTTGCTTACGATTACCATTGCCTACCAAGTATGGCATTGGAAAAAAGTGTTTTGGTCAGTAACCGGCTTTACCCTTGGCCACTCCATCTCGTTAACTCTTAGCACCTTAAAAATTTGGCAGATTCCAATTGAATATATTGAATTTGCTATACCTATAACAATAGCCATATCGGCACTTTTTACGGCTTTTAGAAGCCAAAGTAAAAGTCTTACTGAATTTACAGCTCTTCAGTTCTTGATAATTACTCTTTTTGGTTTGATTCATGGGGCTGGTTTTTCAGGTTATTTGGGTGATATGCTACCCCAAGACTTAAACTTTTTAGTGCCAATGTTGTCTTTTAATCTTGGAATTGAAGCAGGACAGTTATTAATAGTAGCTGTTATATTGGTATTGAATTTAATTGCAGAACAAATACTCGGTATAAAAAAAGCCCATTGGGTTTTATTCTTTATGGGTGGGGCATTTTGCCTTTCACTACAACTCATTTTCGAAAACAAACTTTGGTAAACATGAACAAATATTTAAGTCTGTTCTTTTCATTTTTCGCCATTACGGCATTTTCTCAAGAAAACATTAACCTAAATAAGTTTAGGCAGTTGGGTACTGAATTACCTACTCCAAATACCTACAGAACTGCTTCAGGGGCACCAGGACACGAATACTGGCAGCAAAAAGCAGATTATGACATTGACATTACTTTAGATGATGACAAACAAACCATAACGGGAGCTGAGACCATTACCTATACCAACAACTCTCCTGATGCACTTAAGTATTTGTGGCTTCAGCTTGATCAAAATGTTAGAGCGCAAAACTCAATGCGATCTAAAGTGGCCCAAAACAAAATAACCGGGCGCATGGGTTTTAATGAGATGCAAAGGCTGCTAAATGATTTTGATGGCGGATTTAAACTCATGTCGGTTACAGATGCATCAGGCAACAAACTAGACTATACCGTTGTAGAAACCATGATGAGAATTGACTTACCAAGAACACTAAAGTCTGGCGCATCTTTCTCATTTAAAATCAAATGGTGGTACAATATCAATGATAGAATGAAAATTGGTGGCCGATCAGGCCTTGAATATTTTGAAGAAGAAGATAATTACCTGTACACTATTGCACAGTTTTACCCAAGAATGTGTGTTTACATTGATAATGTGGGCTGGCAAAACAAGCAGTTTCTAGGCAGAGGTGAGTTTACCTTAACTTTTGGAGACTATAAAGTAGATATTACTGTTCCTAGCGATCATATTGTAGCTTCAACAGGTGAATTACAAAATGCTAAAAGTGTACTTACCGCAGAGCAGCGCAGACGATTTGCCAAGGCAAGAACGGCCACAGAACCGGTAATGATTGTTACCCAAGAAGAAGCCGAAGAGAATGAAAAAACCAAAGCAAAAGGCTCCAAAACATGGAGTTTTTATGCTAAAAACGTTAGAGACTTTGCTTTTGCAAGTTCTAGAAAGTTTATTTGGGATGCCATGGGTACACCAATTAATGGCAAAACCATAATGAGCATGAGCTATTACCCTAAAGAAGGAAACCCGCTTTGGGAACGATATTCAACTAAGGTGGTTGATCATACCATAAAAACCTACAGTAAGTTTACTTGCGATTACGAATACCCAGTAGCCATTTCGGTACATGCCAATAGGATAGGTATGGAATACCCAATGATTTGCTTTAATGGTGGTAGACCTGAGCCTGATGGTACTTACAGCGCTGGCACTAAGCATGGAATGATAAGCGTAATTATTCATGAGGTGGGGCATAACTTTTTCCCTATGATTATAAATTCTGATGAGCGACAGTGGACATGGATGGATGAAGGCTTAAACACTTTTGTGCAATACCTAACCGAACAAGAGTGGGACAGAAACTACCCCTCGAGAAGAGGACCTGCTGCCAACATTGTTCCTTACATGGCGGGCGATAAAAGCAACATCTCTCCTATTATGACAAACTCAGAAAGCATATTTCAATTTGGCAATAATGCATATGGAAAGCCTGCAACGGGTTTAAATATTTTGAGAGAGAGTGTTTTAGGCCGTGAGCTGTTTGACTTTGCATTTAAGGAGTACAGTACACGTTGGGCATACAAACATCCAAGTCCGGCTGATTTCTTTAGAACCATGGAAGATGCAAGCGGAGTAGACCTTGATTGGTTTTGGAGAGGATGGTTCTATACTACAGATCATTGTGATCAATCAATTGCAGATTTTAAATGGTATAAAATTGATACAAAAGATCCAAACGTTGAAAAACCATTAGCTAAGAAAGAATACGAAGAAAGGGAGCGCGGCATATCAGAAATTAGGAATGATGAAGACATAGAAAGATCGATGGTTGAAGATGATGAAGACTTAAGAGATTTCTACATTACCCACGATAAATTTAAGGTTTACGAGGTTGACATTCTAGATTTTGAGAACTATTACAAAAGACTTGATGATGACGAAAAGGCCATTATTGATGCTGATTATAATTACTACGAAGTAACTCTTGAAAATAAAGGCGGCCTTGTAATGCCCGTTATTATAAAGTTTGAATATACCGATGGTAGCAACGAGGTAATTCGAATTCCTGCAGAGATTTGGAAAATGGGTAACGATAAGGCTACCAAAGTTTTTCCTAGAAAAAAGGAAGTAACTTCGGTAACCTTAGATCCATTTTTAGAAGTGGCTGATATTGATAGAAATGACAATTACTATCCTCCGAGAATTGAACCAACAAGGTTTGAATTGTTTAAGCAGCGTGGCAATTTTGATCGTGAAAACCCTATGCAGCGAAATAATAGAAATGAATCGCTAGAAGAATAGAAAAAATGGCAATTAAGTTTTTTCAAAAGGTAAGAACACCTGATAAAAAGGCAAAAGACATTGATAAGCTTAATAAGGGTGATGAAGTTACAGTATTAGTAATTGGACCGGATGACTTGGTAAATAATGAAACCCTTATGGTTAAAACTGAGTCATCAAAAATGAGCAGTACACCTTGGAATGGATATAGAATAACCGCCGATGGCAGAAGTGTATTTGCTACAGGAAACACTAAAGTTTTACTAGATAACAAATCGTCAAAAACCATTGAGACTTTACAAATTGGAGTTGATGAGCTTCACGGTGCGGGTAAAGTGCAAAGTATTGAAACAGGTAATGTTTTATGTGGCCAAAAATGGTTGAGCTTTGATAAAAAGCCGAACGAAGATGTTTATGTTGAAGTGTCAGGCCTTTGGCTAAGCCCTTATGAAGACAATAGCAATTCTGAAACTAAATCAGAAGAAGATGAGTACATCTTCCCTACCAATGGTTTCGTAAGGTTTATAAGAAAGAAACTCATTGCTATGAATGAAAAGAAGTGATTATTACTTATAACTCCTAATTAGGTGGCGGCAATTGAAAACAACTTTAAAGATGAAAATTAGATACAGAATCATTGCGCTTCATATCTTATTAACTTTAGGCTTCTATTTTTCCTATCTTTTATACTTCTATTTCGTTTTAGATCACAACGGTGAAACTGGAACTGAAATAGGTAATATCTTTCAATCTTATGTTTTTTTGGGGCAGTATATATGGATTGGACTTCTTTGGATTATTGCTATTATTTATGGCATCATATCAAAAAGGAAAGAATTTGCTTTAGGTGGCACCTACTCGCTCGCATTAGCTATTTTACTAATCCTTGCTATAATTAATTTTTAAGAAATTAAATAAGAAGAAAATTGACTGAGAAAAAGTTAAATGAAAATCAAGTCTGGATGATTTCTATGATTTTCATCCCTGTTTTAATCCTGATAAATATCGGAAAGGAACTAACATCAGACTTTAGCATTCAAATTATGTATTCTGGTTTATTTGGAGCTCTTTCTGGTGTTATTGGATACTTAATTTATTACCTTACTAAAGAGAAATCAAGACTCCTAAAAGTTACGGGTAGCCTGATTCTATTAAGCTTAAGTATTTTGATTACAATTATTGTTGACAATGGCCAGTCTGATGCCGAAATAATGAGTCAAAAATGGCACAAACAACAGATAGGACATGTAAAGTTTGAAACTCCGACAAAACTTAATTTGATTGAAATCGAATTGCCTGATTCTTTTAAAGGTGATTATGATGAACTTTTCATTTATTCAGATGATGGGAAAGATCGTGTTACTTTATTTATTAAAGGCAAACTAATCACGGATACGTTTTCAATTGCCACCGCATATTCCAATATGCGGGTATCGGGAATAAAGCCACT
>JAGDZV010000021.1:0-4562 GCA_049115495.1 Bacteroidia bacterium | reverse complement strand
GTTGTAGATACAACAGCAACAGCAGATTTTGCATCACCAAAAGAAGCAGCAGATCAGATTTCGCAATGTGGTATTGCAGGAGCTATAGTAATAGACATTAAGCCAGGAACTTATAAGGGAGCAGTTGAGTTCTCAAATGTTGTTGGTTTAGATGCAACAAATACTATTTCATTCACTGGAGATACTAAGGATAATACAATCTTAGAAAATAATGGTAATGTACTAGCACTTGATGGTGCTGACTACATCACTTTCGAAGATCTTACCTTCAAGAACACTACAAATGACAAGTTTACCGTATGGTACGGAAACCAAGCAGATCATAACGTAATGAGAAATTGCGATATTGAAATGCTTAACCCTAACTCATATACTTACACATCTTGTGCATTGTCATTAACAGGTTTGTCAAATAACTACAGATCTTATGGTAATAATGCCAACTACAACACCTTCGAAAACATTAACATTACAGGTGGTTATACTGGAGCAAACATTATTGGTAATACTCAATTATCAGCTACTCCAGAAAACGTTGGTAACAAATTCTACAATGTAGATATCTCAGACTTCTTTTACTATGGTATGTATACTTATACTCAAGATAGTATGGATATGGTAGACTGTAAAGTAGTTGGTCCTACCAGTAGATTCTCTTACCCATTGTATCATTACTATCCAGTAAATATGGAGATGAACTCTAACTATGTAAAAGGTGGTTACAACTATCTATACTATGTAGATGGTTACAACTGGACTACAGTGTTGAGATCTCGTTTAGGAAGAAGAAGTAGAATTGTAAACAACTCATTTGAGTTGGAATACAGAGGCTTTCAAAACAGAAACTATGGTAGACTTTATGTTTATTACTGTGATTCAGTAGAGATTTCTCATAATGCCTTAAGATGTTATGAGTCTACTTACAATTGCGCATACATTTACGGATGTGATGGTCTTACTTTGACCAATAACGTTTTCTATTGGACAGAAAATCAAAACTACTCTTGGCGTCCGGGTGCAATATTTAGTGGTTACAGCACTTTTGTTGAGTTTGATTACAACAACATTTACGCCGATATTGTTTACAACAATAACGGAACAGAGATACAGACATTGGCTGCAATGCAAAACCAACCAGCAGCTGGTCTAAACCTAAACAACTACAACGAGGATCCAAAGTGGGTTTCTACATCAGATTACCACTACACTTCAGCTTCACCACAGTTTTACGGAACACGTTCAAGTGTTGAGACTGATATGGATGGCGATCAAAGATGTGTAATGGCTCCAACAGTAGGACCAGATGAGATTCCAACAGTACAGTTGCCACCACGAGCCAACTTTGTATCAGATGATACTTTATGGTTAGGTTCTCCGGCAGCATTGTTGAATGCAAATCAGCCATCAAGAACAGTAATGTCAAGCTGGTACTTAAATGGTCAGTTCGTAACTGATTCAATTCACATGGTTTACACACCAAGCAATGTTGGATTAGATACGGTAACTCTTGTAATGGAGAACTGCTCAGGTTCAGATACTGTAACAAAATACGTATATGTAAGCCCAATCTTACGAGCACCAAAAGCTGAGTTTGCAGCTACCACAACAGATGTTTACACCGGAGAAGTTATTGGTTTAATTGACCTAACTGAAAACGGTGCTACTCAGTGGGCATGGGATGTAACCAACTCAAAAGGAGAAAAAGCGGTTTACGATCCATTCTTATTGGTATATTCAAGAACACACTGGTTTGCAGGTGATGATTCAACTAAAGCTAACCCATCAATATGGTTTGATTACCCAGGTACTTACACTGTTAAGTACAAAGTAGCCAACTCATTTGGAGCTGATTCAATTACAAAAACTGCTTTCATAAAAGTAAGAGAGCAAGTAATGATGTGTGATATTCCAGATGTAACCAGTGGAGAGGTAGGTACCTTGTTTGACGATGGTGGAGCAGCAGCATCATATTCTCCAGGCTTAAACGGATTCAACAGATGTACATACACTATTGAGTCTTGTGTAGGAGAGTTAATGTTAGATATTTCAGAATTTGATTTAGCAGCAGGCGATTACTTGAAGATCTATGATGGAAACAACTCAGGTGGTACACCACTATGGGACGAAGCCCGTTACCCAGATGGAATGACAGGAACAAGAAGCAATGCTAGTGTAGTAAAAAGCATGATTGCTAAGACAGGCGCAGCTTACTTTGAGTTCTCATCAGATAATGATGCAGCTACTTTAGGTGAAGGATTTGCGATTAACTGGGAATACTCAACGCCAGCCAACTGGCCAGTATCACCAGTATCAGCTATCGTAGCTCCAGATACAGCTTGTGTAGGTTTCCCAACCGTATTTGAGAGTGCATCAACTGGAAGTATCAGTGACCAAGAGTGGGATCTGGATGCCGATGGTACAATAGATGCATTTGGTGATGAGTTTAGCTACACATTCACTACTGCAGGTACTTACACCGTTAAGTTAATCACAAACAGCTTGTGTGCACCAAGAGATTCAATGACAAAAACCATTGTAATTGAAGGCGCTAAGAAAGCACCAACCCCAGACTTCACATCATCAGCTACCAAGTTGAACACCGGAGATACTTTAATGTTAGAAAGTAGTGCAGATTACTGTTCAAATGCAACAGAATGGATCATTAGCCCAGCTAACTACATTCTATTGAATGGAGGAACTACTGCAAATGATGATATTGAGTTGATCTTTACAAGAGGTGGTTTCTATGATATCAGTGTAGTAAAATCAAATCCATTTGGTTCAGATACCTTAACAAGAACAGCACATGTTCAAGTATTGGATTACTGTACACCAAACGTTATCTTAAAAGATGGTGATATTGGTATAAGCAGAGTTGTATTCAATACCATTGACAACTCTACCAGTACAGGTGTTAACCCTTACAACAACTACTTATCGATCTCAACTACAGTAGAGAGAGGTTACACTTACGACCTAACTATGGAGCGTGCTACTAATGATAAGTCTATGAACCGCAAAGCGTGGATTGACTGGAACATTGATGGTGACTTTGATGATACCCTAGAGATGGTAGCTTACCATGCAGGTGACACTACAAAGAGCGCAACCTTTAGCGTAACTGTACCAGCCAATGCTACAGGCGGTAAAGCAAGATTGAGAGTAGGTGTTGCCGATGGCGATGCTGATAACACAGCTTGTGGACCAAACAAATTTGGAGAGTTTGAAGATTACACCATAAACATTATGGAAGAAGATATGACAGCTCCAACCTTAACACTAGTAGGTCCAACCGTTGAAACTATTGAAGTACATACTTCATGGGTAGATTCAGGCTTTACAGCTATTGACCTAGTAGATGGAGATGTAGCTTCAAGTGTAGTTGTAAACAGCTCATTAGATACTGCAGAAGTAGGTATTTACACTGTAGAATACAAAGTGTCAGATGCAAGTGGTAATACAGCTACAGCTACAAGAACTATTGAGGTAATTGATAGCACTGATCCTATCATTGAGTTAGGAGGTATGGATACTGTATACGTACAGATCTTTACATCATACACAGAAGCAGGAACAACAGAGAGCGATAACTACGATGCTACATTAACTCCAGAAGTTACAAGCAACTTAGATACAGCTACCTTAGGAACTTACACCATAAACTACTGTGTAACCGACCAAAATGGTAACGGCCCAGTATGTGTAGATAGAACAGTAATTGTAATTGATACAATTGCCCCTATCATTACATTAGATGGTAATGAGTCAGAGACTGTTGAAGTATTTAGTTTCTACAACGATGCAGGTTACACTGTGGTAGAGAATGATGGATACACTGTAGAAACCACAGGAAACTGGGATGGTACAGCAGATTCATTAGGAACTTTCACAATTACTTACACCGTAACCGATAACTATGGTAACCAATCATCGGTAACCAGAACTATTGAAGTAGTAGATACACAAGCGCCAGTAATTAGCCTAGTAGGAAGTGCATTGGAAAATGTAGCACGTTGGGCAGAGCATACTGACGAAGGAGTTGCAGTAGAGGATAACTATGATGCACAAGTAGACATAGATGTAGCCGTAGTAAACGGAGTAAACACACAAAGTGAGGGTGTTTACACAATAGAGTACACAGCTACAGATAAGTCTGGCAACTCATCAGCTACACTAACAAGAGTAGTAATAGTTACTCAAGACATGACTACAGGAATAGATGGTATAGAAAACAATGGTTTTGCTATCTATCCTAATCCATCAGCAGGATTGTTCTTCGTAGCTACTTCATTAGACAATGGAGCGTCAGCCCAATTGAGAATCTTAGACCTAACAGGTAAGGAGGTTTACAATGCTGGCAACTACGTAGTAAGCAACAGTAAGTTTGATGTTGACATGAGTCACTTAGCAACAGGAACTTATTACTTAGAAATTACTAACAACGATGTAAGAACCATCGAGAAAGTAGTGATTACAAAATAGAACTAAAGAACTGCTATTTTGATATAGCATAAATTGAGTTTGGTAAAAAAGCCATCCCGAAAGGGGTGGCTTTTTACTTT
>JAGDZV010000020.1:0-3712 GCA_049115495.1 Bacteroidia bacterium | reverse complement strand
TTTCCATCCTTAATTAAGCACAACGGTTTGCAAGCATGAAATGTAGGGCTTTTCGGAGCGATTTTCTTTCCGCCGGAAAGAAAAGTGGCTGCGAGAAGCAAACTGCGGCTAACCACGGAACCGCCCTATATTTTATGCTTGCTGTTGTGCTGTCGTATTTTTTCAATTTAGTAAATCTGTTTCTTTAAACGCTTTTTTCAAGTTACAACTAATTGAAATCTTATTGTTCGTAATTGAATTTACTTTGTTTTGGTCAAGAATCAATTCTGTTTGGAATTTTTGAAAAACTATATCCGACAAGTACGCGACATCCACATCATTTATAACATCTGTCATTCTATAATACCAAACGTCGTTTTGAACCTTGATTAACTCTTTGTAGATAATAATCAAGTTATTGGGCACTACAATGTCCTTGAACACGATGAAAAACTCGGATTTTTGGATATAAATGTCGCAGACGGTCTTTTGTCTTAATAATTTATCCATCAAGCCATTACGGTTCGACAAATGAATCTCGTCAATTACACAATTTTCAATAATATGTAGATTTCTCTTATCGGTTTTGATTGAATGAATTGGTCGAAATACTTTCTTATAATCTCCAAGAGAAATTATCAGAATTATAACTAAAAATGGAATTACCAAAACAATATCTCTGAAGTCAATAAGGATTGCCGTTATTGAAAGAAACACGAATATTATCCAAAAGGAGTTTTTAATATATTCAAAGTAGTTCTTCACTAGTTGTTTTGAGAATTTTTATATGCAGCACAACGGTTCGGGTATGAAACGTAGGGCATTTCGGAGCACTTCACAGTCCACCCGAAACGAACTTTGCTAAGAACCCAAAACTTGCGGAAACCACTGTCTGCCTTATGTTTTATACCCATTGTTACCTGCTGGCTTTTTATTTTTTCTTATCAAATTTATTATTCCAACTGTCAAATTCAGAACGACTACTGAAGGAATGTAATAGAACACTCCAATTATATAAAACCACAAAGTCGCAATTGAAATTAGCTCAAACCAATTTGTCTTTGTCAGGTTTCCGAATATGTTTCCACTGAAAACCAAAAAAGTCAAGTACAGTAAGAGACCAAGTCCAAGTTGTGGTATCAAAGAGTAGTTGAAAAGCAATCTGATTTTTGTCAAGCTGAAAGTCATTTTGTGTTTCAGACGATTTAGCGTAAAGACAACTGGCAGGACAAAAAATAATACTGTCAGCGTTGTAATTAGTATGTATTCTATGCCTGAGTTGGTTGTCATTAAGTGCAGTTCAGATTGAAATTCACAAATCCTATGTTATAAAACCAATTATTAGAATACTCGATAGTAACAGAGCTACTTTAGTCTTCTTATTTGTCGTTTTCCAAATTGAAACAGTCAAAACGGTTTGAAGTCCAAGTGCAATTAACTCCATTAGAAATAATACTGGTCCGCAAACCCAATTGGATTTGTTTTGGTCTAGTAAGTAGGTCATAATTGTCAAGGCGAGTAAAATTACAGACAGTCCTGTTACTGAAAATTCAAGTGTTCTTTTTCTGAGGGTTGTCGTCATTTTCAGCTTGCAGGTAACGGTTTGCAGCCATGAAATGTAGGGCTTTTCGGAGCGATTTTCTATCCACCGGATAGAAAAAATTGCTGCGAGAAGCACACCGTGGCAAACTACAGAACCGCCCTATATTTTTATGGCTGCTGTTAGGCACTGTTTTTTCTTGTCGATTTATAATTATCAATTATTAGTAAATGACCCATTTTGACCAAATCCTTTTCCACCTGATTTTAGATTTTGGGTTTTGTTTACGTCGTTGATCTCGATGTCAAATGTGTCGGAAAATACTTTTGCATATTCTTTTGAGTGATCATATGATGATTTCAAAATCTCTAGATGCCAATCATTTGAGTTAAAGTATACTTTACATGCTTTCATGTTATAATTGGTCACAGAAGTTCTGCCTTGAGCTAATATTTTTTCATTTACGCCAATGATCGAAACATAGTCGGATTCATCAACTTCTATCCATTCCCCTTTTTTATTTCCAAAAGTTCCTTCGTATTCCCTAAATCTTTTGTTTTCCTTGTCAAGTTCACAACCAGATCTAAAACTTGCGGGTAGCCAAGCCAAACAAAATGGTGTACCTATAAGCAAAGAGAAGCCAATTAATGGTCCAGGAATTTCAAAACTGTTCAGTAAGTGTCCAAGGGTGCCAATTACAAAAACCATAAAGCTTAAAGTGCCAAATAAAGCAAATATGAAAGTCGTCGTAACAATGGGTTTGTGATTTAGAACTATATAGTTGTTGTCGTCCATTCCCCTTTTTTATTAATTACTTATTCGTCCCCGAATAGTGCCTAACGTTTTGCAGCCATGAAATGTAGGGCTTTTCGGAGCGATTTTCTATCCGCCGGATAGAAAAAGTGCTGCGAGAAGCGAACTGCGGCAAACCACAGAACCGCCCTATATTTTATGACTGTTGTTGGTAAACGTTATTTTTTCATCGATTATCAATAGTATCCCTTCGTCGTTTATTCGTCCTTTCATATAAATTTTCGTTTTATTTTCATCATAAACAATTCTCTCAATATTTATGAATGTATCTAATTTCCATTTAGTCTCGTATGGATGAATTGAATTCGTCAAACTAATGACAATAGGAGGTAAGTATTCAGTAAAAAATGACTGCTTTTCGTTATTCCTTTTATGAAAAGGAGAGTTTATAGGAAATAAAAAGAGTTCGTCTCTAATCACGAAATGGCAACAATTAAAATGACTAGGATTTGGTCCAATTCCAATGCTTTCAAGTTGCTTCAAAAAAGGTACTTTATCCTGCAAGAGAGTGACGCTTTTAAGGTCACTTATGTCGTCTATTGAGCAATTAATTTGTTCAAGTGTTTCAATCCATTTTCTGTAAACAATATAATTCTGAGTAAGTGTCCAAGGGAAAAAAATAATATTCCAACCAAATGTGAAGTGTCGTTTTTCAAACCTTAGTCGGTCGTATAGCTCAGATTTGAAAAATTTGAATATGTTCACTTTCAAATGTTTACCAACGGTTTGCATATGGCTTGTGGCGGTTTCGAAGCACTTTCCTGTCCACCGAAACCAAAGCTGGCTACGGAGCTCAAATCTTGCTGGCAGCCGTTCCCCGCCATAAGCTATATGTTTTGTTAGCCACCGTTTTTTATTTTTAAATTATCCATTTTATAATTGTCACTATTCCAACAACTGCTGAAATAATTGATATCAGTATTACACTTATGCAGCCAAACTTCATTGTCTTGTCTTTCCAAGTTTCCACATAAGACTCTTGTTTGACATTAGTTCTAATCTCGTTTGTCGGCTCAACGTACTGAATATAAGTCGAGCAATCATCGTCAATCCAATCTTCATCAAATCCTAAAGGAAAAACTGACTCTTCTTTTTCACTCTTTAATAGTTCTTCTGAGTTTCGTGCTGCCTTTAGAATTTCTAAAGCAAAGAGTTCAAGTCCTTGTTTATTAGCCTTTATATAGCTTTCGTCAGGTCCACCACCGTACTCGAAGATACCGAAGTAAGCTTTTTGCTTCCGGTCTTCCTTTTCAAGCTCGTCTATTATATTTTGAAGTTCTTCTTTATTCACAAATGATGTTTCTTCAAATGGTGGCTAACGTTTTGCAAGCATGAAATGTAGGGCTTTTCGGAGTGATTTTCTATCCACCGGATAGAAAA
>JAGDZV010000019.1:0-744 GCA_049115495.1 Bacteroidia bacterium | reverse complement strand
ATTTTCTATCCACCGGATAGAAAAAGTGCTGCGAGAAGCGCACCGAGGCTAACCACAGAACCGCCCTATATTTTATGGCTGCTGTTAGCGGCTGTATTTATTTTTCACGATGTTCAATTTTATATATATCGTCGGTTTCAAGCTTAATTCTCAGCTCATTGTCAATTTTATAGGAGCCATCTTCTTGAATTTTGATTTTATCATTTAGAATTGCATTTAATATCTCGACAGCAAATGGTTTAAGTTGTGAATGATAATAAAAATTGTCCTTGCGAGCCTTAATATATTCTTTTTCCCAATTTTCTTTATAAACAGTTTTCATATAACCTTCGTCAATCCAATAAAGCATATTCAGTCCAAGGTTTGCTAAAAATTTAAATTCAAATATTCTCTCACCGTTGTCCTGAAGTCTGCCACAATAAAAGTCATATAGTTGTTTAAGGTTATCATCACAACTTTCTGGCTCACCAATAAATTTTTGCAATGCATTTTTTAGTCTCCATGTTTCGAATTGTCCTTGGTCAATGATGCTTTGAAGAATGAATTTTTTAAGTCTATCATTAGAGTGTTTTTCTTTAAAGTCAAAACTTATCAATTCTAAATAATCGTCATGGTCAATAGTTTTTTCTAGATCTTTATCGTGATAAATATATTTTTCAAAATCATCGATTTCAATATCACCATTTAGGAATCTGTAAAACTCGTCCATTGATTTTTTGTAGTGTCTATTTATAGCCGCTAACG
>JAGDZV010000018.1:0-1687 GCA_049115495.1 Bacteroidia bacterium | reverse complement strand
ACATTTCATACCAAAAAACCGTTGTAGCATATTATAAGACCATGAAAACACTATCGATAATTTTCGTTACGACTTTGACCTTTATAGGTTGTAGATCTGCTATTAAAAGTGATGGACAAAACACAAAAGACGACGGAATTGACACTGTTGAATTAATGACTGCCACCGAAAAATTCATTTTAAAAAAATTGGAAGGACAGCATGTAAGAAAAACTAAGACTTGGAAAGACGGAAGTTGGGTAATTGAGTTTTTTGAAGATACAACTGATGTTGACCCAAATGACATAATCTGGGAGTATTACAGTATTGACAAGAAATCTATAATAACTGGAGATTTAAACAATGATGACAACATGGACTTTGCTATAAAGACCATTGGTGGAGCAAGCATGGGAAACATGTATTACATAGATTGGCATATTTTTTTAAAATCCAACGACAATTGGTCTAGAATTGAAAATGACTTTGGTGGCGGTAAATTTTCTGACATGGAAACAGTGACGAAAATTGAAAATGGTGTTTTAAAGACTGAATTTCAGGAATTGGACGAAGAAACCATGTGGCTAAAAGACTCAATTCAGTATAGAAAATATGAATTGGATAAAATGACTTTAGTTCGAAAGAAATAACATGCTACAACAGCAAGCATAAAAAATAGGGCGGTTCTGTGGTTGGCTGCAGTTCGCTTCTCGCAGCTTTTTTTCTTTCCGGTGGAAAGAAAATCGCTCCGAAAAGCCCTACATTTCATGCTTGCAAAACGTTGTAGAGTATTATGAAAAGCGAAGAAAGAGCCTATGAAATAATAGAGCCAACAATATATGAAGCTCTCTCTTGGGACATGGACTTGATAGTATCATGTTTGAATATTATCAGAACACGACTACACGAAATATTGAATATCAACGACGAACAATTTGACTTTGATCTAGTAACTCTTAATAATCCACATGGACCAGAATACCCTGTGATTGGAATACATTCAAAATGTAAAGGCGATTTTGAAAAGTTGCCAGATTTTGACGACTTAAACGAAATAGTGGACAATTGGATTGATAAAGTTGGTATTGACACTATCCAAAAAGACTCAAAAGAAATAGATACAATCACTTGGGAACAGCTTAAACTGAGTGGTAGATATTCAAACCTTTCAAAAACAATGGACGAAAGAGCATTTAAAACCTTAGTGGATTATTTAGAAAGGACTCCATCTATTCAAAAACCAATTTCCTATGGAGATGATGACGGTTTATGGTGGTTGAAATTTTCTATAGATATTGAAAATAAACTTGCTTGGAATGTTATTCAAGAGCTAGGACATGTAATTAATTATATATCAATGGACGAGCGTCTTCCGACAGTTTTCTATCCTGTTTCTCCGCCTCCATATATGAATGGTGGACCTCATGACTTTTTATAATGGGTGATAGAAACTCATAATAAGGAGTTTAAACCTGGAACACTGATGAAATGGCTGGAAGGACGTCTTCCAAATCCAGTTGATGATCTCGAACAATGGAATATTGAATAAAAAACACTCTACAACAGCAGCCATAAAAATATAGGGCGGTTCTGTTGTTAGCCGCAGTGCGCTTCTCGCAGCACTTTTTCTATCCGGTGGATAGAAAATCGCTCCGAAAAGCCCTACATTTCATGGCTGCAAACCGTCAGACTGTCTAACAACCCCACA
>JAGDZV010000017.1:0-28321 GCA_049115495.1 Bacteroidia bacterium | reverse complement strand
TATAATTATGCCATACCGTATCGGCGGCGCCCCCTCGGTTTACTACTATCCTACCGCTTAGGTTCCACATGTATTGGCTTATGTTGATACGTCCTACTTTTCTTGCTATAAACCTGGCCTCGCCACAATCGTAAATCAATGTATCGTACTCTGCTTTTGGTGGGGCTTTTACTACAATCTGAAAAGATCTTGCTGAAAAACCATTTACCGGACAGGCATTGTCTTTTGCATTTACTACAAATGTGTAAGGGAACTTACTTACTTGGGCCTCACTTGGGGTCCAGCAAAATCGGCCCGTCTCCCGTTTATCACCCTTATTAATGATCTCAAAGGTGGCTCCAGGTATACCCGCGTTCCAACTTATAGTTACCGTATCATCTTTGTCTTTATCACTCGTGCAAACAGTAAAACACAACTTCTCTCCGGCACAGGCCTGGGTCTTAAAGTTTTGTGGCTTAGGCTGTTTACAGTTAATCCCGCTTATTACAGGCGGGTTATTATCTGGACACTTAATTACTACAACCTGGATGTCTCGACGGGTTTCTCCAATTTTTTTACCGTTTCTATATTCCTCAATTTTTATAGCCATTATGGTCTGTTCAACCTTCATTGGTCTAAACATCATATCGCCCGTTGCACTATCTAAGTGAATGCCTCTTGGAAATTTTAGGTTCGCTCTTGGAAAACCTAAATAGTTAATGGGTTTATTGTACGAATAATTTCCTGACCAACTGGTTTTTGAAGTTGCTGTTTGCATTGGCTCTGCCCAGCTATAAACTAATGAATCTGCTAGACCACCGGTAACAGGATCAATATCCTTATCTTGAACACCTTGGTTGTAGATAAAGTCTCTACCTAAACAAATAATAGCCAACGGATCACCTGTAAACGTGGGAGAGTTGTCACAAGGGTTGGAGCAAAAATTTACGAAGCCCTCAACATAAATACATTGATTAGCCGCTCCGGTTGTTATAGCACCATTTCTTGCACATGTTGCGTAACTCATAGTCATTTCACAACACCCATTTTTTCGCCAATCTGTTACTACAACCAGTGCGGTAAAATAGTATACCATGATGCCATACTTAAATGAACAACCTCGACTATCACATCTTGTACATTGCTCATCACAAACTGGGGTTATATCATTTCCTCCACTCTTTGTGGTGGCATAGGTTTTGGTTCCACAATTGGACATTACTGACAAAGACGGTATTTGGCATGGCGGAATATCACAACCATTACAATCTCTGTAAAGGGTTATTTTAACTTTAAAGGAGTCTGTACCAACACATTCCCAACTTATATCAGATCCCATTACGTGGGTAGCTTTAGTTTCATTTAAAACTAAAACTGAGAAAAGAATAAGAATGCATTTTAAAAAATGTTGCATAAAACTCTAGTGGTTTGAGCTTGTAAATATGCGCATATGCATTTGAAGCCCAAAATCTTATGCAGATAGTTAGATAAGTAAATAATTAATTATTTAAAAAGATACTATTAAAGCTTATTAGTACTGTTGATTTGTTGACAAGGTTTACTTAAATACAATTTGTGGAATTTTAATATTTAATAAACAGTTTTATTAACCCATCAATATATTGATTACCAGTTAATTAACATATTATTTTTAGTAGTTAATTAATGTTTTGACTGAATTGTTGAAGCTTTCGTTGTTTTGATTCTGTTGGTATGTATCCTTAATAATGGTTGATTTTTTGATAAGTAATTAGACTTTGCTCTTGTGGTTACTTTTTGTTTTTTGGAGCAACTTGATTGTTTATAAATCGTAGCTCTTTAGGGTTCAATTCACGGGTTTTTCCACGTGGAAGTTTATATTTAGTTAGTCCGGCTATAAAAACTCTATCTAGCTGCTTTACTCTAAAACCAAAATGCTCAAAATATCGTCTTACTATTCGATTTTTACCTGAATGAATTTGGATACCTACCTGGTTAGCTTGTTCTAATAGAGCTATTTCATCTGGTATAAACTCACCATCTTCTAGTGTTGCTCCGTTGACAAAGTTTTCGAGATCGTTTTTTGTAATATTCTTATCAAGAGTTGCCTGATAGATTTTTGTTACGTGATTAGATGGATGCGTTAATTTATTTATGAATTCACCATCATTTGTAAAAAGTAGAAGTCCGGTAGTATTTCTGTCAAGTCTACCAACAGGTTTTAAATCATTTTTAAAATCATATTTGAGAAAATCATAAACGGTTTTTCTATTTTTTTCATCATTTCTTGTAGTGATGCAATCCTTTGGTTTGTTGAATAGAATATATTTAAATTCATTTTTAAATTTAAGGATGTTGCCTTGAAACTCTACAATGTCTTTAGTAGGATCTATTTGACATGAGTGGTTTTTCTCAACTTTACCATTTATTTTAATTTTACCATCTGTAATTAAGTCATCAGCAGACCTTCTTGATGGTGCGGCATTGGTCATTGCTAAAAACTTATTTAGTCTGTAGGTTTGTTTGGGTTCTTTGTAGTTTTTAGGTTTCACTTAATTACTTTGTGCAAACTTAACTTCGATTTAATTCGTTAAGCATTGAGATGATAAGAATATCTACTGTTATACTAATATGTCTAGGATTGAGCGTTACTTCTTTTTCACAGAAGGTAGAGTGGATAAGAGCTTGTTTGGATGTAGAGAGTAATATAAAAAATTTAGATTTCGTAGTTTCTTCAGATTGTGAAAATGTAACTACTAGAATTTATGGGGAGAAGGTTTTTGGTTCAGGGTTTAATCTTCTTAAAAACGTTGATGGAAATGGAATAAAAAATGTCTCATTAGGTGCACAAAGTATTTCAAATTGGAGGTTATATCTTGTATTAGTTGATTCTTGTAATGATGATAGCGTAATTGGTGATATTATTTTAATTGATAATACACCACCGCAAAATGTAGGAATTGATTCAGTTAGTGTAAGTAAGAATGGTGTATTAATTGGTTGGACTAAATCAACGTCAAATGATGTGAAGAATTATATACTTTATTACAATAAGGGTAATGGCTTTAGCGAAACTTTAGATACGGTAAGTGCTGATTCATCAAGTTATTTAGAGAGGAGTGATAGTATCGATGCAGAAAAGACGAGTGTTACTTATAGAATAGCGGCTATAGATAGCTGTAATATTGGGACAGGTCAAGTAGACGCGCATAGTACTATGTTTTTAAATATAGAAGACATTGATTTTTGTGATAGAAATTTTACTCTATCAAGAACAAACTATGAGGGTTGGAATAATGATATTGATTACAAATTGGTATTTAGAGAAGTAGGAGGGAGTAGTTGGAAGTTTCTTTCTTTATTTGAGTACAATGATTTGTACTTAAATTTAAATAATTTGAATATTGATTTTGAAGTTAAAGTAAGAGCCACGGATTTAGTTAATGGATTTACTTCTAGTTCTAATTCGATTTTAATTCAGTTTGGTGATGATCGATCATTGGATACTTTTTATATAACTAAAGTTGAATTTACGGGTGATTCCACTCTTTTGGAATGGTATTCAAGCAGAACTTCTTTGGTGAAGAATTATGAACTACAGTTTAGCGAAGGCAATGGTGTGAATTGGAATACTGTAAGATCTATTAGGGCAAATGGTGGTGGTGAGCATTTGTTGTGGCTAAAAAATAGGATAGCAAAAAGACTATATAGGTTAAGGGCGATTAGTGATTGTGGTGATGATCTAGGATTGTCAAATACAGTAAGAGTTATTGATGTTTCTATTCAATCGACAGTTGGTGAATCATATAATAAAGCTTTACAGGATGAAAGAACCGTTCATTGGAATTCTTTTATAGAATGGGATAATGGTATAGAAAAATATGAAGTGAACCGTTTTTTAAACGGTATTTGGAGTGTGATAGGAACTACAAATGATACCTTTTATGTAGATGCTGAATCATTATTGGATATTAGTGTAGATTCAGGTATTTGTTATAGAATAAAAGGTATTGAAAAAGATCCGATATTAGATTTTAAAGTAGGAGAGGTTTTAACGTCATCAAAATGTATATTTTTTAAATTCCATGGTGACCTTCCAAATGCAATGGTTTTTACAAATACGGAAGAGAAATTATTTGAAATACCCGTGGAGAATTTAGATACAAGTAATTCTTACCTGATAGTTTATAATCGATGGGGAGAAGAAGTTTTTAAAGACGGTTTAAAATGGAATGGTGGATTCAATAATGAAATTACGAAACCGTGTCCGTCTGGAGTGTATTATTACGTGGCTAGAGTACAACTAAGGAATAGAGATTTTTATTTCGTTTCTTCTACATTAAATGTTTTGAGGTAAACTTCATGATTAGTCATTTCAAGAATAATGGAATTGATTATTCCATAGAATTAGTTGATAGAATTGTGTTAAGAATATTTTCTGATTATGGAATGAATTTTAACGATTTGAACATAATTCAATTTACTGATATCGAATTATTAGAATTAAATCGAAATGTTTTGGATCATGACTATTTTACTGATATAATTACGTTTAACTATGAAAACTTTCCGAGTATTAATGGAGAACTTTTTATAAGTTTTGAAAGGGCTTTAGAAAATCAGGATACTTTTAATAAAGAGAATGAAATAATTAGATATATAATTCATGGATGTTTACACCTTTGCGGTATAGAAGATTCGTCGCAAGAATTAAAGAATAAAATTCATTATTTAGAAGACACTTATTTAAATATGTTCCACGTGAAACATTAATTAAAGATTTACTTTAAGTGTTCCACGTGGAACTTTATAATCATGCAGAAAAAGTACGATGTAATTGTAGTTGGTGGTGGTCATGCTGGATGTGAAGCTGCTCACTCCGCTGCTAAAATGGGATGTTCTACACTTTTAGTTACGATGAATATGGGTGTAATTGCTCAAATGAGTTGTAATCCGGCTATGGGTGGTGTTGCAAAAGGACAGATTATAAGGGAGATTGACGCACTTGGTGGTATGTCTGGAATAATAACGGATAATACCATGATTCAATTTAGGATGCTAAATAGATCAAAAGGCGCAGCTATGTGGAGCCCAAGAGCTCAAAGCGATAGAATGCGTTTTGCTGAAGAGTGGAGATTAACCCTTGAAAGAAATAATAAAGTAGATTTTTGGCAAGATATGGTTACAAGTATTCTTGTTAAGGATGGAAATATTAATGGTGTGAGAACTCAAATTGGTATTGATTTTTATGCGGATACAGTAGTTCTTACAAATGGTACTTTTTTAAACGGAACCATTCATATAGGTGAAAAACAATTTGGAGGTGGTAGAATGGGGGAGCGATCTTCTACAGGTTTAACTGCACAATTAGAATCACTTGGATTTGACAGTGGTAGAATGAAAACAGGTACGCCGCCAAGGGTAGATGGTAGGTCTATTAATTATACAGTTACTGAAGAGCAAGCAGGAGATATAGATCCGGGTAAATTTTCATTTACAAATACGAATCCGTTAAAGAATCAAAGGAGCTGTTATATAACTTACACTAATGAAAAGGTTCATGAGATTCTTCGAACTGGCTTTAGTAAATCACCAATGTTTAATGGAAGAATTCAAGGAATTGGCCCGAGATATTGTCCATCTATTGAAGATAAAATAAATCGTTTTGCCGAAAGGGATAGACATCAAATTTTTATAGAACCTGAAGGTTGGAATACAGTTGAAGTTTATGTAAATGGATTTAGTACTTCTTTACCTGAAGATGTGCAGCTTAAAGCATTACAGCTTATACCAGGATTTGAAAGAGCTAAAATGTTTAGGCCTGGTTATGCTATTGAATATGATTATTTTCCACCTACTCAATTAAAGCATACATTAGAAACAAAACTGGTTGATGGTTTATTCTTTGCAGGTCAAATTAATGGAACCACTGGATACGAAGAAGCAGGCGCTCAAGGTTTAATTGCTGGTATAAATGCTGCGTTGAAAGTGAAAGATAGCGAGCCATTTATACTAAAAAGAAACGAAGCATACATTGGTGTTTTAGTTGATGATCTAATTACTAAAGGTACTGATGAGCCTTATAGAATGTTTACTTCACGAGCGGAGTATAGAATTTTACTTAGACAGGATAATGCTGATGAGCGATTAACGGGATTAGGTCACTCAATAGGTTTGGTTGATGATGATAGGTTTTCTAGGTTTAAGAACAAATCAGAGGGTGTAGATTCAATTATAAAATACATGAAAAAGAATAGTATTCCTTCATTGGATGTAGCTAATGAATTTTTAGAAAGTATTGGATCATCTAGTTTAAAACAAAGTGTAAAGCTCAATTCGCTAATTGGAAGACCTGAGTTAAATATGAATTTGTTAATGAATGCTTTTGATGGAATGAAAAATGCTTTAAGTAGTTATGATAAAGAAACCATTGAAGAAGCAGAAATTAAAATGAAGTACGAAGGCTACATAAAGAAGGAAGAAGAAAGCGTGAAAAAAATGGGAAGATTAGAGTATGTACATATACATAACAACTTTAATTATGATGGTGTAACCGGTTTATCTTCAGAAAGTAAAGAAAAACTAAAAAAATTGAAACCAGCGAATTTGGGTCAAGCTTCACGAATTAGTGGTGTAAGCCCAGCTGATGTTTCTGTGTTAATGGTATATCTCGGTAGGTAAGGCATGAATGTATATTTAACTAGTTTAATAGGTTTTTTTGTACTGTTTTGTTGCTACGGCTGTGCTAATAAGGTATCACTTACAGGTGGCGAAAAAGATGAAGTACCGCCAAAAATTATTACGTCAACACCAATTAATAAAAGTATAGATTTCAGTAGTGATGAAATTAATATTGAATTTGATGAGATAATCCAATTAAAGAACACATCTCAAATAGTAATTTCACCTGTATTAAATGGAGTTATAAAGTACCAAGCTGCAGGTAAGTCTCTTAAAGTGAAACTCCCAGAAAACTTACGTGATTCAACTACCTATACTATCAATTTTAATGGGTCAATTGTAGATAATAACGAAAGCAATGCTTTACAAGGCTACAATTATGTGTTTAGCACATATTCATCAATAGATACAGGAATAGTTAAAGGAAACTGTATTGATGCCGTTACAAAAGAACCTTTAGATCAAATTCTAGTAGGATTATATGTACAAAAAGCATTTTTAGTCGATTCTTTAAAGCCATTATATATTTCAAAAACCAATGAATCTGGAGATTTCGAAATACATGGTATAAGATCTGGATATTATTTCTTAAGGGCAATTAAGGATGATAATAGGGATTACAAACTTCAAAAAACAGAATTATTTGGTTTTAGTATTGAACCTAACAGGGTTGATTCAGTATTAGATAGCTTATCAATAGTTTTAAGCACTAATAGGAATAACGCAATTTCCTACGATATTTTAACAAATGAGTTTACTAACCCATTAATTGTATTGAGTAAACCAAGCGAAAAAATTCTAATTGAGAGTTTAGAGAATTCAAATGTGAAATACAGAGTAAACACGCTTAGAGATACGATTACGATACTTTCAAGTGTTAGGGATACTAGTATTTTGTTATCCTTAAAAGAGAAGAAGATAGATACAGTTTTTATTTCAGGTATTGCAAATTCAAAAGAAGAAAATAGCGGTATTTCTCTATCCATTAAAAGTGAAAAAGTAAAAGGCAATAGGGCAACTATAATTTGCAATTCACGTATTGATTCTTTTAGGGTTGAAGGAATACACCTTTTTAGAGATAGTATTGAATTGTACACAGATTCTATACGTCTTGGTTATAGAAATAATATTCATGTTTACTTCACAAAACCAGAAGAATTAAATGGTGCCAAAATAGTTGTAGATAGTGCTTCAGTTTATTCAGAATCTATTTGCAATAATGTATTTGATAACCCAATTGCGTTTGTTAATTCTGATGATTTAGGTACGATAGAGTTTACCATTGAAGAAAAATTAGAAGGAAGCTTGATTGCTATTCTTGAAGATAAAGCGGGCGTGATTCAGGGTTATAAAAATATTAACGCTGGTATAGCATCAATTCAGTTCAACAGACTTTATCAAGGAGAGTACTTTTTACGCTTGATATATGATGTAAACTCAAACAAAGTTTGGGACAGTGCTGATTTTGAAAGTATGATTCCTGCCGAAAAAATTGAAATTCTTGGGCCTTATCGGTTAGAACAAGGATGGGATCTTTTGGGCAATAGAATTGAATTAAACTAACACCTTATTTTCAACCGCTCTGTAGTACAAACTTTCGTAAAGTGGTAAAATATTACTTAGTGCAAATTCCTGAGATCTTTTATAAGCATTATGTCTAAATTCATCATGTAAATCTTTGTTAGTCAATAAATTAACAGATAATTCAGCCATTTTTTCTGTATCACCTATATTACACATATAGCCAGTTTCTCCGTGTATATTTATCTCAGGAAAACCACCAACATTAGTGCTAATTACTGGGCATTCACAGGCCATAGCTTCTAAAGCAGCTAATCCAAAGCTTTCAGTTTCAGATGGAAGCATAAAGAGATCTGCAATACTTAGAATATCTTCAACAGCTGAGAGTTTTCCTATGAATCTAATTTCGTCGCAGAGTCCCATAGAGCGGCATAAGGCTTCCATATTCCCTCTTTCAGGGCCATCGCCTACCAACAGTAGTTTTGATGGTGTTTTAACGTTTATGAGCTTAAAGCTCTTAATTACATCTTGCACACGTTTAACTTTTCTAAAGTTTGAAACGTGAACAATGATTTTCTCATTGTTTGGTGCTATTGATGTTTTAAAATGACCAAATTGCTTTTTAGAGAATTTCTCAAAATCTATAAAGTTGGGAATTACTTCAATATCTTTTGTAATTTGGAAATACTGTCTCGTTTCATCCACCAAAAAATCTGATACTGCCGTAAGATAGTCTGACTGCTCCATTGAATACTTTACCACCGGAGCTACAGAATTATCCTTACCTACTAGGGTAACATCGGTACCGTGTAATGTGGTAATTACAGGTATATCTATCCCTTCGTTTTTAAGAATAAGTTTTGCATTATAGGCCGAGAAAGCATGGGGTATGGCATAATGTACGTGTAGCACATCTAAGTTTTCAAACTTTACCACCTCTAACATTTTACCAATCAAAGTGAGTTCATAGGGCGGAAACTCAAATAGTGGGTAGTTCTGGGGTCTTACTTCATGAACTGAGATGTTCTCGTTGTAATGTCTGCTTAACCTCTCTGGCTGACGATAGCTAATGAAATGAATTGAGTGACCTTTTGCCGCCAAGGCAAGGCCAAGTTCTGTGGCTACAACACCACTTCCTCCATAAGTTGGATAACAAACAATTCCTATTCTAAGTGCTTTACTGTTAGGCAATAGTATATTTATTTTTAAGGTTTTGGAGCATATCCTTAACCATGTCTTGTAATCTATAATCGTTTTGCCAACCCCAATCATTTCTTGCTGGTTCATCGTTAATAGAACCAGGCCAGCTATTGGCAATTTGTTGCCTAAAGTCAGGGTTGTAATCAATTGAGAAATCTGGCATCTCAGCTTTTATGGCTTCAGCCAATTGAGCAGGGTTAAAAGAGAAGCCGGCTAAATTATAGCTCGATCTTATTTTAACACTGTCGGCTTTAGCTTCTGTAATTCCGATTGTGGCCTTAATTGCATCTGGCATGTATAGCATGGGTAGCTCGGTACTTTCATTTAAAAAGCTGGTGTACCTACCTTCTTGCAGCGCTTTATGAAAAATCTCTACGGCATAATCGGTGGTTCCACCACCAGGTTCTGCTTTATAGCTAATTAAGCCTGGGTATCTAATGCTTCTTACATCAACTCCCCATCTCTGATGATAATACTCGCACCATCGTTCACCTGCAAGCTTACTTATGCCGTATACAGTTGAAGGATCCATTATGCAGTCTTGTGGAGTATTTGATTTTGGAGTATTTGGTCCAAATACAGCAATTGAGCTAGGCCAAAATGTACGTTGAATAAGGCCATCTTTTGCAAGATCTAGAACGTTAAAGAGCCCTTCCATATTTAGCTTCCATCCAAATTCTGGATTTTTTTCGGCGGTTGCCGAAAGGAGAGCTGCCATGTTGTATACGGTGTGTACCTCATGCTTTCTTACAAATTCAACAAGCTCGTCTTTCTTTAATACATCAAGTAAAAAGAATTCACCGGAATTTTTAAGCTCTTCATTTTCAGGGTGTCTAATATCAGTGGCTATTACACTATCAGACCCATGCTTTTTGCGTAATTCCAATACTAGTTCAGTACCTACTTGCCCGCATGCGCCAATTACCAGTATGTTTTGATTCATGTTGTAGAGTTTGTGCAAATCTATTTACCCAAAGCTCAACATGCATCAACAAATTACACCTTAATAGGTTCTACTAATCTTTAAAAAGTAAAACTAGAGTTTCACTTTTTTATTTAGTTCTTTAAAACATCGCACTTTTCTATATCGCTCTTTGTAATAAGTAGTGCTAAGGTCAGAAACCACTACACCACGAGATGTACTGGCGTGCACAAACCTCACAGGTTCTCCTTTGTTGCTAACAACAATGCCAACATGCCCAATTTTTCTATCGCGTTTATTACTTCCCTTAAAAAAAATAAGATCTCCTTTTTTGGCTTTGCCAAGTGATACTCTTTTGCCAACTGTGGCTTGATCAGTTGAAATTCTAGGAAGGTTTATACCATATTTTTTAAAAACGAAACCTACAAACCCAGAACAGTCGAAACCGCTTGGTGCTGAACCCCCAAACTTATATGGTGTGCCAACATATTTAAGAGCTTCATTAACCAAAAGTTCATATTTTCTAACCTTGTTCTTTTTTAACGGGGTGGCTAAAGAAGAATGTAAAGGCAAGGCAATTGCCAATATTAAAAAGATAGTGATACGCATAAAACAAGTACTTGTTGGCAAAACTATACTGGCATTAAACAATGAAGCCATCAAGTTTTAAACCAAGCCAATTCGCTTAGTTTAGAGAAAAGTAGAATAACGCAAAAAACCATTTAACGCAAGGCTAAATGGTTTTAAAAAATATTTTGAAAAAGAAAATTAGTTAGCAGCCGGAACTACTGATACAAAAGAACGCGTGCTTTTGTTAACGGTTTTCTTTCTAAATTCTACAATTCCATCGGTTGTAGCAAAAATTGTATGGTCTTTACCAATACCTACACCTTCGCCAGGGTGGTGTTGAGTACCACGTTGACGAACTATAATATTGCCACTAATGGCGTTTTGACCACCATAAATTTTAACACCAAGTCGTTTACTTTCCGACTCTCTACCGTTTTTAGAACTACCGACACCTTTCTTATGAGCCATGGTTTTATCTTTTTAGGTTATGCTATTTCTGAAATTTCGATTTGAGTAAGAGCTTGTCTATGGCCATTTTTTACTTTATAGCCTTTTCTTCTCTTCTTCTTAAAAACAATTACCTTATCGTCCTTAACATGCTCAACGATTTTGGCTTTTACAGAAGCGCCATCTACAGTTGGGCTTCCTACAGTAATACTGCCGTCATTGTAAGTTAATAGAACTTTATCAAAGGTTATTTCTGAACCTTCTTCACCTTCAAGGCGGTGAGTATAAATCTTTTGGTCTTTTTCTACTTTGTACTGCTGACCGGCGATTTCAACTATTGCGTACATCTCCGTTTGATTTGGGGTGTGCAAAAGTATTACAACATTTCAAAACGATGTAATATTTTTAAAGAATTAGTTTCTTAATGTTTTGGATTAACTATCCACATTTCAACATACTAATTGCTGAGAAGCTTTACAAGCCAAAGAATTAGATAAAGTCCTATACCTGTTCCAAAGAGTAAAGCAGCAACTACAAATGCTATTCTTAGCACTCCAGGACTCACATTTAACCGGCTACCAAGCCATTCACAAACTCCAAGTATCATGTTTTTTTGGTTTTAGTTGAATTCAAAATTGCGAATTAATCTTCTTTTTTAATGTTGTATTTCTCCATTTTGGTATAAAGGTGACTTCTTTGAATACCTATCATCTCTGCGGTTTTAGAAATGTTCCAGTCGGTAATTCTTAGTTTATCTAGAATAAAGATGCGCTCCATAGCGGCCTTAAATTCTTGAAAATCCACATAGGCATCAGTATTCGGTAGGTTACCACGTTGATTTCCGCCTGCGCTTCTTGGGTTGGCGTAGGTTACAACATCATTGCCTGATATTGTATTGGGGCAAAGAATCGCTAGTCTTTCAACCACGTTTCTAAGTTCACGAACATTACCAGTCCAGTTGATCTTTTTTAGTTCTATAACCGCTTCTTCAGTAAGTTCTTTTGGTGGCATTCCGTTGTCGGCCAGCACATCAACTAAAAAATTTCTGGCTAATAGCTCAATATCGTCTTTTCGCTCGTTGAGCGAAGGCACGTGAATAAGAATTACCGCCAATCTGTGGTAAAGATCTTCTCTAAAGTCATTGTTGTCAATTGCCTCAAACAAGTCTTTATTCGTTGCGGCAACTACCCGCACGTTTACGCGTATGTCTTTGTCACCACCAACTCTGTTTATTGTATTTTCTTGTAAAGCCCTAAGCACTTTGGCTTGAGCTGATGCACTCATATCACCAATTTCGTCTAAGAAAAGGGTTCCGCCATTGGCCTGCTCAAATTTTCCTATTCGTTGTTTATGGGCCGATGTAAATGATCCTTTCTCATGACCAAAAAGTTCGCTTTCAATTAATTCTTGAGGAATTGCCGCGCAGTTTACTTCAATAAAAGGGCCATCACTTCTATTGCTTTTCTCATGAATATTGCGCGCCACAAGCTCTTTACCACTACCGTTTCCGCCAGTAATTAGCACACGGGCTTCAGTTTGCGCAACTTTATCAATGGTATCTTTAATTCCGGCAATGGCAGAGCTATCACCCAAAATCTCAAACGACTTGCTTACTTTCTTGCGGAGAATCTTGGTTTCGGTTACCAAATCATTTTTCTCAACCGCATTGCGCATAGTAATGAGCAAACGGTTAAGATCTGGTGGCTTTGAGATGTAATCAAAAGCACCCATTTTTACGGCTTCTACGGCAGTATCTAAAGTGCCGTGGCCACTGATCATTACAATGGGCAGCTCAGGATATTTTGGAGCAATACGATCAAGTACTTCTAAGCCATCAAGCTTGGGCATTTTAATATCGCAAAGCACGGCATCGTATTTGGTAGATTCTATTTTGTTTACCGCTTCAAGGCCATCGGCAGCGGTTTCAAGTTCATAGCCTTCGTATTCAAGAATATCGATAAGGGTTTGTCTTATCACTTCTTCATCGTCAACAATAAGTACTTTGGGCATAATTGTTTTTTAGTTTGAGTATTTGCTGGCGCGTATTTTCAAATACATTGCCAAATGTAGTTAATGGAATTAGCCAATAAAACTCAAATGAGTAAGGAAGGGGATTTAAAGTGATTTAAGGTGTTTTTTACTACAAAGCCCGCGGTTTTGGCATATTATCATTGTCTTGATTTGTAATCAAGCCTTGGCTAATTGTAGGGTTTGAAACCCGCCTGATTCAATATCTCGGATGAATAAGTTGACTCGGATTACAAATCCGACCTAAGTTTCGACTCGAATTGCAAATTCGATAGATTTAGGTTGGCTTACTAATTGGATTAATTGATTAACTACGTCTCAGGTATATAATATCTAATGAGTTCCCACATTTCTCTGGGATAAATTTCACGACGAATAGCCCCAACACCCTTAGCAAACATTACCCTACCAAAAAAATTGGCTAGTCCTTCATCTGGTGGTCCCATAGTTATTTCAAATACATCTTCAAATTCAAAACCATTCATACTCATTTTTCCTATATATAGGCTATCTTTATTTTCTTGAATCGTCTTTCCTGAATCCAACGAAATCATAGTGTACGTCACAGCATATTCTCGGTCACGCAATTTGTATTCGCATGTTTTTAAACCTACTCTTTCATCATAATTCCAAATTTGATTTAAGCATGAAAATTCCCTGCCCATGATAATTTTCCTTAATGAAATCTGTTCTCTGTCAATATACATATCACCACCAAAATCTCTCAAGAAAACTCCCGGTATTTGTGGCCCACTAGAAACATAGCTAGAGTCAATGGCACCTGTGGAGGTGTTCTTATAAATCCAATAACTTCCTTCTGGGAAACAGGTGTAATCCAAGAGTTGTTGGTCTATGTAAATTTTTGGTACAAAGGGTTCGGGTCCGCCAAATGGATCGCAGCCAATTCCAATCACTAGGGTTAAGGGGAAGATTTTGAAAGCGTTTTTCATATCCGACATCAAAAACAGGATAAACTTACGATTTTTTGTAGCCTAAAATTCAATAACCTATGTTTGGTTAAACTAAAAAACTGTAGTTGCTTTCAAATTCTTTCTAAAAACATTTCCAAAGTTGTGCTTAATAATTGAGTTTAAAACGCCATTTAAAGAGTAGCTATTTACGAAATTTTGAACTTTGGAAAAGTTTGGACAGCATTAATGCTGCCATAAAGTAGATATGATGCCAATAACAAATTCGGCTGTAGAGTTTATTTCTTAAGTCGATTTTTCAAGTCCATTTGGGCATGAAGAATCCTTATGACTTCAATGGTGTTTTCCTTTATCTGGTAAAAAATATTGTGTTTTTGAACCTTTAAACCAAGTAAGTTCTCATCAACACTTTCGTAACTTCTACCTAGTTGCGGATTCTTTGAAATTTCATCGATCTGACTAACTATGATGTCGTAGTAATTATCAGCTTGTTTTTCTGACCGTGTTTCAACTGTATATTTCCAAATACTATTTAAGTCATTAATTGCCTTTTGACTAAAAGTGTATTTAGCCATTTAACTCTCTTTGTTTCTTTAGGTTTCGGAGGTTTTCTGCCGGATCAAAGTCAGTTACAAAACCGCTTTCTCTTCCTTCTTTTATAGCTGCTTTTAAGTTCTGAATTCTTGTTTCTTCTTCTTCTAAAAGTCTTAAACCAGCTCTAACTACTTCACTTGCATTTTTAAAACGACCTTCAGCTACCCTGCCCTTCACAAATTGGTCAAAATAAGCTCCAAGAGAAATTGATGTGTTTTTACTCATAAAAACATTTTACCCAAAGTTACCAATATTTGGTAATTTGTTCAAGTGAAGCCATGTCCGTTTTAAAGAATTGAATTTCAAATAATACCTAGTTCAGACACGAATTGCAATTTCGGTCGACTGAGTTGCATTGATTTAAAGTGATTTAAGGTCTTTTTTCAACACCCAGCCGGTTTTACCGTCGGCGAGTTTGATTTTAACCCACTCGCCAATTTCATCTTCGAACCTAACTTTTAGCCCACTGTGTATAATGAAAAGATCAGCGCTGTTTTCTTCAGGAGCACTTTTGGCATAAACATTTGAAGTGGTAACAATTGCCGATTTTGGGTTGTTGAGCTGATAAGCGTTTGTTGCCGCTACAACACCTGAAATCAATGAGAAAACTAAGCCCATAATGATTAGATAAATGCCAATTCGTTTGTACCAATGCACATATTGGGTCATGAGCAAATAGATACCTACCGCTATTACCCAAAGAAAAATTACTGAGATAATTATCCAGATTCGTAGCGTAAATAGCTTTTTAAACTTTTGCCAATAATACCACAAGGCCATTTTTGGTAACTCTTGCACCTTGTCGGCAACGCTTAAATTGGCAAGGTCTAAGTTGTTTTTAGCTTCTTGAAAATTTGGGTTGATTAAAAGTGCCTTTTCGTAGCACCAAATGCTCATGGGTAGGCTGTCGTTTTTGTAGTAGGCGTTGCCCATGTTGTAGTATAAATCGGCACTTTCAAACCCGTAGTTGTAAACCGATTTGTAGGTTTTTAAAGCCTGAAAATATTCTTGGGCCTTGTATTTCTCATTTGCTGCTTTAAAAGAATCAAGCATTTGTTGCTTATCAACCGCTTTAAGCTCATAATTAGAACCTAAAAACAAAAGAGCGAACACTATGTATGCTATTGATTTCACTTTACAAATGATGTTTCTATTTGAGTAATTACGTTAACGGCTTGCGCATAAACTTCACTCATCTTTTGAGTTTTGTCACCTGGAGCAAATCGGGCAAATTCACAGTTGTCTATCAGGTTTCCTGTATCGGTAATTAGCGAACTTTCAACATTCAAATCTTTAAGCTTTTCAAGCACATTTTCCTTAGAAAGCTCGGACTCAGCAATTGAAAGTTTATCTCTGAAATATCCGAAAATGGCTTTGGCTACTTCGTTGTAAAAAGCAACGTGATCATTGCTTTCTAAAATTTTATTGGCTTGCTTTAATCGTTTTTTGGCCTGACCGGTTGCTCGCTTTTTTCGAGTGCCCACAACATCTTTTTCTTCTTCTTTCTTACGTTTTTTCATGTATAAAAGCACAAAAAGCAAACCAAAAGGAGCAATTGAAAACAGCACATGACTGGCCGAAAGAAAAGGGGTGTAGCCCTTAACCCAAAGCTTCGGGTTGTTAAACTTAATGAACTCTATATCAGTGTTTATGTAATCAACTTCAGTTTTTACGCTACTGGCAACACCTTCAGAGCCGCCACCAACCGAAATGGTGTTTTCACCTTTACCTACCTTAAATTGTAGGTCTTTTACTTCAATGGTTTTATACGCTCCGTTTTCTACATCAAAATAGCTGAAACTTAAAGCAGGAAGTTTAAATATACCTTCTCTTCTGGGGAACATCAAAAGCTCAAACCTTCTTGAACCCTCCATGCCGTTTGAAGTGATTTTAAAATTGTCATGTGTTTTTATGGGATAATCTTCAATGCCAGGGGGCAACTCTATTTCCCACGGCTTAAGAAGTTTTAAGTTCCCTTTTCCGCTTACAATTAAGTTTAGCGTAACAGCATCGTCAACTTCGGCATCTGTAGTTGTAAGTTCGGCCTTAAAATCTAACTCACCCACAAGGCCCGAGTAATCTTTTGGTTTCTTATTATTGGGTAGTGGTTTTACATTTACTTTTAAAGAAGGAGCACTTAAGTCATAGTCGAAATACTTATAACTTCCGAAAAAATCGTCAAATAAACTATAGCCTCTTTTTCGGTTTCTTACAGGAATTTTGGTGTGTAGTACGTAAGGATCAATAATGATTTCCCCGCTTTTTTGAGGAAATAAAATAACAGATTCAAGAATTCCAGTTTGGTATCTAATCCCATCTACTACTTCGTCTTTGAGCTGAAACTTTTCTCGATCGCTTAAAATCTCTTTCCAGAAGCCATCGTATTCAGGAATACTTTTATACTCAAGCTCGGCAATTGGCATATTGGCAACTTTAAATAACTTAAAAGTCACTTTAACTTGTTCGCCAACAAATGGATCGTTTTTACTTATGTATGCCTTAATAAATAGGTTTTCCGCTATTTGATCATACATTCCTTTATCAGCTTCGCTTTGATCAACTACCTCTATAGTGATTTCGTCTGACTTAACTTTTTGACCTTTAATGGTAACAAAAGCAGGTGCAATAGTGAATTTTCCTGTTTTTTTTGGCTTAATAGCAAATACAAAAGCAATAGATTTTGATACGCTTCCATTTACTATGTTGGTTTCACTGCGCTGAGAAACGTAACTAGCAAATTCAAAATTTTCGAGCTTAGGTGGTTCAAAGTTTTGAGGTCTACCACCAACAAACCTATACGTAAGCTGAACTGACTTACCCATAGGAACCTTCTTTTTATTGGCCTCTACATAAAAATTGTATCCTTCTTGCCCAAAGGCATTTGAACTTAAAAATAGTAGCGTTATGTAGAGAAGCTGCCTTACCATTCTTTCTCAGTTTTTATTTCTTTTCCCTCGCCCTTTTTCTTCAAAATTTTGGCTTGCACTTTTTTCTCTTCTCCTTCAAGTGCTTCAAGTAGCTTTTTAGCATCTTCAGGGCTTATTTGTGCCTGAGAAGTGTTTGGTTGCTGCTCTTTTTTCTCTTCACCATCTTTCTTCTCGTTTTTGCCTTCGTCTCCCTTTTTATTCTCGTCTTTATCGCCTTCTCCGTCTTTTGGTTCTTTGTTTTTCTCGTCTTTGTTATCGCCTTCGTTATTATCCTTATTGTCTTTATTTTTTTCTTTGTCTTTATTGTCCTTATCGTTGTCTTGTTTATTGTCTTGGTTTTTATCTCCTTTTTGTTGTTCGTTTAGCTTTTCCATGGCATATGTCATATTATAAATGGCATTACCATCGCCAGGGTACTGTCTCAACGAGTTTTTATAAGCTTCAATAGATTCTTTATACTTTTTTTGTTTTAAAAGCGAATTGCCCAAATTGTAATAAGCCATTGCTTTTGAGTTTTTATCTGGTGCTATTTCAACAGCTCGGTTAAACTTAACTTCAGAGTCTGAGAACTGCTCTTTTTTATAAAGGGCGTTGCCAAGGTTAAAATAGCCTTCAAAACTTTTGTTGTTTTTTGAAATTCCTTTTCGATAAAGTAGCTCCGCTTCTTCGTAGTTTTTATCCTTAAAAGCGCTGTTTCCACTCCTAATATGCTTGTTTTCTTTTTGTGCCAAGCTGGCAAAAGAAACTAGTAGGGCAATATTTAAGATTAATAGCTTTTTCACTAATTCTCAAATAAGTTCATTTTCTTCAACCAAGGGTTTCTTCGATAAGAAATCATCCAGTCAAGCAATAAAAGTCCTAAACAGATTGAAAGAAACAATTGAAAATGATCTTCGTAGTCTGTAAACACTCTGGCTTCTAACTCCTGTTTTTCTAGTTTTAATAGCTCTTCATTTAATAATTGAGCTGTTTCTCTTGTATTGTCAAGGTTAAAATAAACACCATTACCAGCATCTGCTACTTCTTGCAGCATTTGAGGGTTCATTTTAGATGTTATTATGTTTCCTTCTTTATCTCTTTGAAAATCATAAGTTCTTCCGTTTTGAGAAATGGGAACAGGAGAACCTTTTTCTGTACCAACTCCAATGCAGTATATTAACCCTCCTAAACCCGCTGCTTCTTGCGCGGCTTCAACGGCGTCGCCTTCATGGTTTTCGCCGTCAGAAATCACTATAATGGCTTTGTTTGATTCATTTGTATTATCAAAGCTTTCCATAGATAACCGTATAGCTTCCCCAATTGCGGTTCCTTGTGTGGGTACAATATCACTACTTATGCTTTCTAAAAACAGTTTTGCCGCAGAGTAATCAGTTGTAATTGGCATTTGTACGTAGGCGTTCCCTGCAAAAATCACAAGCCCAATTCTGTCACCTTCAAGCTCGGTTATAAGCTTATTCATAAACACCTTTGCTTTTTCTAAACGGCTTGGCGCTACATCAGTAGCATTCATGCTTCTCGAAAGGTCAAGTGCTACCATTATGTCAATACCTTCTCGCTTTACCTCTTCTAGCTTGCTGCCTAGCTTTGGGTTAGCTATGGCAACAATTAATGAACTGGTGGCTAATAAAACTAAGCCAAACTTAGCAGTGTGTTTATGCAAAGGAAGGTTTCGAGAAAGCCTATTTAGAAGTGGTTTAATAGCAAACGTATCTAAGCTTTTTTTACGTTGATTTTTATAAAAGATGTAAATACCAATAAGCATTGGCACCAAAGCCAATAAGTAAAACGCCCATGTATGTTCCCATCTAAGCATTTATGGTATTCGTTTAATTATAAGTAGGTTAAGCAATTGTTCTGCGACTAAAAGTATAAGTGCTGCTATAGCCAAAGGATAAAACTTTTCTTGATATCTTTTAAATGAAGATACCTGAATTCTGCTTTTTTCAAGCCTATCAATTTCATCAAAAATATCGTTGAGTTTGTTTTCGTTTGTGGCTCTGTAATAGCTAACGCCAGTTAGGTTGGCAATGTATTCTAAAAGCTCCTCATCAATATTTACCTTAACGTTTTGTAACACGGTACGCCCAAAGCGGTCTTTCATAGGGTATGGAGCAACTCCTTCTGTGCCCACCCCAATGGTATATACCCTCATTTGCAGAGCCTGAGCTATTTCAGCAGCCGTTTTTGGGTCAATATTACCTTTGTTGTTTTCGCCATCGGTAAGTAGAATTATTACTTTACTTTTTGTTTTGGCATCTTTTAAGCGGTCGGCTGCATTGGCTAAGCCCATTCCAATAGCAGTACCATCTTCAATTAATCCACTTTCAAGCTTATCCAATGCATCAAGCACCACCTTATGATCGGTTGTAATAGGGCATTGTGTAAAGCTTTCGCCCGCAAAAACTACCAAGCCAATTCTATCGTTTGGCCTGCCTTCTATAAAATCTTTAGCAACTTTAGTGGCTGCTTTTAATCTGTTTGGGGTAAAATCTTGCGCCAGCATTGAGCTTGAAATATCAAGCGCCAAAACAATATCTATTCCTTCGGTCGAAACTTCTTCTTTGCTTAGAGAAGTTTGTGGCCTTGCTAAAGCGATAATTATTAATGCAATAGCCACAGATCTAATTGCAATTGGTAAGTGCACTAGGTATTCAACGGCACTGCGTTTTACATCTTTTATGGGCTGTAAACTTGAAAATGTAATTTGAGGATAGCGGTTTTTTATGGTGAACCAATAGTAGGTCCAGTAAACGGGCAGTAGAAGCAACAGCCAAAATACCCAAGGTTGGGCAAACTCTATTTCCATCAACTTATCTATCATTTGCCTCTTCAGTTTCTGATATTGGTTTTTGGAACGTTTTGCTCACGAACTCTTCAATAACCCGCATTGCCTCTTCGTTTTCGTTAGGTAGTGGGTTTGCTTTGGCAAATTTTGCAAGGTCACCTGTTTTTAATACATCAATAAGTTTTGATATTAGGGACAATTCAATTTTTAGCTCTTTACACAAAATATTCAATTCCCCTGTAGTAAGGTCTAAAGCATCAGCGTTGTATCTGTTTTCTATATAGGTTCTAATAATATTAGAAAGTTCAAAATGATATTGGCTAACGTTGCCTTGTTGCCAAAGCTTTTTGTTTCTTAAAGCTTCAATTTGTTCAAAAGCAAATATGTGTGCGGGTTTAGGCGGAGCCTTGGGCTTACCAACTCCTAGGTTTTGTTTGCGCCTTTTTAAGATAATTATTATGGCAGCTATTAGAGCGGCGAGCACCAAACCGCCTCCTATGTATGGCAACAACTCTTTAAACGTGTAAGGAATAGAAAGGGGGCCAGATACATCCATAATTGCCTGTGATGTATCAATGGGCAGCATTACAACTTCAACAAATAGCGGATTTGATACTATGCTATCGTCATTAACACGCCAGGCCAAGCCAGGTATTTCGTAATAACCTGTATCAAAACAGGTATAAATACCCATTTGCTTAAAAATGGTTCTACCATCAACAGTATTGCTACTTACATCGCCAATTTCTATTTGCTCAAATTTTGCAAGACTAACCGGCAGGTTTGGTGGCTCCTGATTTATGCCTTCTGGTGTGCTCCATTCTTGAGTAATCATAATTCTTCCGCCAATTGGGTAGAATATGGTATCTGATGAAATGAAATACGTGTAATCTTGCGCTTGAGCAGTAGAACCCAAAAGCAACAGGGTAAAAACCAATATTTGCTTAATTGCTTTCACTATCTCTTAAGCTCTCTTCGTTTAAAGAATTGCCTTAATGTTTTGGTGTAAGAATCTTCTACCTTAATAGACAAAAGGTCGCTTCCATTTCTTAGGAACAGGTTCTTAATTTGTTTTTGGTTAGAGTCAAAAACATCTCTAAAATGATTTCTTACTTTTTTACTTGATGTGTTTACCCACCTAACTTTTCCTGTTTCGGCATCATAAAGCCTGGCCAAACCTACATTGGGCAGTTCTTTTTCAACTTGATCGTAAATATGAATGCCCGTAAGGTCATGCTTTTTACAGGCAATATTGAGTGACTCGTTAAAATCATCGCACATAAAGTCTGACATTACAAATGCAATGCTGCGCTTTTTAATTACGTTGGTAAAAAACTTTAAACCCTCTGCCAAGTCGGTTCCATGGCTGGTAGGTTTAAAATTTATGAGCTCTCTTATAATTCTTAAAATATGGTGTTTGCCTTTTTTTGGAGGTATGAATAATTCGATTTTATCAGAGAAAAGAATGAGCCCCACTTTATCATTATTCTTAATTGCTGAGAAAGCCAACACGGCACACATCTCAGTAATTAAATCGCTTTTGAATTGGGTTTTGGTTCCGAAGTAAGAAGACTTACTTACATCAACCAAAAGCATGAGTGTAAGCTCTCGCTCTTCTTCAAAAGTTTTAATGAAAGGCTTTTTGTATCTGGCGGTAACATTCCAATCAATATTTCTAATGTCATCACCATATTGATACTCCCTTACTTCAGCAAATGACATGCCTCGGCCCTTAAAGGCAGAGTGGTATTCGCCTGCAAATACATTATTGGTAATACCACGGGTTTTGAGCTCAATGGCTCTAACCTTTTTAAGTATTTCTGAAGTATCTAAATTGGCTTGCATTTTTGAAATCTAAGGTACCTCTACAGTGTTTAGGATCTCAGCAACTACTTGTTCGCTCGTTATGTTTTCAGCTTCGGCTTCATAAGTAACGCCTATTCTGTGACGCATTACATCTGCACAAATGGCCCTTACATCTTCAGGTATAACATAACCTCTTCTCTTTATAAATGCGTAGGCTTTAGAAGCCAAGGCTAAATTAATGCTGGCACGCGGAGAGCCACCAAATTCAATAAGGTTTTCAAGCCTTTCTAATTTGTATTTTCCTGGTGTTCTGGTGGCAAAAACAATATCAAGAATGTACTTCTCAATTTTTTCGTCCATATACACTTCACGAACCGTTTGCCTTGCTTTTAAAATTTGCTCAGGGCTGGCTACTGGGTTAATTGACTTTGGCTCTTCAGAAACGTTTTGTCTAATGATCAAACGCTCCTCTTCCATGTTTGGATAGTCAATCTTAACCTTTAGCATAAAACGGTCCACCTGAGCTTCAGGCAAAGGGTAAGTTCCTTCTTGCTCAACAGGGTTTTGAGTAGCCATTACTAAAAATGGCGCTTCAAGCTTAAAAGTGTTTTCACCAATGGTTACCTGTTTTTCTTGCATGGCTTCTAGCAGGGCCGATTGCACCTTGGCCGGTGCACGGTTAATCTCATCTGCCAGTACAAAGTTTGCAAAAACAGGGCCTTTCTTTACTTGAAAATCGCCTTGGGCTTGATTATAAATCATGGTGCCAACTAAATCAGCTGGCAGCAAATCTGGGGTAAATTGAATTCTGCTAAACTTGGCATCAACTGCTTTTGATAAAGTGTTAATGGCAAGGGTTTTTGCCAAACCCGGAAGACCTTCTAAAAGTATATGACCATTAGCTAAGGCACCTATAAGAAGGCGCTCAATCATATATTTCTGTCCAACTATTTTTTTGTTAACTTCAAGGTTAATTAAATCAAGAAAAGCTGATTCTCTCTCAATTCGCTCATTGAGCTCCCTTATGTCAACTCCAACATTCGATTCGCTAGTTTGCATGTGCGTTGAGTTTTATTCCTGCTGTAAAGCGCAGCAAATTTGTTTAAAGAACCCATTGGCCGCATATGCTAACGATTCAAATAAGGCTATAAGCTGTTAAATCATGTTAAGTAACTACATTTTCAGATAGAAATCACGGCATAAATCAATGTATTCATGTGTATATACATGCCTTTGGGTTTCAATTATCAAATCTTCTTCTGAAATAAGCTTCCCTTTTTTTTGGCTTAACTCAAGCAAAACTCTTTTTGCGCTTTTTGCAGGAGTGGGTTTTACCTTTCTTATTCTTGATAATTGATAACCATAGCGCTCATAAGTATTTGCAGATTGCTCAAAAAGGTCAATTGGAATAATAAGGCTTATCAAGTGGTTTTCGGATCCAAGTCTTTTACAACTAGTTAGCAGTTGCTCAATATTTAAACTTACGTTTTGTCTTGCATTGATTCTTGATTCGCCATGTGCTAAAGTATCAGCATTAAAAAAGGGCGGATTGCTAACAAAGTGGTCAGGTCTGCTTTCGAGAGTTATTTTGTTAAAGTCATCATGAAAAACTTCAATTCTATTACTCCAAATACATTTTTGAGCATTAGACGTGGCTTGTGCACTTGCTTTTTCGTCTATTTCAACGGCTAAAATTTGAGCATTTGAATTTCTCTGAGCCGCCATAATAGTAATTAGCCCCGTTCCTGTTCCTACATCACAAATAAGTTTAGATTTTGAAACATTTGCCCAAGCACCAAGCAGTACACCATCGGTACCAACTTTCATTGCACATTGGTCTTGGGCTATTTCAAATTGCTTAAATCTAAACTTAGACTTACTCACCTAAAACGGCAAGTCATCGTTGCTTACTGGTGGCGCATCATTAAAAGGTGCTTCTGGAAAATCTGGAGGTCCATCATTGCCACCACCTTGGTTGCCTTGTTTGGCAGATACTCTCCAAGCTTGTAATGTATTAAAGTATTTTACTTCTCCTTTTGGGCTGGTCCACTTTCTTCCTTTTAAATTAAATGAAACCATTACCTCATCATTTACCTTGAAACTATCAATAATGTCGCACTTATCTTGAATCAATTGGAACAATAGGTTTTCAGGATACTGAGGGTTATCGGCATATTCTATGGCAAACTCTCTTTTTTTGAATGTATCTGTTACCTGATTGGTATCAAAAATCTCAATTATCCTACCTTCTACTTCCATTTTATTGCTTTTGCTGCAAATATGAGCACTTGGCTTGTTTTTTGATAAACCAATTTTAGCATTTCTAGTAAATGGTTCATTTTTAACATTTTAATAAAAGCAGATTATCAACACCTTTAAAAATAGTTTATTTAGATTCGTAATAGTGCTTTGGTAACATGATTAGACTTTTTACAGCAACAATACTTGTTTGCGCAGCTTTTGTAGGCCTTGCAAAAGAAGCAGAATTGCAAATGGTAAGTGAATACTTACTTGGGCAAGAAGTTACTGATATGTGCCAATGGAAAGGCAAAGTTTGGGCGAGTACTGAAACTGGTTTATACAGGCTAGAAGAAAATGAAGCTGTGCAAGTGGCGGTACCAGTTAGAAACAACGATAAAATAACATCTCTTTATAGCGGGTCTCCATATACGTTGATTTGTGGCACATTTCAAGGCGACCTTTTGTTTATAACACAAGATAATAGCAACTATTGCCAAGCGGTTTGGAGTATGAAAGACTACATTTCAAATACGTCTTTTTATGTTAACTGTGTGGGGCAAAATAAGAGCGGAATTTGGCTGGGCACACTTGAGAAAGGAATGCTTCTATACAATCCCGAAACTGATAGCTTGCAACAATTTTCTTTCGATTATAATGATGATACTGTAGGGCTTAACGTTTATGATTTTGAGATAATGAAAGACGGAGTAACATGGACAGTTGCTCAAGATGGTCTTTATTTTATAATGAACATATTTGGTGATGAAGATGAGCTTCAGTATTTAAAAAGCAACAGACTTAGACACAGTCCAGATTTTTTATATAGAAAAGACGAAGATATTTATGTAGCATTTAGAGAGAAAGGAGAAAGTAGCCTTGCACTTGCCAAACTCGGTAAAAATGCTTTTGACATAAAACTTAAAAAGAAGACCAAACTACCAAAAGGTAAAGTAACTGGCATTGAAATTTTAAGTGCCAATAACATGTGGGTATTAACCGATAGAATAACGCATTGTGTTGGCGAACGAATGATTGATTATTACATATACCCCAGTAATAAGAAACCTTTTACCACAAAGGGTATGATAATTAACAATGGGCTTATGTATGTAAGTACTGAAGAAAACGGGGTAATAAAATATGCTCTTGAAGAGAAAAAGCCAGAAGAAACTGAGGCTGAAACACGTTTTGATGTTAATGATGTTGCTTTCAACAAATCTTTAGAACTTGATCTTGTTTTCTTTGCGCCGGGCGACTCTTCACTTACGCCAGCATCACACCGACAGCTTGACGAGCTCGTAGGCTATTTATTCGAAAATGAAACTGTTAAAGTGACATTGTCAGGTCACACCGCACGAGACGGCGATCAAGAGTTTTTAAGAAAGCTTTCGCAAGCGCGAGCCAAGACAGTTAAAGGTTACCTTACTGATAATGGTGTTGAATCAGATAGGATTGAAACCATAGGGAAGGGGGCTGAAGAACTTAAAATCTCTGGAAACCCAAGATCTCCGAAGAATAGAAGGGTTGAAATAATTCTCGAAAACTAATCGATTAAGTAATAGTTTTTTAAAACAGTTACTTATATCATTTGTTAAATAGTTTAATTTGTTGCAACGCTTGTTTCCCAAAACAAGTCTCAGGTAAAACACGTATGGTTACAACTGGTAAAAATAGCTTTACTCATGCACCGTGGTTGGTAATAGCCATGCTGTTGCTTGTGGTAAGCGGACTTATTTACCAAACTACCATAATGGATCATGAAGCCGATATTACCAAAACCCAGAAAAAGCATTTAAAGGAGATTAAAATAGAGCTTACCGCTTTAAAAGCCAATTGGCGAAGCGAAGTTGAAGAACTAACAGCGATTGAAAGGGGTTTAGATAAGGCTACCGAAAGTTACAGGCTCACCGAACTGCTTTCATCAACGTTTAAAAGTTTTATTAGAGATGCCAATAGCCTTGAAAACGGCATTAACAGAATTGATGATACTGTTGGCTATTTCTTTGTTGTAAACGAACTCAACGATATAAAAACCGCATGGAGCAACAGTAAAGTGTTGTTGGGCGAGCATAAAAACCTTTTAGCCACCTTTAGTCAAATGAGTGAATATAAAATAAAAGTTGACTCGCTTAGAACGTTGCTTAGCAACGAAACCAAAAGAGCCTTGCTTAATGCTAGTGCTTTGGCTAAAGCAAAAGCTGAGATGGTCAACTTTGAAAACAAACTCAATGAGCTTTCAATTTTTGCTACTGATTACAAAACCAAGAGTGATTCATTATTGAAAAAGTCTAATCAACAAGGTTTGGTAATTGACAGCCTTACCTATAATTTGGCGCAACAACAGCTCGCGTATCAAGAAGCATTAAAAGAAGCCGAGCTTAATGCAGTTTTAGCCAATAGATTGAGTATTTGGTACAATGAGAAAGTAAGCCGAGGTAGAAAAAAGGTTCGTTTGCTTACCAATTCAAAAAACGATTACAATCGAGGGGCAGATCTTGAAGCCATCTATTGCGAGTTTAGCATAAGTGCTGATGTTTACGAACCAAACAAAATATCAGAAGTACATCTTTATAATGTAACAGATGGTATAAAGAATGAAAAAGCAAGTGTGCAGGTTTCAGTAAGAAATCAAAAAAGTGGTGAGTTTTCTCTTATTCCTACTGAGAAACTAGCTAAAGGCAAATACAGGGTAGAAGTAGAGTATCGCGATAGCATTATTCTTCAGCAAGACTTTTACGTAGCCAAGTAGACTAACCCACCCATTCTTCTTTTATCACCAAACTAAACCTATCGTCTTCTAGTTTTAGGTATCCGTATTCGTAACAGAAGTAATAGATGTTGCCGGTTTTTGTTTTATATACATTGGTAAAATAGCTAAAATTAAAACCAGCAGTAAGCAAATCGTTATGGCTTACTACAGCCTTGCCTTTTGGGTTTAGCTCTTGTAGAATTTTACGGTTCTTTCTAAGTATGCCATTCACGCGGCGCACAAAGTTGGTGCTGTCGCTATTTTGTTTGTTGTAGTACGAGCTTCGGCATTGATCATCGCAAAAACGTTTGTCTTTTCTCCCTTGAATCGGATTCCCACAGTCTAAGCATTTCCTTTCCATACATGCAATATAGCCCTACTTATCCGTTTGTAAACGTTTACAAACGTTTTTTATACGCATACATACGTTTAGAATACGGTTTCGATTTTCAGCAGGTTTCACTTTTGGACCATCGAAAATTTCATAAACATTTAAATCATTAACGCTATGAACCTACGTAACAAAGTTCAACTAATCGGCCACATCGGAAACGCACCTGAAATCAGAACACTTGACAGCGGTAAAACCCTTGCACGTTTCTCAATGGCCACCAACGAATCCTATTATGATGCTAATGGAAACCAAGTAACCAATACTGATTGGCACAACATTGTAGCTTGGGGCAAAACCGCCGAATTGGCCGACAACCTTTTAGAAAAAGGAAAAGAAGTGCTTATTGAAGGGAAGCTAAGCACAAGAGAGTACGAAAACCAAGAAGGTAAAAAAATGCGCACAGTAGAAGTGCTCGCTCAAAACTTTTTGCTTTTAGGTAAAAAGAACTAGGTCAAGAATACCATACTTGCTCTCGCTGCATTTAGCACTTACCCAGTCAGGTTCCATGAACCTGACTGGGTTTGTTAATTATGTTGGTCATGCCGAGAGATTAGTCTTTTTTAAAGCCC
>JAGDZV010000016.1:0-69691 GCA_049115495.1 Bacteroidia bacterium | reverse complement strand
CTTTTTTAAAGAAAATTTTCAGCTTCTTAATTCCCGAATTCCGCTCCCTTCAAAAGCGGGGCGCAAAAGTAAAACTAATTCTCACTCCTGCAACTCTTTTTAAAAAGAAATTCTGAAACAACTCAAAACGCTAATTCCGCTCCCTTCAAAAGCGGGCGCAAAGATAAAACCATCACCAAACCAAAAACAAATAATTATTGCTGTTTTTTATTGGGATTCTTATAAGCTGCATCTTATCAATACGTTAAGGCTAAAATTAAACTTTAACTACCCAACCATTGGCATCTTCAACCCTACCTAATCGGATATCATTTAATTGTTGAAGCATAGTAATTGATATTTTTCTTGTAGCAACTTCAGGCAACTCAAATCGTTTATCTCTGTAGCCTATGGCCGAAATATGGGCAATTGTGGCGGCAGTTCCTGCACCAAAGGCTTCCGAAACTCTATTATTCTCTAAAGCTTCAACTACTTCTTTAACTTCTACCCTGCGTTCTTCAACTTCAAAACCATTTTCTTGTGCCAAAGTAATTACACTTCTACGCGTTATACCTTTAAGAATAGTATCTCTAGTTGTATCTGGTGTTACAAGTTTTCCGTCAATAACAAAAAAGATATTCATTGTACCACTCTCTTCTATGTACTTGTGCTCCTTGGCATCTGTCCATATTAGTTGTTGATAGCCTTCATCCATAACTAACTTATTAGGATATAAGGATGCGGCATAATTACCAGCGGCCTTTGCTGCTCCAACTCCACCTTCTGCGGCTCGCACATAATTCTCTTCAATCTTTACAGCAACTGGCTCAGGATAATAGGCTCCAACCGGACAAGTAAATATGATGAAAGTAAAATTATCACTAGGTTTTATACCAACATACTCATCAGTAGCAAACATATATGGTCTTATATACAAGGAACTGCCTTCTTTATTAGGAATCCAATCCTGATCCAATTCAATTAATTGTTTCAAGCCATCCATAAAGATTTCTTCTGGCACTTCTGCCATACACATTCTTTCAGCCGACTTATTAAATCTTAAGAAATTATCAATGGGCCTAAAAAGTAAAGGCTCTCCATTTGGCCCTTTATAGGCTTTCATTCCTTCAAAAATTGCCTGACCGTAATGAAGCGCACTCATAGCAGGGTGCAATTCTAAACTTTGAAAAGGCATAATTTCAGCCGAAGTCCATTCTCCGTTGCTGTAATTAGCAACAAGCATATGATCAGAGAAAACCCTACCAAAAGGTATGTTATCAAAATCTACTTGGTTTATTTTTGAACTTTCGGTTTTTGTAACTTTTATAGCAGTAGTGTTAATATTTGACATTTATCTATCTTTTCAGAAATCGGGTCGCTAATTTAATGAAACCTAAAAGAGCAAATGAATAAAATCCTTGTTGACGATCATTATTTACCCTATTTAATTAATGAAGAGCTCTATGTTGTAGAAGAGAATTTTAAACAACAAATTACAGCAAGTAAAGAACATTTGGCATCTGTTGAAGAAGATAACACCAATGTGGCCCTTCCAAACCTAATTAACGACCTACTCTTAATAGTAAGATTTGGCCAAGAGACTGAATCAATTACATCATATAAAACATTTTTGAGCAAGCTTTTAGCGGCTGCAGGCTATAGGCTTCAAAACGTTGATGTAATTGTAATGAACAAATTCAAGGACACGAAGGCTAAAACTATTATTGAAAACAGCCAAGCAAAGTTTGTAATGGCTTTTGGTGTGGACCTTAAAAATCCTGATAATTTTCAAGTAAGGCAGTTTTCAGGAAAACATATTATCATATCTGCGCCCCTTGAAAAATTACCTGCCAATAGGGCAATGAAGACCAAACTATGGGGTTTAATGAAAGAAATGTTTAAGTTGGAGTAATAATGGAACTGATTTTTGCAACCAACAATTCAAATAAGGCTAAAGAGATTCAACAGAAAGTTAGCAAGCCTTACATCATTAAAAGTTTAAAAGATATAGGCTTTAATGAAGACATTCCTGAAGACTATTTTACTTTAAAGGAAAATGCCGAGGTAAAAGCAGATACTATATTTAATTTAACCGGAAAAAACTGTTTTGCCGATGATACTGGCCTTGAAGTTGATGCCTTAAATGGTGAACCCGGTGTTTTTTCGGCAAGATATGCTGGGGAGCATGGCAATTCTTTGGCCAATATTGAGAAACTACTGAATGAACTGGGTGATATAGAAAACCGGACCGCAAGGTTTAGAACGGTAATCTGTATAATATTTAATGGAGAAAAGCTATTTTTTGAAGGAATAGCAGAAGGAAGTATTACTAAAGAATTACATGGCATTGAAGGATTTGGATATGATCCAATTTTTATACCTAAGGGACATGAAAAAACTTTTGCCCAAATGCCTATAGCAAAAAAGAATAAAATTAGCCATAGAGCCAAGGCTTTTGAAAAAATGTTGGCCTTTCTTAAGGAACAGTAATTTATATCACTTCTTGAAAAATCCTTAATTCATTACTTTGTTATTAACGATTCTGATGAAAACAACGTTGTTGTTTAATGGAAGTATTTCACTTTAGATTCGTAAAATAAGATATGAAAGTTGCAATTCTAAATTCAATATTCTGGGGAGGTCTTCTACTAATTGGAACAACAAATAGCTCTTGTCAACCAGTTGACCCTATAGATTCCTTTAAAACCACTGCCTATGACTTTAACCTTAATCAACATTTCGCAGATATAAGCCCAGAGTTTGACAACACACCAGAAGAAAATCCTACCACTGTTGAAGGTGTAGAACTAGGAAGACATTTATTTTATGATGTAAGACTTTCGAAAAACAATACAATCTCATGCGCATCTTGCCATAAACAAGAAAATGCTTTTACCGATCCAGATAGGTTTTCAGTAGGTTTTGAAGGTAAAACAACTGCTAGAAACTCAATGTCAATTGTAAATATGCGATGGCAACGCCTTTTCTTTTGGGATGCACGGGCTCAAACACTTGAAGAGCAGGTTCTAATGCCAATTCAAGATCATATTGAAATGGGAATGGCTTTAGATGAAACCTTGACCAAAATAGAAGATATTGATATTTACCCCGATTTGTTTGAATTGGCCTTTGGCGACAAGGACATAACTTCAGAGAGAATATCATTTGCCTTAGCGCAATTTGTAAGAACCATTATATCTCAGGACTCGAAGTTTGACGAAGTTTTCGGATTACCAGATGCAAAGATTAGACAAGCTTTTACAGCTGAAGAATACTTAGGTTATCAATTGTTTACTACACATGTAGATCCTGATTATTTTGGTGATAAGAACAACCCAGGCAGCGTCACTAGAGGAGCCAATTGCGGAGATTGCCACTTGGGCCAATTAATGACCAACAACTTAATTACTAACAATGGGCTTGACCTTGAATATTCTGATAATGGGTATGGCGACATTAACTCGAAAGAAAAGTGGGATGCCACTTTTAAAACCCCGACACTGAGAAATATTGAATTAACGGCTCCTTACATGCATGATGGAAGATTTGAGACTTTAGAAGAAGTAGTTGAGCATTACGACGAACATGTAAAAGAGCATAAAAATTTAGACTTTCAAATAGAAGAAGCAGGCAATCATCTTCCTGGTGTTCTTCATTTAACCGAAGATGAGAAAAAAGCGCTTGTTGCTTTCTTGAAAACACTTACCGATTATCAACTTATAAATGATCCAAAATATGCCAACCCATTTTAAACTCAGAAACACTCTAGGTTTTGTACTCCTAATTGGTGCAATTACTCTTTTTGGCGCCTGCGAACCAGATGATAAGCCTGAGCAAGTATATGGCAAATTGGTTATTAATGTAATTAATCAAGTTGATGATGAACGCATTGTATTGGACGAGATAAAATATGAAAATGCAGCAGGAAATGTTTACGGAGTGACTCGATTGCAGTATTACCTCTCAAACTTTCAATTTTCGAGTAAAGATTGTGAAGACTTTGTACCTGAAAACTCCTATCATCTGATTTCTCTCGCTAATGATCCAAACCTTGGAGACCCAAACAATGATTTTTTATGGGAAAACACTACAATAGCCTATGATATTCCGGCAGGATGTTATGATGATTTTACATTTTCAATTGGAGTAGATCCTGATAGAAATGCCAATGGTCCCTATACTGGTGATTTAGACTTTTCATATTCAATGAACTGGAGTTGGAGCGGCGATTACATATTCTTTAAAAATGAAGGAAAGTTTATTGACAATAATAATGAAGAACAAAATTTCATTTTTCATATTGGCAATGAAAACATGTATAAGACTTTAAGTCCTTTTACATTCGATAATCCGTTTGAGATACTTGAAGGCGAAACAATAACTATAAACCTTTATGCTAACTTAAATGAATTTTTTGCCAATCCAAATAATATAGATCTTAATAGAAGAAGCGGCACCATGTCTCCGGGTACTTTAGCCGACTCAATTAGTACCAATTATATAGACATGTTTACCTACGAGATTAATTAAATGGCAACTTACCTTTGAGTAAAATTTAAATTGATGCTAAGAGCCACCTTTCTTATTGCTGTTTTTTCAGTTTCATTCTTCACTTTTTCTTGTAAATCAAAAGAACAAAAGCAAGCTGATGAGTTGAAGAAGGAAATAGAACTTCTCCATGACGAATTAATGAAAACAACTGAAGATCTAATAAAACTTAGAACTAAGTTGATGAACAATTTAAAGGAAGAAAATAATCCAATTAAAAGGGGTAAAATCAAATTATCAGTTGGTCTAATAAATTCAGCAGAAAGCTTTATGGAAGACTGGATGAAGTTTTATGGAGACAACAAACCGAAGGCTGACGATAGCATTGATGATGCAGTTAAGTTTTATAAAAAGCAACTTAAAGAACTTGGGAGAATGGAAAAAGAAATGGCCGAAGCTTTAGAAAAAGGGAAAGAACATATTGAAAAACTAACTGAATAGTTAAATGAAGCTTGCTGCAACCCTATTTTCATTTATTCTTTTTATTAGCGCTTGTAATACAGGCACTAAAAAACTGCCTTATTTAAGCGTACTTTCTACCGATAATGGTGACACTGTTTTTAGAGAATATCCTGAATTTGAATTCATAAATCAGGATGCAAAGAAAGTGACCCATGAAACATTTGCTGGTAAAGTATATGTAGCAGACTTTTTCTTTGTTTCTTGTCCTACTATTTGCCCAATTATGTCGAAGAACTTAAAAAAGGTATATGAAAAGTATAACGATCGTGAAGACTTTTTAATTCTATCTCATTCTATTGACACAAGGCATGACTCTGTACCGGTGCTAAATGAATACGCTTCTAGACTAGGTGTAACTTCAGATACATGGCACTTTGTTACGGGAAAGAAAGATGACATTTACTCAATTGGCTATAATTTTTATATGGCTACCATTCAAGAAGATGACAGCCCCGGCTCAGGTGGCTATTTACATTCTGGTGGATTGATTTTGGTAGATAAAAAAGGAAAAATAAGAGGTGTTTACGATGGCACCAACGATTCGCAGGTTGGTCAATTAATAGCAGATCTTAAATACTTGCTCAAATAGTGCGGTTTGCATTAATTACCGTGCTAGCTCTAAGCACTGCCCTATTATCGTGCAGTGAAGTTGATCGAAAAAAACAGCAATACATTTCTTACGGTAGGCTAGTTTATCAAAAACAGTGCGTTAACTGCCACCAAGCTGACGGAAATGGTTACGAAAAGCTTTATCCACCATTGAATAAAGCCGACTTTTTAATAAACGATCCAATACAAAGCCTTTGCATAATAGTTAATGGAGCTAAAGGAGAAATGGTTGTGAATGGAGACGTTTATAACCAACCCATGCCAAATTTTAGTCATTTAAAAGCTGATGAATTGGCCAAATTGCTTACCTACATTACCAATGCATGGGACAATAAAGGCAAATTATATACTGATAAAGAGATAGAAAGAGCACTGGAACAGAACTGCGCTAGTAAATAATTAGGTACAGGCAAAGCAGCCAAAGAAAAATGGTAATCTGCAAGAATTTATCTGTATAAAGGAGCTTTACAGGCGAACCCGAATCATGCTCAACCAAGGTTATTTGCAAATACCTTAAAACCCCTGCCAAAATAAATATCACTGTAAGATATAAGTATTCACTTTGAAATCTTGCCTGAGTTTGGCCACTAAGTACATAAATGCTGTAAGTAACTACCAAAATACCTCCTAGCATAGAAAGCGCAGTATTAAAAAAAGACTCATTATAACCGTCAATTGCTTTTCTTGCTTTTTTACCGCTTGCTTGAAAAAGAATTACATCATCTCTTCTTTTTGCTAAGGCAAGAAAAAGTGCCAAAAGCAGCGACATGAGAATCAACCATTCTGATGGTGCAATATTGGTAGCAAACCCACCAGCATAAACCCGTAATACATAGCCAAAAGCCAATATAAAAATATCAAGCAACGAAACGTGCTTGAGCCCAGAGCTGTAAAGCACATTTAAAACCAAATAGATAGATAGTACAATCAAAAAATCTAAACTCTGAATAGAGTAAACTAAAGCTCCTGATATACCCAAGCATATTAAGGCAGCAATAAAAGCAGGAAGCGGATTAATAGCACCTGATGCTAATGGCCTAAACTTCTTTTTTGGATGAAGCCTGTCTTTTTCTCTATCAAAATAATCGTTGATTATATATATTACCGAAGATGCAAATGCAAAAGATAAAGCTCCAAAAAAATTTAACTTTAGAACGTCTAAATTAAGAAGTTGCTTATCAAAAAAAATAGGCAAAAAGAGAAAACCATTTTTAACCCATTGGTTTACTCTTAAAAGTTTGGCGTATTGCCTAATCAAATTCATTAAGAACAAATGATTTGCCGTTCACAATTCCAATGGGTTTTCCAATCATTTGTTTTTCTAAAAACATAGAATTTTCAGACTTTGACTTATTTAATTCTTGGTTAAACTTCCATTGAGCATCAGGAACAAATAGCGAAAGGTTTGCTACTTCACCTTCTTTAATACTATTTGATTTTACACCAAAGGCTTCTTTATTTCTATGGGTTAGGATATTAATTGCGCAATCAAGCCCTACGGCACTTGTTAAGGCTGAGAATGCCGTTTGTAGACCAATAACCCCAAATGCAGCCATTTTCAACTCAGTTTTCTTCAAATCCTCATCTTGTGGATCATGTTTACATGTAACCACATCAATTACATTCGATTTTACGGCATCAACTAAACTTTGCCTATCAATCTCAGAACGCAAAGGTGGATCTAACTTAAAATTAGTATCGAAATCTACGATGTCTTTTTCGGTAAAAAGCAGGTTGTAAATAGATGTATCAGCCGTAAGCTTAAGTCCTTGTGCTTTTGCAGCCGAAATTAAGGGTATGCTTTCTGCACATGAAACACCTGAAATATGTATGCTTGAATCGGTGTATCTCAATAATTCGATATATTGTTTAACCAGCAATTCTTCAGTAAAGGGTGGAATTCCACGCATACCGATCATTACATTGGTTTCGCCTTCATGTATGAATGCCCCAGGAATGATATCAAAATCGGTACAATTAACTACTATTTTCTTTCCGCTAATTTTAGAATACTCAAGTGCCTTTAAAAGTACAGTCGGTTTTACAACACCATATTGACTTTGAACAAAGGCTAGGGCTCCTGCATCGGCCATTTCTCCAATTTCACTTAGCTCATTTTTACTATTTGCCTTTGTAAAAAGGGGTATAACACTTGCCTTAACCGCTGCCGATTGTGTAGCTGACTTAATAAATTCTATTTGTGGCCTACTGTCAATAGCTGGTTCAGTATAAGGCAAAAGCCCTACTTGAGTAAATCCGCCAAAAGCGGCTGATTCAATACCTGAATTAAGATCTTCTTTATACTCTAACCCTGGCTCACAGAAATTAACAAAAGGATCAAAAAAGCCTTCAGCACAATGTAATCCGTTAATTTCAATAATTTGATGTTCGTTTGCAGCATTGATATTACCAATTTTGGTAATAATCCCTTCAGAAATCTCAATGTCTACCGTTTTAAAAACTTTCTCGGCATTATCGAGAACGTTTATACCTTTAAATAGAAGCTTCATTTAAAAGGCAATTTTATGGCTATAATTTCAAAAAGTAAAAAACAAAAAGCAGCTATTAAAAAATATCGCCACAATCGGTTTTTATCATTTAAGTCTTTGAAGATAGAACTTATGTTCAAAGAAGCCTTTTCAATAAATCTCACTTCATATTCTTCTGCCCTTTCCATAATCTCTTCTTTATCCCAAAAGCTCATATTAGACTCTCTTCTATTGTAATTAAAACCTACCACATATAAAACAGAATCGTTTTTGTTCATTTCTTTAACATCATAAAAGCCCGATTCCTGAATTTCATCTTCGAAAATGGTTAAAACGGCGTTTCTGTAAACCTGATTTGGTATTAACTCTATTCCGTTTTTCGAAAGTCCCATTACAGCTGAGTTGCTAGCGCCAGAAATGTTTACTTCTGTTGGCTTAGAATCGATAAAATATGTTGACGACGATTGTTGCCCCCTATACGAAGCCATTTTATAAAGTAAAGGAACAAATATTCCGTTCTTTACAAGGTTATTGTGCTCAACATCAAGTGCTGAAGTGGCAATAAAAGCCCTTCCCTTTCCAATTTCTGCCAAGTATAGAAACTTATTACCATTTGAAAGTGAAATAAGGCCTTGCGCATTTGTTCTTGTTTTTAAATTGCTCTTAAAGTGTTTAAAAACCTTAGGATACTCAATGTTTTTTGGAACATCTTCAAAAATATCACTGAAGAAAGGGTGATTCAGCTCTAAATTGTTAATTGATATTCTCTCTTGGCTTGCTTCTGATAAGTTTATACCAAACCGCTTATATGCTAACTGAACATCTGTAATCTCAGCTTTAGCACTTGGAAAAATAGCTACATTACCTCCGTTATTTATAAAACTTATGATTTGCTCAAGGTTACCTGAAGGTAAATCATTTAGGTCTTCAATAATTATGAGATCATAAATATCAAGACTACCCGCACCTAAGCTTTTTAGCTCTATTTGCTCAAATTGAAAATTGAAATCATTTGAATATACTTTTCTTACAAAAGGATTTGCTTTTTTGGTATAAAGCGACAGCACCTTTGTAGAAGGTTTTACAAAGTAAGAAGTATAGATTGTATTGTCAAACTCAATTGGATAGTCTTCAATTTCAACTTCAACTTTATTCCAGCCTTCATTAGATATCAAGTAAAATAGTTCAAGCTCCTTAGTCTCATTTGGCAATAGATCAAAAGTTTGAATAGCCCTTTGTGTGCCATTGATTTTTACAACAATTGATCTACTCTCTAATTTGTTTTCGCTATGGTTTGTTACTTGCACAATAAGTTGTGCGTTTTGGTCTTTAACAAAAAGAGCTTGCTCAAACCAAGCCGTATCCACAGAAATGTTCGACTCTTTTTCAGCATCAATTTTCACCCAATATCTTGTAATTGTAGAGTCGAGCTGACTTGTTAATTCAAAATTCTGTTTTTGAAAATCAGAAATTACAACTTGAACTCTATTTCCATTATTTGAAAGAAGTTCGCTTTGCTGAAGCTGATTTATTTCTTCTTCAGTTAAAACGAAAGGTTCAAGGTCAACTTTTTCAAGACTTTGTAAAAAGAGCTCTTTCTCAATAAATCCTCTAGAACGCTCACTAATGTTATTCGTAATAAGTTGAAATAGCGAGTTCTCACCAAATGCATCTGCAATTTCTTCAACTTTCTTTTTCCCTTCAGCCAAAAGCTCTCCATTCTCGCTTTGTAGGGCCATGCTAAAAGAGTTGTCGAGGTAAATACTAACAATGCTTTGCTTTTGACTGTTTTCATTTACTTCTTTAGGAATTGGGTGAGCAAAGGCCAAAACCAAACAGCCAATGGCAAGCATTCTTAAGAGCATAATAATTACATCTCTTATTTGCTTAAACCGCTTTTTTACTTTGCTGGCCTTTTCAAGAAATTTTACTTGAGTAAACTCTTGCCTTTTAAACTTTCTAAAATTAAAAAGGTGAATTATTATTGGAATGACCATAAGGCCAAGCGCATATAGAAAAGAAGGATATAAAAAGGTCATTAATGGGCTAACGCAATACTTGGTTAATCGTTGTTGTACTTATTCTCAAAATTGAGTAATAAGCATCAACACAATGCCAAAAATAAAAAAAGGGGGCTCAACGCCCCCTTTTAAATTGTATTCTTTAAGCTATTTTATTGCAGCTTGTAAATATCAAAAACATAATGTCCCTTATTCTCGGTTGTGGTTGGTTCGTAATCAGGATCAATTGATGTAATATGAACCACCGCATAATCGCTTCCACCTCTAAGTTTTGCAATAAACTTAGTACCAGCAGCCACTGTAATTACATTGCTTGCCGATCTTTCAGAAAAAACATCTTCTACGCTTACCGTGTGTAATTCAGCAATATTATAGTTTTCACCTAAATCAATAAAAGTGGTGTTGGCCTCGGCGTTTGACTGAAATACATTTGATAAAACTTTTTGCTGCTCGCTTTGGTCAACCATATCTTTTGTGTTGGCAGGTGCATCTCTATATGCTTGAACAGCATCTACTAGGTTATAACCACCATTTAGAGGACCCCACTGATGGCCTACCTCGGCATCAGCTCTGAACACACTCATGTAGGCCACGGCTGTAATATCTGTATTTACGGTTTCAAATGAACCATCAATGGCGTCAGTAGATGTAATGATTACATTGATCGTTTCACCAAAAGCGGTTCCTTCTCCTACTGTAAATGAGTATTCACCAGAAAATGAAAGGTCGCCAGCATCTCTTGTTTCTTTAACAAAAAGAAGTGCATTTCCATTTGTATCAACAGAAGAAACTTCAACCACCACTTGCTTAAGATTTTCAAGCTCGCTGCTCACGGTTATGTTTAAACTAACCGAGTCGCCTCGAGTAGGAAACTCACTATCTGTTGTCAAATCAACTGTAACTTGATTTTCGGCTGGTCCACATGACCAAAATCCTACTAATGAAATTAAAAGTGCTAATGATAAAAGAGTTCTGAGTTTCATAATCTTAATTTTTAAAGGTTAATGGCGTTTTTAAATTCAGATCTTTCCCAATAAGAAGCAAACTCCATATCGTTGGTTGCTTTATTAGCAAAAGATTTATCAGCTTTATATGCTAAGCTTAAAGCAGCAGCCATTTCATCAACGCTACCTTTTCTTGCATTTGCAATCGCTTTAAGGTAATAATCGTCTCCTGATAATGACTTTTGGCAGTTAATTTCAGATATGGCATCATCAAAGCTCCCGCTTAATAATGATGCTAAGGCAGTATTATAATCGCATTTTGCAGCAGGCTGACTTTCTAACGCCATATCATAGCTGCCATTGATTATATGTATAATTGACTTATTGTAACCCACTGGCAAACCAGCTCTACCCGCTTTATCATAAGCCGCCATTGCAGCTTCTAGGTCTCCTTTTTGTCTCAATACAATACCCATATTCATTTGTAATGAATCATTGCTATTGGCTTTTCTTAAGCCGTCGTTCAAGGCTGTTTCAGCCTTAGCGTATTCTCCTTCGGTAATATAAACAGCTGCCAAGTTGTTGTAACCAATAAAACGTGTAGGACGTTTTTCTACATAAGCTTTGTAAGCGGCAATTTTTGCTGCGGCATCATTGCTATTAGCGGCATAGTAAAGCAGTTCTTTAATTGTAAAATCGGCATACTTACCTTCCTTTGCCATTGTACCGAGTTCTTCTAAACTTCTGTTTGGAACAACGCCTTGAAGAATTACATCAGACCTTCTAAGTTTAGGCATCATTTCATCAAGAATGGTAGGCCAAGACTCTAATTTTTTAATGGCAGCTTCTTTATCATCATTTGATTCTTTTGAAGCTATTATTTGAAGGGCAGCGCTTTTGTCTGGAAGATCACTTGCAGCTACAAGCTTTCTAAAGCCATCCCAATCTTCTTCTAATGACTTCTTTTTATAAAGTTCACCTTCAACACTTACCTTTTCTTTCTTCATAAGGTAATCCAAAAACTTGTAAGAAGACTCACTACGTTTTTCAGTTAAATTTTGGTTGATTTTAAGCTCGCCATCTGGAGATGCAAAAGAATTTACAGAAATTCCTTTTAGCTCTAATCTCTCGGCACTTGCAAAAGCTTTTAATTGCTCTACCGCTTCTCCTCTTTTTTCAGAGCTGCGGATGTACCAACTATTAATGGTAAAGAAAATTGATCTTTGGAAACTTCTTTTTAAGGGCTCAAAATCTCCGGCTACATAAACTTCTTCAGTTCCTTTAACAGATTTAGAAGTTGTGATCATTCCTAAAGCTACTTTTTCCTTTTTAAAAGTTCCGCACTTTTCAGTTCCAGATTGGCAAACTCTAATTTCAAGATCCATGTACAGATTCTTACCTGCCATGTCATCTACAAAGTCAAATTCACCCGATAGCTCAAACGAACCACCTTCTTTTACCTTAATTACTTTGCCAGCTCCTTCAGCAACTTCGCCCTTTAGGCTAATGGGATCAAGATTTAATGTTTTGCCATTATAGTGAACCACTGGAGTAAGTGTGGCCACTGCCTTTTTATGAAACGCTTTGGCCGGTACTTTTCCTTTTAAAGAGTACTCTACCTTGTTGCCATGCACTTCTAAAACTTTTGGAGTAGCTACTACCTGTATTTGATCTAAATACTTCTCAATAAGTTTTAGCGGGTTACATCCAACAAATAATGCAACAAGCGCTAATCCTATACCTGCTTTAAATAAGTTCTTCTTCATTTCTGCTTTACCTTTTGAAAAAAATCTCTGCAAAAGTAAAAATACCGTTTTGATTAGCACTGATAATGTTAAGGTTCATTTAAATTATTACAGTAATCTAATAATCAACAACTTAACCTATGGTTTATATATTAATCTCACCACAATATGAGTTTGTATTAGCTTAGCCTAAAATTTTAATATGTCTACGCCGGTATTAGATCTTGAAAATTTGGCTATTGAGCAAGGTGGAAAAACAATCATAGAAAAGGCCTCGTTCAAGATGTTTCCTGGTGATTTAGTATATCTTGTTGGCGAAACAGGCAGTGGAAAAACATCACTTCTTAGAACCTTGTATGGCGACCTAAAACCCAAAGTGGGACAGGCGCATGTGAGTGGCTTTAGAGTGCATAGTATTCGAAGTAAAAAAATCCCGTTTCTCAGAAGAAAACTAGGCATTATTTTTCAAGATTTTCAGCTTCTCACTGACAGAAACATTGAGAATAACTTACGGTTTGTAATGAAATCTACAGGTTGGAAAAGAAAATCGCTGATGGATAAAAGGCTTGATGAAGTGCTTGAATTGGTGGGGCTCATTCATAAAAAACATGACATGCCTCATGAATTATCAGGTGGTGAACAGCAAAGGGTTGTAATTGCAAGAGCATTGGTGAACGAACCATTTCTTTTACTTGCCGATGAGCCTACTGGCAACCTTGACCCAAAGACTAGCAAAGAAATTTTGGACCTTTTGGTTAGAATCACTGAACAAGGAACGGCTATGTTAATGGCAACCCACAACTACAATCTCATCCATTATCATCCTAGCAAGGTATTAAAGCTTGAAAACAAAGACATTAAAGAAGTTGAACCAAAAAGCCTTGAAGTTTAAAATAGCAATTCTACTATTTGTTTAGCCCCTTTTAAATTGCTAAAATCAGTCTCTAATATTTCTTTTCTTTCATTTATCTCTTTAACTGAAAAATTCCTTTCAAAAAAAGCTTCAATTGAATTAAGAAACTCAGTTGCTGAATTTGCTCGTTCGGTTAGTTGCTCTAGTCCTGAATCTTTGACCATGAAGTCATTTACCAGGCAAAACCTTCCTTTATAAAGTGCATTAAGTAATTTAAGTTTTATACCAGTGGGCTGAAAAGTAGGCAATATGTTGATTTGTGCCGCTTTTATCAATTGATCAAATTCATCTATTGAAAGGTTCTCTTTTAGTTCAATATTTCTATGTTGGCTTACTATTTTCTTTAAGTTACTTGAAGCTTTATTTCCGGCAATTACAAGCTTTTTGTTTGTTCTTGAGAACACTTCATTTACCAACCACGTGGCGGCTTCGCCATTTTCTGCTACAGCTAAATTGCCATGATATAGGCAATAATTGCCTTTACCCAACTGTGAACCAACCTTTTGGTTGGGATGAAAAGCAGGGATATAAACGCTATTGCAATTAGGTTTAAGCTGATTGTGGTCTTTACGCGAAATGGCTGCTACATAATTGGCCTTGGCCAAAATTATTTCGTAACGCTTTAAAAGTTTTGCATCATGTTTTAGGTATGCCTTTTTAAAGGGCCTGGCTTCCTTATCGGCCAATAAGCGGTAATAGTCGCTCTCAATATTATGATTGCGGATCATAACCTTTTTACTTGGCAACAGCCTTTCATAATAAAGCGGAGCCGTAGTATGCAAACCTTCAAAAAGAACTGGCGCATTATCAATATTTAGGTTAGAAACCAAGTCTTGACTATACCTTGTTTTTACAATATAGGGCGTTGTTCCGCTAAAAGGATTCATGAAGCGGTTGCGCTTGTAGTAAAACACTTTCTCGCAAATGTTATTTAGCTCAGGTTGCTCTTTTCTATCTCCATATTGCCAAGTATGCAGCACTATTTGCACGCCCAGCTCTTTAAGAGCTTTTAGCTTATAAAAAACATCAATTACCCCACCATAATTTGGCGGAAAAGGCACATCGAAGGATACGACATGAAGATGTTTTTTAAAGTTGCTCATAAAGTTTTGTCAGTTCCTTTTCTTCATTTTCCCAGTTTAGTTTAGCAGCCATATTTTTACTATTAACTGATAGTCTATTATACTCACTCTCATCATTGAGAAGTTTTTGAACCGCTCCAACTATCGTTTCTTTAGTTAATTCAATTTGCACAGAGCAATCATACTCATTATTCAAAGCGGTGTACTCCGGAAAATTGCTATTTAGACATGGAACTCCAGCATTAGCATAATCAAAAAACTTGTTGGCCAATGAGTAATAATAGCTTAAGCCTTTATTCTCAAGAAGGTTGTAACCTAGCCATGCTTTTGCGGTAATTGCTTTTAATTCAGCAGGTTTTATAAAACCTAAAAACTGAACGTTTTCAGTCTTTAATGATTTTGCTTTCTCTCTTAATGAATGGCTTAAATCTCCTTCACCGGCAATTAGAATGGAAATTGGCAGCTCATTGCTTGCTTCAATCAAAGCTTCTAACCCTCGGCCTTCGTTTAAAGCACCTTGGTATAAGATGAACTGTCCGCTTTGGCGGGGCTCTTTAGCTAAAGATCCTTTATCAATTTCTGGAAGGGCAGATACCGGAAGGTTTCTAATTACTCCGAATTCATTATTGTACTTGTGGCCCAATATCTCAGCTAGTTTAGGCCCAACGGTATAGCATAAATCTGCTTTAGGGATACAAGTTTTTGCCACCCACTCCCAAATGGCTTTTACACTTTTTCGGTTTACCACTTCAGGCACTTCAGTAAAATACTCATGTGCATCATAAACCAATTTGTATTTTCTCATTTTACTAACCAAAGTGGCAGGCAACAAGGTATCTAAATCAACGGCGCAAATCGCCCAAGTTTTCTGCTGCATCAAATAAAAAAATAAACGCAAATTGTACTCTAGATAAAACAGCTTACCTTTTGTGAAATGGCATTTAATTCTATAGGTTCGGAACGGGAAAACAGGTAGCGACTTAGAGTTTGGAAGCAAACGGCCAACCAACGTACAGTCATATCCTGCTTTTGCAAGCGATGTACATATACGCTGCATGCGTTGATCGTATTGTAAATCGTTGGTAACCGTAAAAATGATGCGTTTCAAAACTCTTATGCCAAATTAGCTGCAATGGTACACCGTTTCGTCTTTTATTTCAATAACACCTTGATCAAGCATAAGCCTAAACGTTGACCTAAATACTTTATTTTGGGTATTGAATCTCATTTTTAGTTCATCTAGAGAAATAGGTTCTTTCTTAAGCTCCAATCTAAGTTCTTTAAACAGCGTATCGGCGTCGTAATCAACTGACATACAGTAATCACAATGGCCACAGTTATGTACTGGAATTTCATTAAAATATTCCAAGATTAAATTCCCTCTACATTTCTCTTTAGCATTTACGTAATCAAGAATTCCCTTTACCTTATTCTCTAGAACTTCTTTTCTCGATTTAATAAAGTTATGATCAAGCATTACCTGATCCTTATCGTGCCTTGGTAAGGTATATTCAATTTGAGGAGCGTTTGTAGCTTCTACATAATCTATAATATTAAGCTTCTGAAGTTCCGTAAGCCTTTTTCTCACTTCTGCATCGCTAATTTTTAAAACCGTAGATAGCTTTTTTTCGCTGATTTTTATGTAATTATCAAAAAGCCCACCATACAATCTCAGCAAGGTTTTTAATGTTTCGTCATGTCTTTTATTGGCCACCATAAAACGATACATTTCGTCATAGGGCAATAACACCATGCATCGGCTCATCTCAAATGTGGTCTCGCAAAAACTTAAATAACCCGCCTGCTGAAGCAGTTTTAAGTGGTTAATTACTTTTAGCGGATGCTTTTCATAAACCCTACAAAAGCTGGTCATATCAAAATTAAAAACCTGCCATGCTCCGCCTTCTAGTGGAATTTGAAAAAAGTTGCCCAAAGCATGATAAGTCATTACCACTTCTTTTGGCTGGGGAAATTTTTCTTGAATGCTTGATTGTAAGTTTTCAATATCAAGATTAGCCACCATGGCAACGGCGAAAGAGCGTTTTCCATCTCTACCTGCCCTACCTGCTTCTTGGTAATAAGCTTCTAAACTATCAGGAACTCCATAGTGTAACACCAAACGAACATCAGGTTTATCTATGCCCATTCCAAAGGCATTCGTAGCTACCATTACGCGCACTTTACTATTGATCCAAGCTTCTTGCCTTGTGTTTCTAATTTGCTGAGAAAGTCCGGCGTGGTAAAAAGTTGATGCAATGCCTTCATGATTTAACCACTCGCTAAGCTCTTTGGTCTGACGCCTATTTCTTACATAAAGTATCGCTGTACCAGGCGTTTTGTTTAATGCATAGAGTATTCGGCCATGCTTGTCGTCAGTTTTTGTAACTGCATAAACCACATTTGGGCGGTCAAAAGACTTTCGATAAACTTGAAAACCTTCTTTAAACTCTAACTTTTGGCATATATCTTCTTGTACCAATTGAGTTGCCGAAGCTGTAAGGGCCAATAAAGGCAAATTGGGTTTGTGCTCTCTTAGCGCTGCAATTTCAAGGTAAGGCGGCCTAAAATCATAGCCCCATTCGCTAACACAATGGGCTTCGTCAATGGCCACGAAGGCGACTTTCATTTTTTTAAAGCGTTCAATGAAAATATCGGTTTTAAGCCTTTCTGGTGAAACATAAAGGAACTTAATTCTGCCGTAAACACAATTGTCTAAAGCAATATCAATTTCCCTTTTGCTCATGGCAGAATGCAAGTGATAGGCCTTTATTCCTTTTTTGGTCAGGTTTTCTACCTGATCTTTCATTAATGCCACCAGCGGACTCACCACTATGCAAATACCTTCAAGCGCAATTGCAGGAACTTGAAAACAGATAGACTTACCGCCACCGGTAGGTAATAAGGCCAAAGTATCGTTTCCTTTTAAAATGGAATTGATGATATCTTCTTGCAAAGGCCTGAACTCATCATAACCCCAAGTTCGCTTAAGAATTTCGTGAATATTAGCTGCCATTGACCTTTTGCAAAAAAAGGGAAATTGGGTGGGTTTTTCTCTATTATTCAAAAGGTGTGATAGCACTTACATACTATCCTTTTGGGTTTCGTCCCGCTGGGACTTTTGTTGTTTGCTTTAAATGCTACACTTTTCACCGCTCTAGCCAGTAGACGCTTTACTACTTAGTAATTGAAAATGGGATTGACATTTTAAATACTTCTTAAATGAGACTTTCGTTAGGCATCTTACGGTTTGGGCTTAAAACTTAAAAGTTTACCTTTTTACTTCACTCACATTAAAAGATATGTTCAACATAAAGCTTTTTTTCTCTGTAACAATCTTGGCATTTCTTTCTTGTAAATCAACTATTCCAGAAATAGCCAACACTACTGAAAAATCACCTATACCCGACGACGTACAGGAGAAAACTTTCCCAACCACAATAGCTGAAATTGCATTGCCCGAAGGTTTCACAAGAATTTCAAGTTCTCCGTTTGCAAAACACCTTCTGAGCTTGCCTTTAAAAGCAAAAAACAGCAAGGTTTTATTACACAATGGTGAAGAAAAATGGCATCAAGACGCACAATATGCAGTAATTGACCTGCCTATTGGCAAAAGAGATCTTCACCAATGTGCCGATGCTGTAATGCGAGTACGTGCTGATTATTTGAGAAGTGAGAAGCGATACAAAGATTTACACTTCAACTTTACCAATGGCTTTAATTGCGAATACACAAAATGGATTGATGGCTACAGAATTAGAGTTAATGGCAATAATGTAAATTGGATTAAAACCGAAAGTTTCGGTGATTCTGAAGCCAATTATTGGAAGTACCTAGAAATGGTATGGAGCTATGCAGGAACTCTCTCTTTGGAAAAAGAGCTTTTTAAAAAAGATGCAAAAGACATTTTGCCTGGCGATGTTTGGATTAAGGGTGGAAGCCCGGGTCATGCGATAATGGTAATGGATGTGGCACGAAACGACGATGGTGAAAAGATTTTTCTGCTTGCACAGAGCTATATGCCTGCACAAGAAATGCATGTTTTATTAAATCCCGATGTTAATGATCTCAGCCCATGGTATAGAGTACCTGATGGCGATTTGGTTACGCCAGAATGGACATTTAGCAAAGAGCAGCTAAGGACTTGGAACAATTGAATAAATAATAAAACATTTGAATTAAGACTTGATTTTTTTCTGCAGTAATAACTGTTTTTCAATACATTGCGTAAAAATTAACGAGCATGAAAAAGTTAACATTACTCTCCTTTTTTCTTATTTCCTTTTTTTCAAAGGGCCAAAACCTTGAAAACACAAATTTTTCAAACCCTGCGCTTTCTCCATTTCAAGGTCAAATAACTGTACAAAGTCTTACTAGATTATCGAATTTATCGTTTTCACCATCGGTCTTTAACGATGTATCGTTTTTCTCTTCAAATGAGAAACAGGGAATATGTGTTTCACAGTATATGGCCTTTGATGAGTATTCAAGCTCAGTTGGTGCTCATATTGGATACTTTAGAAAATTAAAACTGAACGAAGCAGAATTGAACTTGGGTGCATACGCAAGACTCGGAATAACAAAAACCAATTCGACCATTATGCCTGAAGGACAGACTGGCTATTCTTTAGGTTTTGGAATTAATTACATTAAAGGCTACCACCAGATTGGATTAAGCCTCGGCAACATTATGCAAAGAAATAGTTTGAGACATGTAATAGCAGTACCAAATATTTACCCAATAAACTTAAGATTACAGACCACTTTAATTCTAAATGAAAGAATTGAGTTGCAGCCTCATTTCACCTACAATCATATTTTCTATCAAGAGAGTCACGATCCAAGGGTTTTAGACATGACATATAACCTTTCAACAAGCAATTTGGGAGTAACCAGTAAGTTCAACAATTTGAAATTAGGTATTTCATCCACCATTTTTCACGACGATGTTGCAAGTAGCTCCATAACGAATAATTTGATGTTTGGCTATGATTTTAAAAGATTCAGTATTAACTATAGCTTTCAGTCTTTACTTCAAATTGATGAATATTCACAAAGCTTTTTCATTCCTACTCATGTAATCGGTTTTCGATTCAGCCCTAATGGTTTTAAGCGAGGTTCGCAGCTCTTTTAATTATGAGAACCTTAGCTGTAATTTTTTTCACCATATTTTGTACTTCAGTTAAAAGTCAAAACCTTGAGCATTTACAGTTGGCGAACGTTAATAATGCTGCGCATACATTAGAAAATGGTAAGCAGCTTGAATTTGAATCACTAACAAAATACTCTCCCAATTATTACCAGACTATTGGTGAACACTTCAGAGCTGTTCAAGGCTTTGGGTTCAACTATAAAACTGGGAATTTGACATTAGCGCTTACAGGCCTTTATAGCTTTGGAAATGTTGGAATGGAAACCTTGCCCTTGGTTTTCACCACAAACTATTCGTTTGAATTCAAGAAGGTTAAGCTTGTATTTGGTGGAAGTATTAAAGAAAACTTCGGAAGTGATAATTCTAAGTATTTTGATCTAGCTGCAGGTGCTAAGTTTCATAATAACAAACTAAGCCTTCATCTTGCTAATGCAATGGTTTTTAACCCACGGAATTTTAAGCTTTCTGAAATATATGAAGATTCTCTCCATACTCCTTTTCTTGTTGTTTCGTATCAGTATAGGTTTCAAAAAAAGGGCTGGACTTTTACACCCATAGTTCATTTAATGGGTAATAACATTTTTAATTATTCAGTCTTTTCCTTTCAGGCTAACCATGAGAAAATCGATTTGCAAATATTTTTTAGTTCAAAAAAGGAATGGAGCATTTTGGTAGGCAGAAGCATAAGACGGTTTGATTTTAGAATTGGATACGAAAGAAAACTCGCGTTATACTCTCCATCTATTGGAGGTGGATATTTAGAAAATAAGCACTACATATCATTAATGACGGGCTATTCTTTTTAATTGGCTAACTTGACACTTAACTCTTCTACTTTTGCCAAGTGCAGAAAACCACAAACTCATTTCTAGCAAGAATAGAAGGTCTTTTAAATCCAAAAAGCGCCACGTGGATATTGTTGTTTTTTGCGGTGTTTTATGGGCTCATCACCTTTGTTAACCACTACCAATTTCGAACATCAAGTGATCCATTAGGTATTTACACAAACGCCATTTATGATTATGCCCACTTTAGAGCCAATGATTGTAAGCTGCTCACGCCCCTAAATGCCGAGCTTGAAACTCCATTTTTTGATAATAAGCTTAGCGACCACTTCACTCCTATTCAATTTCTATTTGCTCCGTTTTATCACCTTTTTGGCACTTACACGCTTTTGATTTTTCAATGGATTATAATTCTAATTGGTGGTTGGGGTGTATTTAGATTCTTTAATGAATACGGTGGCAAAGCATGGTTGGGCAGCCTAGCCATGTTTCACTATTTCGCTTTTTTTGCATTCCATAGTGCACTTGCTTTTGATTACCACGACAATGTTTTGGGGTCATCTGCCCTACCGTGGTTATTCTACTTTCTAAGAAAACAGCATTGGAAAGCCTTCTCCATTATTTTTATTTTAGCGTTGCTATGTAAAGAGAACATCTCGGTTTTTATGTTCTTCATTTTTGGCGCTTTGGCAATAAAACCATTTGATAAAGTTCGTAATCAACGAATAATCGCAATTACTGCTTCTCTTTTCTCAATTTTCTACTTTCTAACAATCACCAAAGTGGTAATGCCTTCTTTGGCAAATGAAGGCAGAGACAGTTACCTGCATTTTCATTATTCCGCCTTGGGTGAATCTTATGGGGAAGCCATAAAGTTTGCACTAAGGCACCCTTGGGAGAGCTTTAAAATGTTCTTTACAAATCATACAGGCGACCGCTGGGGCGATGGTATTAAAGGCGAGTTGTATTTGGTGCTTTTACTTTCTGGAGCCTTTGCTTGGTTTTTTAGGCCCGTTTGGTTGCTCATGGCCATTCCAATCATTGCCCAAAAAGTGCTAAACGATCAAATATTGAAATGGGGAATCAATTACCACTACAATGTAGAATTGGTGGCTATTTGCACTTTTGCAGTTTTCTTTTGGCTGAACGATTCTAAGTTTAAAGTGAAAGGTTTAAGGTTTAAAGTAGCTTTATTGATTACACTGAGTACCTTTTCTATCACCTTGATAAAGTATAAATCACGCACTGCCAAATGGTACACACACGAAAGACAGAATATTTTCTCACCAAAGCATTACACTCGGAGTTTTAATGTTGCAGAGCTGAGAAAGGCGCTAGATCTAATTCCTGATAACGAAGATGTTTCTGTGAGTGGCCATTACCACATTATACCACATGTACCTTTTAGAAAGACACTTTATGAATTTCCGGTAGTTGAAGATGCGGATTACATAGCGGTTTTGCTTGGCGAAGGAACATACCCACTTAAATCTGATGAAGCCTACCAAGATTCTTTATCGAAATACCAAAATAGCGTAGATTGGGAAACGATATATAATGAGAATAAAACCGTGATACTTAAAAGGAAGTAATCCTTGTAATCTGATCATTTTCATCAAGTTCTAAAAATATGGCCCGCTTTAGGTGTCTAAAGTCATCTATCTCTCTACTGCTTATTATTCTAAACCTTAAATCCTTTCTTGAAGCTCTTCTTAAATAATTCTCTCCGCGATTGAGTACATTAAAGTCATCTTGAATAAATACGGAGTATTGCGCCTTATTTATATCATTAACTAAAAAGACTATGGATTTCTTAGGAAACTCAGATGTGTAATTCAATAAGCCTTCAATTAGCTTATGGGCATTTTCTCCATTTGCTTTCATTAGCATTGTTTTGGAAAGAGATGCCCAATAATTTGACATTAGAAATAAAAAAAGCACCAAATAAACCAAATATTTCAAAGGCCTCTTTTTACTAACGGTTGTTATTGCATTGTTAACTGCCAAAGCAAAAAGCAACGAAGCGAAAGGCAATAAATTATAGGCATATAATTCACTAACATGATTTAAGAATACCACTGGAATTGAGCCCAATAAAAATAAATAAGAGCTTGCTTTAAAGACTTTAGAGCTAAATGACTTTTTAAATCCAAAAACAACTATCAAAAACACGAAAATTGAAAAAGCCGCTATCAGTAAAAAAAGTAAACTAAACTCGGGACTTGAATACCAATTGAAAACTTCAACAGTAGAAATTGGAATTAAAAGAGCCACTAAAAAGCCAATTAAATTTTCAAAAACATTCAGGCCAATCTCAAATCCATAAGCACCTTCTGATAGTTTTGGTTGCGCTGCTCCAATTGAGTTTCTTACCCATAAGTATATTACTGCCAAAACCATTACTATAGAAACCAAAGTAATTGCCTTTGAAACATTTACACTCTTTTTAAAACAAGCGTATAAAATCATACTAAAGGCAATTAGGAGAAAAGACACTCCTGTTTCTTTACACAACAGAGAAAGAATAGTAAGGCCCGAAAAAGTTATGAGATTACTGAACCCGCCAATTGCCAAATATTTGAAAAGGAAATACATGGATATAAAACCAAAAACTGTACTTCCTACTTGAGAAAAGGTATCAATGCCAACTATTGCACTTACGTTGACTTGAGACATTATTAAAAACCAAACAGTAATCGAGATAACTCTTTTATCAAGATTTAAATCTTTCATCCACCTTATTGAAAAATATATAAGGAAGACATGGAAAAACAAGTGTGTTAAGAGAATTATGTATGTTTCCGAACCCAAAAAAAATTGATTAACGGATAACTGAAGCACCTGTAACGGCCTAAAAAAAGGCATACTGCTCCATAGTTCAATAAATGTAGCGTTAAATGATTCTCGATTTGTTGCTAATAATGCAAGGTCGTCTCCGAAATATGAAGCTCCTATCGCAGGTAAGTAAATTAAAAAAAGCACCAAAAAAACACTTAAGAATGGCCAAGTACCTGGCTTAAATAATCTTTGGGTACCGATCAAACTAGCCCAACTTAAAAACAATTGGAAGTGTGTACTTACATCTAACAGGCTTACCACGCTGTGTACCTGGCTCAAAGTTTGGCATCACATTTATTAGTCTCATGGCTTCATCAACCATGGCTTTTGTTGCCCATTCCTCTACTTTCCCTATTGGTTTCACTTCAGTAACCGAGCCATCTTTTTCAATAATAAACTGCAAATACACTTTACCTTCTTTACCGTTTTTCCGGTCTTCTTCTGGGTATTTAATATTGGTTTGAAGAAACTTAACCAATGCTTCTTGTCCCCCTGGAAATTGAGGCATCTTTTCTACTACCTGAAATACTTCTTCTTGTGGTTCTTCTTGCGGCTCTTGAGCAAAAGAAAAAAAGGGAAACATTATAAAAAGAAATACTAAAGCTTGCTTCATATTTATTTGAACTTAAACATTATTGGAATAGAATATTGAACGCTTACTGGCTTCCCTTTTTGAGTCCCAGGTTTCCAGGCCGGCATTTCGCTCACCACTCGAATAGCTTCTGCTTTCATAGCTTCAGTTGCCCTATCTTCAGTACCTGGAAAAATATCAACATCTCGCACTTTACCTGTTTCGTCAATTACAAAACGCACGTAGGCTGTTCCTTGCATTCCCTTTCTTTTCTCCTTTTTAGGATATTCTACATTATCTATTAAGTACGCAATTAATTCGGCTTCACCACCCGGAAATTCAGGTAAGGTTTCTATGATAGTTGTAGTGTCTTTAGCCGTGGAATCTTGAGCACTTGCCACGTTTCGGAAACAAAAACTGCTCACAAAAACTAAGAATAAAATGATTGGTGTTTTCATCTAGTTTCAAAATTACAGCCAAGAATCCTGACTTTTTAACCTTTTAACATTCCGCATTTTAACTCAGTGGCTTACCAACCCTAGTAAACGGAGCAAGGTCTAATTCAGCAAACGCTCTTTTTTCAAATTTAAATTCAGCTACTTTGGCTATCATTCCTGCATTGTCTAGGCAATATTCAAAGGCCGGTATGTAGGTATAAATTCCCAATTCTTTTCCTAGATTTTCAAGTGAAGAGCGCAAATAACTATTCGCAGCCACTCCACCCGCAATACCAATGTGTTTTACACCGTATGCTTTGGCTGCTTTTTTGAGTTTAGAAATCAGATAGTCGACAATTACTTTTTGCCAAGATGCACATAAGTCATTCATGTTTTCTTGAATGAAACTTTGATTCTCTTTTAGTTGATCTCTCAAGAAATAGAGCAAGGCCGTTTTTAAACCGCTAAAACTGTAATCAAAATCTTTAACCTTTGGCTGATTAAAATGAAAAGCATCGGCATTTCCTTGCTGAGCATTTTTATCAATTATTGGCCCGCCAGGATAAGGCAAACCCAAAATTTTGGCGCCTTTATCAAAAGCTTCACCAGCTGCATCGTCAATGGTTTTACCAATTATTTCATGCTCAAGTGGCTCTTTAACCAAAACAATCTGTGTATGCCCACCTGAAACAAGCAGACACATAAAAGGTAGTTTTGGTCTAGGTTTGTCTATAAAGTGTGCTAAAATGTGAGCATCAAGGTGGTTTACTTCAATTAAAGGTTTGTTTAGGGCAAGGGCTATACCTTTAGCATAACTAAGGCCAACTAATAACGAGCCCAATAAACCAGGTCCTGCCGTTATGGCAACTGCATCCATATCACCAAGCTCGGCATTGGCCTTTTCAAGCGCACTCTCAACCACATGCACAATATTCTTTTGATGATCTCTAGATGCCAGTTCGGGCACTACTCCACCGTGTTTGCTGTGAATTTGCTGACTAGAAATAATATTGGACAGAATTTTGCCATTACTCAACACTGCTGCACCGGTATCGTCACAGCTCGACTCAATAGCCAAAATATTAGGTTTAGTAGCCAATACGTTTTAATTTAAGAACTTTGACCCCATTGGAGAATACTAAGAACAAGGAGCACAAAAGTGCAAAAAAAAGATGGCGATGGTGGTATATTCCACTTAGCTTACTGCTGGGCTTGCTATTCTCAACGGTGGTGGGGTGGTATTATTTATCTTATACAGAACAGGGCAATAAGTACTTAACATTTTTAGGCAACAAACTAGCCAATCAATATTTGACCCAAAAAGCATCAATTGGTGATATTGAAATACAGTTTCCTCCAAGATTACTATTATCAAATGTGGTTATTTATGATCACAAAGACTCTATTTTACTTGAAGCTGAAGCCGTAAGAATTACGCCAGTATGGCCACCTTTGCAAGATTCTGCACTGCTTATAGACCAGCTCATACTTAGCCACTTTAAGGGGAACCTGAAACACTACCAAGGCGATACAGACTATAATTACGCATATGCTTTCAAAAAGTCAGAGCGTAACAGCACAAAGCAAGGTCCAATAAAAATAGTTGAAGTTAGAAAACTCATTTTTGAAGAAGGTGCTTTTACGCATTTTGATTACACAAGGCCTCCTTTCAGAAAAAACGGTGAAAAGGGAATTGATTTTTACAGGTTAAAAACTTATGGTGTTACTGGAGTTTTGGATTCAATTCATATTGAAAATGGAATTAGTGCTCATTTAAATGGTTTCGGATTTAGAGAAACATCAGGTTTTTGGTTAAAATCATTAACCAGCGATTTAACCATTGATAAAACCCATTTCAGTTGGAAAAACACCAAACTTGCATCAAACAATGGTCAAATTAATGGAGACATTCTTTTCAATTTTAAAGATTGGAAAGATTGGAAAAACTTTAATGACTCCATAGCAATTACCACCAATTTTAAAGAGAGTTCCATTTTCTTTAGCGATATCGCATTTTTTGCTCCAGAAGTTGAAAAAATTGCGGATGATATTACCATGAGAGGAGAAATAAAAGGCACTCTAAATAATTTTCACACAAGCGAGCTCGAAATTCATCTTGGCAAAAAATCAATCCTTTTAGGAAGCGGTAAAATCGAGAATATCACTGATCCCAAAATAGCGTTTATTGATTTTGATATTGATCGCTCAGAATTATATCTGGCTGATTTTAACAACCAAATAAAACAAATTGAAATTCCCAACGAGTTTTATAGGTTAGGTGACATAAGGTTAAAAGGCAACTTCAATGGCCGGTTAGATAGTTTTTACACTAAAGGAAATCTCAAAAGCGCTTTAGGAAATGCCCAAGCAAATTTGCTCATTCAACTTTTTGATATCCAAAGTAAAAATAAGTATGTAGGCAAACTAAACCTTGATAAATTTAATCTAGGCAAACTATTAAATAACAATGATTTGGGTTTGGTAAGTGTTGACGCTGAGTTAAAAGCAAAAGGCAATAACTTAGAAAACCTATTGGCCAACATTGATGCTGTAGTTACAGATTTTACTTTTAAAGATTACATGTATCACAATGTAATTGTAACGGGCGATGTGGCAAATTACTTTTTTAATGGTGTATTGCTATCAAAAGACCCAAATGCCAACTTGGCTATTGATGGAAAAATAGATTTTTCAGATAAAACACCTGTTATTGACTTAAAAACCAAAATCAAAGAAATAAACCTTAACAAGCTAAATTTAAGTGAGGACACAATAGTTATAAAAACCAAAGCAGTTGCAAATTTTGAAGGCGACAAGATTGAAAATTTTATTGGTTCAGTAGAAACCAAAAACCTTTTTTTAAGCGTAAATGGAAAGCAATATGAAACGGGATTTACCACTCTAAAAGGTGAATTAAGCGAAAAAGGCAAAACCTGGACTCTTAAAGCTGACTTTGCCGAAGCAGAAATAGAAACATCAATACCTTTTGTAAAAATACCTGAAGGCCTAATTGAGCGCGGTCTAAATCTTATTCCAAAAAAATTAGACCACATGAATGATTTTGAACCATTCTATCTAAATGGTTTCGTAAAAATCATGGATCCGTTAATTCTTAACTCAGTTCTGCCAGATGAGATATTGCTAGCTCAAAACACCAATCTCAAAATTTACATTGAAGATTCTCTGGGCAACCTAGCACTTAATCTTCAAAGTCCATTTTTCAAATATCAAGATATTTACATTGACAACCCAAAAGTAAAACTTACTAAGCTTGGTGATTCACTTTTGGCAAAAGGCAGATTAAACAAATTAAGTGCAGGTGGTTTCAGCTTAAATAATTACGATTTCAATATTTCAAACGACTCAAACAACATCTATTTAAACCATAAAGGAATTATAAACGATTCTCTTGTTGATTTTAAGCTAAACCACTCCATTAGATACTCAAAGTCAAATCAAACAAGTATTAGTATTGATAGTAGTCTAGTCATTTTAGATTCAAATGAATTTGATTTAAGTTGCGATACACTTATATGGCGAGAACTTGAAAATTTTGAGCTTAAAAACTTAAGTCTTTCTCAAGGCAGCGAAAGGCTTCTGCTAAACGGACTAGCAAGCACATCAAATGAGTATGATCTTGATTATTCCGTTTTCGGACTAAATATTGAAAAGGTCTCAACATTTCTGCCTGATTATTTTAAAACGCTAGAAGGTGAAATAAATGCAAATGGCACTATAATTACTGAAAACGGACATCCATTGGTTGAAGCGTCAATTTACGCCAACCCAATTAGCTTTAATAATCTAGCACTAGATGCCATTACAGTTGAAAGTCACTACAATGCTCAAAATCAGTTACTAGGCATTTACGGTAGCATAACTGATATTTACAATAAAGAGATTATAAAGGTTACAGGTGGGCTTAACTATCTCAAAGATCCAAGTATGGATCTATTTTTCTACATTGATAAAGTACCCAATTCTTTTTTTGAAGTTTTAGCTACCGATGTGGTTTCTAATCTTAAAGGTAGCGTTTCTGCTATGGCCAGGCTTAAAGGTACACTCGCAAACCCAAGTTTAAATGGCTGGGCAGCGTTAGACTCTACGAGCCTCCATGTCGATTACATAGGGACGGATTATACACTAGCCGACACCTTTAAGATAAACTCAAAAAATATTCTTTTCGATAATCTGGTACTTACTGACCATCGTGGAAAAATGGGTGTTGTAAATGGCAATATTCAGCATGATATGCTGCAGCGTTTTGATCTGAATTTAGACATGAGTTGTACCGACTTTACCGTTTTTGACATTGAAGAAAATGAAAACGACTTATTCTACGGCGAATTTTATGGCACAGGCAAGGCAAGGTTCACGGGTGCAATGCTAAGCGCCAATATCTATTGTGATTTAGTAACCGAAAAGGGCACCCAATTCTTTTTACCAATTGAAGAAGAACAAGGCTACAGCCAAGAATCCTTTATAAGATTTATTGATAAAGACAAGGGCCCTACCGAATACTTGGTGAATGATCAAGATTTCTCACTTGATTTAAACGTTACCCTAAATACAAAAGCCGAAACACAACTAATTTTTGATAAGCAATTGGGGGATATTATTAAGGCGAGCGGCAATGGTAAACTTAATATGAAACTTTCGCCAGCTGGCGAATTTCAAATGTTCGGTGACTATATAATTGACAACGGAAACTATCTTTTTACGGCTTTCGACCTAATAAACAAACGCTTTGAAATAGAGAAAGGTGGTAAAATGAGCTGGGTTGGCAACCCTTATGATGCATTAATTGATATAAGAGCAGATTACAACTTAAAAGCAAATGCGTACAGTTTGGCTAGCACCATTCCCCAATACGATGCAGAGCGTTTAGAGCAATACAAAACACCTGTGCCTGTGGTGGCATACGCTCAGCTAAACGGTTCATTACTCAAGCCTGAAATTAGCCTTGACTTTGAGTTTGTTGACGAAGGTGGTGTGGATGTAGCATCTCTACAGCGCGAACTTGAAAATATGAACCTGAGTGAAGAAGAGCTTACCAAACAAGTAGTAAGCCTTTTGGTGCTCAACCGCTTTATGCCCATGTATAATGCAGCACCCGTAAGCACCAATATTTTTGGATCAAGTGTAAATGCTGGGCTCGGAGATCTTATTTCAAACCAATTAACATATTGGTTGAGCGCCATTGATGAAGATTTACAAGTAAATGTGAACTATAGAAGATACTCTGCCGATGGCATTGAATTAAACCAAAGCGAATTAGAACTGGCACTTTCAACTACATTTTTCAACGACCGAGTAGGCGTTGATTTTGCTTACGAATTACAAAATGGCTATAGCCCAAATAAGGAGATATCTTATAAGGTAAATCCCGACGGAAGCATAAAAGTACTTGTGTTTCAGCGGCAAACGCAAAACCCTGTAATTACCTTCAATAGCAACACCTATGGATTTGGTGTATTTTTGAAGCGAGAATTTGAATCGGTTAAAGACCTTTTCAAAAAAGATAATGACCCTACCAAATAGCAGCAAAAAAGGGCATGCTGCGAATATTTTAGATAAACAAAACGATTTTTACATTGACTAAAAAAGGAAAAGGCCCAAAAAAGGCCAAGAATAGAATAAGAAAAACACTTCTTTCCTACTTAAAAAAACACCCCAATAAACCCTTTAATCTTAAACAATTACGAAGCCATTTAGGAATTACAAATCCAAGTGATGTAATGCATCTTGAAAATGCCGTTAGCCAACTTTTGCACGAAAAAGTGCTTGATATGGAAGGCCATTCAAGAGTAAAATTTAAAGGTGAACCAATTGAAGAGAAACCCGGAATTACAGGTATTCTAGACATGGCACGTACAGGCGTTGGTTTTGTGGCTAGCGATAAGTTTGAGCAAGATATTTTCATTAATGCAAGGCACACTAAAGACGCCTTGCCTGGCGATACAGTTGAAGTTAAATTAACAAGACAAGGACAAGGCAGAAGGCCAGAAGGTACCATAGAGAAAGTGATAAAACGCGCTAGAGATCTTTATGTATGTACGCTTCAGGTACACGAAAAATTCGCTTTCGGTATTCCGGCAAATAAAAAATTTAATGTTGATTTTTTTATACCAATAAACAGAATAGGTGGCGCAGTTGATGGCGATTTAGTTGCAGTTAAAATGATCAATTACAATCCTGAAGAAAAGAACCCAATTGCCGAAGTAAAAGCGGTATTGGGTAAACCGGGAGATCATAATGCCGAAATGAATGCCATTATGCTTGAACATGGTTTACCACCAGAGTTTCCGCCACATGTGCTTAAGTCAGCTGAAAAAATAGAAGATGAAATAACCGATAATGATGTTGCCAAAAGACGAGACTTCAGGCAAATACTCACTTTTACTATTGACCCTTGGGATGCCAAAGATTTTGATGATGCTATTTCTTTCGAAAAACTAGATGAAGATTTATATGAGATAGGAGTTCACATTGCAGATGTAACCCACTACGTACAACCCAACGACACCATTGATAAAGAAGCTCAAAACCGTGCCACATCAGTTTATTTAGTTGACCGCGTAATTCCAATGCTGCCTGAGCGATTAAGTAATGAAATTTGCTCGCTAAGGCCCAATGAAGATAAATGCACGTTTTCTGCTGTTTTTCAAATGAATAGCGAAGGCTTAATAAGTGATAGGTGGTTTGGAAGAACCCTAATTCATTCTGATAGAAGGTTTACTTACGAAGAAGCCCAAGAACGAATTGAAACTGGCGAAGGAGATTTAGCCGAAGAAATTAGGCAGTTAGATGTTCTTGCAAAAAATCTTAGATCAAGAAGGTTTAGAGAAGGTGCAGTAGGTTTTGATAGAAGCGAAATGCGCTTTAAGCTTGACGACAATGGTGCACCGATAGAAATATTGATTAAAGAAAGTAGGGATGCGCATAAACTTATTGAAGAGTTTATGCTTTTAGCCAATAGAGAAGTTAGCGAAAATTATAGACGCTATATAGGTGGCAAAAAAGTACCACCTTTTGTATATCGGGTTCACGATACGCCCGACGAGAAAAAGCTTGTAGCGCTTCAAAACATGGCCTACCGTTTTGGGTATAAGATCAACTTGGTACAAAACCCAAATGCGAGTAAAGAGATAAATAGGCTGCTAAAAGAGTGTAAAGGCAAACCTGAAGAAAATATGCTCTCTACATTGGCCATTCGCTCTATGGCAAAAGCCAAGTATACTATCAAAAACGCGGGCCATTACGGTTTGGCTTTTAAGCATTATACACACTTTACATCACCAATTAGACGCTACCCTGATGTATTGGTACATAGGCTACTTGCGCAATACCTTGATGGAAATGCCAAAGTAGATGATGAATGGCTCGAAGAAATGTGTAAACACAGTAGCGTAAAAGAAGTTGAAGCTGAAGAAGCCGAACGTAATAGCACCAAATATAAAATGGTGGAATACATGCAACAGTTTGTGGGCGATGAGTTTGAAGGCACTGTGAGTGGTGTTACTGATCATACCCTTTTTGTAGAATTAAGCAACAGATGCGAAGGTGGCGTAAGGCTAAGCAACCTAATTGACGATCATTTCTACTTTGATGAAGAAATGTATCGCGTTGTAGGCCACAACACCAAAAAGAGCTACAGCTTGGGTCAAAATGTAAAAGTGCGTGTACTCAGTTGCGATCTTGAAAAACGCAATATTGAGCTAGATTTAATTACAGGTGAAAAAAAACCAAGAGTTAAACCACCAAAGGCCAAGCAAGTTAGAAAATTTGGTAAGCGAAGGAAATCTTGAGGGTGACTTAAGGAATGAGTGAATGAGCTGGCGGAGCATTTTAACTTAGTCCCTCATTCACTAAGTCACTACTTCCGCTTTCTAGTAAAAAACTCTTTTACCAAGGTAGAGCAGTCGTTTTCCATAATGCCTTTTTGGATTTCGACCTTATCAATTAATAAAGGTGGATTGTATCTGGTAAACCCTTTTTTTGGATCAGACGCACCAAAAACTACTTTATCAATTTGTGCCCAATGTATTACGCCCGCACACATTGAGCAAGGCTCTAGCGTAACATACAAGGTGCAATCTGTGAGGTATTTCGAACCCAAATACTCACAAGCAGCGGTTATCGCAATCATCTCTGCATGAGCGGTTACATCTTTAAGCCTTTCAACTTGATTGTAGCCTGTTCCAATAATTCTATTTTCACAAACCACTACGGCACCTACAGGTACTTCATCTTCGTCAAATGCTTGTAGCGCCAAATTATATGCCTTGCGCATATAGTGTTCGTCAGAAAATATATTGAATTCCATTCAGCAAATATCTACTAACGGGTTTCAATAATTGCACTGAACATTGATTCCGCAAAATGCGTTACCCATTTTGCGGAATTGAAACTCAAATGGTTTAATGAACGAATCAACAAGAAAATCTTTTGATGAAAATCTTTGCAACTTCCTCAGCCATATCATGCACCATCATGTGGTGGCCACATTCAATGGATATAGCATCTTCCTGATGATAAAGTAATCGATCTGCTGTTCCGTGAATTCTGATGGTTTCTACATCAACTGGTTTGGCTTTCCAATTTAAGAGTGCAACTATGCTCCACTTTACCAATTTCAAGTCCATATCAGCAATTAGCCCTTTTAGCATAACAGTATCTTCAGCACCGAAATAGTACTTTGCCAAAACAAATGGTGGTCTCAAAACAGGTAAAGGAACATGTTCAACAATGCCTAGGTGTTTTACCAATTTAATTAAGGGCTGTAACTCATCTTGGTGCCTGAGTGATGATAGCAAGATGAGTTTTTCCGGCTTTAAGAATTGACATATTTCTTGTGCTACTACCCCACCAAAACTCAAACCCATGAGGATAAATGGGCTAGAATCATCAATCTCCTCAGCCATTCTTCTGGCGTAATCGCTCAAAGGTTCTTTTGGTATCGGATCTTTCCAAGCAATAACTTCAAAGTCAATCTGCTTTTGGAGCCTTGTAAAAACCCTATCGTCAGAGCCTAAGCCAGATATGGCGTAGATTTTCATTGTTTTTTTCGACGCTGGAGCGTCTTCAGAAATTTCATCACCACGCCAGAGCGTGGCGATAGTTAATATTTCATAGTCGCGACGTTCCCACGTCGTGACAAGATTTTGATTGACGCTCCCGTGTCACCAATTAACGCGGGCTATAGTTAGGTGCTTCTTTAGTAATGGCAATATCGTGCGGATGACTTTCTCTCACTGCTGCAGGAGTTATTTTCACAAACTTGGCTTTTTCTTGAAGCTCAGCTACTGTTTTTGAGCCACAATATCCCATACCTGCTTTCAGACCACCAATGTATTGGTACATTACCTCAGCTAAAGTGCCTTTGTATGGAACACGACCAACAATTCCTTCAGGAACTAATTTCTTGATCTCTTCTTCTGGATCTTGGAAATATCTATCACCAGAACCCTGTTTCATGGCTTCAATTGAGCCCATACCACGATAGGTTTTGAATTTTCTTCCCTCATAGATTACAGTTTCACCGGGAGCTTCATCTACTCCTGCAAACAGCGAACCTGCCATAATACAGCTTGCCCCAGCTACAATTGCCTTTACAATATCGCCTGTGTATCTAATACCTCCGTCAGCAATTACCGGAATACCTCTTTCTTTAAGAACTGCAACGGCATCCATAATAGCAGTGAGTTGTGGAACGCCAACACCTGCTACAACTCTAGTAGTACAAATAGAACCAGGACCCACACCAATTTTAACAGCATCGGCACCTGCATTGGCCAATGCAATTGCGCCATTGGCAGTGGCTACATTTCCACCTATTACTTGCAATTCAGGATAGTGCTCCTTTACTAATTTCAATGTATCAAGCACACCCTTTGAATGTCCGTGTGCTGAGTCTAATGAAACCACATCTACTCCAGCTTTTACCAAAGCATTAACCCTGTCAAGTACGTCTTCAGTAATACCTAAGGCTGCACCTACACGCAATCTGCCAAATTCATCTTTGCAAGCATTAGGGTGCTCGGTAAGCTTCTTTATATCTCTAAAAGTGATTAATCCTTTTAAAAACCCTTCATCATCAACAACGGGTAGCTTCTCAATCTTGTTTTCTTGTAGTATTGCTTCGGCTTCTTCCATTGCGGTACCAGCGTGTGTAGTAACCAAGTTTTCCGAAGTCATAACTTCATAAGCCAAACGAGAAGTGTCTTTTTCAAAACGCAAATCACGGTTGGTTAAAATACCAACTAGTTTACCATCACCATCAACAATTGGAATTCCACCAATTTTGTTTTCTGCCATTATCTCAAGCGCTTCTCCAATGGTCGACTCTTTGTGTAAGGTAATTGGGTCTTGAATCATTCCGCTTTCAGAACGCTTTACCTTTCTAATCATAGCTGCCTGGCGCTCAATGCTCATATTCTTATGAATAATTCCAAGACCACCTTCTCGAGCAATAGCTATGGCCAATGCACTTTCGGTAACCGTATCCATGGCCGCCGAAATAATTGGCACATTAATGCTAAGGTTACGCGTAAGCATAGTTTTAAGGCTTGTTTCGCGTGGTAAGATTTGAGAATATTCAGGAAGAATTAGAACGTCATCGTAAGTTAGGCTTTCTCCAATGACTTTTGATTGCTGGTATGACATGGCAAATAATGAAGGTTATTATTTGCAGTGCGAAATTAATGGGAATATTGGTGGTGTGGTATAAAAGATTGAAAAGAAATGATTGTGAAGTCAATTAACTGTTTTATTCGACGCTGGGGCGTCTTTGAAAGTTTCATCACCAAACAGGAGCGTTGCGATAGTCATTTTGGTTTTTAATTTGGCACGAACTACAAGTTCGCTCTAGCAGAGAAATTGAAAAATACCAGCTAGTATTTCACACTATCTACTCAATCTCTTCGAAATACTCTTTTACCTTTTGCTTGTAGTAGCCATTGAGTTGTGGCGGAACTGAGTTTAAAAGCTCTATTTCTTTGAGCTTCTCTTTTTTGTATTTTTCAAATGCCTTATCAGAAGGATCAACTATCTGCTCACCTGTTTTTGACTCTCTTTCATCATCCCATTCTTGTTCTCTCGCAGCCTTTTCTGATTCAAGTAGTTTGGTGATAATCTCTTGCTGTCTTTTTAAGGTTTCATTGCTAATCCTTTGATTTACGATGTCTTCTTCGGTTTTATCCATCATTTGTTCAATCTCCTTAAACTGCTTGCTCAAACCGTCTCCTCCTTCTTCTATTTCTTGCATCTTTTGCAGTTCGCGCCTAAGGGCTTCTTGCTGTGCAGCCATTTTTGCCAGCTCTTTACTCAATGGTCTTTGGCCGCCTTCCATTCGCTTTTTCATACCGCCCAACTGGTTCTTAAGCTTTTCTTGCATTTGCCGCATATTCCCTAATTTTTTGTCCATGCCTTTTCCTTTCTTTTTACCCTGCCCTTTTTTATTACCAGGTTTTGAACAATTCTGATTGCCTTCCATCTGACTGGCCATTTGCTGTTGCATTTGATCCATTACTTCACTTAGCATTACAGCTAGATTATTGGTATGGGTCATTACATATTGCTGCTCACGGCGCGAATCTTGTATTCTTCTAAGGCTCAAATTATTCACCGTTTTGTCTAAATGGAAATTCATCTCGCCTACTTCTTTAGTAATAAAACCGCTGATTTGCATAACTCGTTTGCTCAAGGCTACCAAAGAGTCTTCTATCATTTTAGCATCGCCTTTTAGTTTCATTTGACGTTGCGCTAGGTCTACAAACTTTGGATTGTAAGAATGGATTTCTCCAAGCTCATCAATTAGTTTTTCTTGTTCAAAGCTTAGATAAATGAGATTTTCCATTAAGCGACGAAGGGCTTCATAGTCAAGGTTCATGCTCTCCATTTCCATAGACTTCATGTTGGCTTCCATTTGCTCCTTCATCTCGTCCATTTTCTTCTTGGTCTCCTTCTGCTTTTCGCCAGCCTTTTTCTTTTTGCCTTTATCTAGTTCTTTATTTCCTTCATCCATTCCCTTTTTAATATCTTCTTGCTTCTCGCTAGTATCGTCTAGGTCATTAGGGTTTTCTAATTCGTCGTTGAGTTCATTAATCTCTTCTAATTCTTTCTCAAGCTCTTCAAACTCTCCTTTAATTTCTTCTTGCTCTTTGGCTAGTTCTTCTTCGCTCTTCTCACCCTTCTCAGTTTCGTTGGCCAGCTCTTCTTGTTTTTTACTCAATTCGTCAAGCTTGTCAATGGCGTCTTCCATTTTTTGCTCAACTTCTAGTTGCTTAAAGTGCTCAAGCGCTGCATCAAGTTCTTTTTCAAGCTCTTCATTATCAAGCTCCATATCTTCAAGCTCATCTTTCATGTTTTCCTTATTCTCATCTAACATTTTTTGGAGCTCTTCCATCATTTCTTTCATCTCTTCATCCATAAGCTGCTCAAATAGTTTTTGTAGCATCTCATGTTTTTCGCGCAGCTTTTCGTCCATTTCTTTAAACTCATCTTGCTGCTTCATCATGTCTTTATAGTCCTTATTTAGATCTTGAACTTTTTTCTGCAATGACTTTTGTCGTTCTAACAACTTGCTAATGGCCTTTTTATCTTCCCACTCAAGTTTCTCTTTATTTACAAGCTTATTTTGTAAATCTTCTAGCTCTTCTTGCACTTTTTTGGCTTCTTCAAGAGCCTTAGTCATTTCATTTTTTATACTACTTGACGTTTCGTTCACCATTTCTTTCACCTCGCTTTTGGTCGGTGCTTTAATGGACATACGTTTTGATTTGGCACTTTTTCTACCGTTAACGCCGTCATTATCCCAAACTTCAAAGTAGAATTCTAGTTCATCGCCGGCATCGTAGCCTATTTCTCTCAAATCCCACTGATGAAAAAAGCTTTGAATACTCTTACTTGAAACGCTCAAACTTTGGTTTTTAAAGCCTTCTTTGAGTTTGTTCTCATTTTCGCTTTTGCTGAAACGGTAGTTGAAAGTAAGGCCGGTTAAACCGTAATCATCGCTCAACTCGCCTGAAAAGAAGTATGACTTTAATGAACTAGTATCGCTTACCATGTCAACCTTAATGGTTGGAAAAGCATCTTTTACCACTTGTACTCCATAGCCCATTGAATCGTTTACAGGTACAAACTCATTTATACTTTGCACAAAGTATTGAGAATTGTTTAGCACTTGCTGTGCATATCTGAAGGTGTTTTTGCTCAACCTTTCGCCTTCAATTAAACTGCCATTCCAATTGAATTTGATTTCATCAGCATTTTCGGTTTGATATTTCCATTTGGCAATGGTTCCTTCAGGTACGGTAAAGTCGCCAATGTTATTGAGTACTTCGTTCTTTTTGCCAATGTATTTTGGGTATTCAAGCTCAACTAAAAATGATTTTAAGAATGGTTTTGGCAACACATTCAGCTCATATCCCAAAGAATTAAAACCGCTTGCTTCAAAATTGAAATCAGTATCTCGCTCTACATTTCTAAGGTTGTAGCTAAACTCATCAGGTGCTACCTTGTTCATCCGGTAGGTGGTACCATTAAGGTTTATTCTTACTGTAGCAGGTAGCTCTTCTCCTTCAATCTTCAACTTAAACTCATAATCCTGATGCATGAGCACTTTGAGGTTATCGTTTTCTAAAACGAAATCAAAAGGAGCTTCAGGCAGAAATTCTTCGTTGTACGAAATGATACGGGCCGAACTCTTTAGAATAACATCGGGGACCTGAATCATTAACAACAAAATGATTAGCAACGGAATTGCTGCATACTTGATGTATTTTCTATTCTTTTTAAAACTGATGGCCATATTGAATGGCACGGGTTTAAGATCGCTGATCTTTTGTTCAATACTCGCTTCAATTAATGATCTACTGCCAGGATTTGTGCTTTCTTGCAGCTCAAGGGTATTGAGCAGTTTGTCTTTGATTTCTTGAAAATGAACTCCAATAATTTGTGCGGCTTGCTTGTGGCTTATTTGCTTACCAAGCTTGGCCCAACTTGCTAAAGGTTTTGCAACCAGAATTGCAAAGGCACCAATATTACCCAACAGGTAAACCCAAAAAATTACCAAGCGCGGCGTTGTTCCAAAATTGCCGAAATACTCTAGCGTGGTAACGAATAAAGTTGAAACCAAAAGAATGGCTAAAAAGTAGATAGAGCCCCGTAGTAATTCATTAAGGTAGAAGCGCTTAATGAATGAATCGAGCTTTTGTATAAGGAATGAATAGTTGCTATTCAAAATTTGTTCGTTTGATTAATGCAGTACAAACAAAAATAACAGATGGTTTAGTGCGAAGGGTTGAAAGTTTGTTAATTGAGGAAGAACAGGAAGCTAAAAATTAAAGTCAAGTCCCAACTCGTCCATTAGGTTTTTAAGCTCGGGGTTAAGCTTTACCATGTGGTCGTATTTCTCTTTTGGCGTGGCTAAGAATTTGGTTTTTTCTTCATCTCCAACTTCTTCAATTATCACTTCAATCTCAAAATGTGTGGTACCAAATTCATTACTCACTTGGTCAACCAAATACATTTTCTCAGCATTAAAAGTCTCTCGCAGGGTTTCTGTAGCTACTTTAATTTCAAATACATTTTTTGATTTAAGCACAGGCGCATTAGCTGTCATGAGCATGTGCAAGCTCTTTTTACCATTGGCTCTTGCCGCATTTGCAAAGTCGTTCCAAACTTTTAAAAAGCCTTCAAGCGGAATTTCAATATGCAGGGCTTGCTCTGCTTTTGCGCTTTCTTCGGCGTGCTCTTGTTTTACCTTGTCTTTTAGTTTATTAAAGCTCTTAAGAGAAATACCAGCTTTCTTCTTCTCCTTTTTCTTTTCTTTAACTTGAGATTGAGATTCTAGCTGAGTTTGAGACTGGTCTTGAGATTGAGATTCCTTCTGAGAAATCTCCTGCTGCATTTGCGCCAATTGAGATTTTGGCTGTGGTGCAGGTTTATCTAACTTACTTTTTTTTTTAAGCCCTCGGCATCAATTGCCAATTGTATCGCATCATTGATATGGCAAAGCTTCATAAGTGCCAATTCTACGTGTAGTCTTTGGTTTTTAGACATCTTGTAATTCACATCGAATTGATTGAGCACATTCATTCCTGAGAGAATGAAACTTTGGCTAGCGGCTTTCGCTTGCTCTAAATAACGTTTTTGGCTAGTTTCGGTTACATCCATTAAGCCGATGGTGCGTTCATCTTTACTCACCAACAGGTTTCTAAAATGCCCGGCAAGGCCTATTAAGAAGTCATGAGCATCAAACCCTTTTTCTAAAATCTGATCAAAAAGTAGCATTACACTACTTAGATCGGATGTTAAAAAGGCATCAACCGCCTTAAAGAAGTAATCGTAATCTAAAATACTTAGATTATCAATTACGTCTTGGTAAGTGATCTTATTTCCTGAAAAGCTTACAATTCTATCAAAAATTGAAAGCGCGTCCCTTAATGCTCCGTTTGCTTTTTCACCTATTACAAAAAGCGCATCGTCTTCTGCTTCTACACCTTCGCGCTCACAAATTTTACGCAAGTGCTCTACACTGTCTTTCACCAAAATTCTACGGAAATCAAAAACTTGACAACGAGAGATAATAGTGGGTAAAATCTTGTGCTTCTCAGTAGTTGCCAATATAAAAATGGCGTAAGAAGGTGGCTCTTCTAATGTTTTTAAAAAAGCATTAAAGGCCGACTGAGAAAGCATGTGAACCTCATCAATAATGTAGGTTTTGTACTTACCTGTCTGCGGTGGAAAGCGCACTTGATCAACCAATCGCCTTATGTCTTCAACAGAGTTATTACTTGCAGCATCAAGCTCAAAAACGCTTAGCGATTGTTGAGATGCGAAAGACTTACATGATTCGCATTCGCCGCAGGCTTCGTGCTCGTCAGTTCTGTTTGTACAATTAATCGTTTTGGCTAAGATTCGAGCACAGGTTGTTTTACCAACGCCACGAGGTCCGCAAAATAAAAAACTGTGGCCCAAATGGTTACTACCAATGGCGTTTCTTAGCGTATCGGTAATATGCTTTTGGCCAACTACGGTTTCAAAGTTAGCCGGACGATATTTACGTGCTGAAACGGTATAACCTTCCATGAGTGTGCGAAATAAATACTTTCTTGGCAATAAGCTTACCTTAAAACTCAAAGTGTTTAAGATGTTCTGAAACGCTATTGCTTTAAAGCTGCTTTAAGGAAAAATTTGACGCTTATTTTCACACGGTGCTACCTTATTTTTGTTTTACTCTAAAACAAAACCAAATGGCGACTTATAAAAGAATAATGGTGGGTCTTGATTTTACAGAAGCCGACCACGTTCTACTTGAATACACTAAGATGATTAATGACATCTTAAACCCTAACGTGATTTATTTTGTGCATGCTGAAGAAGACCTTGATCTTCCACCTGAAGTTTTAGAAGAGTTGGGTGTAGATACCGTTAAGCCAAGTGATGAGAGTTTACAAGAAAAGTTGGAAATGGTGGTTAAAGAGCATGTGCAATCAGACCATGATACTGATGTAATTTGCCAGGTTGTTGAAGGGAGTGCCTTTGAAGGCATGTTGCATTGGGCGCACATAAAGGATATTGACCTTTTAATTGTTGGTAAAAAACACAAGAAAAACGGACAAGGGGTGCTTCCGCAAAAATTGGCACGCAAAATTGATGGCTCTGTTCTTTTTATTCCTGAAGATTTTAACGTTAAACCAATAGAAAGAATAATTCTTCCGCTTGACTTCTCAAAGAAATCTAAGCTTGCCATAGATGTCGCATCAGGAATATTTGGTGAAAACGATGTGGAACTAATTGCAGCAAACTGCTATTCACTGCCATTAGGTTGGCACAAAACTGGTAAAAGCAGAGAAGAAATTGACAAAATAATGCAAGATCACGCGCAAAGAAAGTTTGAAGAATTTCTTGAAGGTTATGGCAACGACAATTTGAAAATACGATCAGCTTTTGAGATGGACGACAACCACGAACCAAGTGAAGAAATCTTACAAATGGCGCAGGAAAATGATGCTGACATGATTATGATTGGCTCAAGAGGTAAAACAGATATTGCCACAATGATTTTAGGTAGTACAACTGAAAAACTGCTTCAAAACGACAAGATGTTTCCGATTTGGGTAATTAAAAGAAAAGGTGAGCTCTTAGGGTTTCTAGATGCGCTGTTTAAGCTAAAATAATCTGATTTTTAAATCACTAGAAATTATTGATGAGTGACCACTTTCAGACAATAATTGTGGGAATACCATAGTCATAAGACAGCAAAATTAATCACTCATTCGCTCAGTTTCTGAGTCACTAAAAAAAGCTCCAATTCCGAATTACATCAGAAAAGGAGCCTCTTGTTGAAAAGGAAGAACAATTTTCTCCCGGCATATATAACTCTAAAACGCCAAGCCTGCTCTTAGTCCAAGGTAGCTTATTTGTGGGCCCCTATTTATAAAAACCCCACCTTGAAAAACTTTCCATCTTACATTGCTCCCTACGTGCAAGTATGTTGCTCTCGGCCAGTTTTGGGGTCCAAGCAATCCATAGTTGTAATACACTTCTGGCCCAATTTTTAGCTCGCCTATTGAATGAACATATCTTAATCCAACAGGAATATTTAAGAAGCTCTTTGGCCCAAGCTGTCCTGTTTGCTCAGCAACTACACCAAACAGGTCAAAATCAAAACCAAACTGTAAGTTTAGGTTTAGTGTAGTTATTTCATGCAGCCTAAGGGTCCATAATTGGCTATGTCCAAATCCAAACGTGCTGCTGTCGGTTCCCATTCCCCATACTCTCCATCTTCCTTCTTTGTAGTTTTCTTTTACCCTTGTAAACTCGGCTCCCATAAAGTCAAAACGAGTGACTCCGTTTGGTGTAAACTCCCAATTAGGATTTTTAAAACCAAAGTTTAAGGCGCTGATATTAAATCCACCGTAGATATAATCCTTTCTGTTAAAAAAATCTCCTGTACCAATTACATCTGGATTAAAGCCACCTATGATATCATTTTTGCCCAACCAATCTTTTGGATCAATTTGGTTTGTAAGCACCACTTTATCGGCGCAATAACTCCCTTCAGGAACTCCACCGTTTCTAGCAGCGCGTTGCAGAGCACTCAAAACGTCAAAGTCTTCTTCAGTATCAGTGCTCTCTACAAACTCGTCGGCTTCATCTTTACCTTCCCTCAAAATTTCGGTAATCTTAGCTTCAACTCGTCTGTTTTTTGCTCTTCCCTCTTCGGTTTTGTTGGTTTCAATTGGATTCACTTCACCATAGCCTACGGCTGTAATTCTTACTGCATCAACTCCCTGACCTTCAAGGTAAGTTTTTACACTATTAACACGAGCCTGAGAAAGCTTTAGGTTCGCTTCATCACTGCCAATAGAATCTGTGTGTCCACCTAACTCTATTACAATTCGGCTTCTTTTCATTATATCAACCAACTTGTTGAGTTCAAGCTTAGATTCATCTTTTATAGTTGCTTTCCCAAAATCAAAGAAAATATTCTTTAACTCAAAAGATGCACCTACTGTTACTGATTGCAGCAAGTAGTCTTTTCTTAACTCAGTTCTCACATCTTCCCTACCCATCCACTCATATTTGGCATCAAACATGTTTGTTTCAAATTCTGAAAGGGCTTTGTTATAATTTGAAACTGCTTCTTGGTATTTCTCAAAAGCAGGTTTAATGTCACTTGAGTTTGACGCCAAAAGAGATTTAACTTCAGCATTGAGCTTATCCATCTCTCTTTGAAGCTCATTGAGTTTATTCATTCTAGACTTACCGATTACATCATTAATGTACTCCTTTCCCCAAATCGCTTCAGGATCAGTTAAGTCTAAGACACTAGTATGGTACAAGTAGCCTTTCATATCGATTACTACTTGATATTCCTTGTAAAGCGGCAATGATGTTTTATAGATTCCATCTTCAGGGTTACTCTGAGTTTGAGCTACTTCTTTATTTGTGCTCAAATCATAGTATCTGATTATTGCACTAACATCTTCATCTTTTTCATCATAAATACGACCCCATACATTAATTGTGGCTTCTGGACGCATATCTAAAGGCAATACAAACTCATATAAATCTGAATTACCATAACCATCAGGAAGATTTGATTTATTTACATACGCTTTTACTCCTGATGATGGAATAGCCAAATACTCATCATTCTCTAAAGTATTAATATACTTTCCTAAGTTTTTTGGCTTACTCCAGCTGGTCCAGCTGTTGTCTAATCTTTTTGAAACAAAAACATCGTAGCCTCCAAATCCGAAATGTCCATTTGACTTAAAATAGAGAGTTTTTCCGTCAGCAGCCAATTGTGGCGAACCTTCGCTACCCGATGTATTTATGGTAGAGCCAAGGTTAATAGGCGTGGTCCAACCGCCTGTCTCTAGTTGTGTCAACCACAAGTCTCCGTTTCCTTTTGTGCCCTCTCTACTTGAAGTAAAGATCAATGTTTTGCCATCAGCGCTTAAATTAGCCTGACTTTCCCAGCCATCGGAATTTACATCACCACCCAAATTACAAGGCACTGACCATCCATCGGCTGTTTTTACTGAGTAGAATAAGTCTCCGTTTCCGAACGAACCTTCGTAGTTACCAAAAACAATTGCCACATTACCGTCGGCTGAAATTGACATTAAAGCTTCGTGAGAGCTTGTATTTAATGATTCAAAGTTTTTTGGTTCGCTCCATGTGCCATCTTCTTGTTTATCGCAATACCAAATATCTTCGCCACCTTTACCACCAGGGCGCGTGTGAGAACAGAAGTATAACCTTTTACCATCAGCCGAGACTACGGGCAAATATTCTCCAACTTCTACATTTACGCTATTACCTAAATTACTTACTCGTATTGGATCATCGTCTCTCTCAACCAATGCCAATAGCTTATCAGCCATCTCATTGTCAGACTCACTATAATCTATTTTGTAATTACGTAAAGCTGTTGCTGCTTCTTCAAATTGCTGCAATGCAATGTGCGATTTGGCTAAACTTAGAAACTTAGATGGTTCGGAGGCCACTTCTCGCTCAAATGCGATTACTGCCGATCTGTAGTCCTTATTCTCAAAGAACTTATCTCCGTTTTGTGCCAATGCGGCAAACCCTGAAGCCAATAGAACCCAAAATGTTAAAAATGCCTTCCAATTCATGATTAATAATTTTAGAAGACAAATCTTTTACATATGTATACTTTAAAGCATACGGTAAAAGTCGTATTGGCTATGGGGGAAATACGTAAAATTTAGGAATTAGTAAAAAATTCAGAGTTTAAAGACAATCATTATCCTTTAAACCTTAAACTTTAAACAACTATCCTACTCGTATCTAATCTTAATGGTATTAGATTTTGGATGTGCTTGACAAGTAAGTATATAATTCTGATCTAACTCATCTTGAGTAAGACCTTCAGTCTCATCCATGTGAACTGAACCTTCTAACATCTTAGCTCTACAAGTGGTGCAAATTCCCATTTGACATGCAAAAGGTGGATCAATGCCCGCCTCTAATCCAGCTTGTAATAAAGTCTCTTTCTCAGGCACTTCTACATTAAAAGTATCTCCTTGCAAATCAACTTCTACTTGGGCAACACCAGTAAATGGCTCATCTGAAACTGTGCCGGCCGTAGATTCTGCCGCCTCGGCTTCACCTTGATCAATTTTTGAGGTGAAGTACTCAATATTGATCTTATCTGCTGGTATGCTTAAACCTTCAAGAGCAGTTTTTACACTGTCCATCATCACGCTTGGGCCACAAATAAAGTGTTGGGCACTTTTTAGGTCAGCATCCACACCATTTAGCAACTCAGTTACCTTTTCAGGGGTCATTAAACCTGTTTCACCTTGCCAGTCAGCCGGTGCATTGTTTAGCGTATGAATGATTTTAAATCTATCTGCAAAATGACCTTCAAGCTCATCAAGTTCCTTATTGAAAATGATTGACTCTTGGTCTCTATTTCCATAGATTAAGGTTACTTGGCTTGACTGCTCAATTTCTAAAACTGATTTAAGAATTGACATCATTGGTGTAATACCACTTCCACCTGCATACAGCACAAAATGACGAGCATAAAACTCATTTAGCTCAGTAGTGAAGTTGCCCATTGGAGTCATTACTTCAAGTTCTTGACCTGCTGCAAACCAATCATTAACGTAGTTTGAAACTCTACCATCTTCTACCCTTTTAACAGCGATTGCCGGTACATCGTCTACATAAGGGCTGGTGCAAAGAGAATAAGCTCTTCTAAGTTCTTCGCCATTTACATTAACCTTAAGTGTTAAATATTGACCCGGTTTATATCTATATGCTTCTTTTGACCCCTCAGGAATATCAAAATGAACTGATACTGAATCGTGAGTTTCTTTTCTTACTTCTTTTATCTTAATGGTATGAAATGAAGGCATGCTCTTTTCTTTATTACGCTACTTAAAACACCAAAACAAGCCCGACTTTACAAAGTTTAAACAAAGGCTTGTTTTTTGGCGGTGCAAAGGTAGAGGTAAAAGCAATTAAGCCAAGTATTCAATGGTGTATGGTTAAGAAATCTATAACTAAAAAGCTTATGACGCTTAGGCGCTTATATAATTAAGTCTTAACCCCAACCACGCATTCTGCCTATGGCTTCTTCTTGTGCCGAGATATTTTGTTCGTGCTCTTTTCTAGATAATTCTTTCAAATGGTCTTCATACCTTTTTGATGCTCCTTCAGGTGTACTTGACTCTCTAATCTCATCCAAAAGATTGGATAAATAACTAGGATCGTCCATTTTCACTATAGCATCAATTAGACTCAATTTTATCTCTTCAATATTCATGGCAAGGAATTTTGAATAAAGTTAAAATACAAAGCCGACCCAAAAGGTCGGCTAAGTCATTCTTTAATTCGCAATAAATTGCTATGAATAAACTAATTATCTAGCAATGCTCGTCATAAGCAGCAGCTAAATTCTGGGCTATTGCCATGGCTGCGTGTCCCTCAATATTGTGGCGCTCGATCATATGAACCAATTCACCATTCTTAAAAAGAGCGATTGAAGGTGATGAAGGTGGGTATGGCATTAAATATTCACGAACTTTCTTTACCGCATCGGTATCAAAACCTGCGAAAACTGTACAAAGTTTATCTGGAGTTTTAGTGGCTTGTAAAGATGCTTTTACTCCCGGACGTGCCATGCCTGCGGCACAACCACATACTGAGTTCACTACAAAAAGAACTGTTCCTTCTGTATTTTCAATGGCATCAATTACACCTGCTTCTGTTGTAATGTCTTCAAAACCGGCATCGGTAAGCTCGGCTTTCATTGGTAATACTATTTGTGCTGGGTACATTTTTTGTTTTATGTTATTGGTTAATTGTTATAAGTCTTAATAATTTACATGAAACCTAACTCTAATTGGGCGGCTTCGCTCATCATGCTTTGGTCCCATGGTGGGTCAAAAACTACTTCTACCTGCGCATCGTTTACTTCAGTAATTGCTGCCACTTTATCCTTTACTTCTTGAGGCATGGTTTCAGCTACCGGACACATGGGGGAAGTAAGTGTCATCTCTATCATTACATTGTTTATTGGCATTATTTCAACTTTATAAATAAGACCAAGCTCGTAAATATCTACTGGTATCTCCGGATCAAAAACAGTATGTAATTCATCAATTACCCTTTCCCGCAATTGATCTTCAGTCATCGGTTTCTTTTCTTCTACTTTTTCCATTTCTTAATTAGCTAATGACTTTGCTTTATAAGCAACAGCGTAAGTTTTTATATGTTTTACCATTGATGCCAATCCATTTGACCGAGTAGGCGACAAATGAGACTTCATGCCAATGGCATCAATAAAGTCTGGCTGGGTTGCTAGAATCTCATCTGGTGTTTTATCATTAAATACGCGCAAAAGCAACGCAGCAAGGCCTTTTACAATTAAAGCCTCACTTTCTGCTTGAAAGTGAATTTTTCCTTGATTAAAAGATGCATGTAACCAAACATGACTTTGGCATCCTTTCACCTTGTTTTCTTCTTTCTTGTATTGCTCTTCAATATGCCCAAGTTCTTTACCAACTTCAATGATGTATTCATATTTCTGAGCCCAATCTTCAAAGAATGAGAACTCTTCAATTATTGCGTCTTGTATTTCTCTAGTTGAGTTCAAAAGCTTCTTTTTATCAATTTTTATCTCAAAATATCTATGGTGCGCTTGAGCTTTTCAGCGAAAAAATCAATTTCATCAATGGTATTATAAACACTAAATGATGCTCTTGTAGTTCCAGACAGGCCAAATCTTTGCATAAGTGGTTGAGTGCAATGATGGCCCGTGCGCACCGCAATACCATGAGTATCTAAAAACATGGCTAAATCTTGGTGATGCACACCTTCTACAAAAAAAGAAACTACTGACGTTTTGTTTTCTGCTTCGCCAATAATCTTTACTCCGTCAATAGACCTTATATGCTCGGTTGCCTTTGCTAGCAAATTCGTTTCATGCGCATGCACTTGCTCATGGTCTAAAGCTGCGAACCATTTAATTGCTTCGGCTAAAACTATATTTCCTTCTATGTGAGGAGTTCCTGGCTCAAACTTGTAAGGTAACTCATTGTAGATGGTTCTCTCAAAGGTCACTTCAGCAATCATTTCGCCACCGCTTTGGTAAGGTGGCATTTGCTCAAGAATTTCTTCTCTACCATATAATATTCCTACACCAGTTGGCCCAAATAGCTTGTGCGATGAAAAAACAAAGAAATCACAGTCAAGGTCTTTCACATCAACTTTTCCATGTCCCATGGCTTGAGCGCCATCAATAAGAACAAGGGCACCTGCCTTGTGGGCTTCGTCCACAACTTCTTTAACCGGGTTAATGGTTCCCAGTGTATTTGAAGTGTGTACTAACGAAACTAATTTGGTTTTATGAGAAAGCTGAGTTCTAAATGATTCAAGATTTAGCTCTCCTTTATCATTAATTTCAATGATTTTAAGTTTAAGGCCTAACCTTCCACAAAGAATTTGCCACGGCACTATGTTGGCATGATGCTCCATGGTGCTAATCAAGATTTCATCTCCTTTGTTGAAATGAAATAGTCCTAAAGAGCTAGCCACCAAGTTAATGCCCTCTGTGGTTCCTTTGGTAAATATTACTTCGGTACGGTTTGCGCCAATATATTCAGCAATGTAGTCTCTGCTGCTCTCCATTGCCAAAGTACCTTCTTCGCTAAGGGTATGAATTCCCCTATGCACATTGGCATTGGTATTTTGGTAATACGCCAAAATAGCATCAATTACAACTTGTGGTTTTTGCGTAGTTGCCGCGTTATCAAAATAAACAAGTGGTTTTCCTTTTACTTTTCTATTTAGAATAGGAAATTGCTCTCGTATTTTGGCCACATCAAGCATCTCTATGGTATCAATTTTACTCAAGATTAAACCCTAGTTTACGGCTAATCGCATCAAACAAATATGCTTTTAAAGCTTCAACTGGTAGCTTTTCAACTATTTCGCTTGCAAATGCATACACCATTAGTGCTTTGGCCGAATCGGTATCAATTCCTCTTGACCTTAAATAAAACAACTGTTCGTCGTCTAACTGACCAACAGTACAACCATGACTACATTTTACATCATCAGCCCAAATTTCGAGCTGTGGTTTGGTATTTATAGTAGCATTATCACTTAACAGTAAATTCCTATTCTGCTGATAGGCATTTGTTTTTTGAGCATCTTGTCTCACAAATACTTTTCCGTTAAAAACACCAATGGAGTTATCATTTAGCACTCCTTTATAAAGCTCGTTGCTCTCACAATTTGGCACTTTATGGTCAACTACAGAGTGATTGTCTACATGTTCTTTACCAGCCAATAAATAAAGACCGTACATATTACCAATGGTATTCTCTTGGTCAAGAGAAATGTTCAAGTTGTTTCTGATTATCTCTCCAGAAAGCGAATAAGTATAGTTGCTATAAACCGAATCACGATGCTGGCTCACGTAAGTTCTTGCTACCTGAGATGCATTATTACCATCATTTTGCAACACAATATGATGTACGTTGGCATTAGCTTCAACACTTATTTGAGTTAGCGAGTTTGATAATGAGGTATTGGCTCCATTGGTAAGTTGCCTTTCAATAAAGGTTACTTCAGCACTTTTTTCAACATGAATATTGATATTGCGCTGAACAAAAGCTGCATCTGCCAATGCATCAATAGCATTTACGATTAAAATAGGCTTATCAATACAGGCATTGGCTTTTACATTAATGCTTATGGCATCGGTTGCAAATGCTCTATTTATATTTTCAAAAATGTCTGAGTCATCAGCTGGAGTTGCGGCATTGATATCACCATCCTTAGCTGATTCTAAAATAACACCTGTAGGAAGCTCATCAAAAGTTGAAAGCTTACCATTTACCAAAATGACTTTGTATGTATCTAAGTTAGGGATTTCGCTTTCTGTTAGCCACTCTATTGATGAAGAAGCTGATGCTATGGCCAGTTTAGGCACGTGCTTTAAAACCCTGTCGAGTGTAGTATATTTCCACTCTTCATGCCTTCTTGAAGGAAAATCGAGTTCTTTAATTGAATTATAAAAGATCTCTCCTTCTTTATAAAATGGCTGTTGCCCTGAACCGTTTATACCTGACTTAAAGTCGGCGTACTGGTCAAGCAACTGTTCTTTGTATTCTTTTGGAGTCATGTAAATAAGTCTTTGTTATTAGGCCAAAGTCAACTCTTCTTTAATCCAATCGTAACCTTTTGCTTCTAGTTCGTGGGCCAAGGTTTTATCTCCGCTTTTTACAATTCTGCCTTTGTACAATACGTGCACGTAATCTGGCACGATGTAATTCAACAACCTTTGGTAGTGAGTAATTACTACAAAAGCATTGTTTTGATTCTTAAGCGCATTTACGCCATTAGAAACCACTTTAAGCGCATCAATATCAAGACCAGAATCAGTCTCATCCATTATTGAAAGCTTTGGCTCTAGCATTGCCATTTGAAAAATCTCGTTTCTTTTCTTTTCACCACCAGAAAAGCCTTCGTTTACCGAGCGATGCAAAAACTTTGGATCAAGATCAACCAAGGCTGCTTTCTCTTTTATCATTTTCAAAAACTCATGCGGCTTTAATGGATCCAAACCTAGGTGCTTTCGTTTAGCATTCACACAAGCTTTCATAAAGTTGGTATTGCTTACCCCTGGTATTTCAACTGGGTATTGAAAAGCTAGAAACAAACCTTCTCTTGATCTTTCTTCAGGATCAAACTCAAAAAGGTCCTTATTATCAAATTCAACTGAACCTTGAGTTACCTCATAATCTTCTCTACCAGCCAAAACTGAGGCTAATGTACTTTTACCAGAGCCGTTAGGGCCCATAATAGCGTGAATTTCGCCCGGTTTAACTTCAAGATTTATTCCTTTTAAAATCTCGTTTTCTTCTACTGATGCGTGTAAGTTCTTTATGCTTAACATGACTTGAATTGTTCTTTTTTTATGTGATTTACCCTACGCTGCCCTCAAGGCTAATTGCTAATAATTTTTTCGCTTCAACTGCAAACTCCATTGGGAGCTTATCTAGCACTTCTCGGCTAAAACCATTAACAATCATGGCAGTTGCTTCTTCAGGGTCTAAGCCTCTTTGTTGACAATAGAACATGATATCTTCTCCAATTTTTGAAGTAGTTGCCTCATGCTCAATGTTTGCCGTTTTGTTGTCTATTTCTAAATAAGGAAAGGTATGCGCCCCGCATCTATCGCCAATTAATAGCGAATCACATTGAGAGAAGTTTTGTGCACCTTCTGCCCTATTCATCACTTTTACCAAACCACGGTAAGAGTTTTGGCTAACACCTGCCGAAATACCTTTAGATACGATTCTACTCTTGGTATTCTTTCCTATATGAATCATTTTAGTACCGGTATCGGCTTGTTGATGATTATTAGTAACAGCTACAGAGTAAAACTCACCTATAGAGTTATCTCCAGTAAGTAAAACAGATGGGTATTTCCATGTAACCGCAGAACCTGTTTCCACTTGAGTCCACGAAATTTTGGCATTGTTTCCTTTGCAAATTCCGCGTTTGGTAACAAAGTTGTAAATTCCACCTTTACCATCTTTATCACCCGGATACCAGTTTTGAACTGTACTGTACTTAATTTCTGCATCGCCCAAAGCAACTAATTCAACCACTGCAGCATGTAATTGGTTTTCATCTCTCATTGGTGCTGTGCAACCTTCAAGATAACTCACATATGCTCCTTCATCAGCAATAATCAAAGTTCTTTCAAACTGGCCCGTATTTTGAGCATTTATTCTGAAGTAAGTGCTCAATTCCATTGGACAACGGGTGTTTTTTGGAATGTATACAAAAGATCCATCGCTAAATACCGCAGAATTTAGCGCTGCAAAAAAGTTATCGTTAGTGGGCACAACCATGCCCAAATATTTCTTAATCAGCTCAGGATGCTCTTGCACGGCCTCACTAATTGAACAAAAAATTACGCCCGCTTCGGCCAACTTTTCTTTGTAGGTTGTTTTTACCGATACCGAATCAATTACAGCGTCTACCGCAACACCGGCTAAAACCTTTTGCTCTTCAAGTGGAATACCCAGTTTATTAAAAGTATCAAGAAGCTCAGGATCTACCTCGTCAAGAGAATTTAATTTTTCTTTTGCTTTTGGTGCAGCGTAATATGAAATAGACTGGTAATCAACTTTAGGATATTTAACGTTTGGCCACTCGGGCTCAACCATTTTCTCCCATTTTTTAAATGCTTCAAGTCTCCAATCTAACATCCATTGGGGTTCATTTTTCTTTGCTGAAATGAACCTGATGGTGTCTTCATCAAGCCCCACAGGAGCAAATTCCTGCTCTATATCGGTTGTAAATCCATATTTATACTCCGATGATGTTACTTCTTCTAGTATTTTGTCGTCTTTGCTCATTTATAGAAGTATCTGATTAGGTTCTTATTTAGAATCATTTCAAACAACAAAGGTATTACTTTAAGGTTCAAAGAATAATTTCTTTGTGGGCTCTTGCTCAAGAACTAAAAATCATCAATTTTTAATGTTTTACCTTAATTCACAGCACATATACAACCAATTCATTGCAATAAAAGTCATAATATTGACAGTTGAATCAATTTACAGCAAAAACAACTATTTTAATATAGCGATAATGCAAAAAACACTCCCTATACTTTTTTGCCTGCTAACTGCATTTACCTTTAAAAGCAACGCCCAATGCGTTTATGTTTCGCAACCTGGTCCAGGTGAGGGTATTGATGCTGTTACACATAGATATCCTATTTGTGATATTAAGGCCGTTCCGTGCGACACCACAACTCAAAATAGCTCAAAGCATATTTATGCTGCCGCAAAACAATTTGGCGGTGTACCTAGAATAATGAGATCATTTGTAAAGTTTGATTTGTCAATTTTTGGACAAATAGATGCTACCGCACTTCCAAGCTCTGCAACCTTAGATCTGTTTTACTACAGAAATGCAACAGCAGGCGATGAGCATTTAAATATTGGCGATAACGCCTTCTATATTGAAAGAATTGTTGAAGACTGGAGTCAAGACACTATTAGATGGCAATACCCCATTTCATCCGGTAACTTAAGAATGCCAGACGTTAGTGCAAATACATCTTCATTAAAAAATCGAATCTTAGTTCCGGCTACAACAACAGCAACACAAGATGTGCAAGTTGACATGAGCGAAATGGTGCGCTTTTGGTTTGAAAAACCAGATAGTAACTTTGGGTTCAGAATTATGCTTGCAAATGAAAACACCATTCGTCAAGTTCACTTTTGTAGCAGCGACTACCCCGATGCACAATACCGACCAAAACTTACCGTAGATTTTCCAAGAGTGATTGCTGAAGCAGGGGCTGATACATTAGCTTGTCAAGGAACTACTTTAAGACTTGATGCAAGCGGTGGTTCTGAATATAGCTGGAGTAATACCACTTCAGGGCAAGATATTCTTTCTAAATACGACATCAACAATCCTTTTTTAAGTGCTACAAAAGCTCAAACTTTTGAAGTAGAAGTGAAAATTGGATCTTGCACTGCCACCGACCAAGTTTTTATAGATTTTGGAATTCCAAGGCCAGCGAATATTACAATACCAAACCGTGACACCTTCTTATGCCTTGGCGATAGTGTTCAACTTGAAGCTACTGGAGGAACATTTTTTCAATGGAGTCCTGCCGAAATTCTTTCAGCAAACAATATCACGAGTCCTTGGGCAAAACCAACACAAGACGTAATGATTTACGTTAGTACATTCTCTACCGGCGACAAGTGCCCTGGTATTGACAGTATTGAGATTGAAATGAAAAGAATTACAGATGGGCGAGTATCATTTAACGACACCACAATATGCCTAGGCAACCAACTACAGCTTGAAGCAAGCGGTGGGGTGTTTTATAAATGGACCCCTGCTGATAGTTTGAACTCGGGAACAATAGAAAACCCAATTGCAGAAGTAGACGATACAACCCAATTTATTGTTGAAATTGAAGATGTTAATGCTTGTCCTGATTATGATACCATAATGGTAAACGTGGTAAAGAGTGTAAGCGTTGATGCTGGAAATGACGAAACAATTTGTGAAGGTGAAACTGTGCAGCTCCAAGGACAAGGAAGTGGTACATTTCTTTGGGACAACGCGGAGAGCCTTGATGATCCTTTTAGTCAAACCCCAAATGCTACCCCTAACGTAACCACAACATACACCTTAACTATTGTAGGCAGTGGAGCTTGCTCAGGTTCTGATGATGTAACAATAACCGTTTCACCAAGGCCTTTAATTTCAACTTCAAATGCGGATACAGTAATCTGTGCTGCCGAAAACACAACACTAAGGGTTAGCGGTACTACAAATTATCAATGGAGTACTGGCGAATCTAGTAATCAGATCGTGGTTAAAATAGACGAGCCCAATACAACAGAAATATTTTCGGTTGTTGGAAATGATGGAACATGTGAGAGTGACACCTTATACATCAATGTTACTTCTCAACGGTGCGGAGAACCCTACGTGCTTGCTCCTAAATTCTTTTCACCCAACGGAGACGGAATTAATGACTATTTTGTAGTAAAGGATATTAAGCGATATAATAATGAGATTATAATTATAAACAAATGGGGCGACATAGTTTATCGCAGAGAAAACTACGATAATAGATGGAACGGCATGTATAACGGACAAGAAGTTGCCGAAGACACCTATCTATATGTGATACGCGTAGAAGTAGATGGCGATTGGAAAGAGACAAAAGGAACGGTAACTATTTTAAGAACAAGAGACTAGAAATGAAAATACTTAGATTCCTTCCGCTACTTTTTGTTCTTGGTCTTGGTAAACAAGCCCTAGCTCAAAATCCACTAATAAGTCAATACTTTTTAAATAATTACATACTCAACCCTTCTTTGGCCGGTGTAAACGGAGAACTTTCTGCATTAGCTGCGTATAGACAAGATCTTATAGGTTTTGACAATGGGCCTCAAACTCAAATGTTGAGTTTTGAAATGCCATTTAAAGAGCAAAAATTTGGAATTGGCGCTTATTTAATGAACAGCACAATTGGCCCGCAAAGAAGAACCACTTTTCAAGCAAGTTATGCCTACCACATAAGGCTTGCCGATGATGTAAACATATCATTTGGCTTGGGAGCCAATATTTGGAATACCGGAATAGATTTTAATCAACTTTCTGATCCTGAATTTAACATAAATGACCCTGTACTTTTAGGTGGAAGAACCAGTGCAACATCATTTGATGCAAATGCTGGTCTTACTTTTTCAACCACTAATTTTTATACTGGTTTTAGCACTATGAATTTATTGCAAACCAACAATGTATTTGGCGATGCAAATGCTGTTTTTGGCAATGCGCGACACTTTCATTGGATTACCGGTTTCAATATTCCATTGGTAGATAGTGTTTGGAATTTTGAGCCATCATTTCTCATACGTTATGCCTACGGAAACGCTCCACAAGCCGATTTAAATGCAAGATTTCTGTATAAAGATTTCATTTGGTTTGGTGCTTCTTACAGAGCCAGATACACTTTTGTTGGTTCATTTGGAGTAAGGGTTAAAGAGATGCTCGACGTTGGTTATTCCTATGATCATCATGCCAGTCCGATTAATATTTTTGGTGGTCCGAGTCATGAGATAACTCTTAAATACACATTGAGATCAAATGAGAATGTAATTGATACTAGTATTCTAGTGCTTAATGACTCTCTATTTGTTGATTCACCATTGGTTGAAGTTGACAGCCCTGATGTATTGATAGATAGCCCTGTTGTAGAGATTGACTCTAGCGAATTAAGTGCTGATAGAGCATATGCAGCTAAGATAAGAACTGCTGACGAAGCCTTTAGTGCTGAAGAATGGACAACAGCAAAAAGGCTTTATAATGAAGCATTAGAAATTAAACCAGAAGAAGTGTACCCTGCTGACCAGATTGCACTAATTGATAGGACTATTGCTGATGAAATGGCCGCTTTGAATGAAGAAGAAAGGCTGAAGGCTGAAGAAGAAGCAAAACGTAAGGCAGATGAAGAAGCTAAACGAAAAGCAGATGAAGAAGCTAAGCGCAAAGCAGAAGAAGACGCCAAGCGCAAAGCAGAAGAAGACGCCAAGCGTAAAGCAGAAGAAGAAGCTAAACGAAAAGCAGAAGAAGAGGCTAGAAGGATAGCTGCAGAAAACAACAATGGTGTGAAAACCAAAAATGTTAACGGCGTTGATATAGAACAGTATGATGAAAGCAATCCATATAATTATGTTGTTGCTGGTTCTTTTGGTAACTTCTCAAATGCTCTAAACTTTAGAGATCAGCTAAAAGCACAGGGATATGATGCCAACATAATTGAGCATACTACAAGATCACTTTATAGAATTACGCTTTACAAATCTCTCGACTCATTAGAAGCTGACAACTACAAGAAAAAGATGAGAAAAGAGCTTAACAATTCGGGTATTTGGGTGTTAGAAGGCGCCAAATACAAGAAAGATGTTAAGAAAATGGAAGCCAAAGAAGAAAAAGAAGAAGAAGAAGCCAAAAAAGCTCCTGTTTTAAAACGTGCCGTTGATGTACAGTATAAAGATGAAAAAGGCATTAGAGTTGAAATTCTTGACGAAACCAATAAATATTACCATGTAATTGCAGGTTCTTTTGGCGTGCTAGACAATGCCGTGAGCCTAAGAGATCAACTAGTAGACAAAGGGCATGATGCTAAAATTTTATTAGACAAGGATAGGAATTTATATAGGGTAGCCGTATTTAGCACCCTTGATGCAGCCGAAGGGCGTAGAGAATTGGTGAAATTCCAAAGCTCAATTGACCCTGGATTATGGCTTTATAAGAAGTAACTTCTAAATCTACTTACATTGAAAAGCCCTAACAATTAAGTTGGGGCTTTTCTTTTTAAAAAAATAGCGCACATTTGCCGAGCATTAGAGTAATTATATTTTGAATATTTTAGGAATAGATATCGGAGGTTCCGGTATAAAAGGTGCCATTGTAAATACAGAGACAGGCGAACTATTATCAGACCGCCACAGAATTGACACACCAAAGCCAGCTACACCGCATGATGTAGCCACTGTTATAGCTGAAATTGTAAATTACTTTAAATGGGAATCAACTATAGGTTGCAGTTTCCCAACGGTAGTAATTGACGGCCAATGCAAATCAGCTGGTAATCTTGGAGATTTTTGGATTGATGTGCAGCTTGACCAATTCTTTTCTGACTATTGTGATGGAATAAAATTCTATGTAGCAAATGACGCTGACTTAGCAGGTATTGCCGAAATGGAACTAGGTGCAGGCAAAGATCTCTCTGGCAAAGTAATGATGGTTACTATTGGTACTGGAATAGGGTCAGCCCTTTTTAATCATGGAGAATTGGTAACCAACCTTGAGTTTGGCAGAGTTCTTCATGAAGATGGAAAACCAATAGAATATTTTGCTGCTGATTCTGCAAGAAAAAGACATGAGTTAAAACTAAAAGACTGGGCTAAAAGGTTCAATACATTTTTGCAGCATACTACGCGCATTACTTCTCCTAACCACTATATAATTGGAGGTGGAATAAGCAAAAAATTTGACAAATTTAGCAAGTATCTTAATGGAGAAGTTCCCATATCAGTTGCTGAATTTGCCAATAATGCAGGCATAATTGGTGCTGCGATTTATGCAAGAAAAAACATTGAAAAATTCCAAATAACGTAACTCGCCAGGCTAATTTTTACGATTGATTTTACATACTAATGTAAGTTAATTTAGAATGACCACTTGGTCAATTAAAAAATAACGTTACTTTTGACCGAACGTTCAGTCAAAATAATGGCCCCAAAATCATCATCTCAATTTGAAGAAATAAGAGAACGTAGCAAAGAGAAAATCATTGAAGCTGCTTTAAAACTTTTTGCAGAGGAAAGCTACCACGCTACATCAATTGCAAAAATTGCCAAAAAGGCAGGGGTTAGCAAGGGCCTAATGTATAACTACTTTCATAGCAAAGAAGATCTTCTAAATGCCATACTTGATGATGCCATGAAACGGGCAGGAGACATGGCGACTGAAATGATGCAAGCAAAGTCAGCCAAAGCACAAATAAAATACATTGTTGAAATTGCTTACGAGTGGATTGTAAATCACGAAGAATACTCTAAAACTTTAATGACATTGTCACTGCATGTGGGAAAATTTCCGCAAATGCAAAAAATCGTTGATGGCAAAATTGAATCACTCAAGTTCGTTTATTATCCAATATTCGAAAAACTAGGGTTTGAAAATCCTGAAATGGAAGCAAAAATTTTTGGCGCCTTAATAGATGGCATGGCATTGCAATATGTTTCGGTAGGAGACAAAATGGGGATTGATGAATTAAAAGATTATATAATTGATAAATACTGTAATAACTCAATAAATCGAACCCAATGAAAACAATAGCCAGCTTGCTCTTTGCAATATTCACCTTTAGTGCAATTGCACAAGATGCCAAAGAAATAATTAGAAAAGCCGATGAAAAAAATCGTGGGAATTCATCAAAAGGAGAAGTAACAATCAAAATTCAAAGACCAAAATGGAGTAGGGAAATGACTATGAAAACTTGGAGTTATGGTACTGATTATAGCATGACCCTTGTTACAAGTCCTGCCAAAGAAAAAGGAATGGGTTTTCTTAAAAGAGAAAAAGAAGTTTGGAATTGGGTACCCAGGGTAGAAAGACTAATTAAACTTCCACCAAGTATGATGATGCAAAGTTGGATGGGTACAGATTTTACAAATGATGATTTGGTTAAACAGAGCAGTATTGTTGACGATTATGATCACAAAATTTTAGGTGACTCAACTATTGAAAACCGAAAATGCTGGAAAATAGAGATGATTCCTCATGAAGACGCGGCAGTAGTTTGGGGCAAAGTAGTGGTTTGGATAGATCAGCAAGAGTACATTCAAATGAAAGTAAAATCTTTTGATGAAGATGGATTTTTAGTGAGTACATTAAATGCGTTTGATGTAAAGAATATGGGGGGAAAAGTGATTGCTACGAGACTTGAGATGATTCCTGCAGATAAAGAAAACCACAAAACCATATTTATTCAAAACTCAATGGAATTTGATGTGAAAGACCTAAATCCAGATTTTTTCACTCCTCAAAACCTTAAAAGAATAAGACTATGATCTTTAAACTCGCCTGGCGAAATATATGGCGAAATAAACGGAGGACTGGTATTACACTGGCTTCAATTTTCTTCGCTGTTGTACTCTCATCTCTTATGATGAGCCTAAAAGAAGGGGTTTACACCAATATGATTGAAAGTGGTGCAGGTGCCTTTGGTGGATATGCACAAATTCATGCCAATGGATATTGGGAAGAAAAAAGTCTAGACAATTCTTTTGAGCTAACCGACAGTATGCTTCAAAAGCTTGAATCTGTGAAATCTTTGGAAGCTGCATTGCCTAGAATTGAAAGTTTCTCTTTGGCTATAGGAAGCGATGTAAGTAAAGGCTCCGCTGTATTTGGCATTGATGTTGAAAAAGAAGCTCAATATCATGGCCTTAAAGAAAGACTAGATACGGGTGCTTATTTACAACCAAATGATAATGGAGTATTGTTAGGAAAAGGCCTAGCAAAATACCTGCATTTAGAAGTAGGTGATTCAATTATACTTCTAGGACAAGGTTACCACGGTATGACCGCGGCAGGCAAGTATTTAATAAAAGGACTTATAAATTTTGGTTCTCCAGAGCTAAGCAAGCAAGTGGTTTTTATGTCGCTAAATCAGGCTCATGATTATTTTGGAACAGAAGGCTTAATTAACAATTTAGTACTTAAAACAGAATTTGAGCACGAAGGTGTAGCCATTGCTCAAAAGCTAAAACCTGAATTTGACCAACGCTATGAAGTAATGGACTGGCAAGAATTGAACCCGCAGTTGGTTAACATGATAGAGTCCGATCGAGTTGAAGGATATGTTTTCATGTTCATTTTATACATGGTAATCTCATTTGGAATTTTCGGAACAATGCTAATGATGCTTACTGAAAGAAAACGTGAGTTTGGGGTACTGATTGCCGTAGGTATGAAACGAGCTAAACTAGGTACTATGGTTTTTATTGAAGTTGTAGCAATATCTATCTTGGGCTCAATATTAGGAATTTTTGGTGCCTTCCCAATTAGTTACAATTTTTACAAAAATCCAATTCCATTAACAGGCGAAATGACTGAAATGATGGAAGACTATGGCATGGAAGCTGTTTTACAAGCTTCAATTTCACCAAGTGTTTTCATACAGCAATCGGTAGTTATAGCCATTGTTGCTACCGTTATTTCACTTTATCCATTTTTTAAACTCCGTCGCATTAGTGCAATTGACCAAATGCGCAGCTAAAATCTAGAATTATGATATTCAAAATAGCCTGGAAAAATTTATGGAGAAACAAAGTGAGAAGCTTTGTAGTAATTACTGCCATTGGCCTTGGATTATGGGCTGGAATCTTTGGTTCTGCCTTTGTAACCGGAATGATGAAGTCTAAGGTAGACAACGTTGTTAAAAACGAAACTTCACATTTTCAAATTCACCAGCCTAAATTCACTGACGAGTACAACGGGAAACTGCTTATTGAGAACAGTTCATCTGTAATTGATCAATTAAGTAACGACCAAGACATTAAATATACTTCGGAGAGAGTAATTGCCATGGGTATGATGGCTTCATCTAGAAAACAAGGCTCACTAAAAGTAGTGGGTGTTGACCCTGAAGATGAACAGCAGATAACTGAAATGGATACCAAGATAATTGAAGGTTCCTTTTTTGAAAAAAAGAGAAAAAACCCAATTGTTATAAGTAAAGAAACTGCTGAAGACTACAAAATAAAGATCAACTCCAAGGTTACGGTAACCTTTCAAGATATTGATGGAGAGATAACATCTGGAGCATTTAGGGTTGTAGGCATTTATAATACATCGAATAATATGTATGATAGAATGAATGCTATTGTTCAAATAAAAGACCTTAGAAAACTATATAATATTTCAACCGGTGCTCATGAAATTGCTGTTTGGCTCAACGATCATGAAATGGCTCAAACAAAAGCAGATGAGTACAAAACCCAATTAAGTGACCTTGATGTAAAATCTTGGCTTGAAATACAACCTGAAATGAGCTACATGATAGAGATGATGGACCTGTATTTATACATTATTGTTGGTATCATATTATTCGCTCTTTTGTTTAGCATTGTGAATACCATGCTTATGGCCGTACTTGAAAGAGTTAGAGAATTAGGAATGCTAATGGCCATAGGAATGACAAAAGGACGCGTTTTTCTAATGATAATGACAGAAACAATTTTAATGAGTTTGATTGGGGTTCCACTTGGAGTTCTCATATCTGAGATATTTATAGGCTACTTCGGAACAAATGGAATTAACCTTTCAGGTGCACAATATGAAGACTTTGGGTTTAGTAGTATAATATATCCATATTTAGACCCCGCAAGGTATTTAGAAGTAACCATTATGGTATTTGTAATGGCTCTTATAGCTGCTATATATCCAGCACGAAAAGCTTTGAAACTAAACCCAGTAACCGCAATAAGAAAAATTTAAGAACATGAGTGTAATTACCACCCAAAACCTAATGAAGGTATACGAAGAAGCTGTAGTTCCTGTAAAAGCAGTAAACGATGTTTCTATTGACATAAAAGAAGGTGAGTTCACCGCAATTGTAGGGCCTTCAGGATCTGGAAAAACAACGTTGCTGAACATAATTGGAGGCCTTGACAGACCAAGTTCTGGTAGTGTAAAAGTTGATGGAACTGAGTTGAACGGAATGAGTGAAAACCAATTGATTAACTTTAGGTTGCACAATATTGGATTCGTTTTTCAATCTTACAACTTAATACCGGTGCTTACGGCCAAAGAGAATACTGAGTTTATTATGCTGCTTCAAAACAAGAGCCAAAAAGAGCGAGATGAGCGCACAATGAAACTTTTAGAAGAAGTTGGAATAAAAGAACAAGCCAATAAACGACCCGGAGAAATGAGTGGCGGTCAGCAACAAAGAGTTGCTGTAGCAAGAGCTTTGGCCTCTAAACCAAAATTTGTTTTGGCCGATGAACCTACTGCAAACCTAGATTCCAAATCAACTGAAAACCTACTAGATTTAATGGCGCAACTTAACAAAGAAGAGAATGTAACCTTTTTGTTTAGTACACATGACCAAAGGGTAATTGATAGAGCAAGAAGAGTGGTAACACTAGAAGACGGCAAAATAATTTCTGATGAAACTCGTGATTAGGTTTCTGCTATTTGCATTCATTTTGACGTCAATGAATTCTTTTGCGCAAAGAAGTTGGAGTTTAAATGGCTATGTAAAATATATGCAAACCAATTTTGTTGGTAAAGACACAAGCGGATTAAACTTGCTAACCGACAATCTCATACACAATAGACTGAATTTTAGTTGGTATGCCAACGACTATATTGAAGTTAGGGCTGAGATGAGAAACAGGGTGTTTTATGGTGAATACACAAAGCTGATTCCAAATTATGGCGATCTTCTAGAAGCTGACAACGGCTACTTTGATATGAGATGGACTTTGGTTGACCAGCAACACCTATTATTTCACAGCACAATTGACAGGGCTTTTGTTGCCTACCAAAAAGGCAAACATAATTTGCATTTAGGACGGCAACGAATTAACTGGGGATTGAATACCGTTTACACCCCGAATGATGTTTTTAACGCATTCAATTACTTCGACTTTGATTATGAGGAGCGACCTGGAGTAGACGCTTTTAGGTATGAATATTATGTTTCAGACCTAGCGAGTATAGATATTGCCATTGCACCAGGAAGAAATGATACCTCATGGGTTGGGGCGGCCAAGTACGGCTTCAATTTGGGTAGTTACGATCTACAAGTTATTGGCTCTTGGTATAAAACTGATTTAATGGCTGGCCTTGGTTGGGCCGGAAATTTAGGAAATGCTGGTTTAAAAGGTGAAGCATCATATTTTGTTCCAAGACGAGAAAATAATTATGAAGACGCCGTATTTACAGGAACCTTCACACTTGACTACACATTTTCAGGTGGCTGGTATGTATCGGCAGCTTTACTTTACGTAAGCGATGGTATCATAGATCCAGTTGTTTCTAGCACTGGTTTAAGTCTTATTTCTGGTGATATTTCAGTAAAGAGGCTTATGCCTACCAAATACACTAGTATGGTTATGGCAAATAAGAGTTTAAATCCAGCCACAAATATTTCGCTACTAACCATGTATGCCCCAGGCACTAATATGATTATACTATTCCCCACCCTAACCTACTCCATTAAAGAGAATTGGGATGTTGATGTAGTAGCACAAGCAGCCTTTATGGAAATTAACGAAGAAATGCAACATGGCGGTAGTGCCGTTTTCCTTCGACTAAAAAGGAGCTTTTAATTAAAAAAAGGCCTTCAGAACTAATCTTGAAGACCTTTTTAATATTGGGTACTATTTAATATCTTTAGTTCAACTTCAATTCAGTTTTACCTCCATTACCATCATCTACTGTTCTTTTCTCAACAACACCACGTAATTTTAAAATTAACTCAGGTTTGCTCGAATTAGAAAATACAGTAATGGTTTTGTCAAAAACACCAGCCGCAGCAGCATTATAAGTTGCTTTTATAACACCTTGCGCACCTGGCATAATCGGTTCTTGAGGCCAATCAGGCGTAGTACAACCACAAGAAGCCTTTACATTGGTTAAAATTAATGGTGCATCTCCATCGTTGGTAAAGGTAAACTCACAAGAAACTGGCTCACTCTGTGGAATTTTCCCAAAATCGTGCTCAATCTTATCAAATTTAATACTGGGCTTAAGCATATTAAATGAAGCAAAGAAAAGTGCTCCAATTAGCATAAAAGGTATAATTAGCTTACTCATGACTTTATTTTTTAGTTATTAATTCTAACTGGAGAACCGCTACCATTGTTTCCGTTGTTTTTAAACTTATCAGCAACAACCTCTCCTTTTATAAACAAAATGATCTTTTTATCTTGACCAGTAGCTTCTTTAATGTTTGTTGTAACAGTTACTGACTTATGGAAACTGCCCGCACTCGCTGCATTATATACCGCTTTAATTTTACTTGTTTCACCCGGTTGAATTGGCTCGGTAGGATAAAAAGGTGTTGTACAACCACAAGAAGCCTTTACATTTTTAAGTATTAAAGGAGCATCTCCCGTATTTGTAAACTTGAACTCATAGTTTACAGGTTTGCCTTGGGCAACTTTACCAAAGTTGTGAGATGTAGTTTCAAATTCTACATTAGGACCGGCAGGCAAAAAAGCTGCAGTTCCAAACCCCAATGTAGCAATGGCTAATAAAGTAAATAGTGTGTGTCTCATTATAAATAGTTTTCTATGTCAAAAATAAAAATCAAATTAAAGTGTAAAAGTTCATTAGTCTTCCTTAACTAAGTATTAACCCGTGGCCCCTTCAATCACAATTACGAATTCTCCCTTTGGAGGGTTGTTTTCAAAATGACTTAATACTTCGCTATTCGTACCTCTTACTGTTTGTTCAAACTTCTTACTTAATTCTCTCGAAACTGATATTTTTCTTTCACCGAAATGCTCTTGCACATCAGAAAGGGTACGTTTTAGCTTATAAGGAGACTCAAATAAAATTATTGTTCGTTCTTCTTTGGCCAATTTAACCAATGCAGTTTTCCTTCCCTTTTTCTGAGGTAAAAATCCTTCAAAAGCAAATGAATGTGCTGCAAGGCCAGATTGAATTAACGCTGGTATAAAAGACGTAGCACCCGGCAGTACTTCAAATTCTATTTTATGCTCAATACAAGCTCTTGCTAATAAAAAGCCAGGATCTGAAATTCCTGGTGTTCCAGCATCTGAAATCAATGCCATTTTAACCCCTCTATTCAGTTGGCCAATCATTTCATCCAAAACCTTATGTTCATTGTGCATATGAAACGAGCGCATTGGCGTTTGAATCTCATAATGATCAAGCAACCTTTTACTGTGCCTTGTATCTTCTGCCAAAATCAGATTTACACTTTTCAATACATCTATTGAACGATAGGTAATATCGGCCAGGTTGCCAATGGGAGTTGGTACTAAGTATAAACTTCTTTCTAATTCCATTATTCTTCTAAGTATACTCTTTTAACTCTGCCAGAAATTTGAGCCAATAGTTCATATGGGATTGTTTCTTGAGCTTCACAAAGAGCTTTTAGCTGCCTATGATTTTCAAAAATCACCACTTTATCACCTGGTTTGCAATCAATGTGTTTAACATTTACCATGCACATATCCATACAAACTGCGCCAACAATAGGCGCTTTTAATCCATTAATGTAAACCCAGCCATTCTCATTACTTAGTTTTCTTGATAAACCATCAGCATAACCTACGGGAATTGTTGCCACTTTCACATCTTCTTTAGCCATCCAACTTCTTGAATAGCCCACGCTTTCTCCCGATTGCACTTCATTAATCTGGCTAATTTGAGTTACCCAATTAAAAGCTAATTCTAAGCCATTATTGTGAGTTATTGATGGATCAATACCATAAAAACCAATACCTAACCTTACCATATCAAACCTTGCACTTTCATGCCTAAGAATTCCTGCGGTATTAGCTGCATGTATAAAAAAGTCATCTACAAGTTGGCTCTTAATTAGTTCCAATTGCGACTTGAAAATATCAAGTTGCTTTTGGGTAAATTCGTCAAAATTGGCATCATCACTGGCTGCCAAATGTGTAAACACGCTTTTTACCTTTAATAATTCGTTACTTCTATTGATCAAATGCAGGGCAGGTTTAATTGTTTCTTTGTTGAACCCAAGCCTATGCATACCAGTATCTATATTTATATGAATATTTAGTGCTCGGTTTTCTTTTCTTTCTTTTAAAAAATTTAGTAATTCATCTAATATCTCCAGAGAGTAAACTTCAGGTTCCAAACGATAATTGATCAAGTTTGAGAAACCCTCACCTTCTGGATTAAGCACCATAATTGGTAATTCAATTCCTTTTTGTCTTAGCTCTACTCCTTCATCAATATATGCCACGGCAATGTATTCAGCATTTAGATTTTGCAAAAGTCTTGCAAGCTCATAAGTACCTGCGCCATAGCCCAAAGCCTTTAGCATTACCATAACCCCTGAATTCTTACCAATGGTAGACTTTATGAAGTTATAATTTGAGCGTAAGGCACTCATGCTTATTTCTAATCGTGTTCTATGCGATTTGGCCTGAAATAAATTGAGTAAGCTTTCTAGTTTAAACCTACGTGCACCTTTTATAAGAATAGCTTCATTGGCAAATGATAATACATCATTCTGCCTAATAAATTCAGCAGTATTATCGTATTTATGAAGGCTTATTGAGTCGATTTCTATATTTCTGAGCTTTTCTCCAATCAAGCAAACTTTTGAAAGCTTAAATCTTTTAACAAAGTCATTTACTTTTACTTGATATGTATTTTCATCGATTTTTTGTTCGTCAAATTCAGAAACAATAAGCGTTTTATTTTGAGGTCCTGCCACTTTAAAAAGATACTCCAAGGCTACTTCTAAAGACTTAAAGTCTGCCGAATAGCTGTCGTTAACGAGCAAAGTACCGTGCTGGCCTTGCTTCATTTCTAATCTCATTGGAATTGGCCTAATCTCTTCAATTCCTTTTTGAATTACATCAGTTGGTACTTTAAGGTAAAAGCACAGCGCTACACAATGCATTATGTTTTCAATGTGGTAGCGATCTTTTTCTCTAATCTGAAATTCAACATTTAAACCTTTGTAAATACAATACAAACCACTCGCTGAGTTTTTAATGGTTAGGTCTGCTTTTGAATCATACCCCCAACTAAATAATTGTTTTCTCTGAAACTTTGCTTCAATTGCTTTGTGTATGTGCTTTTGATCGCAGCAGTATATCAGCTTTTCAACATTGGTAAAAAGATTGAGTTTTTCTTGAAGTTTTTGCTCACGACTTGAAAAATTGGCATCATGAGCATCACCTAAATTAGTAATTACCCCAATTTCTGGCTCTATAATTTCCTCAAGCCTTTCCATTTCGGCTGGTTTAGATATGCCAGCTTCAAATACCGCTAAGTCGGCATTTGGGTCGGCTTGCAGAACAGATAAAGCAACGCCAAGTTGAGAGTTATAACTTTTGGGGCTCTTGTAAACGCTTAGGTTACTTTTCAATATTTGGTACAACCATTCTTTAACCGTGGTTTTACCATTACTTCCAGTTACAGCTACAACTTGCGATAACAGCCTTTTTCTAAAGTGAGCTGCCATTTGCTGTAGCGCCAATAAAGTATCATCAACTAAAATATACGATGCATCTGGTAATGTTACATCAGGTAACTCGTTCACTAAAAAAGATCTGATCCCTTTTTTATAGGCGCTTTGCACAAAAAGATGTCCATTATTTTTTTCGGTAACAATTGCAATAAATAGGTTTGAATCACGCGCAAACGGCACCCTAGAGTCAAATACGATGTTAGAAATAGATTGATTAGAACCTATAAGCACACCATTAGTAACGTTTACTATTTCTTTTAGTGAATAATCCAATTACTTTCGCTTCTAGTATATCAAAAGTATGTCAACTAAACCTAAGCATATCACATATTCTGATGCATTAGTTAAAGCAAGGAATTATTGTACGTTCCAAGAACGATGTCATTTTGAAGTAGAAGAGAAACTTAAAGAACTTGGGCTTCACTACGATTTTATCCCAACAGTTTGTATAACACTGAGTGAAGAAGGATATTTAAATGAGGAGAGGTTCGTCTCGGCCTATGTTAGGGGCAAGTTCAACCAAAATGGTTGGGGCAAGCTTAAAATTATTCAAGGCCTAAAGGAAAAGCGTATATCTAAGAAAATGATAGAAACCGGATTAAAAGAATTAGAAGACTTAAACTACTATGAGACTCTAGTTTCTATTTTAACAAGTAAAAAGAAGACTACAAGGTCAAAGAATAAATTTGATTTGTACTCTAAGCTTCACAGGTTTGCGATTTCACGCGGTTTTGAAAATAACTTAGCTAGCAAAGCATTAGAAGAGATTTTCAACTAAGCATAACCAATTTTGTCGTAGCCCATTTTTTTGAAAAGTTTGATCTTTTCTTTTTTCTTATTGATTCTTCTTAAGGTGTAAAGGCTAGCAATTGTTGCTGCTACTACAACTATTACTGCAGCTATTATAATTAAAACGAACATTGATTCTCCTTAATAATTTAGTATACAGGTAAGACATCAAATAGTGTTCAAAAGTTGCCTCTTTTCTAAATTTTAAGATATTTAAAGTCTTGCCTTGAGTGTTACAACTTCTTGAGAATTTAAAAGCCTGACTAAATAAAGCGAGTTAATATTTAGCGTTGAGATTTCTACCGTTTCATTGCCCTTTGCAATTCTAGAGCTTTCAACAATTCTTCCGTTAATGTCTATCACTTCAAAGTAGTCAAATTGCTTCACTTCTCTCATAATTAAACTACCATTATAAACCACCGAATAAGGTTGTACTAATTTTTGTTTAACTACTGAATTTGTAAATGTATTGGCTACTTTCATTACAACCGGCAGATGATCAGACATTTCGTGAAGTGCGTCAGCTACTTCATCTCGCACCGCTGTATTTTCTTTAAAGTTAATGGCATTATTAAAATGCTTACCGTCATTCCCAAATGCTTTATAACTACCTAATACATACTCCATTTTATTGGTTCCATTCACTACATCATCTGAAACTAAAATCCAATCAAATCTATCATCAAGACCGCCTGCACTACCACTTCCAAAACTTGTAGTTCTAGTACTTTGAGTATGAAGCGGTGCGTAATACTCAGTATTTGACCATTCTCCAATTTCATTTACCGGATCATTAAATGTATTAACACCGCGCTCGGTAAATTCTTTAAATGCTCCTTCTGAAGGAGAGTAAATATTGAAGTCACCTGACAAAAATATATTCTCTCCATTGGTCTCTTCATCTATATATTCCCTTATCATTTTAGCTGCGCTTTCTTTACTCCTATTGTCTGAACTACCATTGCCAGCCTTAAGGTGTACAACTACAAAAGTGCTTATAATACTATCACCAGCATTTAATGCGTCTTTGTCTACTAGTTTGTAAACCGTCGCGAATCTGGGTTGGCAATCAATTACATCCTGATCCAATAGTTTGTACTTTCTAGTATTATAATAAAGCATATTATTAAGAGAACCATCGTTCCAAAACGTTGCCCTTTGGTAATAATTAACACCATCTGTATTCAACGCTTGATTTAGTATTGTTACCGAACCGGCATTATTTGAGAGTTCACAAACCATGAATACATCAGGATTTAACTCCTTTACAATTGTTTTAAGATGAGTGATCCTATTTGGCTTTTCATTCGGAAACTGCAAGAGGTTATAAAAAACAAAAGATGAAGTATCTTGGGAAAATACGTTTCCGAAATGAATAGAAAAGGCACAAACAAATAATATTCTATAGAATAGCTTCATAACACAAAGTAACAATTGTTGTCTCCTATTTCGGTTGAAAATATGGCATAAAAAAACCCCTTTAATC
>JAGDZV010000015.1:0-153931 GCA_049115495.1 Bacteroidia bacterium | reverse complement strand
CTGTACAGGTGTTTAACCGCTGGGGGCAAATGATGTGGGAGAGTGAGAATATTGACGAAAGTTGGGACGGTACCACCAATGGGGTGATGTGCATGCCTGATGTTTACCTATACGTAGTTAAAGCCACCAATATAGATGGCAATGACTATGAGTTTACAGGTACTGTTACTCTCATTAGGTAAAAAAAGTTTTAAATAGCTAAATAACATATATTTGCAGCGTAATAGGGAGCTCAGCTCCCTATTTTTTATGTTTAGTGAAAGAGAAATTAGAAGATATAACCCATGAATTTCTGAACGGCACATCTTGTTTTTTAGTTGAAGTTCAGGAAAGTAATGACCGTATAAAGGTTGTTCTAGATGGCTTTAATGGGGTAGATATTCGACTTTGTAGTAAGTTGGCAAGGCATATAAACCGCCTTGCAGAAGAAGATGAAAGTATTGGAGAATACAATATTGAAGTTACTTCTGCTGGTGTAGGTGCTGAAATCAACTCAACAAACCAACTAAAATCAAATGTTGGAAGGTTGGTAAAAATTAAAGACCAAAACTTTAATAGCTCAACCGGAAGATTGATTGCCGTTGATGAAGAAAAGATTTGCGTAATTGATGAAAAGACGCAAATCTGGAATAGTAAGGAAGATATAAATTCAATAAAAGTAGAAATAGAATTTTAAGAGTCTCGCAATGAATAGCTTTGATTTAATTGAATCGTTTTCGGACTTTAAGGAGTTTAAAAATGTAGATAGGGTAACCATGATGAGAATTCTGGAAGAAGTTTTCAGAGGAATTCTAAAAAAGAATCATGGCGACGATTCAAATTTTGACATTATTATAAACGCCGAAAAAGGTGACCTTGAGATTTGGAGAAACAGGGAGATTGTTCCTGATGAAGAAATTGAAGATCCAAATTTTCAAATAGGTTTAACTGAAGCGCATCAGCATGATGACGATTTTGAAGTAGGAGAAGATTTTTCTGAAGAAGTACCACTCTCTGCTTTTGGCCGTAGAGCGGTTATTACTGCACGCCAAACGCTCATTGGTAAGCTTATGGAGCTTCAGAAAGAAGATGTAATTAAGAAGTATAAAGATCGAGTAGGAGAAATAGTTGTTGGTGAAGTATACCAAGTATGGAAAAGAGAAATTCTTATTCTTGACGACGATGGCAATGAATTAATTCTACCAAAGCAAGAGCAGATACCATCTGACTTCTTCAAAAAAGGTGATACCGTAAGAGCTGTAGTTACTAAAGTTGATATTAAGAATAATAATCCTCAAATTATTCTTTCAAGAACAGCACCTGATTTCTTAGAACGACTGTTTGAACTTGAAGTTCCTGAAATAGCAGATGGATTAATAAGTATTAGAAAAATAGTAAGAGAACCAGGTGAGCGAGCCAAAGTAGCTGTTGAGTCTTTTGATGATAGAATTGATCCAGTAGGTGCATGTGTTGGTATGAAGGGTAGTCGTATTCACGGTATAGTAAGAGAATTGCGAAACGAGAATATTGACGTTATCAACTTTACAACAAATACCAACTTATATATTTCAAGGGCTTTAAGTCCTGCGAAAATATCATCAATGGATATTGATGAAGATGATTCAAAGGTTTCAGTTTATCTAAAACCAGATCAAGTATCGCTTGCTATTGGTAAAGGCGGATTAAACATTAAGCTGGCAGCAAAACTTACAGCATACGAAATAGACGTATTTAGAGAAAGCGAGCAAGAAGAAGAGTACGATATAGATCTAGAAGAATTTGCTGATGAAATTGACAACTGGATCATAGACGAATTAAAGAAAATTGGTCTTGATACAGCTAAAAGTGTATTGGCACTTGAGTCTAGCGAATTGGTAAGAAGAACAGAGCTTGAAGAAGAAACTATAAAAGAAGTAATTAAAATCTTAAGTTCGGAGTTCGAATAATATAAGCGGAAAGGAGTAATACAATATATGACAACAGGAAAAGCCATACGACTTTCAAAAGTGGCAAAAACACTCAATGTGGGTACCTCTACCATAGTTGAGTTTTTATCTACCAAAGGATTTGACTTAAAAGCAAATCCTAACACAAAAATTGAGCCTGCTCAATATGAGCTCTTGTTGGAGAAATTCCAGCCAGATATGCTTATTAAGCAAAAGAAAGAACAGGCTTTAGTTCAGGCTGAGAAAGATAGAGCAGAACTTTTTGGTAAAGAGAGTTCTCAACCTACAAAACCAGCTAAAAAATTCATTAAAGACAGCGATGATGAAATAATCATTAAGTCTAATGTGGTGGGTAAGAAAGAAGAGGAAACAACTGAGCCACCAAAAGAAGAATCAAAGCCAGAAGTTCAAGAAGAACCACAAGCTGAGAAAGAACCAGAAGTGGTTCCAGAACCAGTAAAAGAGGTTATTGCAGAGCAACCTGTTGTTGAGGAAAAAGAGGAAGCACCCGTTGCAGAGCCAGAAGTTCAAGAAGAACCACAAGCTGAGAAAGAACCAGAAGTGGTTCCAGAACCATTAAAAGAGGTTGTTGCAGAGCAACCTGTTGTTGAGGAAAAAGAGGAAGCACCCGTTGCAGAGCCAGCTGCAAAAGAACCGGTTGAGAAAGAAGAGCAAGAAGTTGTTCCAGAGCCTGTAAAAGAGATTGTTGCAGAAAAGCCGAAGGAAGAAGAAAAACAAGAAGAATCAGAAGTAGAAAAAACTGATGACGATAAAAAAGGTGGCTTAAAGGTTTTAGGTAAAATAGATTTAGAACCCGAAAAGAAACCAAAAACTAAAGAGGAGCCCAAAAAAGAGGAACCTGTTGCCGAAAAACAAGAAGAGTCTCAAGACTCAAAAGTTGAGGATAGTTCTGAAAAGCCAAAAGAAGAGGCAAGTCAAACTGACGAGGGTAAATCAGAACCAAAAGAAGGCAATTCTGAAGAAGCTGAAACTCCTGACCATAAATGGGAAGACAAAAGGGTTGAGCTAAAAGGTTTATCTGTAAAAGGTAAGGTTGATTTAAAGCAATTTGAACCTAAAAAGAAGAAACCAGATCCAAAAGCTGAAGGAGACAAGAAAAAACGTAAAAGAAAGCGTATAAGCGCTTCAAAAGCCGTTTCTTCAACTGACGATAGAGCTAAACTTTCTCAAGCCAATAGAGACAATCAAGAAAAGTTTGGAGAAAGACGCGGACCAGGTGGAAGACCAGGCCCAGGACAGGGTAGACCAGGTCAAGGCGGCCCAGGACAAAGGGGAGCAGGTCCAAATCAAAATGATAGAAAAAGAAAGCGTGGTCGAAGAGACGAGAAAGCCCCTGTTGACGAGAAAGCAATACAGAATCAAATTAAGGATACCCTTAAGAGATTAACAAGCAAAGATGCTAGAGGCGCTAAGACAAAGCTTAAGAAGAAGAAGAAAGAAATTCTTAAGCAAAGGGCGGCTGAAAGAGAGCAAGAAGCAGATGCATCAAGCAGAATAATTGAAGTAACCGAATTTATAACTGCCAGTGAGTTAGCCAACTTAATGGATAGGAATGTAAATGAAGTTATAATGGCTTGTATGTCGTTAGGAATGATGGTTAGCATCAACCAACGAATTGACGCCGAAACCATATCACTCGTAGCTGATGAATTTGGCTATGAGGTTAAGTTTAAAGACGTAGAGATGGATGAACCATCTCTTGAAGAACCAGACAATGAGTCTCGATTAGAAGAGAGACCACCAGTGGTTACTATAATGGGTCACGTTGATCATGGTAAAACATCATTACTCGACTTTATAAGAAACACCAACGTAATTGGCGGTGAAGCAGGTGGAATTACCCAGCACATTGGAGCTTACGAAGTAGAATTAAAAGAAGGTAAGAAAATTACATTCCTTGATACTCCGGGTCACGAAGCCTTTACGGCCATGCGTGCAAGGGGTGCACAGGTTACAGATATTGTAATTATTGTAGTAGCGGCTGATGACCGTGTAATGCCTCAAACAAAAGAAGCTATTGCGCACGCTCAGGCAGCTAATGTTCCAATGATTTTTGCAATTAACAAAGTTGATAGAGAAGCGGCTAACCCTGATCAAATTAAGCAACAATTAGGTGATATGAACCTATTAGTTGAAGAATGGGGTGGTGAGTATCAATCTCAAGATATTTCAGCAAAAACAGGTTTAAACGTTGATGAGTTACTTGAAAAAGTACTACTACAAGCCGAATTGCTAGAACTAAAAGCTGATGCCGAAAAACGTGCTGTAGGTACAGTAGTAGAAGCTACATTAGACAGAGGTAGAGGTATTGTATCAACCGTATTGGTTCAAGGCGGAACGCTAAGAGTTGGAGACAATATATTAGCTGGTGCTCATTATGGTAAGGTAAAAGCCATGACCAATGAGCGTGGTAAGCGTATAAAAGAAGCTGGACCATCAACCCCTGTACAAATACTTGGTTTTGATGGAGCGCCTACTTCCGGAGATAGCTTTTACGCTACTAAAACAGAGCAAGAAGCTAAATCAATTGCAGGTGAACGCATGCAGTTGATAAGAGAGCAAGGTATTAGAGCAACCAAGCATATTACGCTTGATGAAATTGGAAGACGTATTGCCGTAGGTAACTTTAAAGAGCTTAAGGTTATTGTAAAAGGTGATGTGGATGGTTCTGTAGAAGCACTTTCTGATTCATTATTGAAACTTTCTACTGAAGAAATTCAAGTACAAGTAATTCATAAGGCGGTGGGTCAGATTTCGGAATCAGATGTATTGTTAGCTTCAGCTTCTGATGCTGTAATTATTGGTTTCCAAGTAAGACCTTCTCAAAATGCTAGAAATATTGCTGAGAAAGAGCAGATTGAAATTAGGCTTTACTCAATTATATACGATGCCATTGAAGAGCTTAAAGCCGCAATGGAAGGAATGCTTGAGCCTACAACTGAAGAGAAAATTGTTGCCAACGTTGAAATTAGAGAAACATTCAAAATCTCTAAAGTTGGAACCATTGCAGGTTGTATGGTAACATCTGGTAAGATTAACCGTAACAATAACGTTAGAATTATTAGAGATGGCGTTGTTCGTTATACCGGTGATGTTGGAGCCCTAAAACGCTTTAAAGATGATGTAAAAGAAGTTGCTAAAGGATATGAGTGTGGTATTCAAATTAAGAATTACAACGACATTGAGATTGGTGATATAATTGAAGCATACGAATTAGTAGAAGTAAAACGAACGCTTAAATAAGCATTAGTAATCTAATAAGAAAAGCCACCGCAAGGTGGCTTTTCTAGTTTTATGCTATTCAATCGCTTAATTCCACCCAAGAGGTAATTACGCTATATCAATTCGCCGTTTATATGCTCCGGCTTTTAATCAAAAACAACAGGCCTTTCTGTGCCAAATCATGCCCTCACTAGCTCCAATATGGTTATCTCAGGCAAAATACCCAACCTTCCAGGAAAACCTAAGTAGCCAAAACCGCGGTTTACATAAAGGTGTTGATTGCCTTCTTTGTAAAGGTCGGCCCACTCTTTATACATCAATTGCACAGGGCTCCATTTGTAGTTGCCGGTTTCAATACCAAACTGTGCGCCGTGTGTATGGCCAGAAAGCATCAGGTCTACATCTTTAAACTCGGGAACCACCTGGGCTTGCCAATGACTAGGGTCATGGCTCATAAGAATCTTTGCAGATGCATCTTCAGTACCGATGCTAGCCTTTGATAGATCGCCATATTTTGGAAAACGACCCTTAGCCCCCCAGTTTTGAATACCAATTAAGGCAAGCTTTTCACCACCTTCAGAAAAAATTACATTTTCATCAATTAATGGTTTCCAACCCATGTTCTTTTGAACGTCTAGAAGATCTTTAAGATTTTGCTTTTTTGCGGCTGCTGAAGACCATTGAACATAATCGCCATAGTCATGGTTACCCAAAACAGAATATATGCCCATAGGGGCCTTTAATTTTTCAAATACACTTCCGTAATCTCGCATTTCAGTAGCCCTGTCATTTACAAGGTCGCCCGTAAACAGTATCATATCGGGTTTTTCATTATTAACCATCTCAACACCACCCATTACAGCGCGTTTGTTCCAAAAGCTACCTGAATGAATATCTGATAATTGAGCTACTTTCAAACCTTCAAAACCACTCGGAAGGTTTTTAATGGGAACTTTTCTATGCCTTACCCTATAGTCATGAGCACCGCTTAGGATAGCATAACTACCACCAATAATTGGTACCGAAGCTGCAATCATTCCGGCTTGAGCTATAAATTCACCACGCGAAATACCGGCAGAATCCTTTTCAGCAACGGGCTCAGACTTATCGAACAAACCAACAATCCATTTTCCTAGTCGCAAAAGGTCATCTACCAAAGCAAATACAGCCAAAAACAATTTTGGAAGAATAACAATTATGGTTAAACCTTGAAAAAAGGCCCTTACCCACCTGGGAGCGGTCATAAAACCACCAGTAGTAAATAAAATTAGGCCTAAAATCAACAAGCCAGAACTAATCCAAAAAGTAATCCTTAAACCTTTAGCCAACCCTGCAGAATATGCTTCGGTGGCATGTTTAACAATTTGGAAGGCGTAGTAGTCTAAAGCTAAATAGATGGCTATGAATATGAGTAAGAACATAAATCGTTGCATAAAATGGTTATTACAAACCTTAAGTGCGTCAAAAGTTCAAATTATGAAATTGCAAAGCGGTTAAGAAGTGTGAAGAGATTATCTATACATCCGCTTATTTCTTTTCAGCGGCCAATAAATATTTAGCTCATAAGTAAGTCGCCCAAGCGGTGGTGGTGGCGGCGCGTTAAATGGACTTAACTCTAGTTGTAGGTTGTAACCCATCATAAAACTCATAAACCAAATGTCAAGACCAATTTGTGGGGTTAAGTTTACCATCCAAGTTCGCTCAACTAAAGGAAACTCCCTAATGATATTTGCTTTAAAACCACCTGCCAAAACATATGAATAAGAGCCCCCAACCTGTAAACCGTACTGACTTCTTACAGGGTTTAACAATGCACTTGCATTAAACCTTGCCCTTCTAGTAAAAGCATAATTACTTTCTAGTTCAAAAAATCCAGAGTAGCCAATATTAAAGAAGCCTGCCGAAGCTACATTTATTGTTACTTCATTGCCTAAACTATCGGTAATGTTTGAAGTACCTTTCATAAACCGCTGGTAACCCACAATTAATGAAGGTTCCATGGGCTTACGTTGTGCATACACGTTTGCAGCAAAAGAGAAAGCGAGAAGAAGAAATAGCGCTTTTTTCATTTATTTTTTTAAACCGATCTCTTTTAATCTTTCATCTAGGTATTCACCAGCGCTGCAATCATCAAATTGTTTTGGTTGATCATTGCTAATACAACTTTCGAGACAATCTAATCTCATTTCGCTTCGCGGGTGCAAAAAGAAAGGGATTGAAAAACGTGATGTTCCCCATTTTTCACGCGGTGGGTTTACCACACGATGGGTAGTTGATTTTAATTTTCCATTGGTTAGGCGTTGCAACATATCGCCTACATTAACCACAAGTTGGTCGGGCAAGGCGGTTACAGAAACCCATTCGTTTTGCTTATTAAGTACTTGTAAGCCGTCTGCTGAGGCACCCATTAACAGCGTAATTAGGTTAATATCTTCATGCTGACCTGCTCTAACCGCATTTTTTGGTTCAGATGTAATTGGAGGGTAATGTATAGGTCTTAAAATACTGTTACCGTTGTGAATCTTATCATCAAAATATAATTCGTTTAAACCTAAGTGTAGCGCTATAGCTCTAAGCATATACCTTCCGGTTTTCTCCAAGTTCTGGTAGGTTTCTTTACCAATTAAATTAAACTCAGGTAATTCTTCAACGCTAACATTCTCAGGGTATTCTTCGTTAATGGGGTCATTATCATCTACATATTGCCCAAAATGCCAAAACTCTTTAAGGTCACCAGCGCTGCTTCCTTTTGCATGCTCTTTACCAAAAGAAGTATATCCTCTTTGACCAGCCAAACCCTCAATTTCATATTTAAGTTTAGTCTCTTCATTAAGATTAAAAAATGCCTCAACTTGTTTGTAGAGGTTTTCACTAAGACCATCGCTTAAAAAATGGCCTCTTATAGCAACAAAACCTATGTTTTCATAGGCATCGCCTAATGCTTTTACAAAGTCTTGTTTTTTGGAATGATCACCGCTTAAAAAATCTTGTAGATCTACGCTTGGTATACCCGCACTTGACATAACAATAGTATTTGCCGCTAAAATACTGCAAAGCGCAGCACAATGAAAAATATGATGAATAGGAGCTTTAATTATGAATTAAAAACTGTTGGTAGGATGTGTTTTTTTAATGCGGATTACAATGCCATTAAAAATGAGAACCTCGGCCGCAATAAAGTCCCATTGTATTTGGACATGGCATAGGTAAAAGAATATCCGTTTCATTTTAAATGGGTTGTATGCTAGTTAGCTATTAATTGTAATCAACAAAAAAAGAGCTGCCTAAGGAGTTTGTATTAAACAAAAACTCTTTAAACAGCTCTTTAAAAAAGGTCTTGTAAGCCTTCTAATCTGTAATCACAATCATACTTGAAAATGCCGAATTGTCGCTATTTACTGTATAAATGTAGCTACCTGAAGCAAGGTCTGAAATATCTACATTGATTAACTGTTTTCCTTGAGATAAGAAACCCGTATTTATTGTTTTCAAGGTTTTACCACCAATAGTTTGAACCGAAATTTTCATATTGTTTTGAGGGTCTTCTATATCAAGATCAATAGTGAATTGATTTTGAGCTGGGCTTGGAAAATGCCCGTTGAATTTAGCACCCTTCATATCAATAAAACCAATGCCGGCTTCAACATCAAGCACTGGAATAATCATAATATCATAGTCAAACTCATAATATGAACCCTGTCCATCACTAAAACATCTGTCAAGTGGCACGTATTCGTCGCCAGTCCACAAAATACTTTCATTCGAAAGTTTTACCATAGCTCTGTGCTCACCAAAACCATCACCTTCTAGAGAAGAGTAAATAGATACTTCATCAAGAGAGTCAGCAAAAGCCGTAATGTCTTCAAGCGCCACACTCATCATAAATCCGTTTGTGATTTGAGTAAAGTCACTTGATTTAAACTCAATGTATGTAAAGGAGTCAAGATCGGTACCTGTAGATATTTCATATCCAGCAAATGATCTTGAAGCCAAAATTTCGTCTGGCTCTTTTAACTCTGGTCCGGTGGCATGGTATAGGTTTAGGTCGTAATTATCTGCGCCTTCGTTTTGTTTTCTATTTCTGTAGGCTATTCTTCCACCAAGCACCCTTGCTTGTCCCCAAAAAGGATACCAGTTGCCCATTTCTTTCCAAAATAAGTAGTTTGTACTTGTAGGTTTTAAAACCACCCGGTATTGTCCAATATCTAGCAAAAGGCTGTCTACTTGCATTCCGCTTCGCCTTTCGTAGTAAGAATCATACTCAACTCGGTCGCCTTTCTTATTGGCTATATTGCCATTGCTATTACCGTTATTGTATTCGTCAATTTGGTTGTGGTGTTCAACAACTACTGGCAGCTCACCCTGAGCAAAAAGCATTGCACTTGAAAAGACACCAACTAAAAAAAGTAGAGATTTTTTCATTTAGAAATAATTTGGAGGTTGAATGCCAAAAGTAAGGCTTGACCAATTTTAAAAGCAACTAGCTCAATAAGTTTTTGGGCTTAACAATCCTTACAATTTCGGTATTGTTAATGCTCCAATTTATCCATGTTGGCGAAATACTTTTGGTAAAAACACAACCAAGCGTTGGAATATTATCTTCATTGGCCTGTAAAAGGTCAATGGCTATTTCATTAATATCTGGGTTGTGAAATACGATCCAAATTTTCTCAAAACTCTCGCTTAATTGATTTATCTGTCTAAAAATGGTACTACTACCTTTAAAGTATAGGTTTTCGTTTACCACAATTTCTTTTTGATAACCACATTGAGCAGCAAGAGATTTTGCCGTTGTTTTTGCTCTTACGGCATTACTGCAAATTATCAAATCAGGCTTAATTCCTTCATTTTTAAATAAATAACCCACATTTTGTAGGTCTCTTTTTCCTCTTTGATTCAAAGGGCGATCTAAATCAATAAGTTCTGGGTTTTTCCAACTGCTTTTGGCATGCCTTATGAACACAACTGATTTCATCTATTATTCGTTGTAATAAGTGAATTAATAGCCCAAATTAAATATTTTACCAACTAAATGAAGAAAGTTCTTAAATACATCATAATGATCAATGTTTATTTGCTTGCTTTCATCTTGTGGACCCATTCTGCCTTTTCAAAATCACAAAAACAAGTTTCTGAAAGAACAGAAAAAAGAGTAAAGGATTGAATTATAAACACTAATGACAAGCAAACAAAAGAATCCAATACATATAATGTTGAGTAGATTTGTTAAAACACAAAACTAGCAGTGCGTGTAATCGGTAACATATTAAAAATGATTGCCCTTGGGCTTTGTGCGCTTTGCGCATGGAATTCCTCTGCCGCGCAATGTGGGTCATTTTCATTTAGTGTAAACGATTCAAACATTTGTTTAAACCAGGTTGTAACCTTTAAAGCACACAACATACCTGGGCTTAGCGATTATACATGGTTCTTAGGGCTTGACACCATAAATGGAGAAGACCTTGATACGATTTCAACAGGATACTTTCAGCAAGGCAGTTTTAACGTAAAACTACTTATTGAGCGAAGAAATGGCGATACATGCAGCATTGTTAAAACCAACTTTATAAATGTAGGTAAGGCTCCTGATATACCAGTAGTTACCGCAAGCAAAACAAACCTTTGCGACATAAACCAAAGTGTTAAGCTTTCTTCAAGCGCTACTGAAATTGCAAAATGGACATGGAATGTGGGCCAGGTACTTTATAAAGACAGTACCAATACCATAACTCATAGGTTTATTAGAGCTGGGTTTTTCGATGTTGGTCTTACCGTTGAAGATGGGTTTGGTTGTAAAAGCACAGTTCTTTATGATTCAATGGTCTTGGTTGAAAGAAAACCAGTTGTAAACCTAGGAGTTGGAGATACTTCTTTTTGCGATACCCATACGTTGTTTCTTAATCCAACTTTTAACATGTTTGCGCAGAAAGGTTTTAAATGGGATTGGACTTTTTCAGGAGCAAACGTAATTGGGTCTGCAAAAAAGGAACCGGGTAAACTTTTGTTTTCTCAACGAGGAACCCATACTTTTTATCTTGATGCCCTTAGCCCTGGTAACTGTAGGTATAGTTACAATTTTGAGGATACGCTTAGACTTGGAAAGTCTGTAGATTTCAGTTATAAAAAAACTATTACGGCGCCTTGCAATAGTCAAACCTTTAATTATACACTTAGCAACCCATCTCAGTATACAGGAAATCTTATTTGGAAGTTTAACGGCGACTCTGTGGTATACACGGGTAACAATTTAGGAGCTTCGGCCACGTATAAAAGTAAAGGAGATTTTAAATACACTATCGAGCATAATGATCTAGGCTGCATAAGCGAACATAGCGGGATAAATAGTGTAGATTTAAGAAGTTTAAGAACTCAGTTTAGTTTAGATAAGAACTGCTCTTGCAGCCCAAATGATACATTTAATGTTACCGAAAATTCAATTGGAACCAATGGAACTACGCTGTATAATTGGATTGTTACTGATTCAAAAGACAACACCATAATTTCTTCAAATAACAGAGAACCTTCATTTATTCTAACAAATTATGATGTTTACAACGTAGAGTTAAAGCTTAGAGATACAAGCGGTTGTACAGATTCACTTTATAAGTTTGGGGTTATTAGAATGGAAGCTCCTGATCTTGGACTTTCTGTAGAACCTAAGGTAGCTTGTGTAGGGAGCGATATTTTGCTTGGAGTTGATTCCATTTGCGAAAGCGGTTTTATTTCGGCCGAGTGGAAAATATTTGATCAAAGCAATAATCTGGTATCCACGTCATTCGATCAATTTCCTGTAATGGACTTTGCCTCCGCGGGTAAATACAATATCGAATTAATTTATGAAACGCAAAAATGTACAGATACAGTTTACAGAAAAAATGCCTTTGAGGTTGTAAACCTGCAATCGATAGACTATGTTCTTAGCGATACTACGCCTTGCGAAGGAGCTGTTATAAATGCCACCTTAAAAGTTGAACCCAATAGTATTAGCCCCAATGTAGACTGGACCATTACACATGCTAGCAAACCAACAACCATTTTTAAAGCTTCGCCAGTTTTAGGTCAAGAAAACGAGTATTTGATTAAGCCTAACAGTACTGGTATTTATAATATGAAGATTATTGTTGATGGCGGTAAGGGTTGTAAAGATTCGGTTTTGGTACCATCTTTGGTTAAAGTTTCAGGGGTTAAGGCCAACTTTACTGCCAATGAAACCGTAGGTTGTTTACCATTTAGAACACTACTTAAATCATCGGTTTCTCGAAATGAACATTACGACCATCCTACTGATAATTCACTTTCTTATCAATGGCAAATTGTGCCTTCAGAAAATGCTATACTTTCAAGGTCTACTGCATCAACAACTGATATTGTTATTACCGAAACAGGAGATTATAATGTATTCTTAAACATAACAAATAGTGATGGTTGTAGCAATGGTGTGTTAAAAGAAGATCTATTTCAGTTCGACTTTAATGCGTTATATAGCATTGATACCGTTACGTGTCAAAACTTACCAATAAAACCAACTAACAACACCCCTGGCAACAACATAACTTTTGAATGGTATACCAATACCAGCGAGGTAGATTTTTATGGCAATGTAACTGATAGAGAACCCGAAGTAAGTTTTAAAGAACCGGGAACATACATACTTGGCTTGGTTGCCACCACCAAAAGTGGCTGTAGCGATACAATTGTAAGAACAATAACGGTTCATCCTTTTAGCTTTGACTTTAGCGTATTAAATAACACCCCTAAATGCACACCGGCTCAATATGTTTTTGATATTAAGAGCAACAACGTTGATACGTTTACTTGGCTTTTTGGAGATGGAAAAAGAATAGTAACTGATCAGAAAAGTATTGCCCATGTTTACGATCTATCAACTGTAAAGCCTTTTAGAAACGACTTTAATGTAGGCTTAATTGCCCAGAACAACGTTGGCTGTGTAGATACGATCAGGTACCAAGACCTTATAAAGGTTCTAGGCCCAAATCCAACATTCAAAATTGGAACAACCGAAGGCTGCAACCCCCTAAGGGTTGAGTTTACAGATTCATCCGAGCAAGTAGAAAGGTTTTATTTTAACTACGGCGATGGAAGTAGCGTAGACAGTATAAGTTTTGAAGAACACACTTACTTAAAGAAAGACACCAATAAGCTTTTTGAAGTATTTAAGCCTTATGTGATTGCAAGCGATAAGAACAACTGCTTTGTTTTTTATCAACCTGATGATAGTATTGTGGTGTATGAAAAGCCCAGGTCACGTTTTTTCACAAGAAATAGAAAAGTATGCGCACCATATGCTTTCGACTTTAAAAATCATTCTGTTTTTGCAAAAACGAGTTATTGGGATTATACCAACAACTCAAGTATTGATGATACCTTAAAAAATGGAAGGGTTACGCTGAACTCGGGAACTTATAGTGTTAAACTTATTACTGAAAACAGGGTTGGATGCCGTGATACTTTACTTAAGCCAAGGTTTGTGGTTCTTGATGAAAAGCCATTGGCCTTATTCAATCAAAGCGATACCATATTGTGTCCTGGGGTTGATCTAACTTTTGAAGACCAAACCAACACATCAAACCCAATTAGATCTTGGAAATGGTATTTTGAAGGTGCCGGAACAAAAGATTCAATGGGGATACAAAACCCTATAACGTCATTTGCCGATACGGGCATTTACTCAATAACACTAATATCAAAAGATGTAAATGGATGTGCTGACACCATAACAAAGACAAACAGAATTAGAATAGTAAACCGTTTACCAATAATATCACCTACACTGTATTATAGTACAGTTGAAAACAACAATACGGTAAACCTACAGTGGAATCAATTGCTGCCAATTGGGTTTGGAGAACTTTTGATAATAAAAGACGGAGATGAAGCCAACCCAATAAAAAGAATAACTGATTACAAAACCATAAGTGCTTCTTTACTTGAGCCAAATGTGGTTAACCAACCGGTACAATATCATTTAAAGCTTATTGATAGGTGTTTTGATCCTAATAGAGAAAGTGTAAGACACAGAACAATACACCTTACGGCTACAAGAAATGAAAAGCCGTTTGCTATTTTAACATGGACAAAATATAGAGGCTGGCCGCGGGTAGATGACTACGTAGTTTACCGATCTGAAACGGGAAGAGATTATAAAGAAATTGCCAGAAAAAGTAATATTGATACATCTTTTACCGATTTCAGTGTTTGTGATCAATCATACTTTTACCTAATTGGTAGTGTTAGTCCTGATGATGGTAGTATTACATACAGCAATGTGGTTGAGTATAACCCGTATTATAACGCCCCTAAAGACACCGTATTTGTTGAGCTAGTTACAGTAAAGAACGATAGCATTGCCGTAAGCTGGACCAACAACGACAACCTAAACGTACAGAATTACTTTGTTGATAGATATGATGAGTTCGGTGGTTGGAAGAAAGCCTACTATGAAACCACAGATACAGTTTTTATTGACAAATCAGTAGAAACCCATAGGTTATCATATAAGTACAGGGTATGGTATCGTGATTTTTGTAACAATAGAAACCCACCAAGTAATGAGGGGCACTCAATTTTATTGCTCGGACAGGTTTCAAACGAAGATTTTATTTACAATTGGAATCATTACCAAGAGTGGCAGCTCGGCGTTAAGAACTATATTGTTGAGAAGACCTTTGACTTAAATAAACCGTTTGAAGAAATGGCCATTCTTGATAATCAAGCTACAACAGTTATTGATAATAAAAAGGCCATAAGAAGTGATAGTTCATTTTATGTTAGAGTTAAAGCCATAGAAAAAGGTCCAAGACCAGATACCAGTTATTCAAACATTATTAAAGTTTACCCAGAGCCTGTAGTGCATATACCAAATGCTTTTACACCAAATAGAGACAATGTAAATGATGTTTTGGGCTTTGATGGTTTAGGTTTTCAGCGCGATGAGTTCTCTGATTTAACACTTAGAATATACAATCGCTGGGGCCAAAGGGTTTTTGAAACTGATTCCTATGGCGATTTTTGGGATGGAAACTTTAAAGGACAAGAATGCCAAGAAGGGGTTTATACCTACTACATTCAGCTAAGGGGAATTAACAACACCATTTACTCGTATTCTGGTACGGTATTACTCATTAGATAAGTTTTATTGAATATCGCTATATTGTAGCCGGTAAGGTGAAGTATAATTTGCGGTTTCTTTTTTTTATGGCCTGTTTTCTATGGGCCAATAATTCAATTAATGCACAGTGTGTAAACTACAATGTTTATGCAAGCGACTCTTTAGGGTGTCAAAATGATATTCTAAAATTTAAAGTTCACCCAAAGCCACCTGCAGGTTCTATTTTAAACTGGGATTTTGGATTTAAAAAGGTAAACAATGACAATGAACCCGCAATTGCATTTACAAGTATTGACACCTTTTCAGTTGCAGTTGACCTAATCATTTCACCAACACTAACCTGCTCGCTTAATAGAAGTGACTATATAAAAATAGGCACAAAGCCAACCGTACAAAGCGTAAGCTCAAGGCCAAGTGTACTTTGCAATATAGGCGAAAAAGCAACCATAACAGTTAAAGCTAACAGTGTAAAAAACTACGTTTGGAGTATTGAAGACACCGTTTACAACACCACAAGTGATTCAATTGTACACACCTTTAAAAAAGCGGGATTTTTAGATCTCCAATTAGTTTCTAATGGTGTTTTTGGCTGTTCTGAAAAAAGAGTTTTTGACTCCGTAATTTTTGTTGAGCGCAAACCAATTGTAAGCTTTCCTTTTCAAGATTCAAACCTATGTGGTGCGTCAAACATTCGTTACAAACCATCCTTTCAATACTTTGGTCAATCAAAATATCAACATAACTGGCGGTTCTTTGGCGCAAAACCAGCCTTATCATCAGGGGTTATTCTTCCAAACCTATTGTATTTTCAAGATTCAAGTAACTACGAAGTAAGGCTGAGGCTATTATCGCAGGTGACATCTTGCAAGCATGAGTATAACTTCGATAGCCTAGTAAAAATAACATCAATTCCGAAGGTAGAAATGCGCGCTACACCAGTTGCAGGAAAAGGGTGTAAAAGCAAAACATTTGGCATAAGAGTACTCACTACTAACCTAGATTCTTCGAAACTTAGTTTTTTCCATTTGAGTGGAGACTCATTGACCATTGAGCGAGTTAACAAAGACTCTATAGTTATAAGGTCAAAATATCCAGGTAATTTTAAGGTATATGCCAACTACCAGTTTAGTAGTTGTACAAAGGTTTTAGTAAGTCAAATTGAGTTTGAAGAAGATGATGTTAAAGCAAACTTTGAATTACCTTTTTCTTGTGTTTGTACTGTTCCTTCGAGCTATAATTTTAAAAACACAAGTACGCATTCAGGTGGACTTGGATTAAAACACAACTGGACACTGTCAAAAAACAATTGGCAGACCCAAATAACAAGTAAAGACACAACATTTAGATGGACGTTTGATAAATTCGGGAAGTATAGTTTAACATTAAAAGTTGAAGACGAAAACGGTTGCACAAATGAACTAAGTCGTGAATTTGAGGCCAAGCCCTTAGCAATTGATATAACCACTTCTAAATCTAATGCCTGTGTGGGTTCAGAAATCGAACTTAAATTAACTGATACGATTTGTTACGATGAAATAGACACCGTGGCTTGGACTATTGAAAATATAAATGCTTCTTTTTCAAAAACTATAAAGACAACAACTGTAAATCAAAGTTTTAAAGATAGCGGGTGGTACAGCGTTAGCGCAACTGTGAAGACAAAAAAAGGATGCATAGATAAGGTGGTTCATGACAGTTTTTTTCGGATTTCAACCTTAAGTTCAATATCCGTTGATGTACCCAATAAAAACTACTGTGCAGGTGATTTTGTAAAACTAAAGTATTGGGCAAACCCAAAAGAAATTGAAGGGCTGTGGTTGGGTTATCTAATACACCAAGACACTTCACTAATTTCTAGCTCAAATGATTCCCTAAAATTTCAATTACCCTTTGCAGGTGTTTATGACCTTGCAGTCGTTTTCAAATCAGACGGCTGCCAAGACTCTTTCTTTTTGGATAAAGCAATTAATGTTGGCGGACTCAACTTTGACTTTTCTCCTTCAAATACTATTGGTTGCCTTCCGTTTAGCACTACCTTGAATTCTAAAATAAAAAACAACTTATTGGTAGGTTCTGGTGACACAACACTTCGTTTCAAGTGGGAGTTGATTCCAGAAAATATTGGCACCTTTAATTCAGACACACTAAAAAACCCTGAGCTTAAGATTATAGATACGGGTAATGTTGATATAAAACTTACAGTAACTAACTCACTGGGCTGTAGCGCCACAGTTTCTCACAAAGGGCTTTTTGATTTTAACCTAGCATCTTCTTTCCAAATGCCAGATAGCTTTTGCGAATCAATAATGGTTCCTGTCATTAATACTTCAAAGGGTTTTATTGATAGTTTTAGATGGTCTTCAACTAGTGCTGGTTTTTCGGCTTTGCCTTCTTATAATGTTAAAGCGCCCCAGCTTATGTTTAAGAAAACGGGTTGGCATAGTGTAACATTGACAGTATTTGGTAAAGGTGGATGCGATGTTTCTTACACCGACTCCATCAAAATTATTGGTTTTAATCTGGGTTTTTCAGTTGACGATACTTCAACAAAATGTTCGCCTGCTCCATTCAACTTTACAGCCTATGCTAAAAATGTAGATTCGTTTATCTGGTATTTTGATGATGGGGCTAAACCCTTAGTAACAAACAAAAACTCTGTTTTTAAGATTTACGATTTAGTTAGAATTAACCCTTTAAAAAACAGGTTTAATGTAAAACTCATTGGTAAAAATCAAATGGGCTGTATTGACTCGGCATTTCTTAAAAGTCCGCTAAAAGTTGAGGGGCCAATTCCAAGGTTCTCAATTAAAAAGAATAAGGGTTGTTCTCCATTTACTGCCGAGTTTATTGATCAAAGCGTAAATGTTTCTAAAGTGTATTTCGACTTTGGAAATCAAACCAGTATTGATTCCGTAAACACCAAATTTCACACTTATAATCTACTTGATAGTACTTCTGTATTTGAAGTTTTTAAACCGTTCGTAATTGTAAAAGATGAAAATGAGTGTCAGTATAGTTATAATCTAAGTGATTCAATTGTGGTTTACCGAATGCCAAAAGCCAAGTTTGCCGTAAGCCAAAAGAGCGGGTGCGATGGTGAGAAGTTTTCGTTTTTCGATAGGTCAACCAACGCAAATAAATGGCATTGGTTTTTTGATAAACATGATTCATTGAAAAACGCGAGACCTTCTGTTGAAAAGCAGCTGAGCCATGGCAAATACGAGCCTAGCCTTGTAGTTGAGAATATCATAGGTTGTACCGATACCTTTACATATATCGATATAACTGTTCATGAAAACCCCACAGTTAATTTTAATATTAGCGATAGTTTTACCTGCATTGGGCAAGAAGTATATTTCAAAGACTCAACTGTATCTTCAGTTCCTATTGCCGTGCTAAAATGGAATTTTGGAGATACCACCACAACCAAAGACACATCAAATGCACAAAGCCCTAGCTATACTTATAGCCATACATCTGACTTCAGTATTTCTCTAATTGCCATTGACAACAATGGCTGCAGCGATACCCTTTACAAACAAAAAGCAATAAGCATAAAAGACACTCTAAACGTAGAAAAGCCAAATATCAAAGTCGTTTCTATCATTAATCAAAACAGTGTTGAAATAGAAGTTGTGCCTGCCCAAAAGTCGATTTTTAAGCAATACAAGATTGTGAACAATAATGGTGTAAATCAAACATTGGTGAGTTCCAAAAAAAGGAATGATTCATCATTTACAGTATTGGGAATTAACACCGGTCTTAAGCCATTAAGTTTTACCCTAGAGTTGATTGATAAATGCGACTATAGGCATTTAAGCGACTCACATGTTAGTGTTTTCTTAAACATTGATTCAACAAATAGAGAATCTGCTCAATTGAAATGGACAAAATACAAAGGGTGGGATACTATTAGCTCGTTTCAAATATTAAGGTCAGAAAAAGGAGGGGTTCCCGAGCTTGTTGCGGTTTTGCCTTCTAATCAGGTGAGTTATCAAGACTCCTTAATATGTAATAGGTATTACAACTATAAAGTGTTAGCAGTAAACTACAGCAATGAACCATTATTGAGTTCTGCAAGCAATACCGTAGCTTATAAACCAAATTATGACCTTGAAAAATCACCCTTAACTACGCATTTGGGTACGGTAAACCACAGAAATGAAATTGAGATAAGTTGGCACAAAAGCAAGCAAAGAAAACTGAAGTATTATACAATTGACAGAAGATCTCATTTAACGGCATGGCACCAGAATTGGGCTCAAACAAAAGATACCTTTTATATAGACAGCTTAGCAAGAACAGATGAAAAGTTTTATAAATATAGAATAAGGGGTGTAGATGCTTGTGAATACTCAAGTAATAGTAGCAGTTTGTTAAACAGCATATTGCTTAATGCTATAAATGAAAACAAGATTGTAGATCTTAATTGGAACGCCTACTGTGGTTGGCCAAATGGTGTAGCCAACTATATAATTGAAAGAAAAGGCATAAACGAGGCTAGGTTTAATGTAATTGCAATTACAAATGAATTTGATACAAGTTTTGTAGACACAAGTGCATACTTAAACTATAAAGATGTTTTTTGTTACCGCATTTGCGCCATTGAGAAAAGTACCAAACCAGACTCAAGTTTTTCTAATACAATTGTTGTAAACCCAGCTATTACTTTTTATGTACCCAATGCATTTACACCAAATGGAGATGGAAAAAACGACGTTTTTGAAACAAAGTCATTTACTCATTTGCAACCAAATGGAGAAGATGATGAATTTGAACTGCGTATTTACAACAGATGGGGACAAAAGGTATTTGAAACATTTGATCACAATGTTTTTTGGAATGGAAATTTTAAAGGACAAAATTGCCAAGAAGGTAAATACACCTACTACCTACAGTTTAAGGCCATAAACAACAAGGTTTATTCCTACTCAGGTACCGTATTGCTTATCAGATGATTATGGTAGAATTACTATATTGTAACCTGTAAGGTGAATTTTAATTTACGAATCATACTATTAGCCACTCTTGGTTTACTCACAAGTCAAAAATTAGTTGCTCAGTGTACTGGTTATACCATTTATGCTAGCGATTCTGTAGGCTGTGAGAACGACATCATATCTTTTAGAGTGCATCCTTCTCCACCAAGTGGGTCTGTACTAAACTGGGATTTTGAGACTAAAACCGTTAAAAATGATGCAAACCCTTCGGTGGCTTTTACAAATGCCGATACAATTACCGTTTCTGTAGAAGTAGAACTGCCTACAAACCAAACCTGCAACCTTGAGCGAAAAAAGTATATACGAATTGGAACAAATCCAAAGATTAATAGGGTAACAGTAAGCAAAGCTGAACTCTGCAACACAGGGCTAACATCTAAGCTCACTGTAAATGCACCTACTGCAATTAAACACACATGGAGTATTGAAGGCAGCGTTTACTCAGGCGTGGCAAGCACCATAACACACACTTTTATTAGAGCAGGTTACGCCAATTTGCAATTAATAAGTGAAGGAGTTTTTGGTTGTAGCACAAAAAAGATCTTTGACTCCGTAGTTTTCGTAGAACGTAAGCCCGACATAAGTTTCGCTTATACCGATACTACCCTATGTGGTGCTTCGAGCATTAAGCTTAAGCCTAAAACCAATTATTATAGTCAGAATAAGTTTAGTCATTCTTGGAATTTTCAGGGGGCAAGCCCTGCTACATCGTCAAGCGCTGATCCACCTATAACCACTTACCCAGGCAATACCGCTACATACGATGTTAGTGTATCTATACAGTCTCAAATAACATCTTGTAGCCACAATTACAGTTTTAATGACCTTGTAAAGGTTCAAAACATTCCAAGCATAAAGCTTAATGCGACACCACTAAACGGCCAAGGCTGTAAGAGTGAAAATTTTGCACTGAAAGTAGATGCGAATAATATTGACTCAAGCCAACTTAGGTTTTTTCATTTTGCAAAAGACTCAATAAGAATAACTCGTATAAATGCAGATTCGGCAGTAGTTACGGGTCGAAAAGCAGGAACGTTCACGGTGTACGCACTTTATGGCTTTGCCAATTGCCAAAAGCTGTTGACTGCAACTGTAAAAGTTGAACCTAATGAAATTGACGTGGATATGGATCGCTCTTTAGAGTGCATCTGCAATATTCCATCTAGTATATTAATTACAAATAAGAGCACCCATAGTGGCTCAAAGGCTATGAGCTATGAGTGGCAACTCATTAATTCAAAAGGTAAAATCCTAGCCAATAGTACCGATACAAATTTTAGGTGGCGAGCCGATAGATATGGAAGGTTTACCCTTTCTCTTAAAGCCACCGATTCTGATGGGTGTTTTGAACAAACAAACTTTGGTTTTAGAGCAAGTCCTTTTGATTTAGAATTTGAAGCTTCTCCTGGCGTGGCATGTCCAAAAACAGCCATTAATTTTAAGCTATCAGATACACTTTGCTATGGCGAAATTGACACCGTTTATTGGACTTTTTATGAGCTCGACAATTCATTGAGACGGAAATATACGGGGGTTGACGCTGTAGAGAAGTATCAAGATACAGGCTGGTATGCTGTAGAAGTTGAAGCCTTAACCAAGGAGGGCTGCAGAAGTAAACTAAAGAGAGATAGTGCGGTGCATATTGTAGAATTAAATTCCGTGAAAGCCACTGTTCCTCAAGGTCCGTTTTGTGTGGGCGACTTGGTTAGAATGAAATATTCAGCTTCACCAGCTGATCTTGTTGGTGATTGGTATGGCGCTTTAATAAGTGATGACACTACGGTTTATACCCAAATTGGCGACTCAATTATTTTTAGGCCAAATGCACCTGGTACTTATGATATTAAAGTTGTATTTACAACCAAAGAGTGCACCGACTCTGTTGTGTTTAAAGATGCAATTGAAGTTGGTGGCGCAGTATTTGACTTTAGCCCAACTAAAACAACAGGGTGCTTACCGTTTAGCACAACTTTGAACACCAATATAATTGAGAATGTGCTTATTGGAACTAACGATAAAACACTTAGTTACGAATGGGCAATTAGCCCAAAAAGCCGAGGTAGTTTTGATGATGCTGCTAAAAAGGACCCTGAAATTACAATCAATAAACGAGGTCAAACCGACATAACATTAGTAGTTAAAAACGCACAAGGTTGTGCCACTAAACTCACAAAAAAGGGACTGTTTAACTTTGATTTAAGTGCATCATTTGAACTACCCGATAGTTTTTGCAGTGGAATTGAATATTCGGTAGTCAACAATTCTTCCGGAAATATTGACACCTTAAAATGGTATTCAAGTAATAGCAATCTTTCTGTGTTACCAAATGACACAAGCTTTAATCCGCGCTTTGTATTTGACAAACCGGGCACTTACGATATTAATTTGAGATTAAAAGGGGCGGGTGGTTGCCAAGAAGTGGTTTCAAAATCCATTGAAGTAATAGACTTTGGTTTTGACTTTTCAGTTGATGATACTTCGGCCAAATGCTCTCCTGCGCCATTTGAATTTTCAGCCACAGGAACCAACGTAGATTCTTTTGTTTGGAATTTTGATGATGGTTCTGATGAGTTGGTAACTGAGAATGATTTCACTTTAAAAATTTACGACCTTACTCGAATAGCGCCATATAGAAACAAGTTTGATGTTACACTTTATGGTAAAAACCGCTTGGGCTGTATAGACTCAATTGTGAGTAAAGAGCTATTAACCGTTTTAGGGCCAGTGCCAATTTTTAGATTTGATAATAAGGTAGGTTGCGAGCCACTTGAAGTCAATTTTGTAAACAATAGCATTAATGCTACCAAGGTTTATTTCGATTTCGACGACAACTCAAGTATCGATTCTGTAAACATTAAAAAACACACATATTTTGTTGAAGATTCGCTTCAAGAGTTTCAGGTATTTAGACCATTCATTGTGGTTAGAGATAATAATGATTGTCAATATAGTTATCGCCATCCTGATTCAATTATAGCATACACTAAGCCCATTGCTGACTTTACCATGAGTAAAACCAAAGGGTGCGAACCGCAAACCATTTCGTTTAAAGACACCTCATTATTTGCTTACAAATGGCGGTGGTTTTTTGGTGATGGTGATAGTTTGAGTGATTCTACTTCATTGGCTTCTCATATTTATAGTGCGGGTAAGCACAAGCCAACTTTAATAGTTGAAAATGCCATTGGCTGTACCGATACGTCAGTTTTTAATTCCTTAAGAGTATACAAAACGCCTATTGCCAATTTTAATACAAGCGAAAAAGTGACTTGCAAAGACCGACCGATTAGCTTTTTAGATTCAAGCCAAACAGACTTTAAACTAGTGATATGGCAATGGGATTTTGGCGACACCTTGGCTATTGATGATACTTCTAATCTTGAAAATCCAACTTATACCTATGATGAACCAGCCAACTATGCGGTGCAATTAATTGTAACCGATAGCAATGGATGCTCGGACACCTTGTTAAAGCAAAATGCCCTCGAAATCGTAAATCGATTGGCAGTTGACACACCACAAATACGGTTTGTTTCGGTGTGGAACGATATGGGTGTGAGTTTAGAAACCGAAGCCGTAAACAAAGGCGTATTTAGTACCTATGAGCTCATTGAAACCGAAACATTAAATGATACCCTGCTAGAAGTCTTTAAGAGAAAAGACACTACTCATTTAATAACAGGTCTAATGCCTGACGAAAACCGATATTGCTTTAAGCTTGAAGTAATTGATAAATGCGAGTTTAGACACCCTAGCGATACCCACTGCACGATTTTTCTTGATGTTGATGATACTGAAAAAGAAGTGGCAAGCCTGAGTTGGACACCATATATAGGATGGAACTCAGTCAAGGCATATCAGGTGCTACGTGGCCTCAATGGGCAAGCACTGTTTCCAATTGCTCGTGTTCCGGGTACCCAATTCAATTATCTTGATTCATCTGTCTGCAATGAGCTTTACGAATACGAAATTGAAGCCATTAAAGAAGAAGACTCACTTACCAGTTTAAGCAATGGGGTTGAATATCAGCCTGAATACGTTTTTCAGGTAAACCCGCTTGAAATGTATTTAGCCACAGTGAAAAACGAAAGGGTAGAAGTACACTGGGAGCGTAGCCAACAGCGCAACGTGAAACATTACAGTATTGATAGAATGGCGAATGATAATGCTTGGATTAATGAGTGGAAGTTTTTAACCGATACATTTTTAATTGACAGCATTGCTAAAACGCAAAGCAATTATTACATGTATAGGGTTAGAGCTGTTGATGAATGCGATTACCAAAGCAAAAAGAGCATAATAGCAAATAGTATTCTGTTAAATACCAATACAACAGATAGAGATTTTCTGTTGAGCTGGAACCCTTACAAAGAATGGAATGCTGGAGTAAAAGAATACGTTTTAGAGCGCATGCCACCTAACGCAACTAACTTTAACACAATAGCAACTCTTAGCGCTTCAGATACAAGTTTTCTTGATACCAGTGCCTTTTTGCAATTTAATGATCCTTTTGCCTACCGAGTATATGCTGTAGAGAATGGTAACAATCCAGATACGAGTTATTCAAATATTAGGATAGTAAGGCCGCTGCCCACTTTGTTTATTCCAACTGCATTTAGCCCAAATGGAGATGGAACTAATGACGTGTTCAATTTCAAATCATTTGCCCTTTTGGCTGATTCTGTTCAAGAAAAAAACTTTGAAATGCGCATATACAACCGCTGGGGAGAAGAAGTATATAGAACTACAGATTATTATGAAGGTTGGGATGGTAGCTTTAATGGTCAGCCTTGCGAAATAGGCAATTACATTTTCTTGCTGAAAGCCCAAGGCAAAAACGGCGATCTAATTTTTAGAAAAGGTGGATTAATACTGCTGAGGTAGCTGGTGATATTCAACTGCATTTGTAATTCGCTTATTGCTTCGCCAACTTTACAACCTGCCTTTGGCTTTCGCTCAGCACTTCAATAAAATAAATACCACTTTCTATTATTGTCTCAGGCTGTATTAGGAATTTTGGGTTTTCGACTCTTCCTTGATACAGGCTAGAAATTACTTGCCCGTTTACGTTCAAAATATTAATAGAGATATTCTCTCCTTCGTTCAGGTCGTTGATTTCAATAGTAAAATCCCGCGCAACTGGATTTGGATAAACTCTAATTGTAGCTTCTTTTAATAATTTATCAGGTTTTGACACTACTACCGAATCAGTTGTAAAAAGCTCAACCCCGCCATTGTAAACACCAATGAGCAATTCGTAATAGCCATCGTTGTTTAAATCAGCAAAGTGGGGTCTTGTGTTTGTGCCGTTATCTTTATTGTAATTTTTATCTAAATAAGGATTATGATACCAAACTGATGAAGGCCTGAAATACCAATCTTCGGCGTTAAAATTGGGGTAGTATTGCATTTTTCCATTGGTAGCACCAACCATAAGGTCGGGCTCACCATTGCCATCAATATCGGCAATTGCTGGGTGAGAGCCACCAACTGATAAATATGTTAGTGTACTGTCAATTATTTTTCCGTCATTATCTCTAGTATAGCTCCAATAAGTGCCGTTGGTTTTTACCTGACCCCAGTTTTCTGTGATGAGCTCAAACTGTAAGTTGCCCAAACCACGGTAGTAGTTCAGGTTTCCTCCTTGCTCACCAATAATAAGATCATTAATTCCATCTTTATCTATATCAAAAACCATGGGGGCCGCTTCGCTACCAATATCAAGGTTTTCAAGTATTAGTTGCGGCTCTGAAAAATCAAAAGCTTCACCATTCTCAGCTGAGTTAATTCTAACCAGTATTTCGCCTCTTATGGTGCCTAGCAAAAGGTCGTTAGAGCCATCGTTATTTACGTCTCCTATGGCAGGGCTAAAAAACCGCTGATTTTTATTGAAATAGGCTAAATAGTCAGTATCAACAATCTCATACAATGGAGCCATTTTAGTTCCAATATTTTCATACAAAACCAATCTTGCAAATTGCTCTTCAAAAATGTTATTATTCAAGTGGTCAACAGCGGCAATTAATATATCAAGGTCTCCATCACCATCAAAGTCTAAAGTGGTGGGTGCGGCTAAAATTCCAAGATCAATTGAGTTTTCTTGTAAAAATGATTTGGTGTTTAAGTTTAGATCAAATCCTTTGCCATTACCATTCTCATATAACCAGATGGCACCGTTAAGTACAGGGCTTCTGCTCGAATTTGCACATATCAAATCTTTATCACCATCAAAATCTGCATCTACCAAACTAAATGAAGGAAAATATGTAACATCAATTTTTTCAGTTTCTGAAGGATAGTTTTCAGTAACCGAAACCATGGTGTCATAAGCCAATCCAAAATCACTTTTCCCGTTTTCTAAAAAAAATGCATTTGATGTTGTAATGTCTGATATCAATAAATCCATGTCGCCGTCGGCATCGTGGTCAAAAGCCAACAATTTGCTTCCTGGATGAGCCTTTTTATTTGCTCCAAGTTTAATTTCAAAGTTGAGCCCTTCTTCTTTAAAAAAACCCCAAGATTCTGTCTTAATTTTAAACTGTAAATGGTTTGTTCCCTTTTTCTCATTTTCAAAATAGACCACTCGCTCACCATTTGTATCAAATACCAAGATATCGGGAGCCCCATCTCCGTTAATATCTGTAACGCAAGGTGATTCACCAACCTGAAATTCTACTGGAAAATACTCACCTTCAAAATCAAATTTTAACGATTGCACCTTTAAAAACCTTACACTATCAGTTGCATTATTCAGATATACTTGCAATTTATCTGTTCCTGTAACAAGGTCTATTAAACCATCGCTATTTACATCAACGGCTGTAAAAAAGGTTTGCAATGGGGGCAATAAGTCTTCAAGTTCTGGAGCATATTTCCATTGGTATTGATCACCTCTTTTTATAGGGGCAAACACCCACTCTTTGTCGCTAAATTCTTCTTTTACAATGAGTTCATTTAAGCCATCATTGTCAAGATCAATTTCGGCAAAGCTGGGTGCATGAAAACCACCGCAAAACCCCAAGTAAGATGTATCGCCATTCACCTTTATCCACTGTGCAGGGTAAGGTAAAAAACGCTGTCTAAGCTCTTGAGCATTTGAGCTCAAGTAAATAAGAAGTATTAATAAAAGACTGAGTTTAAATTTCATTAGGAGACTGTGGTTGCAGCTTGCAAAGTTCGTCTCTTAGCGCATTTACAAACCATAAACTTCCGTTAGGACCAATTTCAAGCCCAGCAACACCTTTGCCATTGGTTTCTACTTGACCCAATAGTTCATTGCTTTCTTTATCGTAGCACATTATATTACCGTTACCAAAATCACTCACAAAAAGTCTATTTTCAACCATTGTAATGCCGCTAGGGCTAAAAAGACCAGAATCTGCTACAATTTCCCATTCGGCCCCTTCAACTTCGGTATACAGCGCTAAATCTTCAAAAACTCTATTTGGTATTCTTGGTGAGCCAGAAATTTCGCTACCCGAGTTTGTGTTGAGCTTTATCACTCTTTTATTTCCTGTATCACATATGTACAACCATCCTGTGTTTTTATCAAGAATCATATGACTAGGAATTTCTGCCATTAGGTCCATTCTTACTTCGGGTTGGCTATATCTCCATACCTTACCATCACTATGATCAGGGCCGCCAGGGTAATGTGGTTCTACAAAATCATATCGACAAATGGTTCTATTGTAGCCATCAAAAACCCAGTACACATTGTCTACTTCGTGCGCAATACCCATACCATAAGGCGTTTGGTGTATCATATCTAAATGGCTACCATTTACTTGTGGCGTAGGGTTTTGACCAACCTGAGCATAAATATTCATATCGCTACTCCAAAGAGTTGGTCCCGTAAACAATACATTTTGGCGATTTGCACAAAGAATTCCTTGCGCTGTTGCCCAATTGCCATTATCGCCAAATGCCAATGAAGAAGCTAAAGCCATAAAATGCCATGCATTACCGTCTTGTAAATTGTCATAATTGCCCGCATCTGTATTTGGGTCGTAAAATGTTGTAGTGTAAGCACCTGTATTATCAGTTCCTGGGTTAAGAACCCACAACTCATTTTTCCTATCTTCAAATGAATGAAAAGCAAGGTCTCGCGGAAAATCTAAACCGGCGTTTCGGTCAGCAACCACTTCAATTTCTGGTCCTTCAGAACCATATAATGATTCAGCGGCTGAGTTAAAGAATTCAGGAACAGTATTAAGCGTTTGCTCTGGTTCAGTAGGTTCATCTCCACCGCACGATTGTAAAACAATTAAACCACACAGAATTGGAAGAAAAAGTAGGTGCTTTTGCATTTTGTCATTGATTGTTGGTGCAATAAAGGAATAAGGGGCACAAATGATTTCAATAATGCTCTAAATAATTCTAAACTTTGAGCCTTGTTAAGTTTATAGTATGGCCCAAGGAAATCTTAGAAAAATGAAAACGGCTTTTGAAAAGCCAATTAAATACAGTCTGCAACTTGGAGACGACGTTATTGATATGAATTCGCTTGTAGGGCAGCAAATAGAGCTTGAGTTTACAGGTGTTATTAATTGCGTCTCTTGCGGAAATGTTACCAAAAAATCTTTTGGTCAAGGCTTTTGCTATAAGTGCTTTGTCAATAGCCCAATGAATAGCGAGTGTATCATAAGGCCAGAGTTGTGCGAAGGTCACTTAGGCAAGGGGCGAGATGTGCAATGGGAAGAGAAAAACCACAATCAGCCGCATGTAGTTTATTTGGCATTTACAGAGATTACCAAAGTAGGTGTAACTAGGGTAGATCAAATACCTACAAGATGGATTGACCAAGGAGCTAATAAAGCCATAATATTGGCTGAAACACCCTATCGAAGACTTGCTGGTGAAATTGAAGTGGCTATGAAGGAGCATTATAAAGACAAAACCAATTGGAGAAACATGCTTAAAAATCAAATAGATGAATCTCTGGAGCCAGTTGATGAAAAAGAAGAAGCCTTAGATGTTTTTCCACCAGAATTTGAAGAGTTCTATTCTGAAAATGATCAGATTTATGATTTTAATTATCCCGTAATAGAATATCCGCTTAAAGTAAATAGCATTAACCTTGATAAAATAGACAAAGTAGAAGGGAGACTAATGGGTATAAAGGGTCAGTACCTAATATTTAGTAGCAATAGGGTGTTAAATATTAGAAACCATAGTGGCTATTTTGTAAACTTGAATAAGATTTAATGAGCGAAGTAAAACATAAACTTCTAGTACCAAATAGCGGGAAAACCTGGGCAATTGGTGATGTACATGGCTATGTAAACACACTTAAAACGCTTGTACAAAAGCTTAACCTTCAAGCCGAGGATAGAATAGTTCTACTAGGCGATTTGGTAGATAGAGGACCCGATGTAAAAGGTGTTTTCGACTTTGTTATTGAATTACAGCGACAAGGTTTAGATATTATTTGCATAAGGGGCAATCATGATGACCTTATGCTCAAGAGCCACTTAGAAGAGCAAAACAACTCAGGTTTTATGCGTTTTATGAAAAGAGATGCCATTAAAAAGAGTTGGCTAAATATGGGGGGTGAGGCTACCATGAAGAGTTTTAATGCACGCAAGATGGTTGAAGTTGACCCAAAATATTTTGAATTTATAGAATCGATGTACCACTATGTTGAAGATGAAGAGTTCTTATATGTGCATGCTGGGTTTGATTTTAGCAAAGAAAATCCTTTTACCGATGCTCAATCGATGATGTGGATTAGAGATTTTAAAGTTGACTTTGACAAAACAAACGACAGAAAAGTAGTTCATGGTCATACGCCGCTGAGCCTTGATTTTATTCAAGATGTTGTTGCCAACCCCGATAGAGATAAGTTTGTGGCATTGGATAATGGCATAATGATAGAAAACATGCCAAATAAGGGTAACCTTTTAGCTTTTGAAACCAAGAGTAAAACTCTGCTTGTGCAGTCTAGACAAGATTAGGTTATAAACTTTGTAGGTTTTTTGTAAAAAAGTGAATAGCAAGCAAGTGTTCTAGTGGTTTAAAATTGTTATTCAAGTAAAGTTGCTTTTCTATAATATATTAATAAAAAAAGAACTCAGGTCTTTATTAGAGTTTTTGGCTGAGCTACAGCGGAAGCAAAGACTAGAAAAGGGTATATTAACTACCCATTAGCTTTTAAATGTTTTAAAATAAGAGGCATTATTTCTTCACTGTAGTCTTTGGCGGCCGTATTGAGTAGTTGTTTCAAAGCGTCAGTATTTGGGTCTTTTTCAAACATTTGAGCAATTGTTTCAGCCCCCATTTCAAGCTGAATATTAGTTCCTTCTGAAATTGAATTTCCCTTTTTATCTACACTACTAAACCCACCAATTAGTGTGAGCTTAATCATATTTTGACCTGGATTCTCAGCCGGTAGAGCATTTGGCACCATGCCCATCATACGTAGGTCTTCGATATGAACCATGCCTATTTCAATTGATAAATGGTTGGGTTCGCTGCTATTTCTTTCCATTCCAGGAAAATCTACAATTGTATTAAGGCCTTTTTCATTTAGGGCATTTGATATGGTGTTAGCAAAGTAGTCATAATAATACATGGGATCCATGGTAGAAGGATCAGGGTTGGGGCTATGACTTATAATCTCTATTGGTGGAACCATGGTAATAAACGCCTTGGCCCTTTTTAAATATCGGGTAGGACTACAACCAACCAACGCTACCAATAGAATGAAGTAGATACTATTCTTCACTAAACAGGTTTAAATTGTTCAAAGGTTTCTTCACAATCATTACAGTAGTAAACAGCTCTACATAATGTTGGACCAAAAGGGCTTATTTGGGCAGTTTTTTCACTTTTACACCTTGGACATGTAGCAGCAGGGGGCGCCTCAAGATTTAATTCACCACAATATTTTTTTGGCGATGAAAGGCCTATTTTTTCAATATCTTTTAAGCCCTGCTCGGTAATCATATTGGTGTTCCAAGCTACTTGATTATCAATTTCAACTGTAACATTACTTACCCCCATTTGTTCTACACGCTTTTTCACTTCATCTTTCATAACAGCCAGCGCTGGGCAGCCCGAAAACGTTGGAATCATACTTACCTTAACATCATCTGCTGTTGAGATATCAATTTTGGTAATTAAACCAAGGTCAACCAAGCTTACCGTTGGTATTTCAGGGTCTTTTACATCCTTTAGGGCTTCAAGAATTGAGTTTTCATTAAGTTCAACTATTTGCTGTTCCATTCGATGCTTTTCTTAATATCTCACTTAACAATGCAAGTGCTTCACAGGTTCAAATACACTTTTTGCAACTAACATTATAAAGCTCAAATATATTCAAACGATATTAGCAACAAAATGACAAGAGTCATACCCAAGTGAGCTATTTGAGAATTTTAATTGTGGCTTTTACTTACCTGCTTGGTAAAGGTTTATTTGCCCAAGTGCCTAGTTCTTGGCAGTTGACAGATGAAAACGGTTTGCCTAGTATGTTGGTTTATGATGTAGCGCAAGACCAAGACGGATTTTTTTGGTTAGCTACTGAGGCGGGCCTGTTTAAATATGATGGTGTAAAGTTTGAAAATTACTCGAGCGAAACGTCAAAAGCAACGGCTGTAGGTAATTTGATTATCGATAGCCTGAACAGGGTATGGTGTCAAAACTTTTCAGATCAAATTTTTTATGTCGAAAATGGGGTTACAAAAGAATTTGTTAGACACCACAAAGTTGATGTAAAACGCTTTTCATCATTTAAAATTGATCAAAACGGGCTATGGATTTCATCAAACATTACCAAAACCTTACACAACTTCAATTTAAATACAAATGAGCATCAAGCCTTTGAAATTGGACCATTATGGTCTCCATTTCTTATGAAAGGCAAATTTGGAATAGCCATTTATTATAGAGATACAGTTTTTGGTTTTAACCCAGCCACTAAAAGGTTAGAAGCTAAAAAGCCATTACAGGTTTCAAGAAACTACATTGGTAAGGGTTTTAAACATTTTAACAGCTATAACGGACAATTGCTTTTTGGCGATTACAATAACGATAGATTTTTAATAAAACAAGGAAGACAAATTTTTGAAGGTGTTTATCCTGAAGATGAAAACTTTCAACTATTATGTTTTTTTCAAGAAGACGATTCAACATTTTGGCTAGGGTCTTCATTAGGAATATTTGTTTATAGATCAAATGCTGGCAGTAAAAAACTAAAATTGATCAAGAATTTTAATACAAGTCATTATGTAACTTGTATTTACAAAGATTATGAAAAGTCTATTTGGACCACAACATTTAGGAATGGAATACATGTAATACCAAATAGTAAGATAGAGTCCTTTAATATAGAAAGTGCAGTTTCGGTAAATCCTCCAATTTCTGTTATATCAGAGTCAAAAAACGGAATGCTCTTTTGCACAAGTACAGGAGAAACATTTAAGGGGAGCTATTCGAAGGGGTTTAAACAGATTAAACCGAAATCAAAATTTGAAATTACGTCAATTACCCAGTTAAAAAACCAGAGCTATTTATTAGGAAACAACCAATACCGCGCTAGTGATAATGTGCAAACTGCCTATTACCATGCAAGCACGCCTAAAGAAGTTCATTTTTATAAGAATAGATTATTTTTTGCATCAGGTGTTGGTTCAATGCGCTCAAATTACACAATAGGACATTTACGCATAGATTCAGTTAAATCAGAACACTTTAGAAATGTTAGAGCAAGGGCATCAGAGTTAGATACCTTGAAATCAAGTTGGATAGTAGGGTATGCAGATGGGTTGTTTATACATAACTTAAATAACCCGCACAGTTTTTTTGAAGTAAAAAATAAGTCTGAATCAATATTTGCAAACTCAATAAAGCTGCTACAAAACGGTGATTTATGGGTTGGTACCATTGGTCAAGGTTTATATATTATTAGGGATAATAAGGTGGTAGCACATTACACCACAAAAAACGGGCTTTTGAGTAATAATATTAATGACATAGAAGAGTCTAATAAAGGAGTTTGGGTTGCTACCAATAGAGGGTTGCAAAAGTTTATTAAGGAAGAAAAAATCTTTCAAAACTTTACCAGGTTTGATGGTTTGTCGTCTAATGAAATTACAGACATAATCATTGTAAAAAATAGAATATGGGTAGCTACTGCAAAAAAACTAAATACTTTCCCAGTTGAGATTAACCCTATTAACAGCCTTGAACCTAATGTGTTCTTTACTAAAGCAACTGTTGGTTCAAATAATGAGCAAATAGAGAATGGCAGTCAGATTTCTTTTAACCATAAGACCGTAAACTTGAGTTTTACCGGACTTTCATTTAAGAGTAGAGGCAGTTTTAAGTACAAATACAGAACCATAGGGCTAGATTCTAGTTGGCAATACAAATCGGGAAACAATAATAACATTACCCATTACGCATTGCAGCCGGGAGATTATGAATTTCAGGTTTTTGCAATTAATGAAGATGGCATGCAAAGTAAATCGCCTGCCACGTTTTCTTTTTCAGTTGAAAAGCCGTTTTACATGTCGGTAATATTTTATGTCTTTCTCATCGTTTCATTTATTATTCTTACCGTTTTAGTATCAGTTTCACGAATAAGATTTATTAGAAGAAAAACAGAAGTAGAACAGCTAAAGGGAAGGGTAGAACTAGAAAAGGCCAAACTTGAGCAAGAGCTACGAGAAAGTCAGCTGGCATCTTTAAAATCACAATTAAACCCACACTTTATTTTTAATGCTTTAAACTCTATTCAAGAATTTATTCTGCTAAATAATACACGTGAAGCCAACCGGTTTTTAGGAAAGTTTGCCGATTTAATGAGAATTACCCTTGAGCTTAGCAACTCAAGAATGTGTTCTTTACAAGATGAGCTTAAGGTTTTAAAGCTTTATCTTGAATTGGAGGGCTTGCGTTTTGAAGATAGTTTTGAGTACAAGCTAACTGTGGGTGCAAGCATAAACCCCCAAGCGGTTGAAATTCCTTCAATGCTTATTCAGCCATATGTAGAAAACGCTATAAAGCATGGCTTGCTACACAAAAAAGCAAATAGAAAACTTAATGTTGACTTTGAGATTATAGATGACCAAAATGAATTACTAGTAGTAATTGAAGATAATGGCGTGGGTAGAGATGTTGCTGAGGCCATAAATGCACAAAGGCATAAAAAGCACCGATCTTTTGCCACGGGAGCTAATCAAAAAAGATTAGAGCTCTTGAACATTGAAAGTGGTAAAACCATTGTAACAGAAGTTTTTGATTTAAAAAATGAATATGATAATGCAATTGGAACCAAAGTGGTCTTGCATATTCCAATAAATATTTAAAAAAAATGAGAGCAATAATTATTGATGACGAAGGCAAAGCGCGGCGAATATTAGAAGCACTTATAGACCAAAACTGCGAAGATGTAGATGTTGTTGGTGTGGCTGATGATGTTCCTTCTGGTGTTAAGGCAATAAATAAAGAATACCCAGATGTAGTATTTCTTGATATAGAAATGCCTGGCTATTCAGGCTTTCAGTTATTAGATTTTTTTGATGAAATCGACTTCGATATCATTTTTACAACGGCTTATAGCGAACATGCCTTAAAGGCCTTTGAAGTATCGGCAATTGATTATCTTCTAAAACCTATTCAAATAGACCAGCTAGTTAAAGCTGTTAATAAAGTTAGAGCCAAAAAGGCAGCTCAGATTAATGAAAAAATTGATACACTAAAAGAGAATCTTAAAGGCAACAAGATTGCGAAAATTGCATTGCCAGTAGCTGATGGGTTGTTGTTTGTAAAACCAGAAGAGATATTGTACCTAAAGGCTGAGTCTTCTTACACAAATATTTATTTAATAGAAAACAAAACCATTCTTGTAAGCAAAACGCTAAAAGAGTTTGAGAAATTAATTGATCATCCGCATTTTATGAGAATTCACCGGTCTTACTTTGTAAATCTAAATCACATAAAACAGTATTATAAATCTGAAGGTGGGCATATTGAAATGATTAACGGCGACATTGTTTATTTCTCAAAAGATAAGAAAGAGGAAATGCTGGCGGCATTTAAAACTTTAATGTCTTAATCAACAACCACAAAGCGTTGAGTCCACTCGTTTTCTTCATCTTTTATGTGGATTATGTAGGTGCCTTTTCCTAGCATTAGGTGTTCTAGGTCTATATTTTGTTCAATTGCATCATATTCATTTAAATTTCTTTCCTCTTCATAAATACTTTGGCCTTTACTATTATATATAGCAATTTGTATTTGTGCTTGTCCTAAAGCTTCGTATTGAATAGTTAGCGTTTTTTGGGTTTGGTATAATATGGTAGGATAAATTTTTGGGGTGCTAAATACAGTTTCAACGGGCAAACGAAGTAAATAAACAATTGTGCCACTATCAATTTTTGACTGGGTGGCAAACCAGCCGTTGTTTTCAGTGAGTGGTTTAATCGCACCGTTTTCATCTAAAAAGTATCTGTAGTTAATAGGGTCTAGGTCGTTCTTATCAAATAGAAGCGAAACACTCCCTATACTTCCTGTTTGCGTAAACTGCCATTCAATTTCACTTTTTTCAAACACAATGTCATTATTTACGGCTAAATCTGTAGGAACCCACTCGTCAATGGATCTTCCGTTACTTGCCCAAAAAAGATATTCACCATTATTTAAATCTGTAGGGTTGTTTACACGTAAAAAACCAGGACCTTTTGCGTCATTATGAAAATCAACACTACTTTCTTTGCCAATACCAGCCATGTGGTTGTTAAAAGGTGGGCTCAGGTTAAAGTGATCAAGCTTTCCTAGGTCGCTATCATATTTTTCAGATAAATAATTATATAAAATGGTTCTATGGCTTTTCATTAAGGCCTCGTTAAATACAATATGCTCTGCAATACGGCCACTACCAAATCTATCGTTTCTATCGGCGCCCAGTTGTATGTCAATGGCAAATTCACTATATCTTGGTTTGGGTGTGGCTACGGGTTCAAACCCTTCTTGCTCATCGGTATAGTTCCATATGTACACATTTTCTCTATAGGCCATTCCATAAAGATGAACCTGTCTTGGATCAGCCACCGAAGAGTATGGGCTTCTAAACACTTGCTCGTTAGAGTCATAGGCCATCATTCTTAGGTTTTTATTATCCTCATAGTTATGAAGAATAAAGCCATTTGGTGTTCTGCTACTGCCAAGCCATGCATGTTCGTTATATAATAGGTCGTTTGAAGCCGCTACTGTAAATGCACTAATATTTTTACCAGTTACTACACTATCTATTATTAAAACGGTTTTCAAGTTTTCTGTAAACTGTATGCTTGCATTGCCATTAAATAAAGTGGTATCAACACTTAAGGCTGGCCCTATTAATGTATCTTTTAATTCGGTTGAAACGCCATTTCCCAATTCGTCAAACCAAAGGCTTACTTCGTCGCCAACATTATAATTTTCGAGTAAACTATTGGCATTAAGCCAAACAGCAACATCATCTAAACTGCCTAAACCTGCAGGACCTTCATATCCTAAAGAAACACCGCTTTGTACGTTAATAAAGCTAATTTCTTCTGACTCCATGTTAAACAAGCCGGCATTACTTTCGCTTTCGGCAATACCTGATGGTACTTTTATAGTAATTTCACCTTCATTAATTGCTTTGCATTTTACCAACCAAGCGTTTTGCTGGCCTTTTGATTCCACCACTTCAGCGTTGGTTATTTCAATTTTATTGGCATCAAAATCTTTTACATTTATATGGCTCCAACCTCTTCTAAAACTAACTTCAATAAAAAATTCAGGCTCTTCTAAAAAAGAAATGTCACTTTTTATAAAGGCATAGAAAGGTAAAGTAGGGTCTGGCTGAGTGCCATACAGCGGACTTTCCCACATGCCTCTACCAAAAGTTGCCGCTTTTATCATGCTATTATCATGATTTTCAGGGTTATAAAAAATTTCTATTTCATAAACAGGAGCTGATAAACTCATGCCCTCACTGTAGTCTAGCCAAGTGCTTTCACCCTTTGGCAAAACATAAACACCAACTTCAGTACCCGCATACAAGTTGCCAGTAACATTGTCATATTGAATACTATATATGGGTAACTCAGGTAATCCGTCAGATAGTTCAACAAATGATTCGCCCCCGTTTATAGATTGTAAAACGTCTCCGCTAAACGAGCATACAAACAACAGCATGCTATCAGTTGCGGAAGTCTCAATATCTTGTAGCGGATAATTTGACGGTAGATTATCTGTTATATCTTGCCAAATCGGAATTTCTGCATGAATATTCCATGTTCTAAAAATTGTGGTTCTTGTATTTGAGTTTAAATTCCTAGGGTTTCTAAGCGTGTAAAATATGCTTGGAGCCGCCTTGTTTTGTTCCAACTCACTATACTCAAAGCTTCTGTTGAGCGCAGAAAGACCGTTATCTATTTGTTCCCAATTCTCTTTTTTGGGTTTGTCTTCTCTGCAGTTTTTATAGCGGTAAATAGAATGCTGTGCGGTGTAAAGAATATTTGGGTCTTTTCTATCGAGCCAAATTGGCGATACCCACGGGCCTCTAGTGGTTTCAGAATTTCCTTGCGGATCAGGAAAGTTACTTACTCTACCTTCTGGGCCACCAATATGCCGTCTTATATCTCCGTATTGAATAGTGGTAAAATAAATATCAGCACTGTCGGGGTCAAAAACACAGTCCATGCCATCGGCACCAACACGGTCTTTCCAACCATTACCTACGTAGTATTTGGTTCCACAATCTTGGTATCCATTTAGCATGTGGTCATTTAGCTCAGGGTGCTGGCTCATTTCGTATATCTCGGCTACCCCCATATTGGTGTGGTCTGTAAATGAAGATTTATCATCATTTAAGCTCACTATTCCACCATCGCCTGCCACCCAAAGCCTGCCAGTTACAGGGCTATGACGAATAAAATGCACATCAGAGTGAATACCACGTAATCTTGTCCAGTTGGTTATACTGTCTCTTGCAACATAGGTAGGTACATGGCCTTGGTAAATAATTGTAGGGTCAATGGGCGAAATGTCGCCAGCTGTATTATACCAGCTTTGAGAACCGAGATTTCTATCACCTTCTTCAGTATATATTACTTCAATATTTTCACCGGCATCTGTGCTTTTGTAAATCCGAGCTTCGTCAATAAGCCAAACCGAATTGGGTTCGGCAGCACTTACAGCAACAGAAAGCTTTTGACCCGCCAATGGGGTAGGAACCGAAGTAGTCCAAGTTCTACCACGGTTTTCGCTCTTAAAAAACCGCTTGGTACTTACCGCATATACAATATCATGATTATCAGGCTTAAATCTAATTTCCCTTACTCCAGTGGCGCCATTTATTTGTGTGCTCGAAACTTGTTGCACATTACCCCATGAATCACCACCATTGGTTGACCAAAATATACCCGTTGCAGTAGCAGCGATTATTTCATTTGGGTTGTCTTCATAAACCACTATATCATTCACAATTACATTGCCCATATTATTGTTTTTCTGTTCCCAAGTTTGCCCGCCATCAGTACTTTTCCAAACACCAAAACCGGGGTTTCTACCTGTTTCACCGTCACCGGTACCAGCATAAATAATATCAGGATTTGTTGGGTCCACAGCCAAACCCGTAACCCCAAAAGATGGCAAGTGGTCAGTTAAGCATCTCCAAGTATTTCCGTAATCTTCAGTTTTCCAAACGCCACCATAAGGTGCTCCAGCCCACATAATGTTAGAATCGGTTGGATGAAAAGCAATGCTGTTTACTCGGCCAACTCCACGGTAAATGTCTTTTGCTGTAAAAGGCCCAATCTCTTTCCAGTTGCCACCGCCCGACCTTTTATTAGCCAAATTTTGCTCAAAAGCATTCATTCTTTCGGTGGCGTTCATAATGTCGCCATTTGCCTGAGCGAAAGGTAATGCACGCATGCACCATCTATTAAAATGCTTGTAATGGGCTTCAGCTTCTTCTTTGCCTAAACCTGCAACTTCTCGCTCAAAAGCCGCTTTTACTTGGTTGTAGTTTACGTTGGGTTGGTTAATAAGCTCGTGCCATTTGGCTTGGTTTTGAGCGCTTACACTTGTAGAGAGTAAAAACAAGAGCAAAGTGGGAATGAATAAACGGGCTATTCTCATATTACAAAGAAACAACCTAGTTTTAGCAGAAAGGTTTGTATGCCGAAAATCGGCTTATAAAAAAACCAAACGACTTTGCTCGCTAGGTTATTCTATAGACTCATCCGAGTTCTTTTGTTGATGGCGAAAAATCCTGAAAGTTTTCACTGCTTTACAAAAAAAATCTCAATAAAAAATCACCCTTTTGGGTGATGAAACTTTTGGATTATTTTTATAATAAAACTCACTAGTTTTTAAGAGTTGAAAATTTTTTGAAAAAATAATATGTAGTTAAAATCGGCTATTAGAGCAAAATGGGGGGGGGGTAAATGGCGAATTTGCTCAAATTTAAATAGTTGGGTGCTGATTTGCGGTTTGGAACTAAAGACTAAAAATGCTATGTTAGAAGTGTTGATTTTTAAGGTTAAGTACCAAATGAAAAAACTAAAACAGCTAACCATACTCCTAACCCTTACAAGCCTTGCCTACCTACAAGCCTGCCAAGAAGGCTGTGCTCCAATTGATAAAAGTAAAGACCGCATAAGCGAAGAGAGCAAAGCCAAAATGGCTTATACAGGCACTGAAACCTTGGTGTTTTTGGAGATTGACAATGGCGATAGCACCGAGTTGGTTTTTGAACCAAGCGAGCACTATGACACTTTGCTAACAACATATTCTTACTATGAAGCCCCCAATGGCGATGAATGTATAGGTTATGAAACAAGCACAGAAATACTATACCGCGAATATTACTGCGAAGAAAGAAGATGGCAATTTGTATGTGGTATGGCAGCTACCAAAGAGCAATTGGTTTTACGTTTTCAGGAGTTACCAAGAAAAAGAGAGGATAAGTACAACTTTGATATTTTCATACGTGCATCTATCATTTCAAATGAAAGAAGTGTAGATTCAAGTGGGGGGGTTTACTTCATGAAAAAATATCCTTCTTTAAATGGAATGAATAACTATGTTACAAAATTCACGTTTTATGAAAGCGACAACCTTTTGTACTATGATACTGAAAATGGGCTTATTTCTTGGGAGCTCAATGATGATGGCTATGCAATAATATTGAAACAAATAATTAGGGGATAACAAACAGCAACCATTTAAACAATTAAAATATGACCAAAATTTATGTAATGGTCAAGGTATGTATTGCCTTGGCAGTAGGCTTTCTATGGCCTTTAAAAGCGCATACACAAAAATGTGATTGTATCAAAAACCATAAGCGGCTTTTCGAAGATCCCAGGGAAAGTTGGAGTCGTGGACAATACCATGATGATAAACAATTGGGAGGCCATCCTTATAGCACATTCTCGAAAACTCATCCAGGTTCATACATTGAAGGCACAAATGATGCTGAAGAACGATTGGAAAATATTAGAAAAATGGTTAAGAAATTTCAAAAGAATAATGCATCTGCACAACCAAATACACCGACAAGAAGAGCTGTTGAAATTTATGAAACACTTTATGAGCTTGCAGACAAACGCAACATCAATGCAGATGATAAAGTAGGGAAAAAATCAAAATACCCCCATAATATAGCATATATAGCAAAGGCGGCAGCATTTGTGTATTTGTGCGATATGAAGCCAGATGGCACTCAATTGCCTGATACCATATCGGCTAGGTTTAGAAATACAGCTATTTATTGCCTAAACCAGATAACTGAAAATGATGTAAATGGTATGTTAAATACAATCGGATGGGCAAACTTCACAGGTTCTATGTCAACATATTGCCAGCGGTACTCAAAGAATTTGATAATGTATGCTCAAGCTTATGATTATTTAAGAGCAGTAAGCGATGGTATGATGGTATTTAATGCTGCATCATCATTGCCACAACCCGCTAGTACATCTACATACGCCAAAACAGTAAGCATGACAACTTATGAAGATTTGCATGAGCAATTAAATTGGTGTGGACTTTATGTACAATGTTATGCCGAGAATTTATACTCTAAGGCTGCGTTTCCTTGGAATACTCCCCTGTATAGAGTTGATAATCATGCTACAATGAGTGCAGTGGCATTGGGTTTGGCAGGAATTATTTTAAATGATTACTCACACAAAAATTCAAAAGACAGTTGGCATCCAGAGCTTTGGGCCAGCACTGCACATCAAGTTATTGATAGGGTGCTTTATACAGAAAATATTGGGAACATTATTTTGGGGCAAACACAAAAAGGTGGATTGTACGGTTATCAAGAAGGTCCTTATTATTTAAAATGGGGTAGTGAGAATATGTTACCATTTATGCTGGCTTTTAAAAATTTCCACCCTGAGACCGAAGTGAATAAAGAATATGTAAATCGAAATATACAGAGAAATGGACCGTTTACTCTTGTTTTATTAGGAACGTCTGCAAGTCAATACTTTTTTATTCAAGACACTTCGGGTTTAGTTCTTACAAGTATTGCAGCTAGCCAATTAGCTACAAAAGTTTACAATCCAAGACTTCTAGAAGTTAACTACATGGACGATGAGAATATATTAAACATGTACAGATGGGCAACTGAACTAGAGCGGCCAAACGGTACATTACCAACAGTAGATGATTCATGGGATGAAAAGCCTTTTTTTGATAAAGCCATTTTACGCGAACCAGGCTTAATGAGAAACTATTTAGCCAAAGGTTATTCTCATAATTTAAAGTATAATGACCCTAGTAGTGTTTTGGTTGAATTTGGTTTAGATTACTTAGAAGATAAATCGGTTGACTTAAGAGCCGATATTTATGCAGCCTTTGCAGAAGGTTTTTATAATGATCTAAAGCCAACAGAGCCAATAGTCTCTTCAATAACAGCAATGCCAAGTGGCGATGTTATTATAAGGAACAACCCTGTTAATCCAGGAGTTGTTGACTATAATAATTTTGAAAATATGACCTATTTGCATATCAATATTGAAGACAAAGAGCAAGGTCAGTTCTATTTAGGTCAAGATGAAGGCGCTCATGAGCACAACGATCATTTTGCTATTTCACTTACAAAGGGGGATGAAAACCATTTGCTTGATAATCCATATTTCGGATTTACTCAATCGAAAAAATATGAGTTAGGAGATGCATTAAAACATAACACCATAATTATGGATGGTGAAGAAACGCCGGATTTAGGGAATAGCATAATTACAGAAACCGAAATTGATGGAGAAAAGGTTTTACGTGTTAGTGGGACTTTCGCCGATGGCAAAATAGAAGTTATAAGAGAAATTAGAGGGTTTGATAATAACGAAGATGAAATAACCGTAGTTGATTTCATTAACCCAATTCTAGTTAATGGTGTACCATTAGAAGACCCTGCCAATCATACCTTTACATGGTCATACTCAGGTTACGGTAACATACCAAATGGTACATTCGATTTTACAAACACTGGTGGGTATTTAGACTATATTTTTCAGCCATGCAAAGGTTACTTAGATAATTTTGGTTATGAAAATAAGTTGCAGATTTCAATAAAAGAAGCCTTTGGAGAGCCAGATGAACATAAGTTTCATTATTTCCAAGCACCTATTGGTTCTGTGAAAAATGACTACCCCAACGACCCAGGGAAATTACAAAACAGGGAGTCAGTTACAAATATTCGATTAACTTGGGAAAATAGAACCGAGCTTATGGTAGTTACTAGTTTAGAGATTTTACCTTGTAATGAAACATATAAACCGAAAGAGTTTAAACCTAGGTATGCTTTGCAATACAAGGGCAATGGTTTTGTAAAAGCGTATGACAATGGAAATAAAAAGTTAACCTACATTTCATTGGACACAAATCTTGTTGAAGTTAAAAACCCACTTGATGAAACCGATACTACCAAAACAGCAAAATTTAGAGGCAATGGCTTAACCCTTACCAAAGACACCGCCCGTGGCAATGGCACCATTTGCGAAATGGGTGGTTGGTTCGTATCAGCAAGTGCACGTAATGCCAACTTTTTACAATATGATACTGATACTGTTTTTACATCAAACAAACGATTTGAATACTTGCAGTTTGACTACACCAAAAAATTTGAGTACGAAGGCTTAATAAAAACAGATAAGCCAAATACCAAAGTGTGGTTTTATCTAACAGATGTGCCATGGGCAAGCCAAAGTTTAATGAGAGAAAGCAATGGTTTCATTTATGAATACGACACATTAATAAAAGCCATAAAACTAACTTTTGATGAAGCTGGTATTCATCGTTTTAGATTTGCTCCAGTTGATGAGTGTATAACATCATGCTTCTTTCCACCAATTGAGATTATCAATCATTTTGAATTTAAAACTGGTACAAAAGAAGTGCTTGGGCATAATTTGGCCATTAAACAGGCTTATGGTTATTTGGATATTGACAACGGTAGTAAAATGAAAATCTGCGAAGACAATTATTTGATTAACCGCGATTCCTTAACCATTTTCGCGAATTCTTATTGGCGCAATTTTGAAGGTCCAGGTTTTAAGGCAGATTATAGAACAACTGAAGATGCCTATTACCGCGAACCATATGAAATTCGTAGTGCAGCTTGGGATGAACGCCGCAAAACGGTTAGGAGTATGATTATAGTTGAAAAGAACGCAGCACTTGTATTAGCAGATTCAAGCTATACTCAAATTGGTAATGGCGGAACAATTTTGGTAAAACCAGGCGGAACACTTAAAATACTAGATGGCGCTCATGTAGTTGTTGGTGGTCCTAATATTGGTTTTGGTGAAATTATAATGATGGATAGTAGTTATTTATGTATAGAGCCTGCGGCAAACCTTGAGTTTTACAATGACACCTTGCTCGATACTACAGATAGGCATATTTTCTATATTTCTAAAAATCCGTTGAACCCAGCAATAGAAGGTGTTGCACCAAATGCGCCTGTTTCAACCTCAAACTCATGCATTAGTTTTTGTTCAATTAAAAATGTTTTCCCTACGCATGGTTTAACAAACGAAGGGCGTGGTTGGATTAATGTTGGTAAGCCTGAAGCAAAAGGTAAGCTAAAACGCTACTACTGCAATGGTCAAGAACCATTATTTATTGGCTCAAATACTTTGAATGAAACCAAGTTTCAATTTATTATTTGCGAGGCAGATTCTTTAACAGGAAACTGCACAAGTAGCGAGGTGGTTTCGCCGGTATATACACCTGACAATTATTATGGTGGTAGAATTGATACTGTAAATCTTGATTCAATCTATTCATTTACAAGTGGCTCAACTGCGGGTAAAACGTATAAGGTTAGATTAAAAGTTAAAAACGATTGTAATGACAGTTCCGAGATTTCTCAATTTATTCATATTCGTGGCACATTTACAAGTGAAATAACTGGCGACACAGTGCTATGTAGCAGCGATAACTACTTTGTTCATGGCAGAACTTCAACTGGTGATTTTAATAAGATTACATGGCAAGTGTTTGAATATAGAAAATCGCCTTTTGAAAAGGATTCGGCTATCTTTTTTGATACTTTTTTAGTAAGAATTGATACCTTTTGGACTGACACCAATCTAACAGATACATTCTTTAATTTGGTAGTTGATACCGTTGTATATGATACCATTCCATTCAACAAGGAATATTTGAGCTATGGCGATTCAATTGATAATTATTATCGTCAGAGAAACACTTTTGATACAGTCATATTTTCAGGAGTTGCCGACACGTTATGGTTACAAAATTTCCCGTTTGAATCTGGCAAAAAGTATTCTGTTGTATTAGGTCTTTCAAATGGTTGTAGTGAGCAATTTGATACACTCATAATCAGAACCAAAGACGGTCCAGAAGTCTCCGCTGGCCCAGATAAATACATTGCTTATGGCACACCAAGCTCGCCCGACCCTGAATTAGAAGGTAGTGTTGGCGGCACAGCCACAAGCTATGTTTGGTCGCCTACCAGCGGATTAAATTCAACGAGCGTTTTAGACCCTACGGCCACACCAAGCAGCACTACAACTTATGTTTTAAGTGCAACAGATGCCGATGGCTGCACCAATTACGATTCGGTTTTGGTATTTGTAAATACCGTTGCTAATGCAGGTAGAGACACCACCATTTGCTACTCAGATTCAATTCAAGTGGGTGTCGCACTAGGGGGTAGTTATACTTATGAATGGAGCCCCGCCAACCTTGTTTCAAATGCAACAATTGCACAACCTTACGCTTATCCAAAAGCCTTTGGTACTACTTATTTAAAACTGCAGGTTTTCTCAAGTGGCAATTTGGTGGGTATTGATGATGTGGTGATTTATAAAGACACATTAGACTCGATCACATTTGACATTAATCCAGCTGCCATGTTTTTTGATGCTTCTTTTGGAGTTTATCATACCCCAGTTTCGGCAAACGACATAAGTTGGGATTTTGACGATGGAACAGGAAGTTACACTTCTATGGGCACAAACTTCACCTACAGTTTTCCGAATACTCCAAGTACAATTTATGATGTATGTGCATCATTTACCAACGCTTGTGGTACGCAAGCAAGTTGTAAAGATTGTGAGTTTGACATGATGGGCAATGTAATTCCAAAACCACCAACACCAATTTCAGTAGCTGAACCCAATATTGAAAACAAGATTTCAGTTTGGCCAAATCCTTTTACAGAAATTACCGTATTAGAATACAGTTTAACTGAAAATAATAATGCATTTATTGAGATTGTTGATCTAAACGGAAAAGTGATTAAAACCATTAGAATCAACGATAATTCAGGTAAAGTTGAACTCAATTTGAGCCAACAAGCCGAAGGTGTTTATCAATACCGTTTCATTAACGGAAACGAAGAAATTGGAAACGGAAAATTGGTTTTAGTGAAGTAGGAATTTAAAATCCTTTTAATAACACAAAGCCCCAACTTATATTGAGTTGGGGCTTTTTCTATGATGTCTAAATCACCGTTTTAAAAAAACCAAACGACTTTACATCGAAAAAATGGCCTAGGTGAGTTTAGTCATTTTAAAAAAGTGGGTATAGGAAGACCTTAGTGGGGTAAAATTCCAAAACAATGAAAGCTCTAGCAATACTCACCGCCCTTTTGTTTTTAGGTTCATGCGCACAAAAAAATGCCGCTCCACTAAGCATTGAGAAAGAAGCACAAGCTCCAACTGAAAAAACAGTTGAAGTTACAGATGTTGAAACAGTTGAAGACAAGCAACCTGTAACGATAATTGAAGAATCAAAGGTTGAAGAAACAGATGTATTAACTGAAGAAAAAGTCAATAAAGTGAAAGAAAATAAGCCTTTAAATGAAACCGTTTACGCGGAAAGCATGGAGGCGGCTGAGGAAGAATTATTAGATGAAGCCTTAATCATTGAAGAAGTGAATATTGAGAAAAAGCCAACTGTAATGTTTACTTCAAATACAGTAACCATTAACGGAGTAGAATTCTCATTAAGCAGTGATTTTATGCAACAGGCAGACAAAAGCACAAAAGAAGCGAAGATTTTGTGCGAAATGGCACGCCTTGAAAATGAGTACTTCAAAAACAACATTGATGTTACGGTAAAAGACGTAACTCGAAAACTAATGGGTAAATATGAGTACGAATTGTTCATTAAGAACCTAAACCGAATTCTTACCCTTGAAACTATTGAATTAAAGGTGGACTACTTGGATAAAAACAACGAAAGATTGGGAGGCACACAAATTATTCGCAGCGTAAATATTGAACCTGGTAATCATGCAAAAGTAGAATGGGGTATAGATTGGGCTTTTCTCGAAGATGGAACAAGAAAATGCGCGTTTACCATTTCTGATGCTAAAAACAATTTTGAAGCCTTTAGAATAGTGGTTGACCTAAATGGATGATATAATTCTATATTAGCCCCCTATGAGCGAGCAAGAAAGCTTAATAAAAATATCAAAAGGCCCAACTTTAAAGCTGGGTCTTTTGGGTTTACTGGTTATAATTGGTTCAGGGGTATTTACCTATTTCTATTCATTAATACCAGCAATTCCAACATTCTATCTTGGTCTTGTAGCGCTGCTTTCAATTGAAGGTGTGGTTATTGATCTTCAAAACCAAAAGCTACAATCTTATTTCAGCTTTTTGTTTTTTAGAGTAGGAAGCTGGAAAAGCCTTGATATTTACAAAAAGCTAGTACTTACGGTTTACAGTGAGTCTAGCACCTACACATTAAGAGCTACCCAAACAACAACAAGAACTAAATCTTTTGATGTTTGCTTGGTTGATTCTATGGGAAAACTTCAAATAGTAGATGAATATGGAAACTACTACGAAGCACTTGAGTTTGCTGAGGAATTGGCCGAACAGCTTAATCTACCATTTGAAGATCAATTTGCCGAAATGCAAGAAAGCATTGCCGAAAGGAGGGCGGGGAGAAGGTAATCTCAATTCAAGATTTTATTAAACAATGAACTAGCCTATGGTTTCAATCATGGGAAGAAAACATAACAAAACAGCCACTTTTTTCAATAAACCATTTGCCTTTGCTGCAAGGGGCTCTAGGGTTTATTTTTGCTAGCCCAAAACACTACGAATGCTCGAGAACAAAGAATTTCTCCAAAAAGTATATACCAACATGGTGAGAGCGCGTGCAATGGCACGTGTTTATGAAGAAAACCGCCAAATAACTAAATATGTACATTCCACATCAAGGGGGCACGAGGCCATTCAATTGGCTTTAGGCTTACAATTAACCCCAAGCGATTGGGTGTCGCCTTATTATAGAGATGAAAGCATTCTTTTAGGAATAGGCATGGAGCCTTATAAAATGATGCTTCAATTGTTGGCCAAGGCGGGCGATCCGTTTTCTGGCGGACGTAGTTACTATTCGCACCCGAGTTTAAAGGACGATGACAAACCAAAAATTCCGCACCAATCTTCTGCTACAGGTATGCAAGCCATTCCTACTACCGGAGTTGCTCACGGAATCAAGTATAAAGAAGGTAGGGGCTTAGAAAAAAGCGAGTTACCACCAGTAGTGGTTTGCTCTTTTGGAGATGGTTCGGTAACGGAAGGAGAGGTTTCTGAAGCTTTCCAAATGGCTGTGCTACACAACCTGCCAATAATGTACTTGGTACAAGATAATGATTGGGGTATTTCAGTAAGCAAAGAAGAAATGCGCGCCATGGATGCTTATGAATTTGCAGCCGGGTTTAAAGGTATGAAACGCATGCGAACTGATGGCGCTGATTTTGCAAAGTCTTATAAAGCAGTAGGCGAATGTCTTGATTATGTAAGAAAAGAACGTAAGCCAATTTTACTGCATGCCAAGGTGCCGCTATTAGGTCATCATACATCTGGAGTAAGAAAAGAGTTTTATCGAACAGATGAAGATTTGGCCAAACACGGAAAAGACGATCCAATTCCAAGATTTGAGAAATATCTTTTAAAGAAAGGTTTCAAAAAAGACGACCTTAGATCTATAGATAAAGAAGCCAACGCTTTTATAGAAACAGAGTTTCAAAAAGCAGTTGATTCAGCTGATCCAGCGCCAGAAGAATTAACCAACCACATTTACGCCCCAACCCCAATCACTGAAGAAAACGGTGAAAGAGCTCCAAAAGGCAACAATGAAATTATAATGGTTGATGCTGCACTATTTGCTTGTAGAGAAGTAATGCGCAATGATGAAAATGTGCTGCTTTACGGACAGGATGTGGGAAGAAGACTTGGTGGTGTTTTTAGAGAAGCAGCTACATTAGCCGAAACTTATGGCGACGATAGGGTTTTTAATACGCCAATTCAAGAAGCCTATATTTTTGGTTCTACCGCAGGTATGTCAGCCGTTGGCTTAAAACCAATTGTAGAAGTTCAGTTTTGTGACTACATATTTACAGGTATCAATCAATTGATTACAGAGTTAAGTAAGTCAAACTACCTAAGTCAAGGTAAATATCCCGTAAATGCCATTATAAGAGTGCCTATTGGTGCTTATGGTGGTGGCGGCCCTTACCATTCAGGTTCGCATGAGAGTAATTTAACCAGCACAAAAGGTATTAAAATAGTTTACCCAAGTAATGCAGCTGATATGAAAGGCTTGTTAAAAGCAGCCTACCATGATCCAAATCCTGTTGTAATTTTAGAACATAAAGGCTTGTATTGGAGTAAGGTTCCTGGAACTGCGGCTGCCAAAGCAATAGAACCGGCTGAAGACTATGTAATACCAATTGGTAAGGCTAGAATCTTTAAAGAAGCTGATGTCGAAATGGTTGAAAAAGGCGAATCATTGCTTGTTGTTACATACGGTATGGGCGTGCATTGGGCATTGAATGCAAGTAAGAACCACAACGGTGCGGTTGAGATTTTAGATTTACGTTCGTTGAATCCTGTTGATGATCAGATGGTTTATGAGCGTGTGCGTGAACATGGTAAGTGTTTGGTGTTAACTGAAGAAACACTTTATAACTCATTTGCACAGGCCTTAGCAGGTAGAATTAGTCAAAATTGCTTTGAAAGCTTGGATGCTCCTGTTATGACTTTTGGTGCTGTAGACCTTCCAGCGGTTCCACTAAACATGAGTCAAGAAGCCCTAATGTTGCCATCCGCCGAAAAAGTATCAGATAAGATTAAAGAATTACTCGAATATTAAAATTGCTGCATTAAAATTGCCGCCTATCTAAATAACGATAAACATTAAACTATGCCATACTTATTTACATCTGAGTCGGTTTCTGAAGGACACCCAGATAAAGTAGCCGATCAAATTTCTGACGCCCTAATTGATCACTTTTTAGCTTTTGACCCAAGCTCTAAAGTGGCGTGCGAAACACTCGTTACTACAGGTCAAGTTGTGTTAGCAGGAGAGGTAAATACCACAACTTACCTTGATGTTCAAACTATTGCGCGTGATGTGATCAAGAAGATTGGCTACACCAAGGCAGAATACATGTTTGAGGCTGATTCTTGTGGAATTTTATCAGCTATACATGAGCAAAGTAGTGAGATAAATCAAGGGGTAGTGAGAGAAACGGCTGATGATTTTGAATCAAAGGCTAACGCACAAGGAGCCGGTGATCAGGGAATGATGTTTGGCTATGCAAGTAACGAAACAGACAACTACATGCCATTGGCGCTAGACCTTAGTCATAAGATACTAGAGGTGCTGGCCGAAATTAGAAGAGAAGAGTCTGAAATAAAGTACTTACGTCCAGATGCTAAATCTCAGGTTACAATTGAATATTCTGACGACAACCAACCCATTAGAATAGACGCAATTGTTGTTTCTACTCAACATGATGATTTTGATGAGGACGATGCGATGCTTTCTAAGATTAAAGAAGATATTGTTGGTATAGTAATTCCAAGGGTAAAAGCACAGTTGAAACCAGAGATACAAGCCTTGTTTAATGATGAAATTACTTATCATATAAACCCTACTGGCAAGTTTGTAATTGGTGGTCCGCACGGCGATACGGGCCTTACAGGTAGAAAAATTATTGTTGATACATACGGAGGTAAAGGTGCTCATGGTGGTGGAGCTTTTTCAGGAAAAGATCCTAGTAAAGTTGACCGTTCGGCCGCTTATGCAACGCGCCATATAGCCAAAAACTTAGTAGCTGCAGGCCTTTGCGATGAAGCTTTAGTTCAGGTTTCTTATGCCATTGGTGTTGCAAAACCTTGTGGTTTATTCGTGAATACTTACGGAACCGCTAAGGTTGATTTAAACGATGGTGCAATTGCTAGAAAACTTGAAGATGTATTTGATATGCGTCCTTATGCAATAGAGCAAAGGCTTAAGCTTAGAAATCCAATTTATAGCGAAACTGCTGCTTATGGCCACATGGGTAGAGAACCAAAAACAGTTACCAAGGTGTTTGATAATGCCGGCCAACGTACCGAATTAGAAGTAGAACTATTTACTTGGGAAAAACTTGATTACGTGGATAAGGTAAAAGCAGCTTTTGGCATTTAAGTAAAGCTGTTTTTTTGATATAAACAAAAAGCACAGGTTGGTAAAAGGCTTGTGCTTTTTTTGTGAATTATACTTGTAGCTTAATTCGCATTTAAGTGCCTTATCCTAAGTACGATTTCAATAAATTTTTAAAGGCAGGCGCTGAAAGGGCTCGCTACCTTCAGGCGCTCTTTAATTTTATTAATCCTGAGTTAAAAGGCTTAGATAATATGGTGCAAGTTGCTCAAGTTGATAGAATTAGAGCAAGCCTTGTTCAAGAAAAAATAGAATGCGATTACAATGAAGTCTACAATGCGCTTCACACCAAAAATGTGCAGCAAAACGAAATTTATCATAGGGTAAATGCGTATACAAAGGCTTACAAATACATTGATCAGCGTTTTGATGAACTTACACTATCAAACCTTAAAAAGGGCCACGAGATACTGGTAAGGAACACTTCTCAAGAAAAATTTGGTGGTATTTTAAGAAACATAACTGATAATAAAGATTCTGTTTATGAGCTTCCGGACGAAGACCAGTTAGATAATCTGGTAAAGGTGCTTTTAAAACACTCAAAGTCAAAAAGGCTAGACAAACCAGTGATTCATGCGCTTAGCGTGTATCTGCTTTTTGATATTGTGCAGCCTTTTTTGGTACAAAATCAGTGCTTCTCCTTAATATTTTTCAACGTTGCCATTAAGCGTATGGGATTTGATCTTGGAGGATTACTCAGCTTTGAAAAATACATGCTAAGAGATTGGAATACGCATAAATCAATAAAGCTCAACTCACTTTTCCCTATTAATGCCAAAGAACGAATGCAGGCCGATTTAACTGCGTTTTTCGAAAACTGCTACACCATTATAAACGAATCTTATCTTGAAGTAGAAGATGATTTAATTGGGGCCCTTAAAAAGTCTACCAACTATGAAAATTTAAAACCTATTCAACGCAATAGTTTCAATTACTTTTTTGAGCTAGGGTTTAAGAAGCACTACGATAAAATTGGTGCGTTAAATGAAAGGCAGCAAGCCATTTTGCGTGATGTAGTTTTTCAAAGAACTGTAACTACCAAACAAATGGTTATGAAATACCGCTGTGATAGAAAAACGGTTCAAAGAGACTTTGCTGACCTAATGGAAGTGGGTATTGTAAATTATGAAGGGAAAACCAAGACGGTAAATTACCATCTAAGCTTTGCGTAGTTAGTATTAAAAGGTGGCGGGTTAAAAGGTTAAAAAGGCTGGCCTGAAGTGGTTAATAGTTCCATTTAAAATTGAAAACCTTGTATCTTACTGGCAAAATATAAATCTAAAGTTTGAATAGACAAGAAAATAATACCTTGCCAAATAATAAAGCTTTTTTGATTGGTTTATTCCTTACGAGCCTATTTGGTGGGAATTTGCATGCCCAAACTAGTTTGGGTATTTACAGTTTTCAAAGGCCACCTGGAGAAACTCGTCCATGGAATGAGTCAACCGAATTTGTAGGTTTACATACCACACATGATCGAGTTTTTGTAATGGAAGAGTTTATGGCTACAAGTGGGCCAGATAGCAACCTTTACCTATTACATATTCTCGACAAAAAAGGAAAACTTGAAAGAATTGATACCCTAAGTGTGAGCGGTAGAGATTTAGATGGACTGTTCAATCAATTTAGTTTTATCTATGGCTCTGATAATTATATGGGAATAATGGGACACACACTTAATGACGGTTATATTTACGATAGCCTTTTTTTAATAATATACAACAGCCATGGTGAATTGGTATTAGACAAACGATTCCCTTTTTCAATATTTTGCACCTTTAGTTTAGATGAAAAAGGCACCACCACAGTTTTAGGCTACGGACAAGCACTTACAAGTGGCGAAATAAGGCAATATGATATAGCGGGCAATGAAATTACTTTTCTCAGGGGCTTTACTACCGCAAAAACTCCCGGTAGCGTTGTGGAGATGAATAATAAATTCTATGGTATAAATGAAAGTGGTTGGCTTTTTGAGATGGATAAAGATGGGGGCAACTTTAAAAGTCAAACTGTTGACCTACATAGACCAAAACTTTATGAAGGCGGCATGCCAAACTTTGATCTTACCAATGATTCTAATTTTTTAGTGGGCTATAGGTATGACAATGACGATAGAAAAAGTGATACTTTTACTTATGCAATTTCAAGAGTAGATACCACAGGTGAAGTGTTATGGACATTTAATGGTATTTCAAGATCCAATACAACCTTTTCAGACTTTAAACATTTAAAAAGCGACGAAAGCGTTTTGGTAGGCAGAGGTTTGATCTTTTTGGATGAAAAAGGAAAATTGTAAGAAATCACATTATTAATGTAGATATTGATTCATTAGATTTTTATTATTCCCTTTTCGTGAGCGATGACCCAAATGATACAAGCATTTGGGTAGCAGGTCGAGCAAGGTCTAGAATAAATGGGGAATGGCTTCATTACAATATCCTTTTCCACTTTGATAAGTATGGCAACCTTTTGGGCGATAATGAAAATGTAACCCTTACAAGCATAGCGCCACGGCGCAGCCCTAAGCAATTCAATAATCTTAATCTATTCCCCAACCCTGCAAGTAATTCAATAAACATAGACCTCAGAAGTTTCAATACCAACAGCATTCAACTACAAATTATATCTACTGATGCTAGGGTAAAAACCCTAAATCTTACAAATAGCCTTCATGAAATAGACATAAGCGCCTACCCTAAAGGCATTTATTTTATACAAACCCAATTAGACAATGAAAACTACCAAGCAAAATTTGTGGTGGAGTAGCTCATTTAACGAACTCTCAAAAACATTTTTGTTGTAATCTTATTTATTAAATAAAAAAGGTAACATCCTACCCAACATCTTTTTCTCTACTTGATAAAAGAATTTATATTGGCCAAAAAGGGTACCAAAAATGATTAATAGCACCTGATATATAGGGAAGATGATAAGCAAACGTGCTGGCCAATACAACCAAGGGTTCATGGTTTCTTGATGTACGCCTATAAAGTCTAAAACAGGGCGTCCTACCTTTAAACTCATTGAACCAGTAATGGCAAACACCACACATATTACGAATACCTGCCAAAGGCTATTAACTCCCCATTTTTCTTGGAGCTTGGTAAAAGTATTTATTGCCGCTGCTTTCATTTTGTGACCACAAATGTATTGTGTTCATTATCAGCGGTCTTGACAAAGGTCAATAACCCAACATTTTAGCAATAGGCCTTTAAATGCAGATTATAAATGGTGTTTATGAAAAAAAGATTTAGAATATAAAATACTTAATAGCCCAGCAAAGGTGAATTTAGGCTTCAATTCTGTCTTTTGTTTTATATCTTATATCATTGCGCTGCACAAGCAACCTAAACATAGATTATGCAAGAGCTTAATAATATACTAGCAACAATAGATGGATACATTGGTGGTAGCTGGTGGTTCGTAATGTTCCTACTCTTAACAGGTTTATTTTTCACAATCTATTTAGGATTTCCGCAAATTCGGTTCTTTAAGCATGCTATAAACATTGTAAAAGGAAAGTTTGACAAAAAGGGCGATGAAGGAGATACTTCTCATTTTCAGGCATTGGCTACTGCGCTATCAGGTACAGTAGGAACAGGAAATATTGCAGGGGTAGCTTTTGCGCTGCACTTAGGCGGACCAGCGGCTTTATTTTGGATGCTTGTAACTGCGTTTTTAGGTATGTGTACCAAGTTTGTAGAGGTTACGCTTTCCCATAAATACCGAGAAAAAACTGAGGACGGTACCATGGCTGGTGGCCCTATGTATTTTATGAAGAATGCCACATTTAAGTTAGGTGGTGGAAAAGTGAACCTTAAATGGATGGCGGTAATTTTTGCAATTGCTACCGTAATTTCATCTTTTGGAACAGGAAACCTACCGCAGATCAATAGTATTGCAAACTCAGTAAAGGCATCATTCAATATTGATCAAATGATTACTGGTGGTGTTTTGGCTGTTTTGCTAGGCTTTGTAATTATTGGCGGTATAAAAAGAATTGCCAAGGTTACAGAAAAGCTTGTGCCTACTATGGCTATTATTTATGTAATTGGCGCCTTAAGCGTTCTTGTTTACAACTACGATCAAATTATTCCTTCATTTATATCGGTGTTTACCGATGTTTTCACTGGTTCGGCAGCAACGGGTGGGTTTTTAGGTGCAACAATTATTTATGCCTTTAATCGCGGTGTTAACCGTGGATTGTTTTCAAATGAAGCGGGTCAAGGTTCTGCACCAATTGCACATGCATCTGCCAAAGCAAACGAGCCCGTTTCAGAAGGTATGGTTTCAATTTTAGAACCCTTTATCGACACCATTATTATCTGTACACTTACAGGTGTAACATTGTTGTCTTCGGGGGTTTGGAATCAAAAACATCAAAACGATTTTCAATTTGCAGAGCTGCAAATTCTCAAAGAAACATATAATGAGAACGACAACAAGGATCAACTATTTGATCATTTAAATGGTGTTGAAACCCTGGCCCTATTTTCAGGTGAGTTGAAAATAGTAGATGGTAAAATAGATGGATCTCGTTCAATAATACACTCAAGATCATTAGCTGAAGATGTGTTAGTATACAATACTAATGATGAAGGTAATACGCTTTTTAATGGCATAATGACCATTGAAGAAGGTAAACCTAAAGAGAGCGAAGGCATTTTGTTTAGCGGTAAATCGCTAGTACATAGTGCACCTTTAACAGCAATTGCCTTTAACAAAGGTTTATTTGGCAGCTGGGGTGGCTATATTGTTACCATAGGGCTTTTACTTTTTGCATTTTCAACAGCTATTTCATGGTCATACTACGGTGATAGAGCCATGACCTTTTTAGTAGGAAGCAAAGGAATTTTGCCGTACCGTGTTGTTTACATCATTGGTTTTTTCTTGGCCTCGTTTACCGATACTCAAATCATTTGGACATTTTCGGGAATTGCCATTGCGTTAATGACAATACCCAACCTATTGGGTATTCTTTGGCTAAGAAAAGAGATGAAACAAACAGTAAACGACTACTGGCAAGGTTTTGATAATAATTTTCCTGAACATAGAAAATCAAAATAAGAATTGATTTGCTCATTAAAGCGCTAATAGTAGGTTTAGGAGGTTTCTTTGGAGCAATTGCTCGTTTTGGAGTTAGCAGCTGGCTGCAGGGTAAAATGGGTTCATTTCCAATAGGAACCTTGCTGGTAAACCTTGTTGGTAGCCTACTCTTATCTGCTATGCTTTTTGGAGTTTTTAACCCAAAGCACCTTTCTCAAGAATATAAGCTTCTATTAATGGTTGGTTTTTGCGGATCGCTAACCACAATGAGCACTTTTGCAATGGACTTTTTTCAATTGAGTTCAGCTAGTCAAATTGCTCACTCAATCGGCTATTTATTATTAAATGTTGTGGGCTGTATTCTTATGATTTGGTTGGGTAAGGTTGTTTTTTCTTGATTTTAATGTAAAAGGCAGCAACTCTCAAGGGGGTTCAAAATCTCATTCAAAACAACAATTCACAAACATTTAGACATTAATTCTCAACCATTTAGAGCAAGTCAGGTTTCTTTTCAAAAGCCCAATTGCAGATGAAACCTATTAAACTTCCAATTCTACTTACTACGCTTTACCTTATGATTCATGCCATATCGCCATATTTGGGTATTCCTGATATAGTAATTATAGCATCTTGGGCCGTTTCGCCAGTATTCGTAATTTGGATGGTATATCGCGTGTTAAAAGATGGAGAACCATCTGAGCATACTTTTGAGCAACACTTTTATGAAGATGTAAAAACTGTTCGCGTAAAAGCAAACCCTGTAAATCCAAGATTGAGAGATAAAGAGGAATAGTTTTCTTTGCGGGCAATATTGAGCGTCTGTGAGCAGCCCTTTCGAAGCACTTAAAAAATATATTCCTGAAGGCACCTTTGGCCTTGTAGAACCACATTTGGTTCGCAATGACGTGAATCTGAGAATTTCTAGACCAAGAAAAACCAAACTTGGTGATTACCGTCCACCGCACCGAAAAGATATTCCACACAAAATCAGCGTAAACGGCAACCTTAATCAATATGCGTTTTTGGTAACCTTAGTGCATGAAATCGCTCATTTATATAATTTCAAAACCTACGGTAATAGAGTAGCACCTCATGGTGTTGAGTGGAAATCATATTTTCAGCAGTTGATGCTTCCACACTTAGAGCAAAAGGTTTTTCCTGATGATATAGCTAAGAGTTTGATCAATTATATGCAAAACCCAGCGGCTTCTTCTTGTACCGATGAGAGCCTTTATTTGGCATTAGAAGCATACAACCCGCAAAATGAAAATGTGGTTAGGGTAGGAGATCTAAACCCCGGTGATAGATTTGTATTTAGAAACAGACTTTTTAAGGTGGAACGCAAATTGCGCAAGCGTTACTCTTGTTTTGAAGTTGGTACACATAAAAAATATTACTTCAGCGCATTGGCTGAGGTAAACCCTGTAAATGACAATTAATAGATTTTCTTTTATATCTGCTTTTTTTACGCTTATAAGCCTAATTCCATCAAATTTATTAGCACAAAACGAAGATGAAAAAAGTAAAGTTGGTGGTGGAAAAGTAGAAGTAATAAGTCTTGATGAGCTGAGCTATAAAAAGATTGATGGCAAACGAGTAAGGGTTTTGGTGGGCAATGTGGCTTTTAAAAAAGACAATGTAATTTTCAAGTGCGATAGTGCAATTCAGTTTGTTGAAGACGAAGAGATATACGCTTATGATAATGTTCGATTTAATCAAGGTGATACATTAATGCTTACAGGAGACGAGCTTTTTTACAATGAAAAAGAAGAAAAGCTTGATGTAAGGGGAGAACGTGTATTTATGACCGACGGTAAAATGACACTTACTACAAAGGCTTTGTATTATGATATGGCTAATGAAATTGCTTACTACGTAGATTCGGCATTTATTACTGATGGCCCAAATAGATTAAGCAGCATAAAAGGGTATTACTACGCCAAGAGCAAAGACATGTATTTTAAGAAACATGTAAGGCTAAAAAACCCAGATTATAATGTAAGAACAGATACATTAAGATATAATATAGCCAACGAAAACAGCTATTTTAACGGCCCAAGTCATATCAATACCAAAGAAGGTCAATATTTATATTGCGAAAACGGAGTGTTTTATTCAAAGGGTAACGAAGTAAAATTGGGTAAAAACTCATTACTTAGAGACAAAGGACAAACACTTGATGGAGACAGCCTCTATTTCAACTCTAAAACCGGTTTAGGCTTTGCTTACAAAAGGGCACATTTGGTTGATACGGTTAAGAATCTTGATGTACAAGGCAACTATGCAGAGTTTGACAAAAACGATGATTCCTATATGATTACTGATAGTCTTCAAATGATTCAGTATGAAGGTGAAGATACACTCTACTTAAGTAGCGATACGCTTAAGATCTTTTATGACAGCACAAAAACTAAACGTATAGCCCTTGCATATTATAATGTGCGTATCTACAATAGATCATACCAAGCCACATGCGATTCAATGGCCTATTTTCAAAGTGATTCCATAATAGATTATCATGGCGACCCCATCTTTTGGATGGATAGTTTTCAGATTACAGGTTTAAATATTAGAGCCAAGTTGGGCGATAATGGCATTGAGCAAGTTTTCTTAAAAGGAAATGCACTAATGGGGCAAAAGCATCCATTTGAGCAATACGATCAAATAGCTGGCGATAGCATGACCGCCTATTTTAAGAAAGGAGATATAAAGAAAGTAGATGTACACAGTACCGCAAGAGCAATATACTATGTGCTTGAAGGCGATACAGCACTTGTAGGAGTTAACGATGTTACAGCTCAAAAAGCCATAATAAGATTTGGGCAAAAAGGTATTAAGGCACTGGCATTTATTCAAAAAGGAGAAAGTTTTGTAACCCCCGCCAAAGAGGTAAACCCTAAAAGCCTAATGATCAATGATTTTAAATGGAAAGGCAATGAAAGGCCATATACTGCCGATCAAATCTTTAAGTCAGTAAAAACCAGAACTGTAAGCAATACACCTATTGGTACTAATGAGCTTGAAGGTGAGTTACCAACAAAAGAAGGCGATTTAGCCCCTCCAAAACAACAAAATGCAGAGCTCCCTAAAAGCCCTTTCTCGGCTCCTGTTTCTAAGTAAGAAGTAAAATACGCGCTTTAAAGCTAGGCGTATTAATTTTCCTTTCACCTACACAATTTATAGAGATACCTTTGCAGCGTATTTTTAACTGTAGTCATGAAAAACTATAAACGCCATACGGTAACATCGGCACTGCCTTACGTAAACGGTCCAATTCACTTTGGCCATTTGGTAGGTTGCTTTTTACCAGCCGATATATATGTTCGCTACCTTAGAAGCAAGGGCGAAGATGTTTTGTACATCTGCGGAAGCGACGAAAATGGAATGGCTATTACTTTAAGGGCAATTAGAGAAGGCATTACACCAAGAGATATTATAGATAAATACCATCCACTGGTTAGAGACTCATTAAAGAGTCTAGGAATATCTTTTGATTGGTATTCAAGAACATCAACAGATCTTCATAAAGAAACTGCTCAGGAGTTTTTTAAAGTACTTGACCAAAAAGACATTTTAAAGCAAGAAACTACCCAGCAGCTTTATGATGCCAAGCACAACCAATTTTTGGCCGATCGATATGTAAAAGGTACTTGCCCTAAATGCGGAAATGCCGAAGCATATGGCGATCAATGCGAAAGTTGTGGTAGCTCATTAAATGCTACTGATTTAATAAACCCTGTATCAACCCTTAGTGGCGAAACACCGGTTTTAAAAGAAACATCTCATTGGTATTTTCCATTAGATCAGTTTCAAGAGTGGCTAGAGAAATGGGTGCTTGAAGACCACACCGAATGGAAAGCAAATGTTTATGGACAGGTAAAAAGCTGGTTAGATGCTGGCCTACAACCAAGAGCCGTTACAAGAGATCTTGATTGGGGTGTGCCCGTACCAAGAACTGATGCTGACGGTAAAGTGCTTTACGTTTGGTTTGATGCACCAATCGGTTATATTTCATCAACCAAAGAATGGGCGCAACAAACGGGTAAAGATTGGGAACCATATTGGAAAGACGAAGACACACGTTTGGTACATTTTATAGGAAAAGACAATATAGTATTTCATTGTATTTTCTTTCCATCAATGCTAAAGGCACATGGCGAATACATTGTGCCCGATAATGTGCCAGCCAATGAATTCTTGAATCTTGAAGGTGAGAAATTTTCAACATCAAAGAACTGGGCCGTATGGCTTCATGAGTATTTAGAAGATGTTCCGGGCAAAGAAGATGTGCTGCGCTATGTGCTTAGCGCCAATATGCCAGAAGGAAAAGACGCCGATTTTAATTGGCAAGACTATAAAGACCGAAACAACAACGAGCTTGTTGCTGTATTTGGCAATTTGGTAAACCGTGTTTTTGTACTTACCGCTAAAAACTTTGATTCTAAAGTTCCTGCGGCTGTCAACTTAACAGAGCTTGACAATAATACACTAGCTGAGCTAAAGGCTTTTCCTAATAAAATTGGGGCGGCCATTGAGAAATTTAGATTTAAAGAAGCACTAGGTGAGTGGATGAATCTGGCAAGATTGGGTAATAAATACCTAACCGAAACCGAACCTTGGAAATTGCTAAAAACAGATGCTGAAAGAGCAGGTACTGTACTAAATATAAGCGCTCAAATTGTAGCGAGTTTGGCTATTACTTGCGAGCCTTTTTTACCTTTTACTTCGTCTAGAATTAAAGATGTATTAGCAATTAGCGATAAAAAATGGGATGATGCAGGGAATGTGCTATTAGCAGAAGGAGCTCAAATTGAAAACCCAGGTCATTTCTTTACTAAAATAGACGACAAATTTGTGCAAGCACAAGTACAGAAACTAGAAGAGAAAGCAGCCGAAGCTAAAGCGCCTACATACGAGCCCGTAAAAGACACTATTCAGTTTGAAGATTTTACCAAGCTTGATATAAGAATTGGAAAAATTACTGCGGCTGAGAAAATGCCAAAAGCAAAGAAACTGTTAAAACTTACCGTTGATCTTGGCTTTGAAACTAGAACCGTAGTTTCAGGTATAGCGGAGTATCACAAACCTGATGAAGTTGTTGGAAAACAGGTTTCTATGCTAGTTAACCTGGCGCCAAGAAAGCTTCGCGGAGTGGAGAGTGAAGGCATGATTTTAATGGTTGAAGATGCAGACGGTAGCTTAAAGTTCGTTGAGCCAAGCAATGAGGTAAACAACGGAAGTACAGTTGCTTAACAATTAGATATTATTTTCACGCCATCAAACTACATGAATCGGTTCTTAAATAAGGCAGTTTTTTACGGATTAGCATCGGTTATTTTGCTGCCATTGCTTTTTTCGGCGTGCAAAAAGCACCCATATGGTGGCCAGTATAATGATTGGAAACGCAACCGAAAAGGCCGCAAAGAAGTGCTAAAAAAAGCGCCAGCCAACATGGTTTATATACCAAGTGGCAGGTTTATAATGGGCGAGCTTGACGAAGTGACTACAGGGGATAAGAATACCTTGCCACATATTCAAGATGTTGAAGCATTTTACATAGATCAAACAGAAGTTACAAACCAAAGTTACTCAGCCTACTTAAATTGGTTGAGAAAGGTGGGCGGAGACCCCATGGAGTATCGGTTTGCACTGCCTGATTCTCAGGCTTGGCATAGGCCAATGAGCTATAATGAACCTTTTGTGAGAAATTATTTGCGCCATCCTGCTTTTCAGTTCTACCCTGTGGTAGGCGTTACCTGGGTACAAGCCAATTTGTATTGCGAGTGGCGCACGGCAAGAATAAATGAGCTTGATTCTATGTCTGAAGACTCGGTGGTAATAAGACTACCTACCGAACTGGAGTGGGAGTATGCAAGTATGGCCAATTGGAGCTTTAACGAGCAAAACATGACCAATGATAAGTACTTTAGCATAAGACAGAAATTGGGGTTTGGCCGTGGCAAGATGATGCATAATTTTAAACGCGGCCGAGGGGATGCAGGCGGCTTAGCCCACCGACCCAACGATGCTGGGGTAATTACGGCTCCTGTTTATATGTACGAGCCTAATGAATTTGGCCTTTATAATATGGCAGGCAATGTGGCCGAGTGGGTTGGCGATGCATATAACCCCGTAACAATAGAAGACATTATGGCGCTAGAAAACCCGGGCCAGGATATGTATTCTGATAGTTTAAGGAACGATAAAAATTTTATTACCCCTGATGAGACTTTCGCAAGAATTATGGACTCTTTGGGTATAAGTCAGGATAATGAAACCGAAGTAGAAACGGATATAACAGGCGCTATTTTGAGAGTATATAAAGGGGGCTCTTGGAATGATAGAGCCTACTACTTAACAAGTGGAGCCAGAAGGTTTTTACCGCAAAATGCGGGTACCGATTATATAGGTTTTAGATGTGCGGCAGATGTAGATCCAGATTTAAAGAAAGAACTAAGAAGTGCTCCTGAAATGGAAACTACTGCTTCTGATTCTTCGGGTAGCGTAGCGCCAGATTCAGCCCAAGTTTACCGTAACAACGGAATGATGACCGAAAGGGAGTTTAAACGCAACCAAAAGCGTAAAGCAAAAGGCAAAGAGAAATCTGAAGGTCAGAAAAGACGTGAACAAAAGAAAAGAGAAAAGGAAGACAAAAAGCGAAAGAAAGAAATAGAAAAGGCTAATAAAGAACGCGAAGAAGAGGAAGAAGAATAGGACTAAATTTTCTTCTTAAGCACTAAAATTTATAGCAACTACAACACCTTGGGCGTTGACAATTTCTTAAAATCTTGTTTCACACAATTATGTATTGGCTTTATTATAATGCCATATGACTCTCCGCCACTTTACAACTTATTCTCCTTCGACCCTATCTGTCACGTCAAAACGTGACATCTTTCCCTTGAAAGGGAAAGAAAAGCTCCCTTCCATGGATGAGGGAAGGGCTGGGGATGGGTCGAATATTAAACGTTTTGAACACTTGTAAACATGCGGAGACTCAAATAATGCCAATAAGGATTTCAATTTATAGCATACTGTTAGAACATACTAGGCCAGCCTATTTTTCATAAAACTCTATCTTCCCTCCAAATTCACATTCAATGTTTCGCTTTGCATTAAATATTGCCGCCTTGGCAATTCTTTTATCTGCTTGTAAGAATAAACAAGAGCCCAAAATGGAAGAAGAAATACCAAATGCTATGGAAGAAAACTTCTCAGACGAATTTGTGCCCCAGTGGGCCAAAAGTGCTATTTGGTATCAGGTATTTCCTGATAGGTTTAGAAATGGCGACCCTAGCAACGATCCTAAAGTAGAGAACATAATGGGTGCTGACCCAATGGAGCCACCCAAAGTTTGGCAAATACACCCTTGGGGAAGCGATTGGTACAAATTACAAGATTATGAACTTGCTAATGGCGAACCCGAATATTGGAAACACATTTTACGTAGGCGCTATGGTGGCGATCTGCAAGGCGTAATTGATAAGTTAGATTATATTAAAGAGCTTGGCATAAATGCCATTTACTTAAATCCGGTTTTTGAAGCACCTAGCCTGCATAAATATGATGGCGCCACATACCATCACATTGACCCGAATTTTGGCCCTGATCCCGATGGAGACCGAGCGCTAATGGCAACTGAAGACCCAAGTAATCCTACAACCTGGGTTTGGACTAAGGCCGATTTGTTAGCGCTTGAATTAATTGAAAAAGCACACGCCAAAGGCATTAGGGTGATTTTTGACGGCGTTTTCAATCACATGGGCATCAACAGCTTTGCCTTTAAAGATTTAAAAGAGAAACAAGAAGAATCTAAATACAAAGATTGGTTTACGGTAAAGAGCTTTGACAACCCCGAGAAAGGAACCGAATTTGACTACAAGGGTTGGTGGGGCGTTAAATCACTTCCTGAACTTAAAGAAGACGAAAACGGCATAGTTGAAGGCCCTAAGAACTACATTTTTGCGGCTACCGAACGCTGGATGAAACCAAAAGGCGTACAAGAAAACGGCATTGATGGTTGGCGCTTAGATGTAGCTTTTTGTGTAGATCATGCTTTTTGGAAAGACTGGCGCGTCCATGTAAGAGATTTAAACCCTGAAGCGTATTTAGTAGCCGAGATTGTTGATGTGCCCGAAAAAGTAGTGCCCTACATGCAAGGCGATGAGTTTGATGGCGAAATGAACTACAATTTTGTTTTTACCTGTGCTGAGTATTTTTTGTACGAAGATTCAATGCGAATTGATGGTGCTGAATTTGACAAAAAGCTTAAAGAACTGCGAGAACTTTACCCAAAAGGAGTGGCCTATGTAAATCAGAACTTACTGGGCAGCCATGATGCCAATAGAATCAGCTCAATGATAAAAAACCGCGGCATTGGCAACTACCGTGATTGGGGTACTTATTTCGGTATTTCAAAGGCAATTGAAAATCCAGACTATGATCCTCGTAAACCTTCACATTTAGATTATGACCTTCAAAAGCTTTTAGTTATGATGCAGATGACCTATGTTGGCGCGCCAATGGTTTACTATGGAGATGAAATAGGCATGTGGGGTGCAAACGATCCCGATTGCCGCAAGCCAATGATCTGGGATGATATTGAATATGAAGATGAAATCACCTTCCCTAATCAAACGAATCATACACCCGATAAAATTAGCCAAAACAAAGGGCTTTTAGCCTTCTATAAAAAAATGATAGGCATCAGAAATGCTGAGCCAGCTTTGCAACTAGGCACATACGATACCTTTTATATCGATGGTGATCTTTTTGGTTTTGAAAGAAGCTATAAAGGAGAGACCATTTGGGTGGTTTTCAATAGAGATAGAGAAAAGATTATGCCTGTAAGCTTAAATAACTTTCCAGAATGCGTTGTTGATTTAATGACCAATAATACAATTGAGCAAGAAGGCGGAATACTGCAAATTGATGTTCCGGCGTTGGGTTGTGTTATTTTGAAGGGTTGTTGAAGGTTCAATTGCTAATGATACGCTCAAAAGGTCTTGCAGATGCACGAAGCATCTCTAATGTACCTGCTAATAGCAAAGTTTTTACATGAAAGAGATTCTTTCCGCCAGCTGGCGGATCAGAATGACAATGGAAATACGACGCCCTTTTGAAGCTCCAGCTTCAAAATGATTGAATAATAGGCGCTCCAGCACCGAAATGTAAATGGCGCAATAGCGCCACTCTTCATTCAAGTTCAAAAGTTGGGGCTTCTGAACGGCAATTAGGCCGTTAGACAAAACAAAACCATAAAATCCCCCAATCCTAAAATCCCTAATACAGACAATTTACCCCAAATACTTATCATCAATTTGCTTACTCGCTTCGGCACCTAATTCTTTTAGGTTTTCAATTCTTCCAATAATAGTGGTGCCTTTTTTAGGAGAAGTAGAAAGCTTTTTCATGGCTTCATCATAATCGCTTTGTGCATCGCCAAGCTTTTTACCAATGCCTTCCATATCATTTAAAAAACCGACGAACTTATCATAAAGTGCACCGCTCTCTTTGGCAATTTCTATCACATTGCGCTTTTGGTTTTCTTGTTTCCATATGTAGCTAATGGTGCGTAGCGTAGCCAATAGCGTACCCGTACTCACTAGCACTATGTTGGCATTTAGCGCCTTTTCATATAAACCAGCTTCTTTATTCAACGCCAAATACAACGCAGGTTCTATTGGCACAAAAAGCATAATATAATCGGGCGAATTGATGCCGTGCAGCTTTTGGTAGTTTTTATTGCTAAGCTGACTTATATGGTTGTTTATCGCTTGTATATGTGATTTTAAATAAGTGCTTTGATCGTTTTCGTTTTCTGCATTAAAATATTGATCGTAGGCTACCAAACTCACTTTAGAGTCAATTACCAAATGTTTGCCATCTGGTAGGTTTATTATAAAATCGGGTCTAAATCGGCTGCCTTCCTCATCTTTTAGGCTTACTTCTTTTCTATAATGAATACCATCTTGCAAGCCTGCTTTTTCAAGTATTAATTCAAGTTGAAGTTCACCCCAATTGCCTTGCATTTTTTTATCGCCTTTTAGGGCTAAAGCCAAAGCATTGGCATCATTGGCAATTTTTTGATTGGCTATAGCAAGCGATTTTATTTGCTCTTTTAGCTCTGTATTCCATTTCAGTGTGTTTTGGCTACTGTGCTCTACCTTTTGCTCAAAAGCAGTAATACGCTCTTTTAGTGGCTTTAAAATCTCACCCACTTTTTGCTCGTTCATTTCTAAAAAGCGTCTGCTCTTATCTTCTAAAATGGTGTTTGATAAGTTTCTAAACTCAAGTCTAAAGTGCTCTTGGAGTTTTTCCAGCTCTGTTTTTTGATCTTTAAGTTTTTGATTTAGGTCTTCGTCCCATTGCTCAGCTTTGGCCAATGATGCAGTGAGTTCATTAATTTCAGCATCCTTGCTTTTAGCTTCAACTTTAAGCTCATTGTATAGCGAAACCGAAATTGAGTCGCTTTGCTCATGCTTTTTGCCCGAATTTAAGAGCCAGCCAATAGCAAAACCTGCAATTAAACCTATTGCTAGAAATACCAATTCCATACTTACAGTTTGATTTTATCAAAACTAAGAGAATTGCCGGTGGGTGCCTTTGTAGTTTTGCACTCATGAAGCTTGTTCATTTAGCCATAGCCCTTTTAGCCATTGTAATTGTATCGTGCAAAAGCACCGATAAAGGTCAAAAGGAAGCCAATGCCAACCGAATTGTAGGTTTTTACAATCTTGAGAATTTATTTGACACCATAAATGACCCAAGCATTAATGACGAAGAGTTTTTGCCCGATTCAAAAAAAGAATATGGAACGGAGCGCTACAACGAAAAATTAGCCCATTTGGCCAAGGTTATAGCAGAGTTTAAACCAGATATGTTAGGGGTTTGTGAAGTTGAAAACAAACAAGTGCTAATTGACCTTTGCGGCACATTAAGTTTAAATCATGAGCTTGATTACAGTGTATCTCACCATAACTCGCCTGATAAACGAGGAATTGATGTAGCTTTTATTTATCAGAGCTCGAAATTTAAAGCAGAGCGTTTAACTGCCCATACTGTAATTCTAGAGGGCGAGCCAAATTTTAAAACAAGAGATATTGTTTGCTTAACGGCAACAGATGGTAACGATAGTTTCTATTTCTTCGCTAATCATTGGCCGTCTCGCTCGGGTGGACAAGCTGAGTCTGAATACAAAAGAACAGCCGCAGCATTTTGGCTAAATAAGAGAGTTACTGGGTTGCAGAAAAGAAACCCAGACGCCCGAATTATAATTATGGGTGACTTTAACGATGAGCCTTTTAACACGAGCATAGTTAATTACCTAAAGGCCGACTCTATCCTAACATCAAAAACCAACCTTTTTAATACATCATACCACCTAATAAAAAAGGGAGAAGGCACCTATAACTACCGAGGCGATTGGAATGTGCTTGATCAAATAATTGTAAGCCAAAACCTTGTAAATGGTGATTTAACTGATTATGAAATAGAGCCTGCGTCAGCGCAAGTAGTGAAAAAAGATTTTATGCTTTATACCACAAGAAGTGGTCAAAAAGTACCTAGCCGCAGCTATGGCGGACCAAATTATTACGGTGGGTACAGCGACCATTTACCCACATTTGTTACGCTATTAACTAGAAAGTAGTTGGATATTTAGCCTGTATTAAGCTTCATATACAATTTATCACCATGCCGTGCTACTGTTAACGGTAAAAAGCAACAATGAGCTTTTTTAACTATTCTTACTATTTGAGTATTAATATCACTTTCATTTTTAATTCTTTCTTTTGCCCTGAATCAAACCAATTATAATGAGAAGGATTGTTGTGCTATTTGTGGCTTTAGGACTGTTTCAATTTTCAAATGCTAAAACGGTAGTAAGCGGAACAGTGAAAGGATTAAGATCAGGCGAAGCAGAAATTAGTTTTAGACAACAGATTACTTTAAAAGACTTCTCATGGAAAGCCCAAATTGTAAAAGGTAAGTTTAGCATTGAGGCTGAGATTACAGAAGCAACATTTGCCGATTTATCAATTGGAGATGAATCTACTTCAATTTACCTTATGCCTGATCAAACTTTGAAATTGAGTGTGAATGCCAAAGAGTTTGATGAATCTTTAGAATATAGTGGCGACTACTCAGGTGAGAATAATTTTCTTGCGGCGTATTTTCTGAATTTTGAAGATGAAGGAAAAGATCCAACTCGCGGCTGGTATAGCGAACTTGATAGCGAAGCGTTTACCAATAAGCACAAAGAAAGACTTGACGCCAAAGTAGAATTGCTTTTAAGCTTTAATAATGAAAGCGAAATAAGCACCGAATTTATGGATACATGGCAAAAGAACGAGACTTATATGATGTACGGCACTTATTTGTACTACCCAATGATAAAGGCATATTACGCTAAAAAATCAAGAAGTGAAGTAGTGCATGAAGGCTATTATAATTTTTTAGATAATTGCGATTTTGACAACGAAGAGCTGTTAGATCAAGGTGGCTACTTGTTCTTTTTAGACCAGTATTTAGGTTATAAGTTAAGTACGGTTCAACAAAGCTCAAGCGGTGGTTATAACCCACTAAATCAGTTTTTAATTGCTGAAATGGCCTTAACGGGTAAAACCAAAACTACCGCGCAGGCCAATTACTTAAGAAATAGACTTAGCGCTATTGAGTTAAGCAAAATAGATCCGTATTGGGAAGATTTTAAAGCCAATTGCGAACCAGAAGTTGCTGAGTATCTTCAGGGCATTTACAATAAGGTTAAGGCACTTCAACCTGGCAATTTAGCTCCACAGTTTACATTAAAAAATCTTGATGGAGAAGAAGTTAGTTTAAATGATTTTAAAGGCAAAGTGGTGTATATAGATTTTTGGGCCAGCTGGTGCGGACCATGTATGCAACAAGTTCCATATGCCAAAGCGCTAAAAGAAGAATATGCAGATAATAAGGATATGGTTTTCTTATACATATCAATTGATAAAGACGCCAAAGCTTGGCGCCAAGCAGTTGAAGAAAAAGAGCTAAAAGGTGTGCACGTGTTGGCTAAAGATTTTAAGCATGATGTACCACAGAGCTATAATGTGAGCGGAATACCTACATATTACATTATTGGTAGAGATGGTAATATTTATAAGAATAATGCACCACGCCCTAGCAGCGGCGACCAATTAAAGGACTTGCTCAACGCTGCCTTGAAAGGCTAGTTTAACGTCTTAGTATCATTGCGGGCTTGACCCAACTTTAAATGGACAAGAACAACAAGTTTTTGATTTCAAAAAATCATATTATTGGTTCAAATCAGCAGTTGCTGAATCAAGTTCAGGATGACATAAAAACTAAAATAACGTGATTGCGGGCTTCTGAAAGTCTCGAGAAATTCGGGAGACCCACAATTTGTTGCTATCTAAATCAGTACTTGATTTTTAGTTTGGTCAAATTCAATTTTTAACACAAGAAATCCCTGATTATTTCAATTGGAAAAGTTTAGGATAACATAGGACTATTTGTAAGTATGTTTCTTCTACCCCTTATCTTTTTTCTTAAACGAAACCACTCTTTTAACCGTACGTGCAGGTAATGATGCGGCTTTTGTTAGGGTATTTCTTAAAGCCTGTTTAACTAAAGGACCAGCTTTAAAGTCAGGGTCGCTTAAATCACCTTTTATCGGAATGTCTAACTCTAATACCCCATCTGCACTCGTAAGCGCGTTTATGCCCGCCTTAATTGGAGCCTTCAAGGCTTCTTCATGCCTCACCTTTTTACCCAACTCAAGGTTAGAAGCGCTTAAATGATTTTTACTTTTTAAATAATTGTCTTCAATTCTAATATTAGTTTCGAGCTTAAGCGTACCCGTATCAATATCATGTCCTAAATAGCCGTAGCTATAAGGGCTCAATGCACGCATATCAAAATTTTCAATTTGTACATTTAGGCTAAGATCTTCTTTGTGGTGAAGGTAAAATGTAATGGTTGAATTTAGAATTCCTGTGTAGTTTAACTTAGACGCTACATCAATATTTACACTGTCTCTATCAAAATAAAAGTCGTGAGTATAGGCATTGAAATTGGTCAAATTGCACTTGAAAACTTCTTTGGGTACATGGTCGTAAAAAAACAAATTACTATTAGTAACAATTATTGAATCAACATGTATGTTATTGGCGCGGTACTCATGTACCGTTGCTCTTATTTGCTCTACAAACTCATGTAAATAGTTAGTTGGTCTTTCACCTAAGTTTTCAATGGCAACTTTTGTTTCTTGCATGGCAGTATCGGCGTGTGTTTCTTTGGCTAAAGATTGAAAATTATGACCATCAACAAACACATGGAACCCACCTTTTAATTCATTAATACTAACACTATGAATGGCATAGAGATCTTTAACCGCATTCAATGAATCAATTGAAACCTGAAGCGAACTAAAGCGAACTAATTCTTCATTTGCAAGGCTCACAAAAATGAATGAATCTATGCCCAACTCACCAGACACATCAAGGTTTGCGGGGTCGCTAATTTTGCCTTTTATAACAATATTTGAGGCCACATTACCCTGTATTTGCTTAAAATTTAGAATAGGGCTTAAGAAAGGACTTATATTTTCAAATCCTAATTGATTTAATAAGAGATGAGATAAAAATGAGTCGGTGTGCGCCTTGTATGTTATATTGAAATCAACTTTTGCCTTCTCATTCAGTATAAAATTCAAATGCGCTAAAAAGTCTGATTTAGTGCTTTTAATTCCTGTTGCGCTTTCTAAAAAAACATGGTCAAAATGCAAAGGATAAGGCAAATGTCCGTCTGCGTAACTTGCGTTAGCATTGGTTACACTAAACTTCTCAATAGACCATGTAATAGGCACTTCATCACTAGCAGTTTCGCTGCTTTTAGATTTAGTTTTTGCTTTTACATGCATTACAATATCCTGAAAATTGAAATGGCCCTGGTTTTGAACAACATCTACTTCTAAACCATCAATTTCAACATTATCAACTAAATAATTTCCGTTTAGTATTGATGTAAGATTTAGGTTAATGCTCAGTTTTTTGCAGTGCAAAAAAGAGTCAATTTCATTTTGCTCAAAAATGGTAAGGTCTTTAATAATAAATCGTGCATTAAGTAGGTTGGCGTTTAAACTGCGTAAATTAACCTTGCGCCCTACTAGCGCTTTACCATTTTCATTTACATAAGACTCAATTCTATTAAAAGCAAAAAGTACGGCCACCGAAAACACCGTCATAAAAACGGTAAATGCAACAACAACTCGTATAATTAGCTTTTTCCTCAAAACCAAATAAAACTAGGGTTAGTCAAAAGTAGAGCAAGCACTTATTGCAATGCTTATCTATTTACTTTTTCCTCTACCTTTTCTATTAATGAAATAGAGCAATTGTGGTAAAACAAACAAATCAGACAGTATGGCTGTAAAAAGAGTAAGACTTACCAATACACCAATATAGTAGGTGCCCTTAAAGTCAGAAAAAGTTAGAGAAATAAACGATACAATTAATATTACTGAAGTAATAATTATGGCTTTGCCACTTATGTAAAGACTATTTCTTATCGATCTGCTTACGGTTAGGCCTTTCTTACGCTCTAGTTTAAACCGTGTAAGAAAGTGTATAGTATCATCTACCGCAATACCAAACGAAATGGCAAAAAAGATAGAAGTAAGTGCTTGTAGTTTTATGTTTAGGAAGCCCATCATTCCGGCAGCCAATAATAATGGAATTAGGTTTGGAATAATACTAACTATTACCATGCGGTAGTCTTTAAAAAGAAGTGCAAATAGAATTCCTACTATAATAAATGCCAACCCAAGCGAACGGAATAAACTTAGGCGCAAGTACTCGTGGTTTCTATCGTACATGAGTGTGGTGCCGGTTACCTTAAAGCTTACAAGGTCAGTATTCAAGTTAGTGCTAATCCAGTTTTGAATTTTCACAATTTGGCCTTCGTGATAATCTGAACCATAATCAACTTGCCTGCCCGATATTCTTCCCAAAGAGGCATCGGCATTCATTAAACTTTTAAGGTTGCCAGAAGTATCTGCTCTCATAAAGGTGCCATATTTTTTTGATTGGTTTACCTCTGGCATTTTATAGTCAGATTTACCACGGGTAAAAGCCTGGTGCACCATACGGTAAGGGAGCGTTGGCGAAACAATATTTCCTATCTTATGGCTATCGGTAAGATATGTTTCAAGCTTAGCCACTTCGCTTAAGAGCTCTACATTGTTTAAATCAGCACCTTGGGCGGGTGTAATAGCCATTTCAAACGACCGCACCCCCGAAAATACCTTTTCAAAATATTCAAAATCGCTTTTTAGCTTTGCTTTATCAGGTATATCGCCTTTAATAAAGGCATTAGTACTAATTTGATTTACGCCAACCATGGCAAGCACAAGTAGGGCCATCATACCAAGTAAAATAAACCTATACCTACTCTTATTAAACAAATAGAGCTTATGCATTGCGGCCTCCCAAGAGTTGTTTCGTTTTTTAAGATTGGCCACCTTGCCTTTACTAAAAAACAGTAAGGCTGATGATGCAAAAACTATTACTAATACAAAGGCTATTAAAACGCCAACTGCCGAGTTGAGCCCAAAGTGCCTAATGGCTTCAATTCGCGAAGTAGCGAGTGTTCCAAAACCCACCGCCGTGGTAAATGAAGTTAAGAAAAGGGCTAAACCAATTTCTTTTATGGTAACTTCCATAGCTCTAATAGGTGATTTTCCTTTGCTCAACTCATCCATGTAATGGGTTTGCAAATGCACAACATCTGCCATTAAGAAAATGAGCATAAGAATCGGAAAAAGAGAGCTCATTAAATCAAGGCTTTGACCCGATAAATGTAAATAGGCAAAGAAAACTGAAAGCCCCCCTGCAAGTGATAAAAAGGGCACTAATAGGCCCCAAAGAGACCTGTAGATTATAAAGAGTATGATTAGCAACAGTATGCCAGATAGCGAGACATAAAACTGCATCTCCCATTTCAACTGGTTTACCGTAACGCTTTGCATTATAGGAAAACCACTCAAATGATATGCTACATCTTCATATTTATCTAGCACCGCTATTAGGCCTGCATACATTTCATCGGCCTTTTCTTGGGTATTAATTACTTTGGTTTTAAGAACAATATTTGTGCTCTTAAAGTCATCAGCTATCAGGTTTTTATAAACGTACGGATTGGCCAAAATTTTAATACTATCGGCAGCTCTTTGGCTTTGCGAGGGCGAAAGAATATTTGCGGCATAAACCTTTGGACCACCTTTTTTTAAATACCTATAATTGGTAATAGATAGTGCTCTATTTGCAAGTGGAATGGCTTCTAACTCGGTAACAATTTGGCTTACCATTTCTCTTGAGTTTTTGTCAAGAATAGAATTAGGTAATTCAAGCCCCACGAGTATGTAAATATCGTCTTGCTCAATTTCGGCAAAAAACCTATTGGTAAACTCAAGGTCTTCGTTGTCAGTTGGGAAAAAACGACGCCTCTGATGGTCGAATTTTAGGTTAATGGCCTGCCATGCCCCTGCTGCTGTAAGCAACAAAAACAGCCCCAACATTAACTTTTTTCGGCTGATGATTTTTAAGAATAACTGCACAGACTCTTATACAGTGCAAATTACGTTTGAAAAGTCCTTTTAGTTCTTAGAAAATTGGCTTTTGTACTTAGTTTTATAAGTTAAAGCCATGTTGCGGCCTTCATATTTTTAATGTGCATGCACCCTTAAAGGCTAAAAGTGTTTCAAATCAGCTTTGTCAATTTGCTATCTTTCTTTTTATTGGCGCAAAAAAATAGCCCACTGCCAAAAACAATGGACTATTAGGGTTAACTAGAGTATATGTATGTTTTTAATTCAATTTTGCTACTTCGGCACTTTGCTTTTCGTAAACAGATTTTATAAGGTCTGTTACTTCTTTAATTTTTAGGGGTTTTCCTACAAATGAGTCCATACCCGCTTGTAAATAGCTGCTAACTTGGCTTTGAACAACATTTGCCGTGCAGGCCACTATATGTGCATTTTTTTGAAGTTCTAATTCATTTTTAATTATGCTGGTAGTCTCAAGACCATCTATGCCCGGCATCTGCACATCCATAAAAATAAGATCAAAAACTTCTTCTTTGTGCTTTTCAATGGCATCGTGCCCGTTGTTGGCTAACTCTGCTTGGTAACCAAGTTTCTCAAGTACTCGTTTTGCCAGTTTCAGGTTAATGGCGTTGTCGTCAACCACCATTATTTTAAGTGGGTATTTATTGGCCATGCCGCTGTCTAAATTGCTTTTTACGGTTTTACTTATGCTTGAGTTTACACTCTGATATAGATTAATTAAGCTGTTTTGCAGTACTAGGTGTTTTATAGGCTTTGAGTGGTAGGCATCAAAGTTGCCTTCTTTGGCCCGGCTCTTATCATCGGCCGATGTTGCAATTACAAATTTGGCCTTGGTCATTTTTTTATGCTTTTCAATTCTAGCCTTTAATTCAACGCCATTCATTCCTGGCATATTATAATCTAAAATGGCAATATCAATAGGGGTGTTAATTTCATCAAGAATATCAGTAACAAGTTCTGGATGCGTAGTTTTAATCACGTTCATTCCCCAGTTTTGGCATAGTTTTTCAAGTAATTTTAAGTTAGGAACATTATCATCTACCAACAGTACGTTTTTACCTTGTAGTAGCTTTACTTGTTTATCCTCATCAGAGTGAAGTGATTTTTGATCTACCTCAAGCTCTAATGTAAAATGGAAATCGGAGCCCATTCCTGGGGTACTGTCAACACCAATTTCTCCGCCCATAATTTCTACAAGCTTTTTACTAATTGATAAGCCAAGGCCTGTACCCCCGTATTTTCTATGTGTAGCTTTATCGGCCTGAGAAAACGGTTTAAATAATTTGCTGGCCTGCTCTTGAGACATTCCAATACCAGTGTCAATCACATTAAAGCCAAGGGTAATCTTGTTGTTTTTCGTAGCTATTCTTTTTACCACTACCTGTATAGCACCAACATCGGTAAACTTTATAGCGTTACCTACCAAATTTATAAGTATTTGTCTTACACGGGTTGAGTCAAACATTAAATAATTAGGTATAGAAACATCATAGTCATACAAAAGGTCTAAGGCTTTTCCTTCAGCATTAACCGCCAATAAATCAAGTACTTCTTCAATTACCAGCCTTAGTTTATAACTATGCTCTTCAAGCTCAATTTTACCAGCTTCAATTTTTGAGAAGTCTAGAATTTCGTTAACTACAAGTAATAGGTTATCTGTACTGTTCTTAATTATGTTAACATATTCTTGTTGCTCTCCGTTTAAATCTGTGTTTTGCAAAAGCGAACTCATACCCATAATACCATTCATAGGAGTTCTAATCTCGTGGCTCATGTTAGCCAAAAAAGCAGATTTTGCAGCATTGGCATTATCTGCTTGTTTTTTATCAGTAAGTAATGTTCTTACTTTAGTATTTAGCGCTTTATTCTCTTTTTGAGCCTTAAAGGCAATTAGACCTACAAATACCAGGGCAAAAATTGATACCGAGATAGCTTCAGGCGCATAAAGACCCAAAACTCCGGCAGTTACCAAAAGAGCAATGAACAGACTCGATAATATAAAATCGTTTGGATTGTACTTTGTAGCTAGTTTCATGGTTCTAAACTTTAGATTAGTCCGTTACAACATCAAATATCAACTGTTTGTCGATAAAATAATGTTATTCACCTTTAATATAGATTAAGCTTCGGTGAAAACATGTCCACGCCTATTGAGGCTTTTAATAAACAATACTCCATTGAATTGATTGCTACGATTAGTGAGTGTTTATATTTGCGCCGTTGTTAAAGCCGACAGTATCGCCCGGGTGCTGAAATTGGTAGACAGGCATGTTTGAGGGACATGTGTCCTACGGACGTGCGGGTTCAAGTCCCGCTCCGGGCACTTTTCTTTTTTTGGAGAGAAGTGAATTAAGCTATGAAAACCCTACTCCCATTTTTAGTAATCTTCTTTTTATTAACTAGCTACTTAATAGCAATTCGATATAGAAGATATAAGATGAGAAAGGCTTTGAAGGAGAAATAAATTTTAACTTGAGATAGATAAAATTGGCTTTCCAAATGAATGAAACCGTTATATGAAATATCAATCCAGGTTTTGTTGATTTCCGCTCAAGCCGCTCGGGCTCTTCATTTTATTCATTAACTAATTGCCTTTTTGGGTATTCATGAATGCTTTGCATTTGGCATTGCCCCAAAACGAAGCAAAAACTCTAGAACTCAGTAAACTTGCTCTTTTTAGTCGCTTCAAAAAGCGACTGAGTTCCTGTTTGAAGGAGTTAAATGGCTTTTGGATAACGAGTTTCTTGTCAAATTAAGTTTGAATTGATAGCTAGACTTTCTAAAACCTAAACACAAACTCAACCCGTCTATTTAATTCAGGTTTTTCTGGATCAATGGGTTCTGATTCTCCTTTTCCTTTTGCTGAAATTAGCTTGTATTCAACTCCTTGGTTAATTAAATAGTCTTTAATGTGATTGGCCCTTTTTTCAGAAAGCGCTAGATTATCTTTCTCCGAACCAACATTATCTGTATGGCCTATCACTTCAATTTGCTTGGGTTTATACTTTTCTATTGCCATGGCCAATGTATCAAGAAACCTATATGAATCCTCATCAGCAAGCTTTGCCAATCCAAACTCGAAATTCAATTGCTTGGCCCCTGAAAAGCTACCATCATCGTCAACTTTTAGGTTTGTAAGCAAATTTTTAATTTGATTGCTTTCTTCAGATTTAAAACTATTGGCCTTTAAGAAAATGGCTGAATCATAAACATCATCACCTACATCGCTAATAGCTAATATCAACCGGTATTTTTTACCCGGTTGTACCCTAGTGCCTGCGTTTAAAATAGTGGTAAAACCATCGAATTGAACCATAAGTGCTGCCTCGCCTTTAGTAGAGTCATTACGCCATTTGGCTGTGTTTTCAGGTTCCCAAATACCATTTAGAAAAAAGTATTCCTTGTTTTTAAGGTGGTTTATTTCATCTACACAAATTGGCGTTTTACCATCTGGCAATGTGGCAATATTCTTCTTCTGGCCGTTTTCCATATCAATAAGCACAAAAGCAAAAACATCGTTTACGCCCCGGTTTACATATTCTGGATACTCTTCAGATGCGAAAATGTATTTGAAGCAAAAACTATCGGTACTTGGTATAAAATCAAAAGCCAAAACCGCTGCATCGAGGGTTTTGCTGCCTGCTAGTTGTGATAAAAAGCCAACCCCTGATTCTTGGTTTTTACCGCTATGTCCACCATTTAGGTTCGGCCCAATGGCATCTACTACCTTACCTGTTGAAAGCACAATTCCCGAATCAATAAACTCATTGTAAACCATATGGCTACTAAAAGTGCCAATAGCTGCTTGAGATCCCATGTATTTGGTGAATAGTAGTTCTATACCCGCATTTTTAGAAAGCAATACATCAGTTACTACCGTTTCGGCAGAATCTACATAATTGACCTTAAGCTGACCAAATAATGGATGCAGCAATAAAAAAGTAAAAAGAGTAGTGAATAGTATTTTCATTAAAACACGCTAAAGGTATTTTATCAGTAGCTAAAAACCGCTAATGTAACCTTGCTTTGATGTTGATGGAGTAGTGACTAGTTTTAAATCTTAACACAACAAACCAATAAATCATAACCACCATGGGAGCAGTATCAGACGGTCATTTAAGAAATGCCGCAAATCGAAGAACAATTAAGGAAGTAACGCAAGGAAGATTTGAAAGAGACAGGGATTCTTTAACATTGAGAGAATTACCAAAAGAATATCTTGAAAAAAGGAAACTTACTAGCGAGTACCGTAGTGTAAGTGATTTGCCTTTTAGCCGTTGGAAAATCTTTTTAATTGTTTCGGCTTTGTTTTTTGCAATTTACTTTTTCATGTTTGGGTGGTAAAACTTAATCCAACACCAAATCCCAAGCTGTTTTTCTGCCATAAATCGTATAACGGTAGTACGCATTATAAAGCACAATGCCGTAAATGAGTGTACCAGCCATTATGGTATATCCAGCCGCAAGCCCAGCACTTAAAGCATCAGTTTCGCTAGTGGTAAGTGTATCGGCTTTTGGTGTGCTAAAGGCTGAATTAATACCACCCAGGTTTAGAATGCCCGAAATACCCGCCGCCATATATATACTACTCACTTTTTGTCGGTGATATGAGTTTACCGAGATGTATTCAATCTTTTTGGTGTTTACTGTATCCTTCTTGGTGTAAATGTGGCCATCTTTAAATTTAACAAAAGGCCCAATTACCGTATTGCCATCTTTGGTATGAAGCCTTAAATGATCTTGCACCACAATGGTATCATTTCGTTTTCCAATTCGGCTTTTCAAAACAATAATGGATGTATCGGTTTGCCCGTAAACCGACAAAGCCATTAGGCTTAACACTAGATATGATACTAGGCGCTTCATTAAGAGTGCAAAGTAATGGCGCATTAAATGGCTTAGTGAAATAAAACTCTGCCGATGTTGTGGTTAAAACTATTCAGCAGACCCGTCAGGTTTTCAAAACCTGACGGGTCTAATCACAATACTGTCACTTCGAGCGAGCGAGAAGTCTATTATTACATGGCTTCCAACTAATATGCTTTGCCATTTTAAGTTGAGATTTTGTAAACTTGCTTACGATCAAATAGTTCTATGAAAAGCATTTGCTTAATTCTTTCACTTTTTGGTTTTGCACTGATGCAATCTTGTACCAATAGGTGCTGCCCTGATGAAACTGGAATTTTGGAAAACAACTTGGAGTTACCAATAGATTCAATGCCAACCAAATATTGGTTTAAGCAAGGTGGAGATTCAATATTAATTGATTTTGAAGCCTATTTAACAGACAGTTACTTTATATCTGCGACCTATAAAGTAGAATGCAATTTTTATGATTTGCCAGATTTGGAAACTTGTGAATCTTTTACAAAAGTGAAAACCTACACTTTAATTGATTCAATTTCCGATGCTATAATGCAGTTTCATTATTGCCCCTACCACTATTATGATGCAGAACACCTTAGGGTTGGCAATAAAGTTAAATTAACAATAGGTACCCCTTCAAATAATGATGAAATTAAAGTCTTTGAAAACTTTTATGTTCAACAGGATTACAACAGTATAGAGGAGAAGGTTACATCCGAGATAAATAGAAACAAAGTAAAATCTGTTGACTACAGCTACGAGAAAGGATTAAAAAAATTAGAATTACATGAAGGTATGGTTATTTACGCTGCTGATTAGTTGTCTAAATTTTTGTGCAATAAATGGTCAAAATCTGGAGTTCAGCTATCCAAAAGGTTGGTACACCAGTATTGGCGGTGGACTATCAATACCCACTTTTGGTGAAAAGGGAGAAGGCCCGCTTGGTCAAGGCTATTTAACAGGAGCTGCTACCACCCTGCCGAATATTGAGTTTCATTTTCACCCCAAATGGAATTTTGCCTTTAAGCTTGGTAACAACTCTTATCGCTATGATGTGGGCAATTTTGAGAATTATGTGAATTCTGATGGCTATAAAGTTGGCGATCAAAACCTTAATGGTGCTGTGAGGCATTATTATTTACAAACTGGTTTCTATTATACTTTTCTCCAAAAAGGAATAAATCACTTTGAAGTAGGACCGCTTTTTGGATATGGTTTTATTTCGGCAACCGATGTTTCGTACTTAGGTTTAAAAGATAAAGAAGGTGTTTTTGTAGGAAGTGGGCCATTTTACGACGTTAAAAAACTAGAATATGGATACTCAGAATACAGTAAATGGAAATACCATTATGGCTTTGCTTTAAGGTTTAAACAGATGTACAAGACCAATGACGGGTTTTTTATTGATGTTCAATTTTTACGTTTTGAAACCCATAGAGTTTATAGTACAAAGAACTCATTTATTCAAGAGGGGGGCGTGCTATTGGTTTCGCCAACGGTGGGGTTTGTTTTTACGATTTAAAAATACCATCCATCCATGTTTCGAAAACCTGACGGGTTTAAGCCAATTTAAATACATTCGCTTACATGAAAATTCAATTCGTAGCAAATAATATGGTATTAAGATTAGGGCTGCTGGCAATTGTTGGGTTGATTGTTTCTTGTGTAAATTCTGGAGAACTTCCAAAGCCAAAAACACCATTAGCGGTTTACGGAAAGCATATTTACAACAAACAGAAGTGTTATAAGTGTCATACGTTTAATGAAGAAAGCGCTAGTAAAAAACTAATAAGCCTTGATGGCTACGGACAAGAACATTCAGTAAGTTATACCACTCATTATTTATTAGACCCACAGTCTATCATCTATTCATCAAAAAAGAAATCGTACGAACATTTACTAACAAACTTGATAGAGAAGGAGACTTTTGAGAAAATACTTGAAGATGAAAATAGACCTAACTCGGAATCTGAATGGAATGAACTTACAATTGAGGCAAATGGAATTTTAAATGAATTGAGTAATTATGGGTTTGAAGGTGGTTATACAACTGAGTTTATTGCATTATTGAGTTTTATTCATAATACACCAAAAAGCAAATTTAAGCGCACCAAAGACTCAATTGCACTTGATGCTGAGCAAAAGGAATTTGAGGAAATGACTGGGCCAAATAGTGTTTTAATGCAGACCGCAAATTTGACTGATGCAGAAACCCTTGAAAAAGGTGAAAAAACTTTTAAAGCAAATTGTAGGGTTTGCCATGCAACAGGTGGCGGTGTGGCCATTGACCTAGAGAATAAGAAATATGCCACAAGCGCAACTAAAGAATACTTGGCAACTAAAATTGTAAAGGGAAATCCTAAAAAAGGAATGGCTGCTTGGGGTCAGATTCTTTTGCCAGAAGATATAGGGAGCATTATCGCTTATTTGGAAACTTTTGAGAATAAATAAAGAAGAGAAAACTTTAATAGGGCTATTTGTTTTTTAAGTTTTTGCTAAAAAATTTAATTAGCAACCATCGTTATTTAAGTATTTTACGATTATCTTAAATAAGGCGTAGCTTTGTTTAAGAAAATCAGAGAAAATGAAACACTTTAAATCAGGCAAAAGTGTAAAGCAAACGGGTGGGTATAGCAGCTTTGAACCTGTGAAAATAAATAGACAATGGAATATTGACGATGCTGATGTACAAAGCTTGCTAAGTTTAGCCGATAGGCAAATAGGCAGGCTTGATATGTATTCTGACTATGTGCCCAACATTGATTTGTTTATTAGAATGCATGTTGTGAAAGAGGCCACATTATCAAGCAAAATAGAAGGTACTAGAACCAATGTAGAAGAGGCATTAATGCAAAAGCAAAATATTGCTGAAGAGAAAAGAGATGATTGGGAAGAAGTGCATAATTATATAGAAGCAATGAACCAAGCCATTGCGCAATTGACCAATTTGCCATTTAGTACAAGGCTTATAAAACTTAGTCATAAAATATTGCTGCAAGGAGTTCGTGGAGAGCATAAGCAACCTGGTGAATTTAGAAACAGCCAAAATTGGATTGGAGGGGCTTCTTTAAATGATGCTATTTTTATTCCGCCGGCTCATCATTCAATTGCTGAACTTATGAGCGACCTAGAAAAGTTTGTTCATAACCATGAGCTTAAAGTGCCAGATTTAATTAAAGTAGCGCTTATTCACTATCAGTTTGAAACCATTCACCCTTTTCTTGATGGAAACGGTAGGGTAGGGCGGCTTATGATTACCTTATACTTGGTTAGCAAAGGAATAATTCAGAAACCAATCCTATACTTATCCGCCTTTTTTGAGAAGAATAGAATGCTTTATTATGATAATTTAACCCGTGTACGAACTCAGAATGATTTAAACCAATGGTTGAAATTCTTTTTAACAGGAGTTATTGAAACCGCAAAAAGTTCAGTTGAAACTTTCAAAGCAGTTTTGGCTTTAAAAGAAAAAACCGAAAAGAAAATATTGGGAATGAGATCTAGAGTGGCAAATGCGCAGGTACTTTTAGAAAACCTATATACAAACCCAATAATTGATGCTAAAATGGCTTCGGAGGTAATTGGTAAATCATTGCCTACAACGTATAAATTGCTCAGCGATTTGAAAAAGCTGGATATACTTGCCGAAATGAAAGAAAAACAGCGAGATAAAATCTACCATTTTAAAGAGTACATTGAGTTATTTAAGTAAACTTAAATAGTGACGGCTGCTATTTAAGTTTTTTGCAATTTTCTTAAATAAGGAAGTTATTTGGTCATCCAAACTTCTTCTCCGCTTCATCCAAAACCTTATGAAGTGTTTCAAAAGAGTTTGCAGCTTCAATTTTTTCTCAGATGTTGTAATTGATTTCAATGTTGCGCCAATACCACGCATGGCCACCATAAAGGCTCAGATTGATATTATAAAAAAGCCGACCACTCTCTAGATTTTCATACACACGGTCACCACCAATTTTGCCTAATTCAACTACTTTGATTTCCTGGTTTTTAAACTCAATAAAATGGTCTTTTCTAAAGAATTGCACTGGTTTTACATCAATATCCATGAGCAATGCCTTGCCGTAAGTTATCAAATGCCTTAGTTTTTCAACTCGCCCAAGGGTGGGCAGTTCATCAATAACATAATAGCCTGTGCTACTATTAGCATTGAAGTACTTTTTTCTGTCTTTAAACAGGTATTCTAAATGAAATTGAAGGTTTTCAAACTTGGTGTTTACCAATTTGTAGCCTGCATTATATAAAAAGCTTATGAGCTCATCTGATGTATTGTTTAAGGCGCCATATGTTGAACAATACTCAAGCATTTTTTGGGTTGCTTCTTCAGGTGATAGGTCTAGTGGATTCGGGTATTCCATTTTTCATTTGGCCTAAATCTGATTTAGCTGTCTAAAAAGTCTTACGTCAATCCAAACTTCTTGTCCAGAGCGATTCAGGGGCTTTGGAATCTGTTTGTAAGTGTAGTATTCCATTGTTACAGATCCTGAATCAAGTTCAGGATGACGGTTTTCTTACTTTTTAGACAATGCAATCGATTATTTTTAGCTACTCCTAAAAATCAAACTTGTAATAGAAAACAGGTAAGAATCCAATTTGATAGCTCAAGGCAAAGTTTGGATTTGTGGTAATTCCAGGAATGCCTTCAGGGTTTATGCCTGGTGCCCAAGCTATATTTAAAATGTTTCGGGTATTGAAAATATTTACCAAGTCAAATGCCAATTCGTGAGAAACCTTTGGTCGGTTTACAACATAAGTGATTCTAAGGTCAGTTCTAAAATAGTCAGGGAAACGCTGCTCGTTATAGCCTTCATCTTCCCAAATAATTTCTTGCGCTTCGGTACTCGCTTCCACATCAGGGTTTCCATATCGTCTTCCACCGGCGTAGGTAACTTTTGGTCCTATGCCCACAATGGCATTTTTACTCACTTTAAATTCTTTTGTTCCTAAAGCATTAAACATGTAGTTACCATTAAAGTCAGTATTTCTAATAACACCATCGCTTCCTTGATATTTTGAGTCATAGAAACTGGCAGTAATCATGTAAAAGAAGTTATTGTCAAAGAATCGCTCTAATGTAAACTCAAGGCCGTAGTTAAAACCTGTTCCTGTGTTTTCTAACTTACCAGGAAAAAACCTTGAGAATCCTGACCCGGTATTTACCAAAGAGAAAGAAGAAGGTCCACTAGCTTCAACGGGAACATTAAATAATGTTTGCGCATAAGCTTCAACTTTTAGCCTTAGATTTTTGGCCATTATATTATTGTAACCAATTACAACATGGGCACTTTTACTTAAATCCATATTGCGGTTGTACTCCATACCTTCGGTAGCAACCAAATTAGGATCGGTATAATAATACAGGTAAAGCGCTTGAATTTGAGAATGCAAACCCGTACCAAAACTTAAGCTTTGTCTTCTTGGTAAGTTCCAACGCAAACCTAATCTTGGTTCAAAAGCAGAAAAGCTATTGCTCAAACTAAAATATGTACCGTGCAAGCCTGCATTGGCAATTAAATTATCTCTTAAATGGTGCTTATATTGAATGTAGTAATTGAATAGAGAAGCCCTGCCATCAGTATCCCAACGTGTATTCCAGTTGTTTGAAGCTGGCCATTCGCCATCGTTTTCAATTCTTATGCTATCAACGTATCGCATGTCGTACATGTCGGCCATAAAACCGAATTTTAATACCCTACCAATGCCAAGTTTTTTAAATAGTGAAGATGATACGGTGTATTTGGTTTCCGAAAAAGTATAATCCAGCAATGGTGTTAACACCACAGATTCAGGGTCAAAGTTTCCGTTCTCTAAAGTATCTCTGCTTACAATTCTGTCGTGATTAGCATTTACGGTTTGGTTAGAGGCGGCAACTGTTGTTTTCCAAAAGGTATTCTTATCAATGGGGTATGAGTATGTTGCCCCTAAAATCCCAACATCAGATCCAAAATATTGGTCTCTGTCACTATCACCGTAAAGCTCTTGTACAGGTTCTATTTGTGGGCTAATTAAAATCTCTGTATAGCTTCTTCCGCCAAGACCCCAAAAGGCCAATTCGGCACCATTTTTTTGAGGAAAAGTAAATCTAAATGTAGCATCTTGGTAAGTTGGAGCCGAGTTGGTTCCAACATCAATTCCCAAAGCCAAAAACATTGAAATGGTTGAATACCTGTAGTTAATCAGATATGATGAGCCTTTCTCTTTATTCAAAGGCCCTTCGGCAAAAGCTTCGGTGCCCATAAGGCCAAACATGCCGCTAAACTCATGGTTTTGGTTGTTTCCGTTTCTAAGCTTTAAATCAAAAACACCGGCAGTGCTGTTGCCAAATTCAGCAGGGAAAGCTCCCGTGTAGAAATCGGAGTTTCTAAGGGTTTTAAAGTTTACAATGCTCACGGGCCCACCATTAGTACCCGGAATAGCAAAGTGGTTGGGGTTTGGCATAATGACGCCTTCTAACTGCCAAATAACCGATTGCGGTGAGTTACCTCGAATTACAATGTCGTTTCTACTATCATCTGCACCTTGTACACCCGCAAAGTTTGATGCCGTACGAGCGGGATCTCCACGGCTACCGGCATATCGCATGGTTTCATCAACTGAGAACTCTCTTGCACTTACAAGAGCCAGTTCGTTGCTTACTTCGCCATCTCTGGTAACTGATATGGTTACTTCATCCAGTCTTTGGTTAGACTCATCGAGCTCAATATTTAGAATTACTTCTTTGGCTGAGGTAACTACAATGTTGTTTAAGATTTTCTCCTTATAGCCCACAAACTGCACCTTAAAGTTTTGTCTGCCTACGGGTACATTTTCAATTCTAAAATTACCGCCAGCATCGGTTACAGTTCCGCTTCCTACTTCTCCATTAACCATAAGCGCAACAGTTGCCCCAATTAACGGGTAACGGGTTTCTGAATCAATAATTTTACCTCTTACAGTTTGTGTGATCTGCGCAAAGGCGGTAGCTCCCACAAAAGCCGCCAATACGAACAATAAACTCCTTTTCACCTAATGCAAATTTTTGATGGTGAAAATATAGGGTATTTCGCCTTAGTATAGGATGGTTACACCTTGGTTTATCATCAAAAGCTTGGTTTTGATATCTGGTTTAATTGGTCTTTTTAATACCTAAGAACTTCAACAAATCGGCTTTCAACAAATCTCCATTTAAATACCACTGATCATAGGGTATTGGGAAAAACCTGTTGCCACCGTGTTTAAAAACGCGTACTTTTTCTAAAGGCAGTGTGTCTTCATAATCACCAGGATAGCCAATAAGGTCAATACCAAAAAGTCTCTTACCTTTTTGCACAACAAGGTCAAATTGTGTTCCTAAAATATTATGGTTTAGGTGAATATTTTCCAATCCGCTTTCAATTAAAAAGGCTTCTACTTCTTTTGAAAAAATATCATGTTCACTTGTGGTTTGCTTTTGTGGTTTGCTCACAAAGCCAATGTATTTTGCCAATAGATGTGTAGAAGGTAGCTTACTAGGACTTATTGAATAAAATGCTATTTGCTTTTGACGCGCACGGGTAATGCTCACATTAAATACATCGGGTTTATTAATATGTCTAATAGCGGTGCTATGGCTTTGGTCGTCAACACAAAAGCTTAAATACATTATATCTCGCTCTTCGCCCTGAAAACTATGCGCCGTGCCAATGAGTATTTTATGGTTCTGAATTTCTTGAATACTTAAATGATTCTTTATGTTCTCGGCCAGATAATTTACCTGCTCTCTAAACGGAGAAAGCACGCCAATGGATTTTTTAAAGGCGCATGTAAGTTTTGACTCCTCTTTTATTCTATTTTTAATCTTTAAAATTATTGCTTGTGCCTCTACATTATTAACCCCATCTACTCTTTCTCCTTTAGTTTTTATTATTTCTAATGAATCAACATCTTCAGTTCCAGGTTTGCTAGTCATAATATTTAGTGCGCCATTATAAAACTGCTCATTGCTAAAGCCAATGATTTTTGGATGGCTTCTAAAGTGCTCATTTAAAAATGAAATGGCATTATGATTTTTAATGGCATCAAGTGCAAGATCTAAAATTGACTTATTTCTAAAATTGAGCTGCTCTAATTCGCTTTCATTTAGATTAAAGTCATTACCCAGTTTTCTTGACTTTATTTCTGACAAAAAAGAAAGGTGCCTAAGTTGCTTTGGGTCACCGCAAATAATGGCGCGCTTTGCTCTGTATAGCAAGGGTAGAGCAGTGGCAATATCGCATTGACTGGCTTCGTCAATTATCACTAAATCAAACAAGCCTTTTCTTAAGGGCAACACATTGGCGGTTTCTGATAGATTGACCAACCAAACCGGAAATGATTTTTTGATTTCTTCAAAGTTTACAGTCTCAAAACGTTCTTCTTTGGTTTTAATAGTTCTTGCCTTTAGTGCTTTTTCTAAACGAGTATAAGTTGAGCGGTTTTGTCTTATAGATCGGTATCTGTTCGCTTTGCTACTTACGTCAATTAGTTTTTTGATTTGCTCGTACTTTTTAGGGTAGAGCTTCTCAAGTTTTTTTATAAGAAACCATGCGGTTTCGTGTTTCTTTAATCCGTGTTCTACAAATAGCTTAGTAATGGGGTGATAAAATTTAGATTTTGAATTTGTCAAGCGTTTGCCATTCTTCTTTGATTGCTCATTTACAAGCCCATACTTTTTTTCAAGGCTTTCAATTTCAAATTGAATCTTATCTAGCTTATTTTCTTGGTCATAAACGTTTTGTGGCAATTTGTAAACAAGCCCAATTCCATTCTTTAAATCACTAATTTGATTTCTTAATAGTGTTTTATAGTCTCCTTTGCCACCAGCCCTAATGCATATATTTTTAAGGTCTAAGTCATCTTCAATTTTTTGCTGTACCACATCTACCGCTTGGTTTTTAGCTGATGTAACTAAAATAGATTGCCCCTGCCTTATGGCATCGGCCACCAATGCCGCAATGGTATATGATTTACCCGTACCCGGAGGCCCTAATACAACACTTGAGCTGTAGGCATATGCGGTTTTAAGTACTCGAACCTGGCTTTTGTTTAAAGCCGTTGGTACCATAATCGGTTTATTGCTTTGATGTTTAAGTTTATCGCCGGTCTGCCCAATTAGAATTTCTGACAAGGGCACTGAAAGACTTGGCGCTTGGATAATTTCATTAAGCTCTTTAAGAATATGAACCGTGTTTGATGACTTTCGTAGAACACAAATGCCAGCACATGATTTTAGCTTAAGCCCACGAGACTTCCTAATGGCTTCTTCTTTTTCTAATTGAGGGAAAAGTAGAAGCTCTTCAGTTTCAACTTCATGGTACCTGGCTTGAATTAACCGTTCAATTGCTGAAATTTTTTCAAAGCTTAATGCATGACCATCTACAATTTCTAAAATATCCTTGGCGGTGGTAATATCATCTTCATCAATAGCATTTATTGCTCTGAAAAAAGCGGGGTTTATATTGGGGTTGCTATAATCAGGGTAAAGTGAATACCCGTCTTCATTTTGGCTAATAATTGCTGGCCAAATTAAAAGTGGCGCGTTAAGGCGTTTGTTGTAATTTTCGCTTCTACCACATAAAAACAATCCCGCTACGTAAATGCTCTTTTCGTATTGATATACTTCGAGTTCAGTCGTAATTGCTTCTGCATAGTCATTTTTTAAAGGTAAGTAGGGTATTTCACCACTTAAAATATCGGTGTTTTGTATCCAATGGCGGTACTCTACCTTTTTCTCAAAAAAGTTGTAAATGAGCTGCTCACGGTTGTCTGCCTCGTAGCATGATTTTAAAAAGCCGATTAGTTTTTTATGCTCCAACTCCTAGCTTTAATCAGGTTTAGATGGCAAAATAATGGTTTCCTAAGGCACGGGGAAAAATGATGAGTCTTCAATTAGCGGTTATCAAGTTCATTTTTTGAGTCAACCTGCGGGTAGTAAAGGATCTGTTAGATTATACCCTGTATTTGAATTTTTCCAAGATACGTCTCATTTGTTTTAATTTGAAACTGTGAGTTGCTAATTTAAGTCTCAAAAGGCTCACTTCCAAAGACGCCTTCCCATTCACCAGATAGCTTTAGGTAATAAAAATATTACTTGCGATACTTCTGCTTGTTTTGGTAGTAATTATAAAATAACACCACGCTACCTGCTACCGGAATGGCGTTTAAAAACTGATAACTTCTATCATCAGTAATATTACTGATGGAATAAGCCAGTGCAACACCGGAAAATAACGTGATTAAAGCCAGAATGAGGAACACATTTGGGTTAAGTTGGGCCCTACCCGTATCAAGCGTATCAAGCTCTCTATCGTTCACAATGTTTATTATCTGCTTTACATCATCTTCAGCAACGCCACTTTCTTGTAAGGTTTTTCGTAGTTGGGTAAACTCAGCACCAGCTAGTCTTTGCTCAAAAAGCTGGTCAACCCAATCATCAATTTCCTGTTGCAACATACCGGCAAATTACGGTTGTGTTCGGATTTTTTAAGTAGCAAATACCAAACAATTCATGCCTTGCTAGTGTATTATTGAAGTCGCCAAAAGCAGGCAGCATATGAGAATAATTTATACCCTTGTACTTGTTTTAGCGTTTTCAACGCTGCACGCACAAGTACCACAACAAAAAGCACTTCCTGAGTTACTTAACACAATTGATAATTCAATTCTCAAATCAGGCAATTTTCAACTTACAAGTTCATTTACCGATAAGCACAATGGTGTAAGCCATGCTTATGGACACCAAACCCATAACGGTGTTCAAGTAGAGAAAGCGGTATTTGACGCACATGCCCAAAAAGGCAAAATTGTATCATTTCACAATAGTTTTTATCCTTCGTCGAAATTCAGATCTGTAGAAGGTCATGCCCTTTCTCAAAATCAAGTGGTAGAGAAATTTATCAATAAGAATATGATTCATTTCAATATCGCTGCAACAGCTAACTTAAATTTTATTGAGTATGCAAAAAATGAGTTTGTAGCAAATGACCCTTTGCTATCGGCTGAAGATATTAAGATCAAAAAAACTTACATGGTGGTAAATAACAATGCAGTGCCAACATGGTCGCTCAGTTTTTTATTGCCAGACGAAAGCCACTGGTTTTACACTGTTATTAATGCACAAACAGGGGAAACGGTATGGCAGTTAGATTATATGCTTGAGTGCGATTTTGACCACGACCACAGTAGCCATGATTTTTCTCCGAGCCCTAATAATGAGTTTGGTAACACGGCTAATAAAAGAAACAGCACAGCCGCTTATTTTGCTTATCCTTTTGGTACCGAAAGCCCAAATCATGGCCCAAGAGAGCTTTTGAAAAATGCAAACGATTCATTGGCATCTCCATTTGGTTGGCATGATGTTGATGGTTTTGAAGGCGCAGAATACACCATTACTAGAGGTAATAATGTTTGGGCATATGAAGATGTAGATGGAAGCAATGCCACCGAAGGGAGAAGTCCTGATGGCGGTACTGAGCTTTATTTCGATTATCCATTTGACGAAGACAGTTCTCATGCTCACAATCAAGATGCGGCAATTACGAACCTATTTGTCTGGAACAACTACATGCATGATTTTCTTTATCAGTATGGTTTTGACGAAGAAAGTGGAAATTTTCAAGAAAGTAACTACGGTAGGCATGCAACAGGCGAAGGAGACTTTGTACATGCCCATGCCCAAGATGGCGGTGGAACCAACAATGCCAACTTTGCTACTCCACCAGATGGATCTAACCCACGTATGCAAATGTATTTGTGGGGTGTAGGTGCTTCAGGGGCTACATTACAGGTATTTGACCCTTCAGATAGCAAAGGTTCTTATTCAGTTTTTGGCGCAAACTTTGGCGATGCACTTTCTGAAAAACCAATTAAGGGTAAGCTCGTAATGGTTGATGATGGTACTGGTACAAGCACTTTGGGCTGCGAAGATTTAGTAAACGCGTCTGAGATTGACGGCAACATAGCACTAATTGAAAGAGGAACATGCCTTTTTGTAGATAAGGTGAGAAATGCACAAGATGCGGGTGCAATAGCAGTAATAATATTTACTGATAATAGACCAGCACAAACCATTTTTGGTACAAATGCCGGCGATATCACCATTCCGTCAATAATGATTGATCGTACTCTAGGTCTTGCTTTAATGGACGAGATTGAAAGTGAAGATATTGAAGTTTCAATGTACACCAGAGCAGCTACAGGTGGTTATGATGGCGACTTTGATAACGGCGTAATTGCCCACGAGTATGGCCATGGAATTTCTATTAGACTTACAGGAGGAGCCTTAAATAGCGGCTGCCTTTCTAATGTAGAGCAAATGGGTGAAGGTTGGAGTGACTTTTTTGCCTTGGTAACAACACATCATAAAGATGATAAAGCTACAGACCTTAGGGGTATTGGAACCTATGTTAGAGGTCAGGCAACCAATGGTGCGGGTATTAGACCATATCCTTATTCAGTAGATCAGTCAAGAAGTGAGTATGACTACGAAGACATAGCTGTATTGAGTGTACCACATGGAATTGGATCGGTTTGGTGTGCCATGCTTTGGGATATGTATTGGAATTTTATTGATAAATACGGTTTTGACGAAGACCTTTACACTGGTACCGGTGGAAATAATATAGCCATACAATTAGTGGTTGATGGTATGAAATTACAACCATGTAATCCAGGCTTTGAAGCAGCAAGAGATGCTATTCTTTTAGCAGATGAGTTGAATAATGGCGGTGAAAACCAAAAGATTATTTGGCAAGCATTTGGCGGTAGAGGCCTTGGATGGGACGCCGACGGTGGAGATCCAGATGATAGAAACGATGGAAGAAATGGTTTTGAAATTCCACCAAAATATAGAGGCATTATTTCATTAGAAAAAACTGCCGTTGATAGAATTAACGAAGAAGATGAGCTGGTTTATAATGTAGCATGGGAGAATGAATCTGGCCAAACATACTACAACGTAGTAGTGGTTGATACTATTCCTGAAATGCTTGAACTTGTAACAAGCAGCCTAGATTGTGATTGGGATGTAAATGGAAATATACTTTCAATGACACTTGACAGCATGCCAGCAGGTACAAGCTTTGAATGCTCTTATACCACATTAATTAAACCTGACCTTCACAGTAAAATATTTGCTGAAGATGGTGCAGAATCTGATGTAGATTGGAGTGTGGTTATGGAGTCGGGTAGTAATCCATGGAGGATTCAAAGCGCTATTGTGGCCGAAGGATCTTTTGCTTGGTATGTAGATAACGTAGATTATGAGTCTGAAGGAAGTTTGGTTTACGAAGTTGGCGTTGTTGAAGACGGTGCAATCTTGAGTTTCCAACATTATTATAATACAAGTTTTAGAAGAGATGGCGGCGTAGTTGAAATTAGCGCTGATGGTGGTGCTACATGGAACGATGCCGGACCATATTTTGTAGAAAATGGTTACTCGGGAAATATAGCTGTGAGTCAACCGCTAAGAAGCAGAGATGCCTTTACCGGTAGCAGTAGTACATTTATTAGGAGCCAAATTGATCTTTTTGAGTTTGCCGGACAATCAATTCAAGTTAGATTTAGATTTGCTACAGATAGAGTTACTGGCGGCGAAGGCTGGTATGTTGATGATCTTCAAGTTGTGAGATTCTCAGGTGTAACTAATACCATTTGGGCCGAGCAAGATGATAATGTTTCAACCGTATCGGTAAACACTTTAATTCTTGAAACTGATGGACAAGGAAATAGTATTAATAATGTAGAAGTAACTCTTGGAGCTAAGGTTTTTCCTAACCCGGCAGTAAATGAAACCGTAATAAGCATACCTGCTCAAATAGTGGGTTCAAATATTTCTATTACCGATGTAAATGGAAAAGAAGTATTAAATGGAAAATTACTTGAAAGCAAAAATGTGATTGATTTAAGCGATTTGTCAAACGGAACTTATATCATTAACATAATGCACAATGGTGTTTCTGAAAAACACCAAATTGTAAAGCAGTAAGATTAAACAATTAGAATTTTCAATCCCCTGTCAAATCGTATGGCAGGGGATTTTTGTTTTGTATTGATTATTTTCGGATAAAGGTTTTTAAATGAGAATATTATCAATTGTAATTTTTGTGTGCTTTATAGCAGCATGCGGATCTAAAAAAGAAGAAGGAGGTGAAATCTCAGATACAACATCGACCGAGGAAACCACTTTAGAAAATGGTGAAGCCGATGAATTAAACGGCAATGAAGATGTAAATTCAGAAAACACCGAGATTACCGATTCTGTTTCAAATGAGAAAACAGAAGAAGAGTCTGTAGAAGAATTAGACAGCGGAAATGCAGATACCGAGAGTCCTAATTTGAGCGCAGCCATGGCAGAACTAGATAACTTTAGTTCAAATATTTCTTTAGAATCTGACAATGTTACCAAAAGGCTACTCTCCAGATATGATTACAAACTATATGTTGAAAATCGTAATAAGGTGCTAAGTCTTGAATCGGTGAAAGTGCGTGTAGTTTATATAGATAAGAAAGGAGCCAACCTTGGTGAAACTACAATATCTAGAACCATGGATGTTTTACCTGGTGAAAAGAAAATGATAGATTGGGGAATTGACTGGATTAAATTGAAAGAAGGCACCAAAGGCTGTGAGTTTTCAATTATTGAAAGCACAAGTAATATTGATTCTTTTAAGGCTGATGTAGAAGCTTAAGAGAATACTAAAAACGATTAAAGCCCTTGGAGTTATTCAAGGGCTTTTTAATTTGAAAAAATGAACCTAGCCAAAAGAATTCTAGACTTTAATGCCAATCTAAATCTTAAGAAGAAACTCCCTAAAGGAATTAGGGTAATGAATCCTTTTAAAGATGAAGGCCACGAACGAGTAAACGCTTATTGCAATCAGTTTTACGAGAAGTTTTATAATGACAATGAGGAAAGAGAGCTTATTTTAGGAATTAACCCAGGAAGACATGGTGCTGGGCTCACAGGCATTCCTTTTACTGATGCTAAGCGCCTTGAAAGCCACTGTGGCATTGATACCAAAGGCCTTAAGAGCCATGAACCCAGCTGCGTTTACGTTTACGAGATGATTGACGCCTATGGAGGACCTAGCGCTTTTTATAGTAAGTTCTTCGTGAATTCAATTTGCCCACTAGGTTTTGTAATTACTAATGATAAAGGGCGCGAAGTAAACTATAACTATTATGACCTTAAGGAACTACAAGAAGCTGTAACACCTTTCATCAAAAGGTCAATTAAGCAGATGATTGCTTTGGGTATGAAAACCGAGAAAGTTTATTGCTGGGGTACGGGTAAAAATTACAAGTTTCTCAAAGAGCTAAATAAACAACAGAAATACTTTGGTGAGATTATTCCACTTGAGCATCCACGCTATATTATGCAATACAAAACCAAGCATAAGGATGATTACATTGCTAAGTACTTAGAGGCGTTTAGCTAAGTAAGTGAGGTAAAGTCGATAAAAACCGAGGGCTTGTCTATATTAGTTTGGTGTGCCATTACCTGAACGCATATTCGAACCAAACAAAAACAGACAACAATGAATAGACTTAAAGTATTTGCTCTATTTCTCTTGACAATTACGGTATTTGTGGGCTGTGATATTTTGTCACTACATCCTTTGGCCGATGGCCAAGATATCATTGACAAAGACGAGATATTGGGCCTTTGGTATGAAGATATTGCGGAAGACCGATTAGAGAATGCCAAAACCATTTCATTGGCTTATGATAATCCAGATTCAATTTATAAGTTATTAATTCAACCAGCAAAATATGAATTCGTTGTAAGAAACTCAGGCGACTATACAACCTACGGGCTAATTAAAACGGCCCATGATGTAATTGATGGCCATGTAAAAAACACTACATGCGATTATGAATTAGAATTAACACGAATAAATGACAAAATATGGGGTAGCTTTAGAATTGGTGATGGAGACGAGGTAAGAAGCAGCCAAGTATTAGGTATGCACACATTTCTAGTAAAAGCCAACGGGTTTGCAAGAGTTAATATTAGCGATAAGGAATTTGAAATTAGATTTATTAGCTATGATTGGTTTAAAGACATGTTGAATAAAAATAGAATGAGAATTGATCATGAAAAGCTAGGAAGTGGAGATTCTCAACAAATTGTGCTAACGGCAAATACAGATCAATTGAGAAAACTCATGTCGCGTATTGACAGTATTGACGAAGCATTTGAAGAAGAAACAGTTGTTTTAACAAGAACAAATAATCATAAATAAGATGAGAAAGCTAGAGATAGGAATAATAACAGTTGCAGTAGCTGCAGTGATTATAAAGGTGGTTCATTTTACAGGGTCAAGTGTATTGGCCATGTCTTTATTGGCCTTAGTTTCCATAGTGTATTTGTTTTTTGGATGGTACATCTTTAATCCATCAAAAACGGTAAAAGAAACTGAAAGTAAGACAGCAACAAGAAAGATTCTATTAAGTGTTGCACATGCACTTTTGGCTATCGCAGTTCTTTTTAAGTTGCAATTATGGCCATATGCAAATGTTCTTTTGATCAGCTCTGGAGTATTGGCGTCTATTATGTACTTATATTCAAAAGGAAAACTTAGAAGAGCCATATACTTGATGGCCATTTCATTCTTACTTTTTGGATTTCCTAATTCAATAATAAAAGATATTTACGGTACGAATGACCAACCGACTGCAGTAGAAAATGCAGAAGTAAATATGGTAGTTGATGAAAAGTAAAAGAGCCATAAGAATTAGAAATATCCAGAGATTGGTTTTTTGGACCCTTTCTCTGGCTTATTTCTATTTTCACTTTAGTTCAGAGAGCTTCTTTAATCCACTTGACTTCATTTATGCGGCTCTATTTCTGCTGTTATTAGCGCCAACAGTTGTTTTAATGAACAACTACTATGTGCCTAAATACTTGAATGTAGATGGTAAATGGCACAATTACTTAGGAGCGCTACTATTCATGGTTATAATCTGCAGAATGGGTGCTGATTTCAACGCCTTCTTTTTTAATGAATTTGCTGACAATCTACTACCTGACCTTTACCTGATCAATTACTATTCAAATTGGGAACTATTCAGCTATCAGTTCATTTACACACTCATTGCGGTAATACTACATTTTTCAAAAGGTTGGTTTGAGAACATTGAATCTCAAAGGGAAATTAGCCAGTTGCGAGAAGTGAAGTTGTCTTCTGAATTAAAGGCCATAAAGTCGCAGATCAATCCACACTTCTTATTCAATACATTAAACAGCATTTACAGCCTATCACTTAAGAACGATCCAAAGACACCTGATGCAATTGTAAATCTTTCAGACCTGCTTCGCTTCTCAATATATAAGACCACCGAAAAGTCAATTCCGCTTAGTGAAGAAATGCAAATGGTTGAGAAATATCTCGACTTACAGCTCATGCGTTTTAAGGAGAGACTGTCAATTTCAATAGATCAAGAAAAGGTGAATTATGATTTGAATATTCCACCTATGCTTTTAATGCCGCTCTTTGAAAACGCATTTAAACATGGTGATGTGGGTAGTGACCAGTTCATTTTGGCAGCCATTAAAACCACAGGAAGTCATTTTGAATTTTCAATGAGCAATGCCAAAAAACCAAAAGAAGAGCAAGAACAAAAGGGCGAAGGTGGGGTAGGTTTGAGTTCAATAAGAGAGCAACTCAGCTATTATTATGGAGAAAACCATACTTTTAAAGTGGTAGACGAAGAAAGGTTTAATGTTTACATATCAATATTAGTTTTTGAATGATTAGGTGTTTAATAGTTGATGATGAGCCATTGGCTCGCGATGTAATAAAGGGGTTTGTGCAAGATGCGCCAAACTTGGAGTTAGTTACTGAATGTGAAAATGCCATTGAAGCAATAAATACATTGAGTACAGAACAAATTGATCTAATGTTTCTGGACATTAACATGCCAAAACTCTCAGGAATTGAAATGCTTAAAGGCTTAAGTAATGCTCCTGCAACAATTATCACAACTGCACATCCAGAATTTGCACTTGAAGGCTATGAACTCAGCGTAGTTGATTACCTGATGAAACCCATTTCGTTTAGCAGATTTTTAAAAGCTATTGGCAAAGTAGAAGAGAAGGCAAAAGAAGACGAAAAGATAATAACACTTAAAGCTGATAAACGCGTATATCGCTTAAATGCCTCTGAAATTAGCTACGTAGAGGGTTTGGGTGATTATGTAAAGGTATTTTTGGCTGATTCAGAAAAACCACTCATAGTTCAAGAAACCATGAAAAAATTATTGCAAGATCTGGGTAGTGATTTCATGCGTATTCACAAGTCATTTATAATAAACAAACAAGTAATTTCATATCAAGAAGGAAATGAACTTGTGCTATACTCGGGGTCAAAAATTGCAGTAGGCCATTCTTACAGGAAAGAAGTTTCAGCATTTATGTTAGGAAAGAAATGAAGATGCCAAAACAAATCGAGAAGATTAGAAGTGGTTCACTAAGAGCAAACATTACTTTAGGTGCTATTGGTTGGCTTATTGTGTTTGCAGTTCTGCTAATTTTTAAACTTGAACTTTTTACATCCCTATTAACGGCATTCATAATAAATACTGTTGTTTTATTTTTTCTAGAAGGCTACCGGCAATACCCAAAGCTTAAAGTTGATTCAAGAATAGGTTTATTATTCGCTGCTAGTTTTCTTCTTCTTCAAGTCTTTGGTTCATCAATAATTACTAGCATAGTTCAGGTGCTTTGTTTGTTAGTAATGTTTTACTTCTTGGGTAGAACCATTGCTCAAAAACAGTTTAAGCGAGAATTACATCATAAGAACTAACTGCGTAATTCCGTTATTTGCAACATGCAGCAAGCAGGCCCAATAGGTGTATTTGATTCAGGTTATGGCGGACTTACCGTTTATAAGGAATTGGTAAAAGCGCTACCCCAATACGATTTTGTTTACTTGGGTGATAATGCTAGAGTACCCTATGGTACGAGATCATTCGAAACTGTATATCAATATACTTGGCAGTGCGTACAGCAACTTTTTAAGCTTAATTGTCATTTGGTAATTTTAGCTTGTAACACGGCTAGCGCCAAAGCGCTTAGAAGTATTCAGCAAAATGACTTGCCAAAATTTAAGGAGCATAAGCGGGTTTTAGGTGTTCTCAGGCCGAGTACCGAGAAAGCTGGTGAAATGACAAAGAGCGGCCATTTGGGCATATTTGCAACAGAAGGAACCGTTAGATCAAAGAGCTACGAAATAGAAATAGCAAAGTTTTTTCCCGAAGTTGAAGTTAGCCAGCAAGCCTGCCCAATGTGGGTGCCATTGGTTGAAAACGATGAATACGACAAACTCGGAGCTGACTATTTTGTGAAGCAATACATTGAAGCACTATTGGCGCAGGATGCAGATATAGATATGGTTCTTTTGGCCTGCACGCATTATCCTTTATTAGAGCCAAAAATCAAAGAGTTTTTACCCGAACATATTCAAGTAGTTTCACAAGGCGAGTTGGTTGCCAATAGCTTAAAAGACTACTTAAATCGCCATCAAGAAATGGATAGCCTGATTACGAAAAGTGGCAAAAGACAATTCTTCACCACCGAATCGCCAGAGAAGTTTAGCGACAAAGCTGAGTTGTTTTTGGGGGAAGAAATTGAAGTTGAGAAGGTGTATGTGTAGCATACTGCTTGATTTAGAGTTTTAAAGGTATCGGTATTATTGCCACAATTCAATGTAATGGAATGAATTCCATCGTTACAGATCAGTAGCGGGCGATTTCAATCGCTCGTCAACTTGATGTGTTGAACTTATAGACCATATTCTGATTTTGTGGTATAAATACCGATGCACCTGTAGGTTTTATTTATATAGTCATTCAAGTGACCTATTATGTATTGTGGTTTTTGGATAAGTTTAATACACTTGTATAAGTCATTGATAATTTATTCCTTTGCTCATAGACCAAAACCTAACCAATAAGAGCCGATCTGTTTTTAAACATTATACCCAAGTTTCAAAATAGAAAACAGCGATGGTTTCACATTTTTGCTATGAATGATACCTTTAGAACCTTTACTACATTCTTCATTTTAATTGTACTAATTTTTGAAAGTGTTTCTGCTCAGAAAATAATAGACAGGCGTGCTGTTTTTGCCCGCTGGGCTGATGAAATTCACATTGACACCGTAGAAAAAAGAGTGTACTATGGTGGTAGTTTTCCAAATATCGCTAGGTCTCCTGCTTGTATTGGAGTAGTGCCAAACGATAGCACTCAATATTCAGAAGTTTATGGTAGATTAATCGGTACACCAAATTCAATATACCCTATTGATACGGGAGGCTTCTTTTTAGGTGGAAGAGACTTTATCCATAACTTCAAACGAGTCAAAGGTCTTATAAGAGTAAATAACGATGGTAAGTATGTAGGAACTGATAGTTTGTTTGGAGATATTCAGCATATGGCCAAATACGATTCAATTCTTGCCATATCATGCACAAATGGAGTCTATGGCAGGTTGGTTATTTACAATCTAAAAACAAATACAATAGATTCAATCAAAAACACATCAAAGCTCAATGGGCCCAAAACTATTTTTTTAGGTTTTGATGGTGAAAATCTTTTGGTGGGTAACGATAGCACGGTTTGGAATATTGATTACAAAACCAGAACACTTGATTCGGCTCTTATTAAAGTTAATAACGAATTAACATGTGGCCTTTTCTATAATAATAAGTTTTTTATAGGCCATGAAACATCAAGTACTATATATAATGACTATGGTTTATTAAGTTTAAATAAAACCACACTTAAGCTTGATAGTGTTTATAAATATGATGGCACACCAACTAAGCTTCTTGGCTATAATAATAGGCTCGTTGTTCAAAGCGAACACGATTCTAGATATAGAAATTTAAATAGGGCGCATATTCATATAATTGATGCGCGAAGTATGAATATGATACTTCCACCGCGACGGATTAAGATTAATATATATGATGTTTACCTTTACGATAGTGTCCTTTGGCTACTAGGTGATCCTAGAATGGGACCAGGATCAAGCTATGCTCATGCAATTGATACAGGTACACTTCGATACCTTTATGACGGACCCAAACTTTTTGCGGCAGGAGATAAAATTGTGGTTAATGATCAGTCTATCTGTATTATGGATACTACCGATACCAATTACTCATCTGGTATTATGCTTAAAGACTATTCGAGATTTGCTGCCTTTGATTTGGAAACCGATGAGTTAATAGAAACACCAGCAATAGGTGGAAATGGCAGCATACGTAAAATTTTTGCAGATTCTAATCTACTTTTTTTATCAGGTTATTATAGTTCAATTGACACCTTTCAAAAACGGTCGGTTGTTGCACTTGATAGAAAAACTTTAAAACCAACAAATGTGCATTTTGAATTTACTGATGGTAGCAACAGAATATCTGCACCAAGAGTGTTTTACAAATACGGAAACTATATCTATGTAGGTGGCACATTTTCTAAAGTAAATAATATTAGTGTTACACATTTGGTGAGAATAAATAGAAAAACTCGAGAAATTGATACTACTTGGACACCAGATATTTCGGGGAATTCTGGAGGAGGAGTACATGACATTGCCTTTTTCAATGGAATGATAGCAGTTTGTGGAGATGTACTTGATAATGATAATAGAGGAGTAATGTTTTACAATATTAAAAACGGGAAGAAGCTCTCAAGAAGAATTAAAACTTTTGGCTATCCCACAAGTATGATTGTGAATGGCGATAGTTTGTTCATTATGGGAGATTTTTACTCAATAAACAACGATACAAAATACAGAAAAACAGCACTTCTTATAGCTAGAAAAGCCGGTGGTATTCAAATTGGTGATTGGCATACAGGTAATACTTCATTTGAGATTACAAAAATAGCAAAGGCCAAAGACCTTACATTATGCCAGAGAACAGATGGCCTTTATATTTTTGATCCTAAAAATGATATTTTTCATCCCTTTACGCCAAGTAAGAATCCCGTAAATGCAGAGTGGGGTGGAGGAATGGATTTCACAGGCAATCAACTTGCTTTTTCTGCAAGTCGAGGAAGAGACTTCATTAACTATTATAAAATTGAATCACCTTACCATATTACAAGTAAAACCGAAAAGAGGAAACTTTGTGCATACACCACAAACGATACAATATTTGTTAACTTAAGTAGCAAACCAAACCCACAATACACAACAATTACTTGTGATGATACTACTAGAATTCCATTGCAGAATATTGATACGGCATGGGTTGGCAATAAACTAGCACTAATAATTAAAACACGAGGGCCAAAAAGTCAAGGAATTACACTTGGGTTATTGATTACTGAAAATGATTCTATTGAGCTTTCATTTAAGGTGTCAGTTTACACGCCCAAACCGCTAAACATTAGTTATAATGAATTTATTTGCGAAGGTGATACTTCGTTAATATCAGTAAATAGTAATCTAAAGGAGGTCTATTGGAACAATCAATTAGGGAATAGCGATATATCAATCTCTAATGATACCACATTACTTGTTTACGGTATTGATGTTAATAATTGCGCCACAGCAACAGACACTGCTAACGTAAACGTAAAAATAGCTCACAAGGTAAAGTTTATAGATTCCTTAAAATCTAATTATTGTGTTGGCGATACGCTTAAGCTTTCTGTAGAAACTGGTAAAAATGAGTATGCTGTGTGGAACTCAGTTGACACAACGAGAACATTCAGCTCTACTGATACATCAAACAAAGTCTTGTCGCTTAAACTTTATGACCGAGTTTACAATTGCGTAGATTCTTTTGCTGCTGTTTATAATTGGGTTAAACTCAAAACACCCTCAATAACATCTAACTTATCGGATACCTTTTGCATAGGAGACTCGGTATATATACAGGTACAGGCAGATAGCGTAAATACATTTGAATGGCTTCCAAAAAATGTCATTGGCAATTCATATACGCATAATATCGATTCAAATGAATTGTTATTAAAGTATTCGGCACATGCTTGTAGTGATACTTTATCTATTAAGTTCGATCTGGGTAAAATTCCAACTCAAAATCTATCAGGAATTTCACAGTGTTTAGGTGATTCTTTTAAATTCAAAATCAACTCCTATTACACAATTGATACTTCCTTTTGGTTAGACACTACGGTGTCCTATTCGTTTAAGAGCGATACTAATCTATTGATCAAGTATGGCTTTGAATGCAAAAAAGTGGATACCCTAAAAGTTGATGTTGTACAAAACGCCTTTAAACCAATAATTATAAACTCTGGAGATACACTGTCTATTTTAAATGAAAATGAAGCTTTAGGAAATATTGTTTATTGGTATCACAACGCCGACTTAATTGATAGCTTCTACAACAAAAAGCAATTTATAACTAATATGTCAGGAAATTATAATGTAATGGCCATTGATTCAAATGGTTGTAAATCTTTCAGCGATACGGTTAATATTTTGCCCACTGGTGTAAATAGCAAGAAGGTTGGTGTTCATATTTATCCAAATCCAACCAATAGCATATTACATATAAACTCTGAGCAAGCTTTAAATATAGTTAGAGTATACGCGGTCGGTCTAGATGGAAAAAGTCATGTTTTAGAAAGAGTAAATAGTGGGTATTCAGTAAAAGCGCTGAAAGCAGGAGCTTATGCAATAGTGGTTGTGGGAGAGTCAACAACAATCAAAAAATTACTTTTTGTTACAGATTAATCGTATTGGTGAATATTGTCCCAGTTGATCTATTCGTCATCCTGACGAAGGAAGGATCTCTATAAGGTACACTCCTTGGCGTAGGCAGTACCCTAAATAGAAACTTCGTTTATCAGCTTGACTGGACCATAATTCAATAGCTTTGGGTTTAAACCCAGAGCTACTTAATGAAAAACTTCGCGCTGTTACTACTTTTGAATCCATGCCCAAACCCCATCTAATCCTAATACAAGGCTATGCCGAAACGGGCTTCATTTTCAAGCACATCGAAGCAGAGCTAAGCCAACACTACAATGTTTGGATTCCCGAGTTGCCAGGTTTTGGAATTACCAAAGCTCCTGAAGTATTTACTATGGAAGCCTATGCCCAATGGATAGCGGCTTACATGAGTGATAATGGCATTGACAAAGCCCACTTGGCTGGCCATAGTTTGGGTGGTTACATCTTGGCCACTTTTGGGGTTTTATTTCCTGAAAAGATCGAAAAGCTCACCTTGATCCATTCTCATGCTGGAGCCGATGGCGCAGAGCGAAGCAAGAAAAGAAACGACATTGCCAATGCCATAGCTAAATATGGTGGTGAAAGGTTTTTAAGGTTATTCTATGCTGGCTTATTTGACCCCGATGCGGTTGAAAGTCATCAAGAAACCATTAAAAAGATGTTTGAGCACGGAAAAAGTATGCCTGACGAAACACTGATTCAACTTCAATACGCCATGCAAAAGAGAGAAGATAGAGTTGCTGAACTCGCTAAAATGGATTTCCCCATTCAATTTTTTGCAGGAAGAAAAGACACTTTAGTAAGCGTTGAAGAAATTGAAAAGCAAGTGGCTCAAATACCAAACGCAAGTGTTTCGATTCAAGATGTTGCCCATATGGGTCAATTCGAATGCCGTCAAAAAGTGGTTCATTTTATTCTTAACATTTAGTAAAACCCTATGTCAAAACTCTTTGAACCCAAGGGATTGCTTATTGGCTTTATAATTTTATACTCCTTTATTTTACTTAACCATGTATTATCAAATCGAGGTGGAGATTTTAAGAATTATTATACGGCTGCAAAGTATATTTTGAATGATCAGAATCCGTATACAAATCTAGTTTTTGAAAAATCTGATGGAAGTCAAGAAAGCCTGGTTGGTTATGGTTACAGTCCGTTTTTTGCAATTTGTATGGTTCCATTATCACTTTTACCCTATAAATTGGCCCTTTCTTTTTGGTATTTAGTCAACTGTATTTTTTTATTTAAAACATTCAGAGTTTTATTTCAGATTATACCAAATAAGGTGTTGACTTCCAGTAAGTATTATCTAACAATTTTATTTACACTGTTGTTTTTCATTAGATTTTTGGACAACAATTTTGAGCTAGGCCAAATTTCAATCTTTCTTGTCTACCTTTCTTTGATGTCACTTTGGCTAATTATAAAAGGTTACGACAAAATTGGTGCAATATTTATTGGTTTTGCTACTTCGATAAAAATTGTTCCTGGTTTGCTAATTTTCACTTTACTGGTCGCAAGAAAGAACAAAGCCTTCTTCTACTCCTTGGGAGCATTAATTATGTTTTTACTTTTTCCAATTATCTTTCTTGGGCTCGAAAGATTTACAGAACTCAACATATCTTGGTTTGATGATATAAATCCAATTTCATCCAAATTTATGATTGAAACAAAGGCGGGCCTCTTTAACCTGTCGGCTTTTGTGCCAGCAATGTTTTCTGTAGTTTTTAATCTATTTGACAATGAAATTACTAGCGAATATAATTTTGCAATTCAAGTTGTGATTTATATGCTAAGAGTAGCATTAATTATTCCGATATTTCAATTATTTCAAAAACGTAAAAGCCTAAGTCGTGGAGAATTCATATACATAATGGTGTATACCTTACTCATTGTTCCTTTAGTTTTTCCAAGACAATCTAAATATGCATTCCTATTTCAGCTTCCTATGGTATTTTTACTTATCAATTACTTATTGTATAGTCAGGATCTTTTCACAAAAAGCAGACCATTAATTGTAGGTTTGGTTTTGGTATTTATTTGCTTTAATGGTACATCAATCAATATTGTCGGACGTAATCTATATGATATATTCCAAGAAGTCAAACTAATTACAATTGGCTCGTTAATACTAGTTATAATATCAATAAGCTACAAAGTGAAAATAATAAATGTAATAAACGAAACTGCCAAAGTCGATAATTTTAAATGAAACCTTTATTTAAAATATGGAGATTGCTCAGGAACTAAAGGCTGCATTTGACCAATTTTTTGAAGCGCCAATTGATGCTTGGAAAGGATTTGCTTCAGTTTGTGAGTTGATTGAATTTAGAAAGAATACAGTGCTTAAGCATGAAAACGAAGCTGAGCATTTTATGTATTTCATATTGCAAGGAAGTGCAGGCGTTTTTCTTTTTAAAGATGAACATTTTGTGTGCTTAGATATAGCCCATGAAAATCACTTTTTCTGTGATATGATGAGCTTATTAAGTAATACCGTAACGCCATTGCAAACCATGATGCTTGAAGATTCCAAAGTATTGCGGCTTACAAAAGAAGATTATTTAAAACTTGGGGAAACCGAGATTGGGATGGTACTTACAAAAACTGCGGCTGAAAGCTCTTTCATTCACAAACAACAGCAACAAATCGACCTTTTAACTAAGACCGCTGAGCAGCGATACAAAGAGTTTATTAGCAACAATCCTGGTTTAGTAAACAGAATATCACAGAAACACATTGCATCTTATTTAGGCATAACGCCACAGAGCTTTAGTAGGCTTAAAAAGAATAAATAAGGTGCTTGCACGTTAAGCATTCCGGAACAACTTTTAGAACTATGAAAACTAAGTACCTACTTACCATAATTGTCGTTTTCAGCTCGGTAATCTTAAAAGCACAGGATTCTCGTTTCTCCATTGGTGCATTCTCAGGAACCAACTTATATTTTTCAAAATCTACACTTGATAACGATCCCATTAAAGTTAAACCAAGACCAGGTTTTGAGTTGGGGATTAGCACTTCTTTTCATTTTTCTAACAAGCTAAGTTTCACACTTAAGGGTTCTTTTCTAAAAATTCAAACCTATGAAGATCACAATTACATAGGCGTTGACCCTGAGGATTTAACCCTTCCTGAATACTCAAAATCTATTGTTGATTTTTATAATGTTGGCATCTCAACACAGTATAGTTTTATAACAAATGATAAAATTAACCTTTACGGAACCTTTGGGGGTAATTTTTCGAACCTTGCCACTCACGCACAAGATGTACATTATGCAAACAGAGAAGATCGGATGAACTACAGCACTAAAATGAGCCCGTTATCTTTACAATATGGCCTTGGTTTGGGTAAAAAGTTGAGTGAGCAAACCACATTGACTTTTGAAGTAACCCATAGAATTAATAATGAAAGTCTAATTGTTATGCCAGCTCGTTCAAGCAATATGCTCAACTTTCATTTAGGAATTCATTACAGAATTTAGTTGAGCGTTCTATATTCTTTAGGGCTCATGCCTGTTTTAGATTTAAAAAGGTTGGTAAAACGCTGAGGGTATTCAAAACCTAATGAGTAGGCAATTCCACTAATTGATTCATTAGAGTTTAAGAGCACATTTTTGGCTTTTTCAATTAAGAAGTAGTGAATGTGTTCTAAAGTAGTTTTACCTGTTTCTTTTTTTAAAAGATCACTTAAATAATTGGGCGATAGGTGTAACTCTTTCGCACAAAAATCAACACTTGGTATACCGTTTACATTGGCTTCTTCTGATTCAAAGTATTTACTTAAAAAGCGCTCAAATTTTGAAATGGTATCGTTGTTTAGGTTGGTTCTTGAGAAGAATTGACGGTCATAAAACCGTAAACAATAATCCATTAATAGCTCAATGTTTGAGATAATAAGATGCTGGCTATGCCTATCAAGGGTTTGGCTATACTCCTGTTCTACTTTAAATATTAAGTCGTTAAGAGCGTTTAGTTCTTTCTCTGATAAATGAAGTGCTTCATTAGAATCATAATGAAAAAATGAGTAATTCTTCATTTTGTGAGCAAGATCAGACTTTCGTAAAATATCGGGGTGAAAAACTAAAGACCAACCATCAGGATCAATATCAGAATTGTCATCTTTAAATTCCATCACTTGCCCAGGAGCGGTAAAAACTAATGTTCCTTCAGCGTGATCATAGGCATTTCGACCATAAGAAAAAGAGCTGCAAATGTTTGATGACTTAAAAATTATTGTGTACAAATGATTCACAATTCTAACACCCTGTAAATTATGTATGGTTTTTAGATCTTCATTACGAATTACGCTTACAAGCGGATGAGCAGGACTCTTAAGCCCACCCATCTCGTGCATTTGTGACACTTTTTTAATTTCTATGGTTTGTAACATACTCATAAAAATTACTTTACATATTTATCATAAAATTCTTCAAAAGCCGTAAGCTGAAACTCGTTAGCTTCTTTTGATATTTCGGCTTTAGGCGAGCCAACTTCAAAACCGTGGTAACCGCCTTCAAATGTTTTAAACTTTACCGGGATAGATGCTTTTTTTAAGGCCTCAATATAAGCTACATTTTCATCAAAAAAGGGCTCTAGCTCACCAACAAAACTTATGGTTGGCGGAAAACCACTGTAATCTTCATTTAGAGCCGGCGAAGCGTATGCAGGCACTTGTCCTTGTACATTTCTTAAATACAAACCCCATGCTCTCTTGTTTATATTGCCGTCCCACATTGTTGAGCCCAGCATTTTTGATGATTCTGTTATCATTCTATGGTCTAGCATTGGGTAAATTGGCATTTGAAAAATAGGAGTTACATCTTTGGTGTCTCTTGCTTTTAAAGTTATGGCAGCGGCCATTCCACCACCGGCGCTGTGGCCAGCAATTATAATGTTATTAGGATCAATATTTAGTGTTTCGGCATTATCGCGGAGCCACAATAAAGCGTCATAGCAGTCATTAAATCCGGCAGGGAAAGGGTCTTTTTGCGATAGTCTGTAGTCGGGCGAAAAAATTGCCACTTTTCTTCTTTCAAGCACATCGGCATAAAAAGTATTCGCCATTTCTGGTATTCCCATCATATATCCACCGCCATGAAAATAAATCATAGCAGGAATTTTTTCATTTTCAGTGCCTGCGGGTCTAAACTCTCTTATTCTAATTTTATGTCCTTGGGTGTGGCTGCTTTCTACAAAATGGGTTTTGTTAATGGCGCCTTTTATCTTTTGTCCCTTAGATAATCTTACCATACCATTCATAATTCTGAGTCCAACTTTTGTTGAGTTCATGGCTATAATGGTTCTAAACTGACCATATTCACCTTGTAGCTCTTTGTTGTACATGTCTTTTGTTACTTTCATAATTTCGTTGTTCTCGTTGGTTAAAATTTCAGTGCTTTTACAGCCCAGTAGTGCTATAAGCAACACTGTGACTATCATTGATTTTCTCAATTTTTAGGTTTTTATTGCAGGTTCAAAAGTGAAATGGGCTCAAATAGATGATTAAAGGATTTCAATGAATTAGTAAATGATTTTACAGATGGCTAAATCATTTACTTTGCAGCATGCCGCAGAAAGTACTTTTGGTGCAGCCGCCCTTTATTCAATTAAACACTCCGTATCCGGCTACAGCTTATTTAAAGGGCTTTTTAAATACCAAAGACATTTCTTCTTGTCAAATTGACTTGGCTATTGAAACCATTCTTGAGCTTTTCTCAAAACAAGGTTTAGCCCAACTATTTAATGCTGTTGAAGAAGTGGTTGATCGTGAAGATATTTCTGATAATGCCTTTAAGATTTTGGCATCAAAAAACGAATACGAAAAAACGGTTGACCCTATAATCTCATTTTTACAAGGCAAGAACAGCTTGTTAGCACATAGAATTTGCAGTAGAAACTATTTGCCTGAGGCCAGCAGATTTGGTCAATTAGCCGATATGGAATGGGCCTTTGGTAGCATGGGTACACAAGACAAGGCCAAGCATTTGGCTACCCTGTTTTTAGAAGACATCTCAGATTTTATTATAGAAACTGCCGACCCTGATTTTGGCTTTAGCCGATATGCCGAAAAGTTGGGTATGGCTGCACACAATTTTGATGAACTCTACCAAGCGCTAACAGAATATGATACCTATATAGATGGTATTTATCTTGAGGTTCTTCGGGAGAAAATAACTCATGAGAAACCCACTTTGGTGGCGTTAACCGTTCCTTTTCCGGGTAATTTATACGCCGCGCTCAAGTGCGGACAAATGATTAAAGATGAATTTGAAGGAGTAAAAGTGGCCATGGGCGGTGGCTACCCCAACACTGAACTTAGAAGCTTGAAAGAAGCTCGAGTTTTTGAATTCGTTGACTTCATTACACTCGATGATGGCGAAGCACCAATGCTTAACCTAATTGAGTATTTAGAAGGAGAGCTGCCCATTGAAAAGCTGAAAAGAACATTTGCTCTTAATGATAATAAAGTTGAGTACTTAAATGGCTCTGAAATACCTGATTTTAAGCAGCGCGATGTTGGAACGCCTGATTATGAAGGTTTAAATCTTGACCAGTACATTTCGGTAATTGAAGTAGCCAATCCGATGCACAGGCTTTGGAACGATGGTGCATGGCTTAAGATGACCTTGGCACATGGCTGCTATTGGGCCAAATGCACTTTTTGCGATGTTTCATTAGACTACATAAAGGTTTATGAGGCCACTACAGCCAAAATACTGGTTGATAGAATGGAAGAGCTCATGCAGCAAACGGGCAGAAATGGTTTTCATTTTGTAGATGAAGCTGCACCGCCGGCACTTATGCGAGAACTCGCCATTGAAATTTTAAAACGCGACCTTACTGTTACCTGGTGGACTAACATTCGTTTTGAAAAGAATTTTACGGCGGATTTATGCAAACTCTTGGCTGCAAGCGGTTGCATAGCCATTAGCGGTGGTTTAGAGGTGGCGTCTGATAGACTTTTGGAGCTTATTGACAAAGGAGTTACCGTTAGTCAGGTGGCGCGGGTAACTAGAAATTTCACCGAGAATGGCATAATGGTGCATGCTTATTTAATGTATGCCTACCCAACTCAAACTGAGCAAGAGACTATTGATTCGCTAGAAATGGTGCGTCAAATCTTTGAAGCGGGAATTGTGCAATCGGGCTTTTGGCACCGTTTTGCCATGACAGCCCATAGCCCCGTAGGCCTTGACCCAAAGGCTTTCGGAGTTTTAGAATGGGACCAAAAAGAAGGAAGCTTTGCCAATAATGAAGTGCCTTATATTGATTCAACGGGAATTGAACATGCTAAGTTTTCTGAAGGGCTAAGAACATCACTGTTCAACTATATGCACAACCAATGCTTTGAGTTTGACTTGCAAGATTGGTTTGAATTTGAAATTCCAGAAACCACCATTGATGCCGATTTTATTGCAAATGCTCTTGCCACCAATGAGCCCGAGAATCTCGGTGATAATAAAAAGGTGATATGGTTAGGTAGAGTAACTTCTGTAAATGAAGTAGATTCAAAATGGAGTGAAATCAGTTTCATTTCAAACTCAGGAATTGAATTCTTGAAGTTAAAAGGCAATCATGCTTCGTGGTTGGAACAATTGCTTTCTTGGAGCATGGCATCAAATGAAAAAACCATGAAACTAGGCCAATGGAAATCGCATTATGAAAGTGCAGGTTTGGGCAATTTTGAGAAGTTCATTTCATCAAAAGTCTTTAAATGTTTAAGGGAATTGGGGTTGGTGATTGTATAAAATCTCAATCAAAAAATTACGTTTTTAGCATAATAATGCTACTTGCAACAATAGTCCTAGTAGATGAAACAATAGTGCGAGCCTAAAATTTTGAATAGGCTCAAGTTTGAATCATCAATTTTTAACCGAATCAAATATCAAACTATGAAACACATTTTTACCACACTAGTAGGCATCCTAATTTTTCAATTGGCAATAGCTCAAGATTCAGAAGAAAAAGACATAATGATTGATGGCAAAGAGCGCTACTATACCATGGTAACGCCAACAGATTATTCAGCAGAAAATGAGTATCCATTGGTTGTAAGCCTGCACGGTTATTATCAATACATAAAAACATATAGGGCCATGATTGGTCTTGATTCAATTGCTGAAAAAGAGAAGTTTATTGTGGCGTACCCTATGGGTGGTATTGTGCAACTCACTACCAACCCCATGCCTGGTTGCCTTATGCCCGAGGGTGTGGGTTGGGCTGCAAATGGTTTTTTCAAACAAAAACATGGTCATGATGATGAACAGTTTCTATTGCAACTTATTGATCAGTTAGCAAAAGATTACAACATAGATAAAACAAAAATTTACCTTATGGGAACCAGTAATGGAGGATTTATGGCTTCAATGATGGCAGCAAAGCATCCACAAAAATTTGCAGCTGTTTCTTGCTGGCGATTGGTAGATTCGGCCCAAACCACAGGAACCGTACCCATGATGATCTCTCAAGGTGACAAGGATCCTATTGGCAATTTAAGTGGCTGGACACCTGATTTTACAAAGTGGAATGACATTAAAAAAGATTGGTTAAATGCAAATGACTGCGATACCAATGCCACGGTAGTTGAGCTTGAAGACATTGACCCCACAGATGGCAGTACCGTTACACTTTACAAATACAGCGGTTCCGAAACTAACCAAGAATTATGGTTGTATATGGAAAACAATGGCGGTCATTTAATGCCGCATCAGGCCTTAATTGATAGATGTCCTGAGTTGGGTGAAGGCAATAGAGATTATAAAGCAGGTGAAGTAACTTGGAACTTCTTCAAACGTCATCAACTTTCTACAACATCAATTTCTCAAATTGAATTGAATCATTCGGTTTATCCAAACCCAGCAAGCCATATGTTTAGCATAACTATCAATGACCAAGAAAATGCAAAACTCACCATAATTGATATTAATGGAAAAGTAGTAGTAAATCAAACGGTGAATAGGGGAACCAACCGCATTGAAATTAGTCATATAAACAATGGCATATATCTGTATCAGATACAAAACAAAAGTGGAGTTGGTAGCGGCAAACTATTGATAGAAAGGTAAAAACAGAAGTAATTCATAAATCTAAGGTGCACCGATAGAGTAATCGGTGCACCTTTTTTGTTTAAATGAATATCGGTGTTAATACCACAAATTTTAATGTCAAGTAATATACTTGATTATTGCTCGGTGGGAGCGATTGAAATCGATCGTTACTAATCAGAAACGATGGAATGAACTCCCATCAAGCAGAAAATTGGCTGCATTCCCGATCATCCTTTTATACCTGTCTCCAAGTATTTGAGCGCTATTAGAAATAGATAGCAGAGCGTATCCAAAAAACAGTTTCTAGGTAACAGGATGCTCCCAAAAGCCAAAATGAAGGTAAATAAGCGAACCTGCAAGCCAAAATATTGGTGACTGAGCTAGCCGAAGTTACCATATGACAACTTTTTTCATCCAAAAGCCTACATAGGTTTGTACTTCAATTAATCAATATGCAATGAAAGCTACCATTTGGATTACCTTATTTGTGACTGTATTTGCCAGCTGCAATAAAAATGAAGCGCAAACCACCGAGCAGAAGCTTGAAGAAATATTAATCAAGCAAGTAAATGGAAAAAACATATTTGGTGCAACAGTTTCAATTGAGTCGCCAGATTTTTCCTGGAAATCCGCTAAAGGAAACTTTGAGTTGAGCTCACAGTATTTCATTGCCAGCACTTCAAAGCTCTATACATCTGTCATTATTTTTCAGATGGTAGATGAAGGAAAACTAGATCTTAACGATAGGATTTCGAATTATTTGGACGCAGAGATAATTGATGGCCTGCATGTTTTAGATGGAACTGACTATTCAAATGAAATAACAATTAAGCATCTGCTTAGCAACACAAGTGGACTACCAGATTATTTTGAAGGTAAAGATGATGAGGGAAGCGCATTGGTTGATGAATTAATGAATGAAAACGATAATGCTTGGACCTTTGAAGAGTGCATTGCAAGGTCTAAAACAATGGAACCTGAGTTTGCTCCGGGCGAAAAGGGAAAGGCGCTTTATTCTGACACAAACTTTCAATTATTGGGTATGATCATAGAAAAGGTCACCGGCGCTTCAATTTCTCATGCTTTTAGTGAGAGAATTTTTGAGCCACTAGGGCTAAACAACACCTATTTATACCTTGACGAAAATGATAATAGGCCAAAGAAAATGTATTATAAAAAAGATGAGCTTAACATTCCAAAGGCTATGACAAGCTTTAAGGCAGACGGTGGCATTGTTTCAACCGTTGATGAATCAATGATATTTATAAAGGCATTTTTTAATGGTGGCTTGTTTGATCAAAAGCACATTTCAAATGGAGCGGTTTTCAATAAGATATTTTACCCAAATGAGTATGGTGTAGGCTATATGCGCTACAAATTACCCGACTTTTATAATGTACCATATTTTATTGGTCACTCAGGCTTATCGGGTGCATTTGCATGGTATTGTCCTGAAAAAGATGCTTTTATTACAGGAACCGTAAATCAACTAAACAAACCAGGAACTTCTTACCGAATGATAATAAGAATGATGAATGAGCTTTAAGCAGTGGGCTTTTAAGTGTTTAATGGGTGAAAAATCGGATTTATTGCTGCTAGTTACAGATATTAAGCAGTGGAGACACCCTTGACACTTGGACAAGTGGGAATGGAGCAAGCTAAATAATTCTGCGACCCGATTTTAACGAGTCTGAAGTTCGATTCTATAAAGTTATCAAATGTCCTTTTTTGCTAGTTTTGACAGAAAGAGAATTGATGAAAGGATTAGTTTTAAGTATATCGTGCCTAATGCTTATTTCAGGTTGCAATAAGGTTGAAGAAATAAACCCATTAAGTTTTGAAAACAAAATGATAGGCCAATGGTATTGTGTGGATTCTTCAGAAAGTATTGTTTATGCAAAATGGGAGTTTACAAATGATAAACGTTTAATCAAAACTGATTTTAATTCCAACCGTAGCGACTCAAATTCTACCTATTATTTTAGAGATGAAATTATGACTACGTATTATCCGCTTTCATGTTTTCCTGTTTATTATAAATTTGAAAAGTCAAAGAGAAGAAAATATGCCGTTTATTTCGGAATGCATTATGCTGATTTTCCGAAAGAAAGCTTTATTCATTTTTTGGTTAAGGATAAGCCAAACACAATCAAATGAAAATATTTGAAATAATCTAGTTGTTTAAAACTGATAACTCCAATCGGTTTTCCAGGTATCAATTACGTCGATGGAGAATTTTAAACCCGGGCTTGTTCTTGAAATATTAGACTCACCAATTACCCCATAAACGCCAAGTTTTAGTCTGCGCCGAGCACCGAGTTTAAAGATACGTTCAACACCAGCAAGAATTTCTACATAACGATAATTAGGATCATTAATCCAAAGCGCACCAGCTCCGGCAACTGCCATTATTCGGCTCTTTTTAAGTAATGGAATGTTATTAATTAAAGCACCATTAAATTGGTGCATATAATGCGCTTCGTAATACATGGTACTTATTACAAGCGATGTGTCTAGCAATTGAAATGAATACAATGGATTATTAAAAAGCCAAGGGTCAGATTGTCTAAAGCGCTTATAATCTACGAATGGTAGGTTTTTAGTATTTAAAAAGCCACCAACAGAAGCGCGGTAAGTTGATTTACCAAAAATGCCAATATTGAAACTTTGGTAGATTGAGAAGCCTAAATAGTCAAAGTCAACATTGCTGCCAAAGGCGTTCCATCCTTTTTTGTGATTTAAACTAAAAGTAGGGTAGGGGTTGCGCAGAATTATTTTTCGGTCTGCCTCAAGCATGTACTGTTGGCCCGGGCTATAAGAGATTCTAATATCGCTTACCAATGCGTCGTAATCTTCAAACTCTAATGGATCTCTATCACCTACCCATTGATTTACTGTTGTATTAAAGTTTAAGTTGTCAATTGATGAGCGCCTATCATAACTCAAATTAGTGCTAAAAAAGAAACCATTAAATAGCTCGATTCTATGATAAAAATTAACATGCTCGGTTCTAATATAATTTGAAACACTCAGCTGGTTTAGAAAAGCATCGTAATTATTAATTGAAGAGTAATATCTACTGTAGTTTAGGCTAACATCACCAAATCTAAAAGGGTCATACCTAAATCGGCCGCCCAAGTATCCGTTAAAATCGCCGTTTTTAACGCCCACTGACATGGAGCCTGATGTTGAAAAGAACCTACCACTCTCAAACCTGTAGAAGTATGATGCGTATGGGTTTATTCGCCAACCACCTACTACGTGGTAATTAAGTAAGCTGAGAATTGGGGTAATGTAAATATGTCGCCTTTGGTCTTTTCTAAAGCCCATGCCTTCAACAAAAACTTCAGTAAGGGTAACCTTATTATACAGCGCTTCCATAGAGTCTTTGTACTCTTGAGAGTTTCTTATGGCCTTAATACTATCAACGCTTTTTACCAGTTTGGCTTCTTTGGTTTTTAAGGGTTCGGGTCTAATTTGGCTCCAGTAGCTACTATCGCGTTCATAGGCTTCTTTGGTAGTGAGCGATACCATCGGGCCAAAATGTCCCTTTTCAAATATTGGATTAATTATTCTATCCTTATAGGTAATAACCGTGCTTCCCTTAAAGGTTTTAACTTTTCGTTCTTTGGTTTCGTAATTGAATTCTTGCCGGTTTACCAACCAAAGGCTATCATTTATGAGTTCGTAATTCTGTATTAATTCAAAATCATCATAAAACTTAAGTGTGCCTTTGCTAAATGAGATTTCAACCTTATTCAGGTTCCAAATACTATCGTTTACATAAATATAGCCGCTGCAGCTTGAGTTTCCCTTTTTTCGAGGTGTTACTTTTATCTTATAAACAATGCCTTGCGGTTCTCGGTAAGTGGATACCAGTTTATACTTATAGGTTAAAATAGATGTTGCTGCAATGGGCGAAACCACGGGCACTTCGGTAAGTGCTTTTAGGTAAACTAAATTATTATAAAAATTAAAATCTAAATTATCGTACCTAGGCACAAACAGGCCGCTCGTAATACCGTATCTGCCATAAGCTTTTCGTTCTTCAAGGTAATTATTTGGAGCCTCGTAATCCAATTCCACTTCCATTTCAACCATGTTGAGTTGGGCTTTGGGCTTTTTACCTTCATCAACTTGAACATCAGGTTCATTAAGGTTGTTACCTTCTTCTAGCAACACCACCTCAATCTTCTTGTCTTTATCTTTTTGTTCAGTAGTTACTGTTTCGGTGGCTTTTATGTAAAGCGTGGTAGTTTGAGAGTTTATCTGTGTTCTAAATTGCTCTCGGTTTTCAATTACCTTTTTTACAATTTCATAGGCCGGATCTTTTCTTTTTGCACTTACTACCAACTCGTCAAGCTGAGCAACTGATGTGTTTAACTGAACGTTATGGGTTTGGTCTTTTTCGTTAAGCACAACAAAAAGACTATAATTCTCATAACCAATAGAAGAGTAAACGATTTCGTAAGACCCTGGTTGAAGGGTAAGAAAATATCGACCATTGGCATCGGCAGCTGTACCGCTTTGCAGCTCTTTTACAAAAACAGTTGAGAAAGGTATAGGGGCATTATCGGCGTTTAGCACGTAGCCACTAATGTTGTATTGGGCCATAATGCTGGCACCAAGGCACATAAGAAATACTAAAGTGGCTAGTTTTTTCAAGGCTGAAGGTAAGTAACTAGGTTTGGTTTCAATTGCAATTAACGTCAAAATCAAAGAAGAGATGCATGTAGTTGATTTTTCTTTTGTGTCTTGGTTGGGTTAGTACAATCTGGTTAGTAGTACTAGGTGTTGTCTGTTACAAGCATCAAAGGATTTTCATTCAAGATAGATGGTAAATTGGGCTATATTAGCCCAATAACAAAGACTTACATGACGCCGCGTTTTCTACTTCTTACTTTTTGCGTTTTACAAACAACAGGTTTTTCTTTTGGTCAAGGCAAAGAAGGTTTTACCATAAACATACAGCATCACATAGAAGGTGAATCAGATAGGGTTTATACGGTAGGCAATTTCCTTTACGCTCCTGAGCGAGATTCTAGTAGTAAAAGATTTTATCTTAGGAAATTTGATTTAAATACAAACAAAGAACTTAATAGCATAAAACTACCAGATAGCCTTAATAAGTCACCAGGTTTTGCAATTGAAGGAGATAACGTATATCTACATCGTACAGGGGTAATCACTAAATATTCATTGACCAATAAGAAGCAGGTTTGGAGAAAAGAATATGGAAGCAATTGGAGTGCTCAAATTGAGCCAGAAATATTTGATGATTTCATTGGAATCTCTTTGGATGATCTGGTTCTATTACTTGATAAAAATACTGGAAGAACCATTGCAGAAATTCGTGGAGAAGATTTTGATCAGTCTATACATGTAGTAGACCAAATACTTTATTATGGATACTTTGAAGCAGGAACCCTAGTAGCCTATAGCTTAACGACTAAGAAAATACTATGGCAAAAGAATTTAGGTGGTGATCTCGCGGTTTTTGCCCCATTACCAGATGGAAACAAACTCTATGTACCAAGTTCAAGGGCCAACATGTTTGCTGTAAATAAGAATACAGGTAAACAAATCTGGAAAATGGAAGCTGGTGAAGAGCTTATGAATTCATGTGGAAGTGGCTTTAATGGGCAACCAAAGTTGTTTAAAGACACCTTGTATAATTTGCAAAGAGAAACTGGACTTTGGATTATAAATAGAAACACTGGAAATGTGGTAGATACTATTGATTTTCATGAAAATGTTACCTGGCAAATACATGAATATAACGAGACCTTTATTATTGTTGGTGAAGAAACTATTTATAGTTTTAATCCAAAGACTAGAGCAATTAAAGACCTAATTGAAATACCAGATAATGATTCCTGTTATCCAACCGTTTCATTTTCTGGAACCCATATTGTTTTAGAATATATTGGTTGCTACAACCTGGCCCCAATGGTTGAAGTATATAATCTAAAAAGGCTCGTTAATCGCTAGTATTACAATTCTCTAAATTTCGAATTGTAACTCAATTTATTATCTCTGCAATAACAATTTAGTTGTTGAAATGCCACTATTTTGGTCAAGTCTGATAAAATATAGGCCATCATTCAGATTACTCACTTCAATATCAAGAATTTGTGTTCCTTTTTCCAATGTACCATTATACAAATCCATTACTTTTTTACCATTGATATTATAAATAGCAATAGTTACCATTTCGGTTTTTGGTAAATTAACATGTAACTGCGCCGTTGCACTTGTTGGATTCGGATAAACACTCACATTGGAGTTGATACTATTTTTAGGGATTCCAACAGGTGAGCCACCTTCCCATACAATATCGTCAATGGCAAACTCTGCACCGGCGCCATTGGTTTCTAGAATAACAAACTCGTAGCTCAGCATTCTTAAGTCAATAAATTCCCCTCTTATATCAGTTACAGGAATTTTGGCTTGTCCCCATTCCCCATTCCGTTCTAAGCCATACTTGGTTTGGTTGGCCGGAAATTCAATATAATTTTGATTTCCCCAGGCATCAATAATACCAATTTGAAAGCTAAGAGAAGCTGGTGCCTTAATTCTGAAGCTCAAATAACCATCGCCAAAATTTAGCAAATTGGTAGGCTGCATAGACATCACACCTGCTCCAAACCAACCTTTTCCATTACTTTTCCAAGAAAGGCCGTTTTCACCTTCAAAAGGAGCAATAGAGCCTTCGTCTAAAGTCCCTTCCCATACATATACTTCGGCATCTTCACCTGGTATTAGCTTATCATCAACTTCTGTTTCGTCTGTATAAATTCCAAAATCACCACCCTTTGCTTTAGGCGGACCTAGAGTTACCTTCCCTTGTCCGTTCCATTCATATACTTTTACATAATCAATAAGCATCTCGGCGGGCATGTTCATAGATACAGCCGCGCCACTGCCCGGATCACCAAGATTGTAGGCATCAGTTAAAGCACCACCAATAGCTAAGTTGGCAATAATGTAAAAGGGCTCATGAAATTCGGAAGACTCCTCGTCTATATGAAATGGAGTGTCGTACAAATCCATTTCTTTTTCATCGTCAATTATAGTAAATCGAATGCTGTCTTTGTCCCAATACATACGGCATGTTATAAATCGATTAACCAAACCCTTTTCTTGATTATAATATGGTCTACAATACTCGTCATCAGGATCATAAGCTATACTTGCTGCGCCGGTTGGATTGTTGTTGTTTATAGAACTTTCGCTATAAAAAATGGCATTGGCAGCTATCATTTGGTTTACCGTTGAGTTGTCTTTACCACTGCCACCATTATGCGTATCATGTAAATTTCTAAAGTTTTTGCTGTGGCCCATTTCCATTATATCTAGTTCGCCCTTGCCTGGCCAACCTAAGTTGGTTGTACCGAGCATCCAAAATGCAGGCCAGCCGCCTAAGTCTAGGTCAGGAATTTGCAAGCGAACTTCTACCATACCATACTGAACAGCAACTTTTGCCATAGTAGAAACTTTACCTGATGTGTATTGAAGTGGATTGCCCCATTGGTCAGTAATGCCAGCACCCGATTCTTTTTTAGCTGTTATTTTCAATGCTTTGTTACCCGCTTCGCCAGCAACATCTACTACCGATAGGTTTTCTTCCTTGTAAAATTGAAGCTCGCCATTGCCCCAGCCCCAGCTTCCGTTGCCAATTTCAGCATGCCAGTTGTCAAGGCTATTAAATTGGTCTTCCCACAGTAGTTTGCCTACTTGTGCGTTTAGTAGCGAGCTTAAAAAAACGAGTAATAAAGACAACGAAAACTTCATAAAAATAAAACTTTAATGCAACAATAATAAGATCAACTATAATCTTGATTTTGTCTCAGTGTTAATTTTTTATGTAAAGACTTTTGTAGAAATTACTGCTTTAGTAAACAGTGTTTTCGATATGAATAAGCAGAAGGTTGGTTTTAAATCTCGCATTTATTGAATATGACCCTTCTTTAAGCAGTAATAATTCATTGGTTTTAAGAATAACTCTTTCGTTTGTTTGAATATCAAATATTTCCAGTTTTCCATTAACCAAATAGATAAAACTACTCACGTTGGCTTTCGTTACTTCATATAAAAAGTTATCGTTTTCAGCTAACGATTTGTGCCTCAAGCTCCCTTGATTTTCACCCATTAGCATCAAGTTAAATGCTTGAGCCTTTCCTTTACTTTTAGTTAAACAGCTACCACTAAAATAATCCTGCTCAAATTGATTGATTTGCTTGTATGATCCGCCATTATGCGAGAGCGAAATGGTTCCACCAACTACCATGAAAATACGATCAATTGCTGGCAGCGGAGTAAAGTTTGATTCATCTGTTTCAATAGTGGCTGTGCTAAGTCTAAAATGAAAGTTTCTTTTGCTAAGCTGGGCATTTTTTGGAGCAATAAAAAGCTCTGTGGTAGCACCACCGCTCCAAATGTTAGTTTTAAAAGAGTTATATATTTTCAATTTTTAGTTTTTGTAAAGTCTATGTTTAATTCAATAATTGCTCATTGACAAAACTTAAAGTCTAATTGCAATCAATTTTGTTAACCAAAGTTACCTATCAAATTGCGATGACCCGAAATTTTAAGATTCTTATTATTGTGGAGTTATGAAGTGTAATTCAGTGTTAGTTATAGTTTTTCTGAGTTTTTTTAGCCTTACTGCAAAGGCCGATCAATGCAAATGGATAAGTTATAAACAAGCAAATGATGCGATTAGGCTTTTGGCAATTGATAATGAGCTTGTGCTATACTGTCAGCCCTGCGATATAAATACTAAAACAAAGGTTCGCATTGATAGTACTTATGTAAAAAGAATAAATTCAAAATTTTGTGAATTGGGTATTGTGTCAGTATCAATTGCTGATAACAAAGCAATAAAAAAGACGATTGATTTGGCTTATGCATTTGTAAATGACAATGGCTACGCAATAAGCTTGGCATCTAAACTTAAACTACCCTGCGAAGGCATAAAAACCGACTATTTTCTTTGGCCAATTATTGATGCTGAAGTGCCCAATGTGCCAAATACAACTTGCACATTATTAATTGAAAAAGAAGCAGAGCTTTTAGATAGAATGCAACAAATGTTTTCATGTAATGATGTAATGTTGTCGGCAAAAGTTGGCCGTAAAATAATTTCTGAAAAACTCATTTCAACCGAAATTTCTATTGACCCTGAAACAAATTGGATGAGAATAGAACAGAAATCAGCTTCTTTAGAAATTAGTTATAGTTTTAGCGGGCAGTACATTGGTAAAGTAGAAAGTATTGATGATAATACGGTCATTCATTTTGAATCTTTAAAAACTTTAAAGATCAACGGCACTTATAAAAACAAAACGATTAAAAATCAAGAGAATAGCACACTAAATATTCCATTTTGTGACCACGATGAAATACTAAGGCTCGCAGTAATTAAGTATGCAGCTTGTTGTAAAACAAACAAAAGATAGCGGTAAAGAATTAAAGTATCAACTCTTTACTACCCTTAGCACTTTATGAAAATTGCATTGTACAACATTAATAAAATAGGTGCCTGGGGTTAAACTGCTAAAGTCAAGTTCAAATGTGGCAGAAGTCTGTGTCATTTGTAAATTTTGGCTTGTAAGCAAAGCACCGTTACTACTAAGTATTTGCAGACTTATTTCGCCCAATAGCCCTTTAAGCTCAAGGGTAACAGGTCCATTTGTTGGGTTTGGAAAAATTGAAACTGTGCATTGCTCAATTATTACACCGCAACTACTAGTTTTTTGAGCCGTGGTATCTCCTATTTCTAAGGTTGAAGAATCATAAGGTACCCAAATATTATCTTGTTCAATAAGCTCAGGTGGTAAACATGCTAATACAGGAGTAATTTGAGCCAATCTATCAAGTGTATCCTTTTCTTCTAGTGTTTTATTTTTATCAGCAATTTTAAACCCATAGATAAACGAAGCTCTACCATGCTCGTAGGCTGAGAATTTATATTTTTTACCGTTTACATTAGGCATATAAGATTTTTTGCCATGGTAGCCACCACCTACAACACAGCGGCCATTTTTACAGATTACATCGCTTGGATAAACACCCAAATTCTCGTCAAGAATAGGGGTATTCAAGCCAATTGGTTTAGCCTTATTCCACTGAGAATAGAAACCATGGTATATGCGGCTTTTTCCAGGAATTGGTGCAAGGTTTCCAAATTGTAGTGAGTCAGAAAAAAGACCCAAGATGTGCGTTTCATCATTTTGATCTACGGCTATTGCTCTACCTATAGCGTACTCAGAATATTCGTTTTGAGTTTTAAATACAGTGTAGTCAAGGTTGCCATTTTTTGTAAAACGACAATAGAAGAACGAACTGCCCGATTTGTACTCAAACTTGCTCTTTTTCTTTATTTTTAAACCCGCTGATATTTGGCATTCGTAGTCATATTCGCCAACTATGCTTATCCCTTGGTCTTTATCAAGTGCTATACCCCTAATTTCTTGGTCGTTTTGACCACCAATTTGTCTATACCATTCAAGTTCTTCTGCTTTATTATATTTTATTACATATGCATCATAAGAATCATAATAACCATCATTAATAAGAGAATCTGATTTAGAAATCAGCAACTTGCTTTTAAAGCTGCCATGAGTAATTAGCGCATCATCTGCATCAATAAGCATTCTATTTGAAAGCCATTGGTTTTTATCTAGACCTGCATAGCTCGATGGGTGCTTACCTAAAATTTCGCCTTCAGCAGTTAATTTTAGTATGTCAAAATGAAATATTTTTCTGTCTTCATTATTTAAAGATCCTATCTCTTTTTCTTTACTATATACCTTTTCATTATAATAAATTTTCCAAAATATTTGTCCTTTGCTGTTTTCGGCCATGCAAATACCACCGCCTTGTTTACTCATTTCAAGTGCATTGCACCATCTAAGTTCCCCATCTTTTGAGAAACGAGCTGCAAAAGCAAAATTTGGTGGGTTATATTCCTTTTCAGTTTTAGCTCTGCCAAAGGTGTCAGACAAATTGTTACTATTTTCAATTACAATCTGCCCATCGGCATTACCAGTAACTAAAATATCGCCATTTTGCGCGATCACCACATTCTTAGCAATCAGCATTACGCTACTTTTTAGCAAACGGCTCCAAACTGGTTTACCTTTTGGACTAAATTTTACAATTACCCCTGACCAATGCTCCCTACCTAAGTACTCCTTTTTAAGCTCTTTGATTTTAAGATGCATAGTAAACCCAGCTAGTGCATAAGTGTTACCTTCTTCATCCATTTCCAAATCTGCAAGGTCGGTTGTGTTAAAACCATCAAGCGTATAGGCCCAATCAACAGCGGTTTGTGCTTTTGAGCAAATGGGATACAAAGTTTTTAGCAGAAGAACTGATACTAAAATTATAAGCTTAGGTAGATTCATGGCTTATGCGAAGATAATAGCAGTTTTAAGCCGCGTTGGTAAAGAAAAGTTAAGTGTAGTTCATCGTTTCATTTCCCATGGTCTAATATCAGCCCAAGCTTTATGTTGTTGTGGCCATTGGTAAAGTAATGTTCCATTTGGGTTTCTAAGTGCTCCTTTTTTATAGTTTGCAAACTTACTTAGCTTGTAGTTAAAAAGTGAATCATTCAAGGTTTCAAGGTTAAAACTGTTCTTTGGTAAATTGAACCAACAGTGCTCAAATGAATCTTGATTTATTTTAGTTATATACACACGTGTTTCTACAACGGTACAATATGTATTGTTAGAACTGTGATAATACGAAATGGACGTATCAATCCTATTTCTATAATTGTCTATTGCAATAAGTTTAGCATGTTTCCATAGGCTTTTGTTGATGTAAATATAATTTTCATCATATACCCAAGGCTTTGGCTTCATGTTATTTATGGTATCATAAAAAATCATGAAAGTATCGTGCCGGCTCTGACAATGGTTAACGTATTTACCAAGAAATTTTCCTTCTTGAAAATACTCGTTCATGCAGTAGCCAACGTCTTCTACATAATATCTCTCAGCTAACAATCTTCCCTTCTCATCTACCTGATTGCTCAGGTTTAAATGGTAATTCATTTGCACTAATTGAGTGGAATTAGTTTCATAATTGGTAAGGTAAAATGGAAAAATCCAGTTGTTATAATACCTTTCGTGCATATTGATACTATTATTATAAAAAGGAGTATCTAAGCCTTGTTTAAGGAATGTGTCTATGTTAAGCTTTAATTTCCAACTTGTATCCTTATAGCTAATAGTGAATGAGCCATTTTCATATTTAAACTGAGGCGCTTCAAAGGCGCCATGTTTTTGAAGCAACTCAAAAAGGGTGCAATTTTTATTTTTAAGATCAGAATCGTGTAAATAGGGTATATTTTGAAATTGCTGTAGAACCGAATCAATTTCAGTACTTCTTTCACAAACATGCAGCTCTGCTTCACCTTTGTAGCTCCAGCCATTCGGCAAAATGCCTTCAACTTTTCCTGTACCATTTAGCAGGTTTAGCCTATACTTTAATAATAATTCTTTACTTCCTAAATTCTGTACTGGAAATGCATTGCTACGGGTAGAGATATAAATGTCTTTCACTGAATAGCTATTTGTCTCATAAACTTTCAAACTGTTTATGTTTTGATTTATTGAGTGATTAAAACTATGTGCTTTTCTTTTTTGCAGCTCACCACTAAGTTTATATACGGTTTGAGAAACTAAACTGTCATTTTTATCATATTTATATCGCACAAGTCCGCCCTTATCGAAGGTTGTGTGGCCTAAGCCATCTATTTGTTCAACCACCTTTTTTATTAAAAGCCCCCTTCTGTTATAGTGCAGTGTATAGGCAAGTTCAGGGTCAAAAGACCAATTATTTTCCCTAAAGTATTCAATCCTTTTAATTTTCTTGCTTTTACTTAATGAGTAAAAAGTTGTGTCAATGCTCTTAAAAAGAAAGCACTGAGCACTTGATTTGGTAATGGTAAACACAACAATTAAACCCAGGAGAGCAGAGCAGTTCCATTTAAAGTTCATACCAAAAAGTATAGAAGTTTATTTTATGTAACCGCTATTCTTTGATTTACTGTTTGCTTTAGTGCAACCAAATTGGGCTAATTCACAATCTTTAAAGAATGAAAATTGCTATGAGAAGTCTTTTAGTTTTAGGCACGTTTTTCTTTACCTTAATGGGCTTTAGTTCTTGCAACGAGATGGAAATAGCCAAGACACCAGAATTAGAAAAACCAAAGGTTGAACGAGTATTTTATCTAGAAGATAATGGAGAAGAATTTGGCAAGTTTGAGCACGCCTATGACATAGATGGCCATTTAATAGAAACACGCTCGCTTATTAACACGGAGCTTATGTGGCGAAAGGCTTTTGAGTATAATTCTAATGGCTTAAAGTCTAAATCAGTTACTTATCATAGCTTCCAAACAAGCACTGAATATTTTGAATACAATAGCGATGAGCAACTTATAAAACACTCGGTATATGAAGTAAACCACGATACCAATGGAGTTGAAGGTTACAAGGAGCAGTGGCATACAGAATATATTTACAAAGATGAAAGACTAGATCAGATAAAGCATAGCAATGGCAGCTACTCAGAATACAAATACAAAAGAAATGGGATAGTATTAATACGAAATTTCAATACCAACAATGAGCTCAGGAGCAAACGAAAGCAGACTTATGAAAATGGTTTACTAACTAAAGAAGTAACAGATGTATTAATTTATCAATCTAATGAATCTAATAAGTGGACTTTAGAGTATGGGTATAATCAAGACAATTTGCTTTTGGCCAAGACCAGCAATGGTTTTGTAGTAGAGCAAAATTCATATAAAGGTTTAAAGCTAATGAAAAAGGAGCTTTTCTTTGATATTGCCAACGCATCAGGTATTATTTATAAAGATCCTAGCAGATATACTATTTATGAATATTAGGATTATATAAATTGAATATCACTTTTTTAGAGCCACTACTTTCGCTAAATTAAGACCTAGAACAGCTTATTTTTATTTATTAGGGGTATCGGGAATGATGCCATAATACATTTCGATGGAATGAATTCCATCGTTTCTAATCAGTAACGAGCGATTTCCATCTCTTGTACCAAGGATGAAAATAAGCAAAGAAATCAGTTTTTAATTTTATGGTACAACTCACGATAACCTTAATTACATTTTTAGAAAACTTGGCCCAGCAAGAGGTAAGGAATAGAGTTTTTTGAATAAAGTTGAAGCGATTTGTTAATAGCAAATAAGTTTTATTTATGCTTCTTTTTAAAAAACCAAATGGTACTTAACAATTTAAACTGAATCTATTTTGTTTATTTGGATATTAACTAAAAATTAGGTCGATGAACTTTAAGGTTGTATTGCTTTTTCTTGGTGCATTTACTCAATCAATACTTTTTGCCCAAAACACAAACCTTTGGGGTGTAAGTTACCGTGGAGGTGAAAACAACAGAGGAACTATTTACAGTATTAACCCTGATGGAACAGGTTTTAAAATTCGGCACGACTTTGAATGTGTGAATGACGGTGCAAACCCAGAAAATGCTTTAACTGCATCTGGAGGCAAATACCTCTACGGTTGCAGTAACAGCGGTGGTATATATGAATTGGGCACCTTGTTTAAATATGATACTAGCAATGATTCTTTGATTAAACTCTTTGATTTTCCTGGTGATAGCCTTGGAGGGTTCCCAAGTAGGAAAATGCATTTTGGGCATAATGGCAAACTTTACGGTACAGCGGCGGGGGGCCAATATAAAAATGGGGTTTTATTTGAATTTGATACCTTAAAAAGCACATATAGAACTTTAGTACACTTTGATGATACTTCAAATGGAAAAATCTCTTTCGGTGGATTAAGCTACTTTAGCGACAGCTGCATTTATGGTGGAGTATCGGGTGGTCCAAACAAAGACGGCTTAGTTTATAAGTATGACATTAGAAATAATAAGTTTTCTACTGTTCTTGATTTTTCTAAAGAAAAAGGTATTACCCCAATAGGCGGAATTTATGAAATAGGTAAAGATTCATTCTTAGGTTTTGCAGTTTATAGCGGTAAAACAGGCCTGTATAGATATGATGCTGCAAATGCTAAAATGGATGTAATAATGATTTTTAATTCACGATCAGTTGGAGAAAACGCAACGGGTGATCTTTTTTTAGCATCAAATAATAAGTTTTATGGAGTAACCACTCGCGGGGGTACAAATAACATCGGTGTATTTTATGAATACGATTATAAAAGAAATCAATATAGAATCAAAGGTAGTTTTGGAGCAGTGAGACCCACACCGCAGGGTTTTGTAGCCGAGGATACGAATGGTGTAATTTATGGTACCACTAATGGTGGTGGAAAAGATAGACATGGACACATTTTTGAGTATGATATTGACAATGATAAGTTTTCGAATAAGGCCGAATTGAAGGGTGGAAGAAATGGTGAAAACCCAGTTCACGGATTGGTTCTTGCCCCAAATGGCAATTTATATGGTTTAACAGAAAATGGTGGGAAATACGGCAGTGGAACAGTTTTTAAGTATGAATCGAGCTCTAATAAAATAACCAAAATCCACAATTTTAACAAAGGTGAAGGTGGCCACTCCCCGGGTAGAGGGTTGGTACAGGCTCAAAATGGTAAACTATATGGGTTAACCCATTTTGGGGGTAAAAGCAATAATGGTGTTCTTTATGAGTATGATCCTAAAACCAGTATTTATACTAAAAAGATTGATTTTGAAGCTGATAAAACTGGTCGAACACCAGCTTCAATAATGATAGTTGGTAGAAATGGAAAACTATATGGTACGGCATCACAAGGAGGTAAAAATGATGAAGGAGTTTTGTTTGAGTATGATCCAAAAAGTAACAAAATCACCAGGCTTCATGATTTTGATTTGAGCACTGGAGGTTTCCCTATTGATGTTTTAACATTGTCACCAGACGAAGATATTATTTATGGTATAGCACCATACGGTGGAAATGGACCGATGACAGGCGGAGTGGTGTTTTCATTTAAAATTTCAACAAAAACATATACGGTATTGTATGATTTTGCCAGCGCCACAGGTGGTATTTATGGACCTGCTCGCACACCCATGGGACCAATGACTTTGGCCTCAGATGGTAATTATTATGGAATTGTAACCGAGGGCGGACTGTATGGTTCTGGAGCATTTTTCATGTTAAACCCAATTACTAGTAAAGTCACCATATTGCGGAGTATAAGTGGCTCAAATGGAAGAAGGGTTCACGGAAGCCTAACCGAATCAGGTAAGGGGTCATTTTACTATTTGGGTTCAACGGGTGGATATAATAAAGAAGGCACATTAACCCAGTATATTTCAAAAACTGGTAAAGTAAAATTACATATTAGTTTTAGCGACTCTACAATTGGTTATGAACCAACGGGTTCACTTTTGCGTGCAACAAACGGAAAGTACTACGGAATTAACCAAAAAGGTGGAGCTGATAATGGCGGAGTCATTTTTGAATATGACCCCAATTTAGATACTGTTTTCGCGAGGCATGAATTCCAAGATTCTACCTTAATTGTTCCAGTAAGGTGGAATATTTATGGATCAGAGCTTGCAGAAGTGATTAACTGCTTCCACCCAACTTTTACCGCCGAGAGTAAAACAACCTGCGATAGCCTTTTGTCGCCATCAGGAATGGAATATTACAAGGTCAGTAATATTTATATAGATACCATTAAAGTGGCAAATGCTTGCGACAGTATTATCACTACTTTCTTAATTAAAAAAGAGCCAAAGAATACGAAGGTTAGTATGAATGCATGTGATAGCTTTTCATTTTATAAATTAGGAACGGCATTAGATTCAACAGGGGTTTATTTTGATACTCTAACGGCAGCTAACGGTTGCGATTCTATCGTTGAGCTCAATTTGACCATTAAAAACTCAACTTACCAATCGTTTGATACTACTGCTTGCGGTTCCTTTACAAGCATTGGAAGTAATAAAATTTGGAGTACAAGCGGAATTTATCTTGATACATTGATTAATTCGGCAGGTTGTAATGATATTTATACTTATAAATTAGCAGTTAATCAAGAATCAAATATTTCTTACGACACTGCGGCCTGCGACAGTTTTATTTACAAAGGAAGTTTAGTCAGTCAATCAGGGATTTACTATGATTCATTGTTAACTAGCAAGGGCTGCGACAGCATAATTACCACAAAAATTACAATTAATAAAAGCAGCACATTTTCAATAGATACCACAATTACGGATTCCTTTATATTGGCCGACAATAGAGTAATAAAACAATCTGGAAAATACAAGGCCGTAATAACAAATGGCGTTGGTTGTGATAGTGTAATAGATTACACTATTGATATTATAACAGGAGGAAGAAAAACGTATTCTCAGGGATTGATTAACGTTTTTCCTAACCCAGGAAAGGATAATATTACTGTAAACATCAGCGAAATCAAGTCTTTGAGTAGTTTAAATATGTACACTATAAATGGACTATGTGTAAAAACCTTTGATTCAACTCAGAATGTAATAGTACTTAAAAACCTAGAAAAAGGGGTTTATCTATTAAAGATGGAAACTTCAGATGGTTTGTTTGTTGAAAAGATTGTGGTTCAGTAGTTAAAGATTCAAATTGATTTATTCGTTAATGAGATACTGAGATATAAAGGATCAGCCAGTTTACCGCTGGCGGCTGTCTGCGACTTATGGAGCCTAAACTTTTTGACCTGTTGCATATTAACCTTTTAGCCTACCACATCCAGCGAGCTAAATCCTTGCCTGTTTCATATTAGTTTTATTTGGGTGTTGATGCATTCTTTTACCATGTCAACTTTGCCAACCCAACCGCCCGAATACGACCAAGACCATATTCTTTACATCCTTGATTCCATGCTTAGAAATGCAAAGACTAGAGCTGTTTATGGTTAGGTACTGCTAAATTAAACCGTACCGTACGTTCGGTACTACCCATTTGCAAAGTACCCAATCTCCTCCCCAACTTGTTGGCGGATAAAGACTGGATACAGCTAATTTTATTTATTGCTCATTGAAAGACTTCGAAAAGCGGGGGTCTGGTTTATTCTTTAATATTAGAGGCAAGGATATTTCAGAGTTTGTACTTACATTCTCACAAAAACGATCTAAATCAATTGGGTGAAAAGACGAGACGTAAAATACTTCTCCATTAAAGCTAATTGAATAATAGAACAATCCATATACAGGTAAAGTATAAAAAATATCACCGCTTAGAATTTTTGTTATATGCGCTTTCTTTAAATCAATTTCTCTTGAGTTATTATTTGAATAAATAATTATGAGTAAATTATTTATTAAAACAAACTCAATTGATCTAAAATGTCTTTTATGATTAAAATAAACTAAAATACTCGGTAGGATTCCACACAATATTGTAATTCCACAAAATATTATAGTCCAAAGAATATTCATTTCTAAAATTGTAAAGAAAAAAACGAATACAGTAGCAGCACAGTAAAATATGAATGTTACTAAGTGTGTTTTGTTAATACCAAATTTCAATACTATAAATTTATCTTACTGCTCCCATCGCTCTGTTAAGTGTTCCGAATGGCACTTGACAAGATAAATGAAATCTAGGGTATGTGACCTGGCATTATTTGCATTATTCATCATTCCAAATACTCAATTTTAATCATTGCATCCAAATCTGCATAATTTCTCTCACTTAAGTAAAAATAACCTTCGGATTTTTCTATAATATCTGTTTCAATAGGGCTACGGCCATAAAAATTACATGTCATTTTTACGGTAGCGACTTTAGACCTTGGACCCGAGACGGCAATTCCACTAGAAACTCTAAACTCCTGCCCTTAGATATTCGGTAATAAGCTGAGATGTCAGACACCCAAAGGTGGCAGACATCTACTTTAAACCACAAACTTTTCAACCTTGAACTACAAGCGAGCTAAATCCTTGCCCGTTTCTTACTAGCTTAATTTGTGTATTAATTCGTTCTTTTAGGGCTTCTACGTGGCTAATGATGCCGATGGTTTTTTGGCCTTCGCTTTGGAGTTTTTCTAGTGTGTCAAGCGTTTGGTCTAATATTTCCGGGTCAAGGGTGCCGAAGCCTTCATCGATAAATAGGGAGTTGATTTCTACGTTTCTTGAAGCGAGATCAGAAAGGGCTAGGGCCAGCGAAAGGCTCATAAGAAAGGTCTCGCCGCCTGATAAGGTTTTAACCGATCTGCGCTCATTGCCCATGTGTTGGTCAACCACCATAAGGCTGTCGTCTTCATTGTCTTTTGCTTTGTCCAATAGGTAGCGGTCGTTAAGGCCGGTAAGTCGGTGGTTTGCCAAAACTATGAGTTGGCTCAGCGTTAGATCTTGCGCAAATTGGTTGAATTTATTGCCTGTGGCATCGCCGATGTATTGGTTGAGCATTACCCATTGTTTGCCTTCTTTTTCGGCTTCAATTATTTTGGTTTGTAGCTGGTCAACTTTGGCGGCGTTGTCTTTGTGGTTTTTGAGTTGGCGGTCTAGGGAGTTATAGGTTTCGGACTTTTCAACTTTTTTGGAGTTTAAAGTTTCTAGTTTAAGGTTTAAAGCTTCTAGCTCTAGGGTGTCCGTAATTTGCCTTTTCTCTGTAATAGTTTTTCGTCGTTCATCTATGGATTGCTCGTTCAACTTTAAACTTTGAACTAACCCACTTTGAACCTTCTTCAATTGGTTGAAATCAGCTTCTGAAAGTCGATTTTGAAGGGCGGTTTCTATGCTTTTATAGTCCAATGGTTTTAGGTTGTTTATTAGTTTTTCGCTAAGTTCTTTATGGGTTTGCTCAAGTACATTTAAGGTCTTTTGTTCTTTTTGTTGGGCTTCTGTTTGTGAAGCCAACTGTTGGGTTAATCTGCTGTAATTATCGCGCAAGGCTTGGATTTCGCCTGCCAATTCTTTTTCATCTTTTGGATAAAGCGCCTTAAACTCTTGTCTTTTAAGCATGCCTTGCTCAAACGCTTCTTTAAGCGCTTTCACATCAGGTTCAGCATTTTTTAATGCGGTAAGCTTATCGCTTTTGTTAATGTAGTCCTGTAGTTTTTCGCGCTGAATTTTCAATTCGGCAGCCAAATTTTCTAATCTGCTATTGATTTCTTCATCAGTGAAGTTTTGCAGAATTTCATCAAGTTTTTGGGCTATGTCTTTCAGCTTTTCTTGCTCTTCCTTGAATTCCGCTTCGGCGTTTTTTAGTTGTGTTTGTGTCTGATTTTGTTCTGCCTCTAGCTTTATAAGGCCACCATGCAGTTTTGAAAGATTCTCCTTTTCTTCAGCCAATTCCTTTTCAAATTGGCTGGGTTCTCCTTGCTTTTCTTCCGCAAAAGGATGCTCCAACGCACCACAGAGCGGACATGGTTCACCATCTTTTAAATGCTCTCTATGGGTTTCAAGCTCTGCAACGCGCAGGCTCAAAATCATTTTTTCATCTACCAATTTTACAATCCGCTCTTGCCCTTCAAATGCTTGTTTAGCATCCTTTAATTGAGCGGGTAAATTATCAATCTGTGTTTTTAAATTTTGAATTTCATCACTAAGCTTTTCTAGGCGTTCATTCTGCTCTTCTCTTCTGCTTTGCAGGGGAATAGCGTTTTTGAGCAACTCAATTCTATCATCAAGCCAACCTAACGATTCGTGCATTTTTGATAGCTCTATTCCTTCCAGTTCTTTATTTAGCGAATCAAGTTCAACGCCAATTTTCAATTTTGAATTATTATAATTTTCAATTGAAGCCTCCATTGCTTTTGGATCAAAACTCACACCATGCATTTTGAGATGCTTTAAGTTGCCAATGGCATCGGCAAATGCCACACGGAGTTCTTGCATTTCTTCGAGTAGGCCATTGGTTTTGGTTTGAAAATGGGCAATAGAGCTTTGCACATCTTCTTCATTATAATCAGCACCAATTAGCTGCTTTACTTGTGACTTTGTATTATTAAGGGATTTACTGACCTCATCAATTCTTTGCTCCGTAGCCGACACTTCTGCTTTTGACTCATTTATCTTTTCATTGCCGTTTTTCCATTTATTCAGCTCATCAGCGAATGGAATTAGCGCTTCGTGTTTCTTTATTTTTAAACCTTCTTTTTGACCGAAGGCGAGTTTCTGCTCATTCAGATCCTCTTTCGTTATTTGAAGCTTTCTTAGTTCGGCTTCAAGCTTTTCAACTTCAAGCAACAGCTCTTTTTTCTTGTTTAGGTCGGAGAGTTTCTTCTCAAGTTCTGTAATACTTGCTTTTAATTTTGCATGCGTTTTGGTGAATTCTCCGTGCTTTTCAGCGTCTAATAATTGCTCACGATAAACCGACTGCTCTTTTCGCAGATCTTCTAATACTTGTCCGTGAGTTCTGAATTTCTCAAAAGCTTTTTTACCGAGTTCTCTATAAATGTTAGTTCCCGTTATTTTCTCTAATAAAGCCGACCTTTCCTTTTTATCAGATTGCAAGAATTTGGCAAAATCGCCCTGCGCTAGCATCATTGACTTTACGAATTGGTCAAAATGCAAGCCAATATTGCCTTCGTTAATGCCAGGCACTTCGCTCTTTTTTGCGTCGATAATCTTATCATTCGGAAGTTCCGAAACGAACATATCGTAATCTCGAAGATTACCGGTTCGGGCGGTAGAAATCTCCCATTTACTGCGGAAAACGCCTTTTTTACATTCATACTCCACTTCTGCGTAGCACTCTTGGGTATTGCGGGTAAGAATGGCTCCAGTATCGGCCACCACACTTTTGGTAATAGGTTTTGAGATGCGCGGCACTCTGCTAAAAAGCGCTAAACAAATTACATCGAGCAAGGTGGTTTTACCGCTTCCGGTAGGGCCTGTAATGGCGAATAATCCTGCTCCTTTTAGCGGCGATGAAGTGAAATCAACTACGTGTTCACCACGCAAAGAGTTTATATTTTTAAATCGAACTTTATTTATTTTCATAGGCTGGTGTTTTCGACCCATCCCCAGCCCTTCCATCTTCTAGGGAAGGGAGTCTTTCTTTCCCTGGAAGAGGGTAAGCTGGAAGTGCCGATTGATTCGGTAATGTCCCGAACTTGTTTCGGGACAGATAGGGTCGTTTTTCTTTAAATTGACAAATACTCATTCTTAACTCAACTCTTCCATCAATTGATTAAAAGCTTGTTTGAGCATGGCTGAAGTCTCTTTGTCAAGGTTTTCAGCATCTAAGCGCTTTTCAAAAACTTCGGTGGGTTTTAGGTCTTCTAATTGTTGGTTTTGATTAAAAAGGGCTGCGGTTCCAATTAATTGATTCTTAAAGATTATTCTGTGTTTTACAATCTGAGCTTTCTCATTTTCATATTCAAAAACAAGGCGGTCGAGCGCATAAATGGTTTCGGGATTATAATCATCTTCTACAACATCTAATTCTAATAAAGTGGGAAGTACGCCTGTATGATTGAATTCATTTAAGCTAGTTCTCACCTCATTCAATGTTCCTGAGATTCGTTTGAGCAGTCTTAAATTTGGTAGCGGTACATTTTCAGGTTCAAATCCTTTTTTTGTATCAATAAGCAGCATGCGCTTTTCATCTTTTCGTTCACTAAAGCTCAATGGAATTGGACTACCGCTATAATAAGTGGGCATGGCGGCACTCACTTGCTGAGGTTTGTGAATATGGCCAAGAGCAAGGTATTTATAATATTCACCAAATGCTTCGGCATCTAGTTTGGCTTGGTTCCCTATTTGTATTTCTCGTTCGCTTTCTGATGTGCTTACGCCCGCAGCATATAAATGGCCAAGTGCTAGGCAAGGTAAGCTTGGGTATTTTGCCTTGGCTAATTCTGCTGCTTGAAAATAAGTGTATTCAATGCCTTTTCGAGTGGCTTCAATTCTATCTTCAAAGCTTTCTCCTTCGTTCATTTGCCGTAAGTCGGCATCGCGTAAAAAAGGAATGGCAGCTATTATAATTTCGGGCTCATTAGCATTGGGTAAGGGAATAAGAACTTTTTCAAGTTGATTTGGCAAACCACCAATAACGTGAATGTTGAGCGCTTTTAATACGTCTTTCGGGGCATTCAAAACTGAAGGTGAATCGTGGTTTCCGCCAGTAATAATAGTGGTGCAATTGAGTTTATTTATTCTTACCAAAGCATCATAATACAACGCACGCGCTTCGCTGCTCGGGTTGGCTAGGTCAAATACATCACCAGATATGAGCAATACATCAATCTCATTTTCTCTAATATATTTTTCTAACCAATTGATGTACAATTGATGGTCTTGAGCCAAGTCTTGCTTATGTAGTTTTTTGCCTAAATGCCAATCGGCAGTGTGCAGAATTTTCATGGCGTGAAGATAAGGATTGAAGGGTGCAAGGTTACTGCGGCGGGTGTTATTTGGTTATGGAGCCAATCAATAGACCGGGGTTTAAACCCCAGTCTATTGAACAAGTAATTACCTTTGAATTATGCCAAAAGTTATTCTAATCATATTGGCCTTATTCGCTTTAACGAAATTCACAAAAGCAGAATACGGCGGCGTTTATATAAAATATGAATTGAGTCTTAAGTCTGGCGAAAAGAAAAGTTGTTATCGCGAATATTCAGGATACAAAGAAGAGTTTGATATTTTAATTGAAGATGGTTTAATGCCTTTATCCTTTTTGTTTAGTGATCAAGACTCGGTGCGCTTTTATAAAGATATGCTAAAATACAAATACCATTGGTGGTATAGCGAGAGTGCAATGATTCAACGTGGAATTACAAACCCGTTTTATTTAAAAACAGCTAAAATTGAATCAGCGAAAGTGCTTGACATGTATAGCTTTAGCTATATGATGGGTTTTGGTACGAGCCATAGCTTGGCTGATTCGGTTTGGATGAACCAACCCGTGGTTGACACGGCAAGCGCAGGTGGCTATTTATGTTTTTGGCAAATTTTTGTTCATGAACACAATGTTGAAGTTGAAAGGCTGCTAGACCAATTAAGGGAAATTCAACAGCCGCTAAAGGACCTGATTAAGGAAAGTAATCAAATACGCAAAAAGTATGGTTTTGGATACGAGTATGATGAAGTGAATCGTAAAATTGATTCTATTCAAAACAGTAATCTCGAAGACCAAATCTCGGAGATAATTGGCGAGCTAAATAGGTTTAAAGTGGTGGTTATTGAGGAGTGTTCGTGTTAATGAATTTGTGAGAAGACAACTGGGGCTTATTTCATAATTACTTTCCAGTACTGGAATGACTTTCAACGTTTTTGATCGGTAGGGTGTGATTTCATTTAAAAGAAGAATTATATATGTGCTATTAATTCTCCCAAGGAGTTTCAAAACCCCTTGGGAGTTTGGCTTTAAAGAGAAAAACGCAACACAGTTGACTTTGCAAGCTTGATTCAATGAAAATTAGGTGCTAAAACCAGCAGGTAAAGCAATTAGCTTTGCACGGTGCACGATCACAACCATCACCACCATCATCATCACGAAACTGCTACAGGCAAAGCGCTGTGGTGGGTACTGCTACTCAATTTGGGTTTTACCATTATTGAATTCGTAGGTGGTTACTTTACGGGTTCAATTGCCATAGTTTCTGATGCATTTCATGATTTAGGAGACTCTTTGGCTATTTTGGGGGCAATTATTCTTGAGCGTATTGCCCAGCGAAGCAGCAACAATAGGTACACCTACGGCTATAAGCGATTTTCAATTCTATCGGCTTTAGGCATCTCATTTATTCTAATTGCAGGTTCTGTTTATGTGGTTTATAATGCGATTCCTAGGCTTATAAATGTTGAAGAAGTAAATAGCCAAGGCATGCTTTGGCTAGCGGTGTTGGGTGTAGCCGTAAATGGAGCTGCGGCCTTTAAATTATTAAAAGGAGGTAAATCGCTCAACCAAAGAGCTTTGATGTTGCATTTGCTCGAAGATTGTTTGGGCTGGGTAGCAGTGCTTGTTGGTGCAGTGGTAATTCATTTTACGGGTTACCATATTATTGACCCAATATTGTCATTAATAATTGCAGTTTATATTCTAATAAATGCATTTGGTAGTTTTAAAAAGGCATTAAGTATTATGTTGCAAAAAGCCCCAAGCAATATAAATAGAGATGAAGTTAAGGCAATGCTGGCCAAAAATGCAATGGTTAAAGATGTTCATGATTTACACATATGGACCCTAGATGGCGAGAAAAATGTCGCAACTTTGCATGTAAGGCTAAATGGTAATTATAAACTTAGCGAAATGAGTGAGCTTAAAGATGAGCTAAGGCATTCACTAAGCCATAAAAATGTGCAGCACGTAACCATTGAATTTGATGCTGAAGATGCAGATTGTGAATTAGAAGACTGTTGAGCGAGCTTTTCGACCAATTTATTTGATTTAAATGTGAGTTGATACATATTTGCCGGCCATAAATCGAGTATAGTGCATAAGGTATTTGTAATTGCGGTGGCTTTATTGCTGAGCTGCAATTCGTTAAGAGCTGATGTTGATACAGCAAGGATTAATAGCCTTATATCGTATATCTATAAATCTGCATCTTATTGCAAAACAGATTACGTTAATGATTCAATTGATGTTTTATCTAACCTTTACCCTAGCTATGTTTCAAACAACAAATACATTTTAAGCAAGGCAGGATTATTTTTCTGTGTAAAAAAGGTAAATGATGGTTATGATATTATTGACTCACTCATTGCAATACCTTATGGTAAACTTGATCTTGAAATTAGAGTTTTAGCTTTTTATCAAAAAGGTAGGCAGTTAAGAAAAGAAAGAAAGAATGAAGAAAGCTTACGTATTTTAGATAGTTGTAATAGAATAGCTCAACTTATTGAAAATAAAAAGTATGCGGGTTTAGCCCTTTACCAAAAAGGTAGAATTTATGAAGATCAGCGAGATTATGTAAATGCCATACAGTCTTATAATGAGTCAGTTGATTTTTTGTATACTTCAAATATTAGGTTTAAAGGTGAGCTCTATAAATCTTTGGGTATAGTGTATCGAAAAATGGCTCTTTACGAAGAAGCCATAAAAGCATACAATAAAGCGCTGAATTTCTATTTTAACAAAGGGTACAACTACGGTATTGCATCAGTGTACAATAGTATGGGCATTCTGTCAACCGCTACTGATCATTTTGTTAAAGCCAAAGTATATTTTAAAAAAGCACTTTTTTACAATGCTAATATTGAAGAGAATAGATCTATTGAAATAAATGTATCTAATAACTTAGGGGTGCTTTATAATCAGGTTGAAAAGTACGACTCAGCACTTCTTGTATTAAATAGAGCCTTTGACCTTGCGAAAATTCAACAAAACAAGAAGGAAGCTTCTAAATCAATTAACAACCTGGCCATTGCCTACAAAGGCAAAAAAAATTATAATAAAAGTATTAACTATTACCATAGGGCATTAAGGCTTAAAAAAATTACGGGTACAAAGTCTGGTTATGATGTTAATTACTTGGGAATTGCCAATACGTATGCAAGACTCAATAGGTTTGATTCGGCTAAATATTATTTTTCAAGGTCTTCAAGTTATATAGATAGAAGTAGTGTAACAAAATTGCGATATACTTATTACGAGTATTATTCAAATTACTTTGCCCGAAAAAAGAACTTTGAGCTTTCATTTCTTTATCTAGATTCTGCCCACCAAATACAGGCCAACCTTGTTAAAAAGAACTATGCGCGAATTATATCAAATTATGAATTACTTTCAAAAACGCGCGAAGAAGACTTTGAAAAACAGAAGCTAGAAAATGCGCTACTTAAAGAAAAAACGGCTAGAGATATAGAAGAAGCTAAGAATACAAACTATAGAAATGGTTTATTAGCAGCCATTGCAATTATTATATTAATCTCTTGGTTTGCATTTACACTATCAAAGAACAAAAGAAAGATTCATAAGTCTAACGAGCGCCTTACTATAGCCAATGAGAAGCTAGAGCAGAGTATTGATGAGAATAAATCACTTATTGGAATTGTGGCGCACGATCTAAAAACTCCATTTGCACAAATTAGTGGTTTACTTGGTTTAATTGAGACTGAAGATAAAGAGACTCAAACCTTCTTAAATACAGCAAATAAAGTATGTGATGATGGCGGTAGATTGGTGAGAAATCTGGTCTTGGCGCATGAGAGCGAATCAATTAACGTTAATCAAGCTGATATTAGGCTTACAGAAGTGTTCAATAGCTTAAGAGCCAAATATCTTGGAAAACTAAGTGTTAAGAGTATAACGCTAAACATAATCGGAGATGAAAAAATAATTATTTATACCGATAAGGATATATTAATTCGAATTCTTGATAATTTTTTATCTAATGCCATTAAGTTTTCAAAGGCAAATACAAGCATTACGCTAGGAAATAGAAAAAGCAATGATGGAACCGTAAGCGTTTTTGTTAAAGATCAGGGGCCCGGTATTTCCAAAGATGAGAAACCTAAATTATTTAAAAAGTATTCATTAATAAGCAATAAGCCCACCAATGGGGAAAGTAGCTCTGGATTAGGGTTGTACATAACCAAAGTGTTGAGTGAGAAAATAAATGCCGAAGTAGGCGTGGTTTCTGAAAAGGGCCAAGGTTCAGAATTCTTTATTCACTTTAAGTAGAGGCATTGAATAGAATTATTTCGATTTTAGCTGCCTTGGTACTGTACGCTATTGGCGGTCAGTTTGAAGTGCCCATTGGCCCCGTACCATTTATTCTCACCGATTTTTTTGTGTTTTTTGCAGCCATTAGATTGGGTGGGTTAGACTTTCTTGTTAGTGTTTTGTTATACCTAGGGCTAGGTGCTTTGGGTGCGCCAGTATTTGCGGGTGGTTCTGGTGGGTTTCAACATTTGATTGGCCCTACAGTTGGTTATTTATTTGGTTACTTGATCGGTGGATTAATGGTAAATTATTTCCATAAAAAACTTGATAGGGGAGCCTTGCAGCTGGTGAATGTTTTTTTTGGTTATTATCTGCTGTTTATTTTGGGTATTACAGGCTTATTCATATTAACCGAAATGAAACTTCAAGAAGCTATAGAAATCGGTTTTATGCCATTTATATTATCAATGCATTTAAAAGCAACAGCGGCGTGGGGGGTAAACAAACTTTTTGAAAAGCACAATTAACGTTTTTAAATTGATTTTGTGAGCTTAACTTAATACTTTGCATTTTATGTTAAGCAAGTGGCTTTTTTCTATTCTTTTATTACTTAATGGCTTCATAATTAATGCTCAGAACCTCGAAGTATTTAAAGTTAAGAAAGAAGGTGTAGGTTATCAATACGGGTTAAAGGATAATGCCGTAAACAAAGTTGTTATTCAAGCTGATTATAAATCGCTTTATTTTATAGGTGATAGTTCTTATTTACTTGTACAAAATAATAATGCTAAATATGGGGTTTTAAGTGTTGATGGAACGGTTAAAATTGCAATTGGCTATGAATTTATTCATAGCCAAAACCAAAAGCTTTTCAAGGCCAAAAAGAATGGCAAAATGGGTTTAATTGATATAAATGGTAAAGTACTTACGCCATTTCAATATGATTGGATAACTTATGAAAATAGAGCAATTAGGGTTGTGAGAAAAGATGGGATGTTTGGTGCAATTAATAGAAATAATGAAATTATAATTCCATTTAAATACGAATCGCTTTCGGTAAGTGGAGACTTTTTTATAGTAACCTATAAAGGTGGATATGGTCTTTTTGATAAAACTGGGAGGTCATTAATAAGTCCGGTTTATTCTAGGATTAGGTCTGAATTCTATAATGTTTTTGTAGTTGAGAATAGAGATAAGTATGGGATATATTCACCTAATGAAAATGAACTACTCAGTTTAAAATATAGCTACGCAGGTAGAGCCAGTAAGGGGCTAATAACCGCTTCAATAGGGCAAGGATATGGTGTTTTAGACAGTAGCCTAAAAGTAGTAGTGCCGTTTCATTTTAAAAATCCAATTTCAGTTTATACTAATATTTTAAGGGTAGATAGCGCAGGTTATTTTGGATACTTTACAAGGTCGGGAAAAAGACTCACTAAGATTCAATACTTCGGACATCAAAGATTTATACATGGCTGGTATTTGTTAGAGTCTCATAGACACCAAGCCTTGGTAGATATCACTGGTGAGCACCAGCAGCGGTTTGAATACAAGTATATAAACATTGTAGATGCCAATAAGGCGGCGGTGCAAGAAGATGAACATATTTGGACTGTAAGAGATATTAGAACTAACGAACAGCTGAATGGTAAAACCTATAGATACATTTCAAGTTTTAGAGGGAATATTGGTTTTGCTAGGACTCAAAGCGGATATATTCTATTAATGAACAACCAACTTGAAGAGCTTACGCCAGCATTATACTCTTGGGTGTTTTTAAAGGATAATTATGCAGAAGTATGGATAGGAGATAAGAAAGGGGTGGTTAGCCATAAAGGCCTACCTATTGTTCCTGTATTGTATGAGTCAATAATTCCACAGAATGGTTTTTACAATTGTAATTATAAACGCGGAAGAGAAGATATATACAGTAAAAACGGAAAAAAGCTTTTTGACAGAAGCTACAAACACATAATAAATATTGGCAGCGGAAAATTTATAGTCTATAAAAAAAGAAGGTGGGGAGTGTTAGACTCTAATGAAACCATAGTTATACCATTTAAGTATAAAGATATGAGGATAACTCAAACAAAGAACTTGGCGGGTAAAGTGAGGGATACTTGGTATGTAACTGACTTTACTGGCAAAGAGGTGTTTCGGTATAAATGTGATAGGATTGGTTTTGTTGATGGGCTGTACACCGTACAACAAAATAATAAATGGGGAGCAGTTAACGAAAAAGGCGAATTGGTAATTCCAGTAGAATACGAAAGGATATCAAAAGCTGAAAAAGTCGGAATTGAAGTTAAAAAGGATGGCTTATTTGGAATTTACAATAACAAAGGAGAGCTTTTACTTCCTGTAGAATTTAAGAAAATAGAGCAGTATGTAAATGGTTATGCAAGAGTATTAAAGGAAGGTAAATGGGCGTTTATTAATTCGCAAGGTAAGCTCATTTGTGAACCTATTTACGATGGTGCATATAGTTTTTACCGAGGCTATGCTGTGGTTACAAAAGATGGTAAACAGGGGTTAATGCATTCTTCAGGAACGCTAATAATTGAGCCAAAATATGAGATGGTTTATTATACACGAATAACTAGCAGATTAGTTGATGTAAAACAAGACGGACTTTTTGGCTTAATGAATTTAAAGGGAGAATGGGTTGTTGAGCCAAAATTCACAACCATTGGAATCGATAAATCAAGTAGATTAGTAATTACAATGCTTGAAACCAATGGTATTAAGCAGTATGGGGCACTTAGCAATAAAGGAGAGGAGATAATCCCTGTAACATATGATGAAATTCAATTTGACAACTTGAGAATTTTGGCCACAAAAAATGGAGTGGTAATGCAATTTTCATTGCAAGGAGAATGTTTAAACTGTGATTAATGAATAAGATAAAAATTATAACAGTGGCACTAATGTTAGTTGCCACTATTGTGGCACTTTCAAAAAGTGTATTTCTAAATGATAGAATCGACCTTTCTACAGTAAATATTAGCCAACTTTATAGCGACTGTAGTTTAGATGGTAAATTAAATTTTACGGCTTTTAAAACTGCAATTGATAGAATTGAAGGAAATAAGGATGTTAAGAATAATTCAATAATAGTGATAATTGACTTTAGTTTAGCTTCAACAAAAGAGCGTTTTTTTGTAATTGATCTTGAGAATAAAAAACTGCTCTACCATGCTTTAGTAGCTCATGGACGAAACACTGGCGAAAACATGGCCAAGCATTTTTCTAATACAAGTGAGAGTAAAAAGAGCAGCTTAGGCCTATTTGTAACTGCCGAAACCTATAATGGTAAACATGGCTATTCCTTAAAACTTGATGGGCTAGATAAGGGGGTAAATGATAATGCTAGAGAAAGGTTAATAGTGATTCACGGAGCTGATTATGTAACTCATAAATTTGCCAGTCAACAGGGTAGATTGGGAAGAAGTTGGGGATGCCCTGCTTTACCACCAGCACTCACTAAAGAGATTATAAACACTATAAAAGGTGGATATCCTTTATTTGCTTATTACGAATAGCTAGTCTTTTTCATTTGAAAAATCACCTTTAGCCCATTTCTCTGTTAAGGCAATATACTTTTCTTTTGGCTCGCAGGTAACCCAATTGATACTGTTCTTTTTGCACGCATTTATATGAAAACCAAGCCCAAGCAACGGGTGACCAATAACAAATACCAAAGCCCAATGACCAAACCAATGCGATATAGCCCAAGAAACAACAACATAGAAAATAAACTTGCCAGGAATCTTCCATTTGGGCTTAACAAACTTGCCTGTGTGTAGGTAGCCGGCTATCCAAATGACTAAGGCCAAAATAGAATATGTTATTTCTATACTTTGCATTACTGAATCTCTTGTTCAAGTCAACTGGCAAAGTTTATTCAAAAAGGCTTATGGTGTCAAATTGTCTTAGGCTTTCAAAAATGTACTTATTACTGATAATACTCAATCTCCTTACCCTTTACATCTTCATTAAAACTACCATTATCATAAACCAAATTACCGTTTACGAATGTTTGGGTTATAGTGTTGTGGAAGGTGGTACCTTCAAGTGGAGACCAACCACATTTGTATAAAATGTTATCTTTTTCTACAGTCCATTCTGCATCTAAATCAACTAAAGTTAAATCAGCATAATATCCTTCTCGTATATAACCCCTATTGGTCATTTTGTAAAGAATGGCCGGGTTGTGGCTCATTTTCTCTACTATTTTTTCTAATGAAATTTTGCCTTGTTGGTAAAACTCTAGCATACAGTTAAGCGTGTGCTGAATCATAGGAGCACCCGACATTGACTTAAAATAAGTTTGTTGCTTTTCCTCAATAGCATGTGGTGCATGGTCCGTAGTAATCAAGTCAATTCTATCATCAAGCAAGGCGGCCAAAAGCCCACCGGCATCTTTTTGGGTTTTAATGGCAGGATTCCACTTTATAAGCATGCCTTTTTCTTCGTAATCCTTATCGGTAAACCAAAGGTGATGCACCGAAACTTCTGTAGTAATTGTTTTCTCTTCTAAAGGGATATCATTTCTAAAAAGCGAGGTTTCATCATTAGTTGTAAGGTGCAAAATATGCAAACGAGCTCCGTGCTTGTTGGCCAATTTAATGGCGCGTTCAGTGGCTTCATAACAGCCTTTGGCGCTTCTTATAATTGGGTGGTATTTAGGTGGAATATCTTCACCAAACTTTTCGCGGTAGATCTGTTCGTTTTCTTCTACGATGGTTTCTTTCTCAGAATGAATTGCGATGAGCGATTTGCAATTAGCAAAAAGTTTCTCAAGGGTTTCAGGGTTATCGGCCAGAATATTACCCTTTCCACTAAAGTAAAGACCATCATCAGTTACTGCTATAAACTGGCTGGTATCCATTTTAATTACCTCATCTACATTGGCACCATTTACACCAAACAAAAAGGAGTAATTGGCCAAAGATTTGGTTGATGCAATTTCGAACTTCTCTCTCAAAATTTCAACCGTAAGCGCATTTGGAACCGTATTAGGCATATCAATAAAAGAAGTAACACCGCCGGCCACAGCTGCTCTACTTTCGGTATATAAGTCAGCCTTGTGCGTAAGCCCAGGGTCTCTAAAATGCACCTGACCATCAATTACACCCGGCAAAAGGTATTTTCCAGTTCCATCAATTACTTCATCATTGGTTGCAGTTTCTATTTCGCCAATTTTTTCAATAAGTCCATTTAAAATTGATACATCGGCTTTAAAAGATTTGCCTTCGTTTACAACAGTTGTGTTTTTAATGATGGTCCTTTTGCTCATGGTTATTTGCTTGTAAAAAGTAGTCTTGAATCTTGTTGCGCAAGTTAGTGGTTTGTAGGGTCTTCTTAAAAAACGCTAACGGTTATCTTAACTTTTTAGACCTTCTGGTCCAAAAGAAAGTGCTTAACATGGTTGTCAAAAAGAAGAGTAAAATAACATGAAGACCGAACCATTTTTCTAGTGGATTGAATTGCAGTTTACCGTACAGCAAGCTTTGAATGACCGTGATAATTGCGATATATGAAAATATCACATTCACATATATGGCTTTGCGTTTGTTATGGTATAAGTTTAGGTGCTTATCAATTAACAAATAAACTATTCCTGAGACAATTAGACCTGGAGCTGAAAACATCAAAGTATATTCAACTATTTCAATAATATTATTAGCTACAAAACTTGAATTTAAAAGCAAAAGGAGTGCAACAAAACCCAAGAGCAAACTACTTAGCCAAATTCTAAATATTATCATATTATTTCTTGTTTACAAGATGGTAAGTAGTGAGCCTTTTGTCTCCAGACTTCATGAATAGTCCATTATCAATTCCTTTTTTCAAATCTCTACTAGCCGATGCACTGCTCAGGTTTTTAAAAACCTGCATGTAGTCTTTTCTTGAAAAAGAGCTCATCTTTAGCGAACAGAAGTATTGTAACCTGTCATTTTGGGTCATGCTAACTGACACCGAGTTGCCAATCAAATGGTCTAATGAAGAATCGATGATAGAAAGTATGAACTCAATAAATAGCGTTGACTCACCAGTTTTATCACATTTACTAAGTGTTTTGTAATAATCTTCTTGTTTTTGTGATATTAAAGTTTCAAAAGGAATGAATTGAAAAATTGGATATTTAGACATTAATATAAGCGTTTGCCACAATCTTCCCATTCTACCATTACCATCAGTAAATGGATGAATAAATTCTAATTCGTAGTGAAATACACAGCTTTTAATTAGGACTATTTCTTTTTCATATTTCAGGTATTTGAAAAGATCATTCATTAAGAAATGAACATTTTCGGCAGGTGGTGCTAAGTGCTGTACCTTTGATCCTTTCACTATTCCTACACCCTTCTTTCTAAAGGTTCCAGGGCTTTCTATTAAACCATTCATTAATGCTTTATGAGCGCTTAGAAACGATTTGATTGAACTGTATTCGAAATCGTTTAATGAATCGTAAACCGCAATAGCATTTTCAACTTCTCTAATGTCTTTTGAAGGGCCAATAACCCTTTTGTTTTCGAGTAAGGCGGTTATTTGATCTTCTGTTAAAGTGTTGCCTTCTATTTGAAGGGAAGAATGAATTGTTTTTATTTGATTTTGCTTTCTAAGACTTGGCGAAGATTTTAATATGAATGATGCGTTCACTTCACCCACCTTTTCGCTTATGCCTGAGATAAGCTCAAGAATAGAAGGAGTTATTTGATAAGGCGGCTTCATGATAGTATCATATGATACTATCAAAGATGTTGTTTTTATTTGGAAAACTTAGTCAAAGTAGAACTTATCAAACCGAAAAAGCCTGTTTGGTTTCAATCTTTACTGGTTCATTGGTAAAAGGGTGCGTAAACTCAATTTTTTGAGCGTGTAAATAGAGCCTATCTGACCTGTTGCCATATAAATTATCACCAATAATTGGAGCGTGTAAACCCAACTTATGAGCACAATGAACTCGTAGTTGATGCGATCGTCCGGTAACAGGCTTTAATTCAATCAGTGTTTTGCTTTGGCTTTTCTCTAAGACTTTAAAATGCGAAATGGCTGGTTTACCGTGTTTGTAATTGACCATTTGCATGGGCCTATTATCTACGTCTAGAATTAGTGGTAAGTCAATGATACCTTCTTCATTGTCAATTGGTTTTTCTAATACAGCAACATAGGTTTTCTGAATACTTCTATCTAAAAACTGCTTTTGTAAATTCTTGTGGGCTTCTTTGCTGAGGGCAAGTACTATAATGCCGGAAGTGTCCTGGTCAAGCCGATGTACCACTAAAGGCCCTGTAGCATTTGGATATAGATGCTGAATCCTTGTTTGTACCGAATCGGTAATGTGTTTACCTGGAACTGATAACATACCCGATGGTTTGTTTATGACCACAATATGCTGGTCTTCATACAAGATTTCAAGGGTTTTGCCTTCACCTGTATTTTCTAAAAGTGGATTAGATTTAACAGGAATGCCCTTGAGCATAAAGGATAAAATGGGCTGACATTTTCCTTTGCAAGCAGGGTAGTAGTTGCCATGTTCTCTAATAATTGAGTTTGGCGATGGACCCCACCAAAACTCAGCAAGCGCTATTGGCTTCAAATTATTTAAAAAGGCGTATTGAAATAGTTTTGGCGCTGCACATTCACCCGCGCCAGCAGGAGGAACTTCAATACCAAAGTCAATAAAAATATCAAGAGCATCTTTGCTTTCACCAAGGCTGTTTTTAAAAACGAATGACCTGAAGATTGCATTTTGAAGCTCAGCTGATTTGGTTTTCCTAAGGTGTTTTAGCGCTTGTATTTCTTCTTCAAATTTTAAAACTTCTTGTTTTGCTTGTTCTAATCTTATGTTTTCATTTCGGGTAAATCGTCTTAAGTCCATTCCGGCTTGTGCACCTTGTTTAGCCAAGTCTAGAAGTAGTTCATTACGCGCATCTTCAGGTAGTTTTTCAGCTTCTTTTCTTTGAAGATGGCGCTGGGCTTTTGCCTTTTTAGCGGCTTGTTTTTCTGCCTTTATATTCTCTTCAGTTTCTTTTTGGATCTCATTAAGCTGATTTATTGCCTCCAAAAATGCTGTACTTTTTTCAAGCTCTTTTAGCTGTTTGCCAATGGCATTAATATGCGCCATTTCTGTGAAATCTTGGCCTTTTGGAAGCTGATGAACAGGCGGCACAAAGTTCAAAATTTCTAGCTCAGGTTGTAGTTCGCCTGAATAAGCTGATAAATACCCAATTTCTGCGTTTTCTGTTTCAACTACCAAGACCCCGAGCATTCTGCCTTTTGGTTGACTTTGGAGTTGAGGTAGTTCTTTTCTTAAACGGTTTTTAAGATCATTTGCTGCTTTAAGTGCAATAGGAGTTGGTGTGTAGAAATGGGGGTATTCAAACTTGTCGTTTAAGACAAAACCATCTATATCAATTTGAAATAGTTTCAGACCCATAGGTTTTATAGGGATGAAAGTAGGACTTTTAATGTTATGCCTAGTAATGGTTTTTAACCTGCTCCATTTTTGATTTTTGGATGTTTTTGCACTGTCAAACTTTTTGGTGCTTCGTAAATTCATGCATAACCTTTTCCATCACTCTAACTTTTCCCCATCTTGGTAAAAGTCTTAAGTTGTAAACTAGAAATTTTGTTAGTACACCTGGTAGTAAAGTGTTCTTTTTACCGATGGCATTTATAATATGTTTAGCAACATCTTCAGTAGACATAGACTTACCCATATTCATATTTGCCCTAGCTGAAAAACCTGATGCTACAGGTCCGGGAGCCGCACATAAAACATCAATTCCATATGGTTTTAGCTCTCTTCCTAAGCCTTCGCCAAGTGATTGCACATAAGCTTTACTTGCTGCGTAGTTCGCTGCATTTGGCACACCTTGAAATGCAACCATTGAACTAAGTAGAACAATTGCACCTTTTCTTGTTTCAGCTTTCATCTTAGAACTAAAGTGATAACACATTTGTAAGACAGATTTACAATTGAGGTCAATCATATTGAGTTCAGTTTCAATGTTTGAGTTAATTAACGGACCCGATGTGCCAAATCCAGCATTGAGTATGATAATGCCAATTGGTAAGTGGCCGGTTTCTCTTAAAAGTTTTTCAACTTCTTCTTTTTTAGATAAATCGCCAAACAGAGGTATAGTCTCAGTTTTATAGAGATCAAAAAGCTCTGTGCTTATAGAATTTAGCTGTTCTTTCTTACGACCGGTAATAACCAAACTGAAACCTGCTTTTGCCAGTACCGTTGCCATTTCTTTACCTATACCTGATGTTGCACCAGTAACTAAAGCCCAATTGCCGTAATTTCTCTTAAGTTTATATATTGTATTATTATTTACTCTCATTTCTGCTTTTTTTGATTTTTAGTTTACATTTTTATAAGGGTATTTCCTCTTAGGGCTGATATCAATATGAAAATGGCTAATAAGGAGTAAATGGCGGCCACTATTAAGGTGAGTTTTGTGTTTTTTAATAAGTACCAAGCTAATAGTGGAAGCACCTGCAAAGCATGCATGCCAACGAAGTGAGCTATGCGCAAATCACCGTGATTAACGCTCCAATTTAGAAATGGTAATCCTTTTCCGCCGTCTTTGGCACCTACAGTGTGCGACATTTTGGCTCCCATGGCGAACCCTTCAAAAGAGAAAAAGACAAAAAGTATGAAACCCAAACGAATGGCCCATAAATAGTATTCAGGTATGTTATTTAAAGGAAGGATAAAAAATTTGAGCCCAACGTATCCAATGGCAATTGTTGCGATTGAAGCTGCAAGGGCCATAATGGTAAACATAAAGGAATAGAAAGAAGAAGATTGGTTATAATGAGAAGCTTGCCCTTTGCTTGCTTGTAAGGTAATGTATAGCACTTCAAAAGACAGAGTGATAATGATTACCCAACTGGCTACGTTCATATCTTTATCTAAGGGTAAGTAGCCAGAAAACCAGCAGATTGAGAATGCTAAAATTGAAGTTGAAAGTGCAAACTTGATGGGTTTATGCCACGCATTAGTGCCCGCATATTCTATAGGCTTTAAGTAGGAAAAGAGAACAAGAATAACTGTTACTAGTAGGTTTGCTAAGCCAAACCAAAATAATAGGGCGTTACGCTCTTTTATAGATTCAATGAATTCCATTTGCTGGTTTTAGAATTCACAAATCTCTTCATCATCTATGAACTAAAACGATAACAAATGTTTAGACTTTAGCGTAGCTTTTTTTAATTCTACTTAAGTGAATGGGGGTAATTCCCAAATAGGAGGCAATCATATGTTGAGGAACCCTTTTATGGATATTAGGAAAAGTCGTGCTCATAAGGTTGTATCGTTCTATTGGAGATAATGTATACAAACGTTGTATTCTAGAATCTAGATAGGTGAAATAATACTCTGCAATTAACCTACCTAATTTTTCTCCTTCACACATGTTTTTATATCCCCATTCAATTGCTTTTCTAGGAATTACAATAACCTTGGTAATCTCCATAGCTTCTAATTGGTATCTAGATTTTTCTTGCGTAAGAAATGCATTATAATCAGCAATGAATTGATTTTCAATTGCGAAATGTGTGGTATGCTCTTTTCCTTCTAAGTCATTGATCTTTACCCTTATCATGCCTTTTTCAATAAAGTATACTTCGTCTATAAATTTGTCATCGTCACTGAGAATAGCCTTTTTATCGAATGATTTTCTGTAACAAAGAGAAATGAAAGTATTTGCCTCTTCTTTAGAGATTGTGATCATTGATTCTATAGCATTCTTAAGTGCTATCATGTTTTATATACTGGCTGCTTTTTGTAGGCTTGTAATGTAAGGTTTTTTAGATTGAGATGGACAAAAGCAAACGTGTAACGTAAACTTTACATAATCAATCAACTGCTAGTTGTTTTACCCCAAATTTAGCCCATCTTTTTTTCATTTCTCAAATTCTATAATATCCAATTCCGATTGTTAACTTACCATTTTTGCGTCTAAAAGCATAAATTGAATAATCGAGATAATACTCGTGGTTAAGGTTTATAAGAATTCGGTCGTCAGATTTGTTTAGGCTATAATTTTTATTTTTTAAGAGGTAGTTGAGTTCTTCGTTGTCAGCGCTGTCAAAAATTCTTTTGGCTATCCATTTACATTTATCAATAATTATTTCAATAGAGTCAAGGTCTATTTTTTCGTTCACGTTAAGTTTACCGCTTATTCCAAAATGATGACAACCGCCACGTGCAGCAAATAAAGTGTCACCGCTTGCTAATTCAATTGTAGCTCTCTTATGTTTATCATCCCATGTATACACTGAAAACTCTGGTATGGAGTCTAAAAACTTAGAAGTTTGAGTACTTAAGTCAAAAAGGCATTCTTCATTGAACTTTTCAACATTATTTTGGACGCTGCTCTTAATTTCTTTCTCTTTTTTTTGGTTTTCGATTGCAGCTATTAAATGGTGCTTGTGGCTTCTGTTATTATTATTTGAGCATGCTATCAATAAAACTAGCAGAAGATGTTTCATTATTATATTCATTTCCTACAAAATGGATAAGTTATTGATCAATAAGAACTAACTCTTTGATTTATTTTTAGATTCTAGTATGCGCAAAGCTCCGCAATTTTTTAGTTACGTTGTTAGCCACCTTTTATCTTTCAAAATAATAAAATATTAAACTTCTGGCGTTATCGATATTTGCTTGCAATTGAAGAGGGTAAATAGGAAGAACTTGAGCAGAGTTTTCTTTGTTTTTAAGAAGTACACAAGAAAATAGAAATCCATCATTATCCAAGTAATTCATTTGATTTTCAAGTCTAATGTAGGCGCTATTTAATTGATGGTGGTTGTACTTTACTTTATTTACAGATCCATTAATTCTCCGCTTGTGCTTTTCGTGATTTTTTAACCGGATTATGAAATTACATCTACAAATATTAATTGAAGCTAAAGGTTGGTATAAGAAACGTATATACCCCGCAGGTTGATTTTGTTTCTTGTACATTGAAAGGTACTGATTTTATATTATCCTAATTCATATTTCGATATTGGGTAGGGCTAAGACCGACTTTATTTTTAAATAGTTTGCTAAAATGTTGAGGATATTCAAAGCCGAGACCAAAAGCTATTTCGCTGACTGAAGATGTTGAGTTTAGCAATGTGGTTTTTGCTTTTTCAACTAAAAAAGTGTTAATATGATCTTTTGCGCTACTTCCTGTTTCTAATTTCAATAAATCACTTAGATAAGAACCAGACATATTCAGAGCTTCTCCACACTGTTTTATTGAAGGAATACCTTTTTCAAGCAAATCAGATGATGAAAAATATATTTCCAAGAATTCTTCGAATCTAACAACAAAGTCTTTGCTCAGGTTTGTGCGTGTATAAAATTGTCTATCGTAATAGCGATGGCTATATTTTAAAATGCTTTCAATGTTTTGAATAATGATATTTTGAGAGTGTTTATCAATATTTTGATTTAACTCTACTTCAATTTTTGCCACCAGCTCTAATAGTGATTCTTTTTCTTTATTAGAAAGGTGCAGTGCCTCGGTAGTGCTGTATTCAAAGAATGAATATTTTTTGATTGTTTTTCCTAATTCAGATTTACGGATTAGATCTGGATGAAAAAAAATGGTCCAGCCATGATCATCTAAAGGTTCATTTGAGTTAGAAAAGGAAGTTACTTGATTTGGCGCCATAAATACGAGTGTACCCTCATCAAAGTCATAGGAGTTTCTACCATATTGAAAAGTTGTCGCGTTCATTTTTCCTTTCATTGAAATAAGATAAAGATCGCTAGTTAGCCTGACATTTTCGAAATCGAAATCTACTTGAGGCCATTTCCTAATTATGGTAATTAAAGGATGTTTAGGCTTCTCCCAGCCAAAGGCTTGATGCATTTCAGAAATACTCTTAATTCTATGTATCTGCGCCATACATTAATATTTGACTCCAGTTAATTCTTCAGAAATGCTCCAAAGCGTTTTAGCGTTGACAGCGTTGTGCGACATTTTATTAGATTTAACTAACACAGGGTTACCTCTCATTTCCATGAGTTTTGACGGTCCAAAATAGTCACCAGACTTGGCATTAACATCGCTCGCCGCTCTTAATGTGGGTAAGGTGCCCATTTCAACGGTTTGTGCTACTATGTTTCCTATAAAGCTGGCCATGCCTGAATGTCTGTCGAGTTCTGTTTTTGTCCAACCAGGATGCGAAATTGTAACCATTGGTGCTTCAGAATCTCCTTTGTATTTTTTTGCAAGTTCATAGGCAAAATAAAGATTGGCTAATTTACTATCGCCATAAGCTTTACCTGTTTTATATGGTCTTTTTTCCCAATTGATATCTGTAAAATCAATATCGCCTTGTCGGTGAGCCAGACTACTAGTTACCACAATTCTAGAATCTTTTGTTTTGCGTAGTAAACTAAATAACAAACCAGTAAGGGCAAAATGACCAAAGTGATTAGTGCCCATTTGAATTTCCAAACCATCTTTTGTTTTAGCATAAGGACACATCATAATGCCAGCATTGTTTATAAGAACATCAAGCCTTGAATAAGTGGTTAAAATGCTATTGGCAAATGATTTTATAGAATCTAAACTGTTCAAATCAAGGCTTTTAATTTCAAGCTGAGCATTGGGATAATGTTCGCGTATTTCTTTTGAAACCGTTTCAGCTTTTTTTATATTGCGCACGGCCATTATAACTCTGGCGTTTTTAGAGGCAAGTACTTTTGTGGCCTCTTTACCCAAGCCACTTGTAGCTCCGGTAATGATTATTGTTTTTCCTGTTTGGTCAGGAATAAGTGTTGTATTCCATTTTTGTTTTGTCATGATGTTTAATTTAATAAAGTTCAATGCACTCAATATTTAATTTATGGAGTGCTTTAATTACGTTTTCTGAAATGTTTTGATTACTCTCTATTCTTAGAATATTGTCACAATCTTCAAGGTCTGTATTCCATGTATTTATGTGGCAAATCTTATCAAGTGCAAGCTTTAACCTAGTCAAGTCTTTTTCTTTGATATTGGATTTGAATACAAAAACCATATTAGTGGCAGACGCTATTGTTCACAAAATTTCTTAAAGTCCTTATTCATTTTAATGAAATGTTCTGTCATATTGGCCTTAGTTTTTTTGGTCATTATTAATGATTTAAAAAGTCCACCCATTACTTCATAATTTATGAACCGAGTTTTTGTTCCATTATCTAAAGATTCAAAAAGATGCGGATGATTTGCATGTAAATACCATTTGTGAAAACCCCACTCAAATACTTGTTTGTTATTTGCATAAACTTCTGGAAAAACTGGTGCAGGGGCAGGATCGTTTTTACGGCTAAAATCCAAAGTAAGATCTAATGTTGGTTTGGTTTCAATACTATCTAAATTGCCTGTTTTTAGCGCTATTTCCGGAATCATAGAATTCCACTCACCCCATTTTTGGAATTCTAAAAACTTAGCACGTACAACTTGTGGAGAAGCATTTATTACTATTTCGGTAAAAATGGTGTGTTTGCCTTTGACCTGTGATGCATCTGTGATGTAGCTATCGGGGTAATTAACCAATGTAAATGATGAGGCTAACAGCAAAAGAGTTAACATTGAGAGGATTTGTTTCATTGTACTTTTTTGAAATATTTACAAGCACAAAAATCTACGTATCATTAGAGGCCAACGAATACAAATCGCCTAATATTGAATACATATCCCTGTTACAATATGCCTAGCGGTTACTTATAAGCACAGTAGCTTATTAAAATGAAGCCTTACTAAAATTCGGACTA
>JAGDZV010000014.1:0-22258 GCA_049115495.1 Bacteroidia bacterium | reverse complement strand
TACCGATTTGATATTAAAGGCGATACGTTTGGCATTACCCCAATGTTGGCTACGCGTTTTGTGTCGGGTACTCAGTTACAATACGATTTAATTCTAAAAGCGCATGTACACAACAAAGTATTTGTTACTGCTGGCTATCGTGGTGGTTATGCGGCTAGCTTTGGTGTGGGTGCTGTGCTCAACAACAACCTTACGCTAAGTTATACTTACGACCATATGGTTAATGATGCAGGTCCTTTTACCGGTGGTGGTAATGAGTTTACCCTTGGTTACCGTTTCTTTAGAGGTAAAGGCTTGCCTTCTACACCCAATACTCCAACGATAGTTGGCGGTAAAGGCCTTTCTGAAGCTCAGGTAAATGCCATTTTCGAAGAGCGGGTAAAGGATATGCGCTCTAAAATGGACTCGCTTAACCAAGTGAATGAGACCCAAGAAAAAGAGATTGAAGAACTTAGAGATCAGATCTCTAGACTATCGCCTACCGAGGTTAAGGAGCTTAGTAAGAATGTAACTCCGAACAACGGATATTTACCGAATAGCATTGAGTTTGAATCAAGCAGTGCTAAAATAGCCGCTGGCTCAACTGCTGAGCTTGATAATATTGCGGCATACTTAATCGCCAATCCTTCTATTAATGTTACCATTGATGGGTATACCGATAATGTAGGAAATGCCGATGCTAACTTGATTCTTTCTAAAAAAAGAGCGGCAATGGTTTATGACTACTTAATGCAACGTGGTGTAAATGCATCGCAGCTTACACACAACGGATATGGTAATAATAACCCTGTAGCCGACAACAATACCGAAAATGGTAGGCTTATGAACCGTAGGGTAGAGATTAAGGTCAAATAAAAACTCGCTAATTATTACCCTATACAAAGCCCAATGAGTTTTCATTGGGCTTTTTTGTTAGAACAGAATATTAGACTTTTAGAACATCAATTTAAGACTTTAGAACATACATTATCAATTTACACTCTTTTATATTTAATTCGAGTCATTATAAAATAACATTACTAATTTTCACACATAAGGTAGATCTAAAGTATTCGGATTTAATTCCTTGTTGTTAAAGTCTTGACCGGTGGTCAAGGCTTTCTTTTTTTAGGCACTTTTGATACATTTACAAAGAATCTTAAGGTTTAGTATTGTTGTGCGATTAAAACAAAAATGCCCTTAACCGACCTGATACATCTTGGACTGCTATTTTTTGCAGTTGCTACCTTATACAGCATGGTGGGTTTTGGTGGCGGCTCAAGCTACTTAGCCATTCTTACTTTTTACATGGCAGACCAATATTTGATTAGAAGCAACGCACTTATTTGCAATATTGCTGTAGTAAGCATAGGAACCATTACGGCACTTTTAGATAAAAGTTTGCAGCTCAAAAAAGCGGTTCTTTATGTAGCATTAAGTATTCCTGCGGCTTATTTAGGTGCTATGGTAAGGCTTAGTGATAAGAACTTTTTTATTCTATTAGCTATTGCCCTTCTTCTCTCATCAATTGGTATGGTTTTACAAAGCCTGCTAAAAAAAGTAGAAGAACAACCTATTAAAAAATCGTCTATACAGCCCTTAGGAATAGGTGGACTAATTGGATTTTTCTCAGGCATGGTAGGTATAGGTGGTGGTATATTTCTTTCGCCAATGGTTAACTTACTTAAAATGGAAACCGCCAAAACCATAGCGGGTATTGCTAGCTTTTTCATTTTAGTAAACTCTATTGCAGGCATTTTAGGCCTAGCACAAACAGGCAAACTAAATATTGAGCCTAATACTACAATTGTATTAGTAGCTACTGTATTTATTGGCGGCTTTGTTGGAGCAAGAATTAAGAGTAGCAAGCTAAAATCAAATCATATTAGGTTACTTACCGCTATACTTGTTTTCATGGTTGGCATTAGGTTACTTGTAAAATACATTTAATAACAAATCCATTTTTCTAGCCAATTTTCACTAACCACTCCTACTTTTTTGGCCAAGATCTCACCATTTGGTGAAATAACGATTGAGGTTGGAAATGACGAAACTTCAAATAGATTCGTCAATTTATTTGACTCATCAGCCACTACTTTAAAAGTATAACTGTTTTCGTCAAGAAAAGCGCTAACCCCTCCTAGTCCTTCGCGTTCTGATAAAATATTGTTTATAGTAACAAAGTTGGCTTTTGGAAATGACTCCGAAAAGGCATTTAGTTCTGGCATTTCGGCTCTACATGGCGGGCACCAAGTGGCCCAAAAATTAAGAACTATATTCTTATCAGGTTCAATTATGATGGGCGCTCCGCTTATTTCCTTCATGGTTTCTAAATAAGAAATGTCTATAGTTTTCTGGCTTTTAAGATCTGAGATAAAAAAAGAGCTCAGAAAAAACACACCTGAAAAAGTTAATGAACTACCTCCCAAAAAAACTAGATCGCTACTTAGGCTTTCACTCTTTTTATAAAGAAACCAAGAGAAATATCCAAGTGTTGTTAAAATTGCAAAACCTTGATTAAGCCCACTCCCCCATCCGTATAGCAAATACATAATCTCGTTTTGAACGCTTTCAAAATGAGTTAGTAACAAGGAAAGTTTTAAGCTAATTAGATAAACAAAAACAGCATTACTCAAAACCCCTTCTGCGGCTTTGCGCTGGGTGTTATCTTTAATAAGCCAACGGCCCACAACTAAAGTTAGCAAAAAAGCCAAACCAAGACGAATAACAATTGTTGGTATCATAACCACAAAACTCTCAACTTACAAAATCCGTTCATGTGCTCTTGCACACAGAAACATTCGATTTACAAAGAATTAATGAAAATTCAAAGTTCAAGTATCTGCTCTAAAAAACAAGCAATTACCTTCGCACCCATTTTCTGAAAAGAAATAACAAAACTCTGAAAAAAGCGCTCTACATACTGATTATCACCCTGTTTGCCTTTGGTGCCAAAGCTCAAGAAAAAACGCTTGAAGCTTTCAGGATTAATGAAAACATTGTGATTGACGGAAAAGGAAATGAGTTGAGCTGGCAAAAAGCCCAAGTAGCCACAAACTTTTTAGAGCTAAACCCTACCGAAGGCAACGATCCTATCTTTAAAACTGAAGTTAAGGTGCTGTATGACGACAATAAGATTTACTTTTTAGCACATTGCTACGATGATAATCCAGATAGCATTTTAACCCAATTGGGAGAGAGAGACGACAGATTGAATGCAGATCTTTTCACAGTTTCTTTTGATACTTACAATAAAAAGCTTGATGCTTTTACATTTTCAGTTTCAGCATCAGGTGTTCAATCTGACAGACGAATTTCTGACCGTTCATTTAATGCCGTTTGGGAAAGCGCTGTACAAATTGTTGAAGACGGCTGGGTGGTTGAAATGGAAATTCCATATTACGCCATTCGATTTCCTAAGGGCGACCAACAACTTTGGAAAATTAATTTCTTACGTGAAATAAGACGAATTAGAACTGAAGTACAATGGAGCTTGGTTCCTAAAGAAGTAGAAACACCGCTAAATTATTGGGGCAACCTTACTGGTTTAAACAATATTGAAGATCCGGCGCGTATTTCTCTTTCGCCATACGTATCTTCTTTTGCCGAATACGAGAATGGAGAAAGTACTTTGGGCTATGGTGCAGGGGCTGACCTTAAGGTTGGACTGAACGAGAGCTTTACGCTAGATATGACCTTGTTACCCGATTTTTCTCAAGTTCGATCTGATAATATTGTAAAAAACCTTGGTGCTTTTGAAGTAGTTTTCGAAGAACAGAGACCATTTTTTCAGGAGGGCGTTGAACTCTTTAACAAAGGCGGACTTTTCTACTCTAGAAGAATTGGTGGAGTGCCACAAGGTTTTGGGAGGGTCGGTGACCAATTAGATTCAAATGAAACACTAATTGACAACCCAAATACCTCTCGTTTAATAAATGTTGCTAAAGTCTCAGGCAGAGATAAAAATGGATTGGGCATAGGGGTTATGAATGCTCTTACTGCGCAAACCACAGCTACTGTACAAAATAATGAAACCGGGGCCACAAGAGCCATTGAAACCAACCCATTGGTTAATTACAACATCATTTCATTAGATCAAAACCTTAAGAACAACAGCTCCATCTATTTTATAAATCTCAATACATCAAGAATTGGTGACTTTATTGATGCCAATGTAACAGCTGTTGGGCTTAATTTGGTTTCCAAAAACTCAACTTATTCTGTTTCATCAGATTTTAAAGTTTCGCAAAGGGGAACTGACCTTAGCTCAAACATTTTTAAGGCAAATGAAGAAGATGGGCTCAATTATTGGCTTAAACTCAGTAAAATTCGAGGCAATTTTAAGTTTGACTTAACCAGCCAAGCTAAATCGCCAAATTTCAACCCTAACGATCTGGGCGTTAATTTCCAAACTAATATTAGAAACCACTCGTTGAGCCTGCAATACAATAAATACAACCCATTTTGGGTGCTCAACAGTAATTTTAATAGGGTAAGGTTTAATTTGGAGCAAGACTATACAACAGGAGAAATTTTAAGGCGCACTTATAATAATAGGTTCAATTTTATTCTTCCGAGCTTTAATGCCTTATTTATTATTATGAGTGGGCAAATTGGCGATGGTATTGATCTTTTTGAATCAAGAGTAACAGGGCAAAAATTCATAGTACCTGAGTACTATTATAATGCTATCGGCATATCTACTGACTACAGCAAGAAATTTGCGCTTGATGGTGAGTTGGGCTATGGTCACGGCTATTTCACTGATTATGTACAAAATAGCTATTTAGAAATTAGCATTAGACCCATAATTATTGTTAACGACAAGCTTACCTTAAGACCATCAAGCAACTATACAAGGTTTCTAAATGGCGCCGGTTTTGCAGGTTATTTTAATGGTGCCCCAAAATATGGTGTTAGAGATGTAAGAACGCTAACCAATATTCTTCAAGGTAAATATCTTTTTAAAAACAATTTATCATTAACCTTAAGGGTAAGGCACTATTGGTCTTATGGTATTTATGATTATTACGGAGATCTTGATAAAGACGGATACATTATAGAAGACGAAACTTTTAAAGGCAATGCCAACTTTAACTTTAACGCATTTAATACTGACTTAATATTCACTTGGCAATTCGGCCCAGGCAGCTTTTTGAATATTGTATATAAAAACGCGCTAGCACAAGATGAGCAGGTTATTGACCCCTCATATTTTAGCAATTTAGGCTCGGTATTTGACCAAGGTCAAAGAAATACTATTACCATGAAGCTTATTTACTTTTTAGATGCGGTTTCTAGTTATAATAAACTTGTAAAGTAGTTAGCTAATTGGCAAAGGCTTTTCACAACCAACAATTAAATAAAGCCGATATTTTTTATTGAAACACCCATTTTATACTAAAAGCAACAAAGAGCAACAAAATATTCAAATTAGAATTGGATTGGTTGCGTTTACCCTAATTGGCTTAGGCTTTTTTATTGCTATGAAAACAGGATTTTTGATCATTGGTGTTCTGATTTTAGTAATTGTACTTTCTATTATTGCTCCGTTCTTCGATACTCCGTCGCTCAAAAAAACAGGACAGCTTATTTATCACTCCACCATGCTCTTGTCTGAGAAATCTAAAAATGGCACAATAAAAATTCATGGTGGCACATTACTAGATTATGTATTTGTAATTGACCGCAACTTGAGTGGCAAACAAAGAACCGCATTTATTCTACAACAATACCTTGAAGGTATACTGCACTTAATTGAAACAAATAAAGACTATAAAGATCTTAAAGTAAAAGGTACTAGCTACATTATAAGCGAACGAACCGCCCAAAAATTAGGATTTAACACATCAAGTACAGATTATATTCAAATCTTTATGCTCAGCTTTAACTACCTTAATCTTTTGGCAAGTAACTCTATTTCAAAGGGCAAAATTGCTTTCCCTAATCTAAGAAGAACATGTACCTTTGAAACCACCATTGGGGCCATTGAAAAGAACAAATCGTACATTAGCTCTCTCAATAAATCATTGAAAAACAAACTCAACGGTATATAATAAATATTCTACTCGCTCAGTAATTTGCCTTTTCTTGGTTTATTCACATCATCAATACTTTTGCGCATCGCTACAAGCAGCATCAAAAAAAACTATAACATCATTCATACGGCAGCCTTTTTTCTGATTTTACGCTATTACACTCTGCAAATAATCAATTACAACATCTTTAAAGCATTCATTACCTAGAAGCTTGTTGTATTTTAATTGCGGGCAACTCGGGTTGCTAATACAAGCAGACCTCAGAACACGTGATTAGCTGTACTATACTATCAACTTATTTAACGCACCATTATGATAATTTTTCTATGCATTCAAATTATGCTCAGAGACTCGTCCTTTTTCATATGATCTCTTTATTGCCTTTGGATCTAAGCTAGAAGTTTAGAAGCTCACTTCAAATGCCTTAATATGAAGGTTCAACAACATACCCATTAATCTGCCTTCTTTTTCAACAAAAAATTCTCTTATCTTTTCAGCAAGGTTTCACAAAAATGCGCTTAGTTCAAATATTAATATTTACCCTTCTTGTTCAATCTGTATTTGCTTTCTCTAGCACTGTTGATTCTGCATTAAATATTTTCAATGATAATTCTCTGGCCGATTCCACGAGAATTGATGCCTTAGTGGTGGCTATGTATGAGCATCCATTCTCTACGACTCCCGAAGGAAATGAAAAGATCATTGATTACCTGAAGTCATTTTACAAGGAAACCAATAACGATGAAGTAAAACTTCTTTTGGAAATTATTGAAATAAACAATGGAGCTTCTATTGATACTCAAATAATTGCATCAAATAAATTTTATAGTCAATATGAGAAATCTGCGAGCAAATACATAAGACTTGGCGTAATAAGTAATTTGATTGAAAATTATACATTTAAAGCTAATTACAAGAAGGTAGATAGCCTAATTAATAAAGCTACTCAAATTATTGACCATACAATCCCTTCAATCTATAAAGCAAATGCTTTTGTAACAATTGGATCGTACTATAGAAATAACGACAAACCCATTGAAGCATATAGGTATACGCTAAAAGCAATTGAACATTCTGTAAAGTGTGGGAGTAAAGTAACTTTAGGTAAAAGCTATCATTTGCTTGCTGACATTTTTTTAAGGGTATATGACTATAAAAAATCGGAGCAATACCATAATAAATCCCTCAGGGTTTTTGAGAAAAACAACAACATACTTGGGGTTATTACTATCGTTTTTCATCAGGCAAGCGAGTTCTTTCATTCAGGTGAATATCAAAAATGTATTGAGTATTTAAATAAGATTGACAGTGCTGATTTATACGGTTTTGGAAATGCAGAATTGGCCGTAGCGAATTTATATGCTACCAAATTGATGTGCTATGCTCATCTTAACGAGAAAGCGAAATATACTTCAATATTAAATACACTAGAAAAACCACACTGGTTATCTATTTCGCCTATTGTGGCTGAAAAAACTCAATATTCAAAGATTGTAATGGCGTATTCTAATAGTAACTGGTTATCCGTTTTAGATAATTATGATTATTATGCTCAAAACTTTAGCTCATTTGAATATGTGCCGAGGAATCTAAAGCTATTAGAGCTGGTTTTTGACGCATCAAAAATGGTTGGGAACAATGACCAATCCTACATCTACTTAGAGAAACTTTACAAGATGAAAGAACAGATCGCCATTGAAAATAAAAAGGCCACATTACTTCAGCTAGAACTAAAAAATGAAATAATTAAAGACAGTCTTAAGCAATCTGAAATAAAAAACTTAAAAAGAATTGAAGAAGAAGCCGCCGTAACTGCTAAAAAAAGAAGCAATCGAATTCAATATAGCTTAGCGGTTATAGTGGTTTTGCTAATAGCAAGTACCATTGCAGTTCTTACAAGGTTTCAAATAAGCATCCGGCTTGCCCAAGGGTTAATCTTTATTTTCTTTATACTAACTTTCGAGTTCTTATTGGTGGTTTTAGACCCATGGGTTGAAAAGGCAAGCAATGGCGAAGTGGGATATAAGATATTGCTCAATACCATTATAGCCTTGGTTCTTTTTGGCATTCACCAAGCTAGTGAAAAGCGCCTGAGAAACTGGATATTACGAATTGACAAATAAAAAGATGGACAATAACAGTACTTTTCCTTTTGGAATAATCAGGCAGATACCCTTTAAAAATAGGGGAACTCTTGATTTAGGCCATCGTCTTTCATTGATGCGTTTAGGAATTACTTTGATTTCATTTCTCATTTTACCCAATGTGTGTCTATCTCAGCTAAAGTTGGATTCGTTACTATTAATTTGGCAAAATGAAGAGCAAATTGACTCACTAAGATTTGATGCTATACACAAAATTGCCTTCGACATCTACCTCCTAAACTCGGTCGATTCAACAATATTTTATGCCGAAAAACACAAGGAATTCGCCAGTAAAAAGGGTGACTTTAAACAACTTGCATTAGCACTCAATACTTTGGGCAATGCATATTCTCTTAAGGGGAATTTTATTGAATCTATTAGTTGCTACCATCAAAGTTTAGAAATTAGAAAAAAGATAAACGATAAAAGGGGAATTGCCGGATCTTTTATAAATATAGGAGGTGTTTATAGTACTGTTAGCCAACATTCAAAGGCCATTAGATATTATAAAATGGGCATCAAAGTTTGTAATGAGATTGGTGAGAAGCTTTTTAAAGCCAACGCATATGGCGGAATTGGAAATATTTACTTATTGCAAAAAGAAAATGAAAGGGCGCTAGAGTATTTTAAACTAGGACTAAACGCATATGAAGGTACTAAGCATAGAAACCTGTCAATCATACTGCACGCTATAGGACTTATACATGTTGAAATGGGCAATTATGATCTTGCAAATAATTACTTTAATGAATGTTATGATTTTAGCAAGGAAATGGATATTGTACTGGGCCAAGTAGCGGCATTAGGTGGTATTGGTAAAGTATTTGAAAAGAAAGAAGATTTTGACAAGGCTTTAGAATATGCCTATAGAGTAGAAGCTTTACTTCAAAGCTTAGGACAGAAAAGGTTAAAAGCACAATGGTGCGTAGAAGTTGCCATCATTTATGAAAAAAAAGGGGAACATGACAAGTCCTTAGAATATAATAAGTTAGGGCTTAAATTAGCAACTGAACTCAAGGACCCATTATTATTAAAATACACTTATGAAAACCTTTACAAAATCCATAAATCAAAGAAACATGGTTTAAAAGCTCTTGAATATCATGAATTAATGACTCAATACGATGATAGTTTACAGCTTGATGAAACAACCAAGAAGCTGAAAGAATATGAATTTGAGACAAAATTAGTAGAAGACAGTTTAGCTCAAGTGGTACTAGAGCAAGCCAAAAAACAGGATTTTGAGACTCTAATGAATACCAAAAAAAGAAACAACAGAATACAATATAGCTTGGCCGTAATAGTGGTTATACTCATTGCTAGTACCATTGCAGTTCTTACCAAGTATCAAATAAGTATCAGATTAGCCCAAGGCCTTATCTTCATTTTCTTCATTCTCACCTTTGAATTCTTATTAGTAGTATTAGACCCTTGGGTTGATAAAGTCAGCAATGGCGAAGTAGGTTGGAAAATAGCCATTAATACAGCCATAGCTTTCGTCCTTTTTGGCATTCATCAGGTAAGTGAGAAGAAGTTGAAACATGTGATAATCAAATGACTCATTAAATAAAATATAACTTTTAAAAATCTATAAATGAACTTCCCAATTCTAATTTGAATGTTTGATATCTATTAAGACGAAAAAATCCTTTTTTAATCTTTAACTCCGTGTTTTGAGAGTCTTTTTAATTTTAGCACACATATTATTTACTTCACTGGTGTCAGCGGGGAATAAAGATTCTCTATTCAACATATATCATGAAAAACAAAGCAGTGACACCACAAAACTTAGGATAGGCATTGAGCTGCTTGACGAGCTTGAAAACTACCAGTATAGGGAACTAAGTAAGCGTTTGATTCAGATTTCAAAGGCAAATGATTTTCATTGGTATACTGCAAAGATTTATGAAAAAAGTGGCTACTGGTATCATTCAAAAAATCACTTTGATTCTGCCAATACACAATACGAATACTCAATAAAATACTTTGAATCTTGTAGCGACACCATAGGACTTGCTTTAAGTTACCGAAATCTAGGTGCTATACAATCGATTTATGGGAACTTCCCTGCTTCAATCGAATATTATTATAGAAGTCTTAATTGCCTTAACTCCCTAAATGAACCAATGATAAGATCACAGATAATAAACAACCTTGCTGTTGTTTATTTTGAATTGGAGTCATTTGAAAAAGCGGAAAAATATTACCTTGAGTGTCTTAATATCAGAAAATTAAATGGCTTTGAAGACCGAATTGCCAACCCATTAAATGGTTTGGCAGAACTATATACCTTAACTGGCAGAACATCGAAAGCCTTTGTTTTATTACGTAGAAGTCAAAGTATTTGGAAAAAAAGAGAACGCTGGAGTGGCGTAGCGGATGTACTTGTGAGTATTGCCTATCTGCATAAGAAAACTGGTTCAACTGATTCAGCCTTTTACTATTTTGAAGAAGCCATTGAAAAAGTAAACTATACAAACAGTGGATACGACAAGGTTAGGGTAAAAGCCGAATTAGGTAAAGCGAGTATTTACTTAGAACATAATCAAATAGAAAAAGCCAAAATAAACGCCCAAGAAGCACTGAAAGCAGCTCACGCTTTAGGCCTTTTGAACCTCCAAATCGATGCACTTGAATTATTGTATCAGATTTCGGAAAGGCTAGGGCAATACAAGCAAGCGTTAACATATCACAAGCGCTTAATTGAATATAAGAATGACTTATTAAAGTTGAATGATAGGGATGCCGTTCTATTAAGGGATATGGCAATGTCATATAAACAAAAAGCAATTAAAGATAGCTTTTTAGAAATTGAATCCGAAAGGCGAAGACAAGCTCAAATAGAAAGTAATCTTAAAATACATAATCAAAAGAACAAGGTGCAATACAGCCTAGCGGTATTAATTGTACTATTAATCGCAACAGCCATTGCAGTGCTAACTCGTTTCCAAATTAGTATTCGCTTAGCCCAAGGCCTTATCTTCATTTTCTTCATTCTCACTTTTGAGTTCCTGCTAGTTGTATTAGACCCTTGGGTTGATAATGTTAGTAATGGTGAAGTAGGTTGGAAAATAACAATTAATACCGCAATAGCCTTAATACTATTTGGCGTGCATCAAGTAAGTGAACGGAGTTTGAAGAAGACACTTTTAAATGTGGACAGATAAAAAGCGCTTGCCTTGCTACTTTAAGGTAATTCACTATTGAAATACTATCTACATTTGGAAAACCTTTTAATTACTGATAGTACAATCGCTAGATCACTTACAAAAACTGCCTAAACACATAAAGCACACTTACAGCGGAGGTTAAAATTGTTTTGGGTAATGGCTTTCATTATTCACTGTAAATCATTCAATAGTTAATAGTAAAGTCGATAAATGAGAATATTAACCGTTCTAATACTCCTTAGCCTTCCGTTGTTTAGCCAGGCCAACCTAAATGCAGATTCGCTTAAGGCTGAATGGCGTAACGAAACACAAACAGATTCTCTTAGGCTTAACGCCGTTCACCAATTGGCATTCGAAGTGTATCGTTTTAGAAAAAAAGATTCTTCTGTTTATTACGCGCAAAAACAACTTGAATTTGCAAAATCTGTCAACTCAAAGTATGATATCGCACTTGCACTTAATACGCTTGGTGCATTGAACCGAGACCACCTTAAGACAGCTTTAAAATTCTATACTGAGTCTTTACAAATTAGAGAAGAGATTGGAGATATTAAAGGCGTAGGAGGAAGCCTACACAACATTGGAGCTACCTACGTAGTTGCAGGGTTAAAATCAAAAGGAATCAATTATTATCAGCGTGCCTTACGCAAATTTGATGAAATAGGTGAGCTACAGTTTAAGGCAACTTGTTTAGCAAACATAGGCCACATTTATTCTGAGCAAAATAATTATGAATCTGCCATCAAATACATGAATGAAAGCCAAGCAATATATAAATCACTTGACAAAGAAGGGGAAATTAATAATATTACATCACTTAGAGCATTATCACAAATTTACGTAGAACAAAAAAAATATGACTTGGCATTTTCCTTAACAGAAAAATGCCTTGAATTTGCCATAGAGAGAGAAATAGATGTGTTGGCATTAGCAATGGAATTGCAAATTGGAGCGATCTATTTAAAACAAAACCAATTAGATAAAGCAAACGAGAAATTCCAAACACTGCTAATAAAATTCGAAAAGGAAAATAACAAAAATGGAATAGAAATTGTGAACCTAGCTATGGGACTTATAAATATTGAAGAGAAAAAATATGAGGCCGCTGTTGCCAAATGCAGACAGTCCTTTTTGTATGCGTTAGAAATAGACAATATTAATTTCGAAAAAGAAGCGTGTGACTGCCTTTACAAAGGGTACAGAGGTATGGGCAAAGGCATTGAAGCTTTACAAAATTTTGTGCGGATTCAAGAAATTACTGATAGCTTAAAAGATGATGATCTAGACAAAAAGCTGCAGGTAATGGAAATTGAAAAACAGCTATACCAAGATAGTGTAATACTGGCCGAAGAAGAGAGAGAAAAGCAATTAAGTATAGATAAGTTGGCGGCCTCGAAAAAACGAAAAAACCGAATACAATATAGTCTTACAATAATCGTAGTAATGGTTTTGGCAACAACCATCGCAATTATTACACGTTTCAAGATAAGCCATCGACTGGCATCTGGTTTAATTTTCATTTTCTTTATACTCTCCTTTGAATTTCTATTAGTGGCCATGGATCCGTGGGTCGATTCAATAAGCAATGGTGAAGTAGGTTGGAAAATTGGTATAAACACTGCTATTGCATTAGTACTATTTGGCATACACCAAGTGAGTGAGAAAAGATTGAAGAATGCCATTTTAAAAATAGGTGAATGAGATTAATACTACTACTATTATTAGTAATAAACCCAATTTCTACTTCGGCAGAACTAAATGCAGATTCCCTTAGGACCCAATGGAATAACAAAGCGCAAACAGATTCTTTACGATTAGACGCCGTTCATAAATTGGCATTCGAAGTATATCGTATTAGAAATCTTGATTCATCTGCTTATTATGCACAAAAACAACTGGATTTTGCTAGGGCAGCCAATTTAAAACACGAAACAGCGCTGGCACTAAATACCCTTGGCCTATTGAATAGAAACGACCTAAAAACGGCTTTGAAATTCTATAATGAGTCTTTACAAATTAGAGAAGAGATTGGAGATATTAAAGGCGTTGGAGGAAGCCTTAACAACATTGGCCTTGCGTACATAGCTGCCGGGTTAAAATCAAAAGGAATCAATTATTATCAACGTGCCTTACACAAATTTGATGAAATAGGAGAGCTACAGTATAAGGCAGTTTGCTTGGGTAATATCGGCCGCATTTATACGGATCAAAAGAATTATGAATCTGCCATCAAATACTTAAATGAAGCGCTGGCAATATATAAAGCACTTCACAAAGAATGGGATATTAATAGCATCACCTTTGTTAGGGTATTGGTACATATTTACGTCCAACAAAAAAAGTTTGACTTGGCATTATCCCTAACAGAAAAATGCCTTGAATTTGCCATAGAGAGACAATTAAGTGAGTTCGTATTAGAAGCGGAATTACGAATAGGAGAAATCTATTTGGAACAAAACCAATTGGACAAAGCAAAAGAAAAATTCCAAACATTACTAATAACGTTCGAAGAAATAAATAACAAAAACGGAATAGAAATTGTGAACCTAGGCATGGGGTTTTTAAATCTTAAGGAGAAAAAATATGAGGCTGCTGTTGCAAAATGCAAACGGGCATTTTTGTATGGATTAGAAATGAACAATATTTATTTCGAAAAAGAAGGATGCAACTGCCTTTACAAAGGGTACAAAGGCATGGGCAAAGGCATTGAAGCTTTACAATATTTTGAGAGGGTTCAAAAAATTACTGATAGCTTAAAAGATGATGATCTAGATAAAAAACTACAGGTAATGGAGATTGAAAAACAACTGTACCAAGATAGTGTAAAACTAGCCGAAGAAGAGAGAGAAAAGCAATTGAGTTTAGATAAGTTGACGGCCTCGAAAAAACGAAAAAACCGCATTCAATATAGTGCTGTGATAATTATAGTTTTGCTTCTTGCCTCAGCACTTGCCATTTTCACAAAATTTAAAATAAGCCCAAGACTAGCATCAGGTTTAATCTTCATTTTCTTCATTCTCACATTCGAGTTCTTGCTTGTGGTATTAGACCCTTGGGTTGATAGAGTCAGCAATGGTGAAGTAGGTTGGAAAATTGGTATAAACACTGCTATTGCATTGGTACTATTTGGCATACACCAAGTGAGTGAGAAGTATCTGAAGTCCATGATTTTAGAGGCACATTAATTAAAAGAATATTATTGGTTTATTTTATCTGAGTCTTTAGTACTTCAACAATAGAACATGAATAATAGAGATAAAGCCCTTAATATTGTTGAACAAATTTTTGTTGTTTATTAGCAAAACTGGCTCAGGCAATTAAATATACCGATTTGATTAAAAGAACAATAGAGTTTATCACCATAATTATTTGTTGCGTAAATTATAGTTTAGCTAAGAATGTTGACTCAATTTTTCGCATTTGGTTAAATACAGAAAACGATCCAAGACTGCGAATAGAAGCCATTGAAGATTACCCCTATTACAATTCAAGGTTGTCAAATGATTCAGTATTACAAATAATAGGCGAAGTAGAGTCATTGATAGAAATGAACAAATTACATGATTTGGCTGGAATTGTTCATGTCATGCGCGGCAATCTGTATACGCAAAGAGCCGAGTACTCGAATGCTGCAAGTTCTTTTGATAGTGCACTTGTGTTATATGGTAATGAACAAAACATAGAAGGTATGTTTTCAACACATACCGCTATGGGCATCAATTTTCGGCAAATGGGCCTTACAGGAAGAGCACTGCGTAGTTTTCAAACGGCATTAAAATACAATCGTGAGCTCGATGATACAAATGGCGAAGGAGACATGCTGCTAAACATTGGAGTTTTATGTGCAGATATGGGTAAATATGATAGGTCTACAGGTTTTTACAATGATGCTTTAGAAATTTACAATGAAGTTGACGATCAGATAGGAGTTGTATATGTTTTTAATAATAAAGCTGAGAATTATTTAGACCAAAATCGATTGAAAGAGGCATTTGATTCATACACAAAGGCATTAGAGCATGGTAAATCAATAGGTTTTGATGAATTAAACCCTGATATTTTTTCGGGTTTAAGCAAATGCCATTTTCAATTAGGCAATGCTGCCGAAGGTGAAAATTTTGCTATAAAGGCGGTGAACTCATCAAGGAAATTTGGAATGCCGTTTTTAACGGGACAAGCATTTTTAAGACTTGGAAGTTCTCTTTTGGAAATGGGGCAAAATAAAAGGGCCTTTGAAAATTGCGAAAGAGCTTTAAAGGTTGCAGATAGTATTAATTCAAAGCTAATATTAAAAGATGCTTGTTTCTGTTTATATAATGCTTACCGAGCCCTAAACAATGGAGACAAAGCATTTATATATTTAGACAGATACTTGGAGTTGTCAAAATTACTCGAAAAAGAAGCTGCAATTGAAACCTTAGAAAAGTTTGAGTACGATAAAAAAATATACAACGATAGTATTAAACACATTCAAGTTCAAGCCCAAAAACGCCAAGTACAACTAACCAAACTAAAACATAAGAAAAGGAAAAACCGTATTCAATACAGCGCTGTAATCATCATGGTTCTATTTCTCGCCACGGTTATCGCCATAGTAACAAAATTCAAAATTAGCCCACGCTTGGCCTCAGGCCTTATCTTCATTTTTTTTATACTCATTTTCGAGTTCTTTCTTGTAGTACTAGACCCCTGGGTAGACAATGTAAGCAATGGAGAAGTTGGTTGGAAAATTGGGATTAACACAGTCATTGCGCTAGTGCTTTTCGGCATTCACCAGGCAAGCGAAAAGAAATTGAAGAATGCTATTTTAAAAGTGGAGAGATGAGAATTATAATTGTATTGGTCTTTCTTATTCCTGTTGTTAACACTAGCTTATGTTATAGTGCAAGAGTCGATTCATTGCTTGCGGTATTCAACAATAAGAACCTTGACGATTCAACTCGTATGGAAGCCCTATTGCTAACGATTGATGATCCTGAGTTTTTACAAATTGATGAAAACGTAAAAAAGGTATCCGAATTATTTGGCGGGTTGGCAAAGGATAATAATAACAAAGCCGCTAAATATCTTAGTGAAGAATTTGCCCGTGGTCGCGATGAAAACACTCCAATTGATTCCTTAATTAAACGAAATAGAAGGAGTGCAGAAATTTTTGGCAACCACGGCTATAATAGTGGACGTCTAATTTCTCTTGGCAATTTATTACGTGCATATCAAAGAAAAAAAGATGATAACGCATGCCAAAGAATGGTTGATTCAATGCTTCATTTTCAAAAGTTAGGCACGGGTTTATGGACTGAATATTTGACCTACTTCTCAATAAGCACCTATTATTTGGAGAAAAACAATATGGTTCAGGCTATATTTAATATGAATAGGTCTTTAAAGGCATATGACTTAATAGGAAATAGAATCAATGTTGCCATGCGATACCATTATTTGGCCGATCTCTATTTGAAGATAAAAGACATTAAAAGGTCTGAATTCTACCATAACAAGTCACTCAAAATATTTAAAAGAATCGGGAATAATGAAGGCGTTTCTCATATATACTTTCACCAGTCAAATGAGTTATATATTTCAGGAAAATATGGTGAAGCACTTGACCTGCTTCAGCAAACGATTGAATTGGCAGATGGTGAATACACTATATTTAGTGCTTACGGCATAGCAGCGGCGGCGGCAGCGCATTTGAATGATTTTCAAATGAGCAATAATTACATTGATTCTTGTATGACCAATGAAAAATTCAGGTCTGCTGCCAGAACTAGGTTTGGACAAATTGTAAACTACTATTACACGAATAAATACGCTGAAATTATTTTACTCGTAAGCAATTTACAAGACTTTAAAGACCAAAGCCCAAGTAGAGCACTTGAAATGGTTGAGCTTGCATATTTAGCCAGCAAGGAGCTCAAATTGACAGAAAAAGCGCTAAAGTATATGGAGATGCAAAAAGTGCTTGAAGACAGCTTTGCTATAATTGAAAATAAGAGTACGCTTGATAGAATTGAACTAGAGTTGAAAATAGAGAATGACAGCATAAATCAGGTAGAAGCCCTTAGACTTCAAAAACAAAAGGAAGAAGAACTTAAGGCATCTAAGAAACGCAAAAACAGAATCCAATACAGCGCTGTAATAATTATTGTTTTACTCCTTGCCACAGCCCTTGCCATCTTTACCAAATTCAAAATAAGCCCACGCCTAGCTTCTGGCTTAATCTTCATTTTCTTTATACTCACTTTTGAGTTTCTATTGGTAGTGCTTGATCCATGGGTAGATAATGTAAGCAAAGGAGAAGTAGGCTGGAAGATTGCTATTAATACAGCAATTGCTTTGGTGCTTTTTGGAATACATCAGGTAAGTGAGAAGAAATTGAAGAACGCTATTTTAAAAGCAGATAGATAGATGAACAAGACGACTATCTTACTAATTATACTAACTCTTTTCTCAATTTCTGGGCTAGCACAAAATAAGACCGACTCCATTCTTAAAATTTGGAATGATGAAACTGTAGATGACTCAATAAAAATGTACTCATTACATGACCTAATTCATAATGACTTTTTATTTAGAAATATAGATTCATGTTTGATATTAGCAGATAAGCTCTATGATTTTGCTATTAAAAATAACTATCAAAAAGAAGCAGCACTGGCACTAAATGAAAAGGGAAATGTATACCTTCATTTACAAAAACCAAATAAAGCACATAGGCTTTATCGAGAAAGTTATGAAATAAGGTCAACAATTAATGACCGAAAAGGTATGGCTGGCTCCCTTATTAACTTAGGTATTATTCACTCAATAGTTGGTAAGTTTAAGCAAAGCATCTATTTGCTAAAGGAAGGTGTAAAAATCTGTGATGAAATTAATGAGCACCAATTCAAAATTGAAGCCCTTTTAGAAATTAGTTCTTTATATGCTGAACAAGGGGATATATCAAAAGGAGCAACTTATGCAGAAAAAGCACTTCAGTTGAGTAGAAAAATAAAAAGTAATAATCAAATTGCCAATTGCCTAAACAGACGAGGTGTTTTTTCATTTCAACTGGGCGACACATCCAAATCAAGGACATGCTTTAATGAAGCCATTGACATTCATAAAACCGAGACGAATCAATTATATTATGTTGGGGCATTAAACAACCTCGCATACTTTCATTTAAATAATGGCAGTTTAAATAAAGCGCAAACCATACTTTACAAAGCTCTAAACAAAACAAATAAACTAAAAAACAACTCTACAACTATAACCATATACAATACAATTGGGGAGCTTTATTTGACACAAAATTTAATAGATTCAGCCATTTATTATTGTAGTAAATGCCTAAGCTTAATTCATGAAAATCCCAATATTCAGCAGCAAAAAGACATCTACAACTGTCTTTTTACTAGTTACAAAAAGAGCCTAAATAATGAAAAAGCCCTGGAATATCTTGAGTTAGTAAAAGTGTTAGATGATAGTCTTAATGCACAACAATTGGGTAAAGAGCTTGAAAGAATGGAGTTCGAAAAGCAAATTCTGCGAGATAGCTTAGCACATATAGAGCAATTAAGAATTAAAAAGCTTAACGAAGAACTGGCTTTCGCCGCGAGAAAGCGTAAAAACATAATTCAATACAGTTTAGTAGTAATTATAGTGCTTTTGTTGGCTACAATAATTGCAATAGCCACCAAATTCAAAATAAGTCCACGTCTAGCATCAGGCCTTATCTTCATCTTCTTCATTCTCACATTCGAGTTTTTGCTTGTGGTACTAGACCCATGGGTAGATTCAGTGAGCAATGGTGAAGTAGGCTGGAAAATAGGAATTAATACCGCCATTGCCTTAGTGCTTTTTGGCATACATCAGGTAAGTGAGAAGAAGTTGAAGATGGTCATTTTAAAAAGTGATCTATGAAATATTTATTAACCCTGATCTTGTCAACTCTTTTATGCAATCTACAAGCACAGAATTTTCAGGACTCATTATTGCTCAAATGGAAGAATGAGGAACTTAGTACAGAAAAGCGATTAAAAACCATTACAAAGTATTTGTATGAACAAGAAGGCAAGACCAATCACGATTCTGTATTACAGCTTGCCAATGAAATACTAAAGGCGGCAGACCAAACTAATTCAGCATTCTATAAAGCGGTTGCATTGTACTATCTAGGTGATTATGAAATTGAAAAGAGCAACTATGAGTCTGCGGTTGAATATTTCTCTAAGTCTCGGAGTATTTTAAGCGTCTTAGATAGCATTTCTTGGCTTGCAAAAGCAACAAATGCTCAAGGAATAGTTTATAGACAACTTGGAATAAAAAATGAAGCAATAAAATTATTTAAAGAAGCTTCTAAATTATATCTAAAAAACAAAAATGAAAATGGTATTGCCAAAATAGACCTAAACATTGGTGTAATTTATTCAGACTTAGGGAATTGGAAAAAGGGCGCTAAATACAGCCAAAAAGCCGCAGAGTACTATAGAAAAACAAAAGACTATGAAGGTTTAATGTTTGCCCTAAATAATTTGGGCAGTACTTATAATGACCATAAGGAATATGAAAAAGCAATTCAGAACCTTAGGCTTGCAAAAATAAATATGAATAAAAGCAATGCCGATTATTTGAAAATTGGAATAATTTACACCTTAGGCGAAGCCATGTTTAAACAAGGCAAAATAGACTCCGGATTGTACTTCATTGAAAAGGCGGTAGAATTAGCGGATAATAGTAGCCCATATTTAAAATCAATAGTCTATTCTCGAGCAGGAATATGCTTCGTTGAAGCGGGCAGGTTTAAAGATGCGGGTACAATATGTAACAACGCACTAAAAATAAGCCAAAACATCAAGTCACTTGATGCACAAAAAAACTGCTACAAATGTCTTACCAAAGCGTTTATGGGACTAAATGAAGGAAAACTTTCTGCAAAATATTTTAACCGTCTTGAAAGTATCAATGATTCTCTTGAAAATGAAAAAGCGGCACAAAAGTTATTTGAATTGGAGTTTAATAAAAACCTAATAAAAGATAGCATTGCACAAGTAGAAGAAGAAAAGGCACTTGTTCTTGAATTGAAAAAAGAACAAATAGTTTTCAAACGTAAAAATCGTATTCAGTACAGCTTGGTCGTTATTGTGGTTTTGCTTTTAGCAACCATTATTGCTGTGGCTTCTAAATTTAAAATAAGTCCACGACTAGCTTCCGGATTAATTTTCATTTTCTTCATACTCACATTTGAGTTTCTGTTGGTAGTGCTTGATCCATGGGTAGACTCAATCAGTAATGGCGAAGTAGGCTGGAAAATAGCCATCAACACTGCCATTGCATTGGTGCTTTTTGGAATACATCAGATTAGTGAAAGAGGTCTTAAGAAAGCCATAATTAAATCAAATGGCTAGAACAACACATACCCTAGCCTGCTTGTTTTTAGTGTATTTTGGCAATGCTCAGGTACTGAAATTCGATTCTCTCAAGGCATCTAATTCGAATTCTGATTCCTTGATAGCCAATTACATAAGAGGATGTACAAATCAACTCCTTTCAGACAAATCTAACAAAGTGCTTGCCGAGCTTAATAACTTCTTGATATCGACAAATCAGTCAAGATATCCATACTCACTCGCAAGCGCACACAATGCTCTTGGTTTCGGATACTATGCGAAAGGTGACTATGAAAAGGCTTTAGATCATTTATTTGAAAGTAAGGAAATTGCTGATTCCCTAGGTTTTCAACTTTGTTTGGCATCTGTTGATAATGCTATTGGCCTAATATTTATTGATGTAAATGATTATCCCAAAGGAATAAAGCATTTAAAAAACAGCTGCTCTTTATATAGTAAATTGATAACCGAAAAGAATGAAAGTGAAAGCAGTAGATCTTACCCAATAAGCGCAGCTAACTTAGGTCATGCCTATACCAAAATATTAGATTTTGAAAAAGCAATACATTACTCTCTTATTGCATTAGAACATGCTATTGAAATTGGGTATACAAGGGCGGAACAAATTGCGCTAACACGCTTAGGCTCTGCTTTTTTTGAAGATGACAAATTGGATAAAGCCAAAGATGCTTTTAAACGTTCTGTTAAGCTAAAAAATCAAGTTGAAGATAAACTTCCATTAATGGCAACTTATTTAGGTTTAGCGAGAATTGCGGAGTTAGAAAATGATTATTTAGAAGCAAAAAGATTATCTAGACTTATACTTCTTATCTCGAATAAGACAGAAATCAAACTTTGGAATGCAGATGCCTATAAGATAATACAAGAAGGTTTTGATAAAGTCGGCTCAATTGACTCTGCGTATTACTATTTAAAATTACATAATGAGGAAAAAGGAGCTATTGCGATTCAAAAATCCATTAAACAATTACAATTATTTGAATTTCAAAAACAACAGGTTGCAGATAGCCTTAAACGTGTAGAATTTGAGATGATTAAAGCACTTTCAGCTCAAAAAGAGCTACAAAAGAAACAAAGGATTAACAAGCTTCAGTATAGTTTGGTGGTAATAGTAGTGTTTTTACTTGCTTCTATAATTACAGTAATTGCTCGTTTCAATATAAGCCTACGTTTGGCATCCGGATTAATCTTCATTTTCTTCATACTTACATTTGAGTTTCTATTGGTAGTGCTTGACCCATGGGTTGACAGTATTAGCAATGGCGAAGTAGGATGGAAAATAGCCATTAATACTGCCATTGCCTTGGTGCTTTTTGGGATTCATCAAGTGAGCGAGAAGAAATTAAAAACTGCCATTTTAAAAGCTGATAGATGATAAGAACAATTTTCATTCTATTTCTATTTTGTCCTTTATTTAACCTAGGACAAGTAAATGTAGATTCATTGCGTAAAGCATGGAACAACAAGGCAAACGAAGATAGTCTTAGGCTTGAAGCAATTAATAATTTATTGCGGGTATCGGGAATAAAGCCACT
>JAGDZV010000013.1:146165-173168 GCA_049115495.1 Bacteroidia bacterium | reverse complement strand
TAGTGTCTATTTATAGCCGCTAACGTTTTGCAAGCATGAAATGTAGGGCTTTTCGGAGCGCTTTTCTTTCCACCGGAAAGAAAAGAGGCTGCGAGTAGCGAACTGTGGTAAACCACGGAACCGCCCTATATTTTATGCTTGCTGTTGGCAACTGGCTTTTATTCAATGTGGTACCATTCGTAGTCGTTTCCGTTCCAGAAAATTATTCCTCCGCCACTAGATTCCGAAACTCCCATGTTAATTCCATTTCCTGTTAATACAAAGCTTTTACTTGTATCAGGTCCAATAATGTCACCGGTTGCTTTATCAACTATTGTCGGTGCAATTGTATCTCCTTGTGGAAGGATTTCAAAAATATCAATCCATCTTAAGTCAGTCATATCTCGAACAACTACTTTTCCAGCTCCGAAAATATAATACTGATCAATTGTCGTGTCGTTAATAATTATTACTCCAGTCTGTCGATTTATTTTGTTCTGTACCAATCCGGCATAGTCTAACCGATTATCTCCGTTAAAATCTCCTGATAAAAGTTGTTCTTCTTGCCATTCTAACGTGTCGGGTATTTTTGGATAAAATTTGCCTTCAATGATCGGTTTAAGTTCAATCGTGTCGTCATTCAAAGTTTGAGTATTTGATTGTTTTTTTGATTCAATAGAGTCAAATCTTTGTCCAACTTTTTCAACTTCATTTTTGTAGTCATTCGATCCTTTGTTCGCGCACGAAGTCAAAGTAAATAAAAGTATTATTATCGTTTGTATTTTCACGTTTTTAGCTTGTTGCCAACGTTTTGCAAGCATGAAATGTAGGGCTTTTCGGAGCGTCTTTCTTTCCACCGGAAAGAACAGACGCTGCGAGAAGCGAACCGTGGCGAACCACAGAACCGCCCTATATTTTATGCTTGCTGTTGTAGCATGTTATTTCTTTCGCACTAAAGTTATTTTGTCCAATTCATATTTTCTATTCTGAATTGAGTCCTTTAGCCACATGGTCTCTTCGTCCAATTCCTGAAATTCAGTCTTTAAAACACCATTTTCAACTTTCGTCACTGTTTCCATGTCAGAAAATTTACCGCCACCAAAGTCATTTTCAATTCTAGTCCAATTGTCGTTGGATTTTAAAAAAATATGCCAATCTATGTAATACATGTTTCCCATGCTTGCTCCACCAATGGTCTTTATAGCAAAGTCCATGTTGTCATCATTGTTTAAATCTCCAGTTATTATAGATTTCTTGTCAATACTGTAATACTCCCAGATTATGTCATTTAGGTCAATATCAGTTGTATCTTCAAAAAACTCAATTACCCAACTTCCGTCTTTCCAAGTCTTAGTTTTTCTTACATGCTGTCCTTCCAATTTTTTTAAAATGAATTTTTCGGTTGCAGTCATTAATTCAATAGTGTCAATTCCGTCGTCTTTTGTGTTTTGTCCATCACTTTTAATAGCAGTTCTACAACCTATAAAGGTCAAAGTCGTAATGAAAATTATCGATAGTGTTTTCATGGTCTTATAATATGCTACAACGGTTTGCAGACATGAAATGTAGGGCTTTTCGGAGCGATTTTCTATCCACCGGATAGAAAAAGTGCTGCGAGAAGCGCACCGCGGCAAACCACAGAACATCCCTATATTTTATGACTGCTGTTACTAGCAGTTTTTTTAATTATCCATGGTTGGTTCTTCGAAATATTAGTCATTTCAATGTAATTCTCACTTGTTCGTTCGACAATTAAGAGTCCAATTTCATTTATGTCAAAGGCAATGAAATAGCTATTGTCAATTTTTTTCATAATCCATTTAGTCGTGTCTGGTTTGTCATAAATACCATCTATTATCGCTATTGTGTCACTTAGTATCTCAAGTTTATAATTGAAATCTCCATCTTCAACAATGTGTTTTCCTTTTAAACTTGTTTTTAATTCACTTTCATCAATTTTTTGAGTTGTCTCAGTAATCTTCTCCAGCACATAACTATTTACTGTTGTATCCTTATATGCAAGCACAATAGAATCCTTTGCTATCAAAACTGATGTCTTTAGACTACCAACAGTCATTCGATTATTTAGAGAGTCAATTTCAAATAAATCTGTCATTGAATCAACCGTAATCTGTCCGCCATAAGCAGGTGGAAATAAATCAATAACTCTAATTGAATCAGCCCAGATTTTATAGATTGACTTTGACATCGGTTTAAACGATATTTTTTGACGATTGTCAATTAGCGTTTTTAAAACGAAGAGTTGATGCCTAGGCTTTTTTGATTCCTTTGAACATGACATTAAAGACGTCAGGATTATCAATAAAGGTAGTGTTTTCATTAGTGCTCTAATTGCTAGTAACGTTTTGCAGCCATGAAATGTAGGGCTTTTCGGAGCGATTTTCTATCCACCGGATAGAAAAAGTGCTGCGAGAAGCGCACCGCGGCAAACCACAGAACCGCCCTATATTTTATGGCTGCTGTTGCAAAGCGTTATTTTCTTTAGTTTATTGGTTTCCATTCAAAATAATCATCGTCGTTTAAGAACTGAATCACTTGAATTATTTTTAGGTTTTCTGTCTTTTCATATCTACATATCTTAATACGACTGTGTCTTCCGCGATAATAAAAGAGATGACCGCAATTCTTTATTCCAACAATTTTTTCAGGCTGAATTTTCAATAATTGGTTTTTATCATTTTGAATAACTAAACAAGAGTCATTGTAGCTTTCAATCTTACCGTCAATTTTAATGTTGTCATCAAGCTTTAATTTTATCGTGTCGCCAATTTTATAAACATAACTAATAAAACCATCCGACAGCATCAATCGTGGCTTTATTGTCAGTGCTTTATCAATTTCATTTACGTCTTTCTTTATCTCAAGCTCAATGTTGCCCTTAGCTGTACAATACAAGGTTTTTAAAAATAGTGTGTCATTCATCGTCTTGTCAGTCGCTATAATGTCAACTCTAATTGAGTTAAAATAATTAGTAGTCGCTTTACAGCCAGGACATAAGTAGACATATTCAAATGATTTAACTGAGTCTCTGTCAAATAGTATTTTTTGTACACCAACACCTATTTCCATATTGTTTTGGAGCTCAATGAAATTTTCATTCTGAGCTGTCAAATTGCCAATCATCAAATAAAAAATGATTATTCTGGTCGTTGATTTCAAGATTGAATTTTGTAGTAATTTTAGTGTTAGCTTGATTTTCAAAATGCTTTGCAACGGTCTCGGCTATGAAAAGTAGGGCATTTCGGAGCAGCGTACTTGTCCACCGAGACCAAGCTTGCTAAGTGCCGAAAACTTGCGGAAACCACTGTCCGCCCTATTTTTTATAGCCATTGTTACCTGCTGGCTTTTTTTATTTCTTTTCAATTCGCCCATTATCTAAAATTCGATACTCGACTTTCCCTTTTGTCATTTTCATGCTTCCTTCGATAATGTCCGTTTCATCTTCATTAAAGTCCCAACGTTTTACCGTATCAAGAACGGTAATTGTTCTGTCAGCATTAAATGTCACATGTTCTATTGCTTCATATCCCATGTCTTGACCGCTCTTGTCGTAAAAGCCTGTCGAGTCAATTTTATTTCCTTTTAAGTCGTATATAGTTAAGAAAGGAACAGGTCCCCAATCTCCAATTCCACAGTCAATAATTCCAATTGTCTTGTCGTCTTGATAGTAGATTCCCAAGGGTTGGCTAGTCCAAGTGTGCTTAAATTTTTCGAAAGCGATTTTGTCAAAGTTCTTTGAGATTTCAGGAAGTTGTCCAAGAGGATTAGCTTCTAAGGGAAGAGAAATCTGGTCGAGTGTTGAAATGTAACTTTCAAAGTTTGAGTTAGTCTGTTCAGTTGCTTTCACTGTTTCAGTCGACTGTTCCTTTTTTGTCGGACTGCTACAACTCCATAAGGTGGTAAATAGAATTGTTGATATGATTAGTTGTCTCATTGTCGTTTTTTCAGCTTGCAGGTAACGGTCCTTGCTCATGTTTAGTGCGGGTTTTCGAAGTGTCTCACTTTCCGCCGTTGCCAAAAATAAGTTTGAAAAACTAAGCGTGCAATTAGCAGCGCACCCCGCATTAAATATGAGCAATGTTACCCACCGTTTTTTATTAATGTCATTGGGAAGTATTTATATTTTCCAACGAGGTTATTTTCATGATTTATTGTCCAACTCGATATCACTTTATTTTTAGAGTTCAAAAGCAATATTTTGTCATTAGGAAAAATCATCGTCTTTAGTGTGTACGAGTTAATTATTGAGTCTTGCTCGTTTTTAAAGTTTACAGAAGCTGAATCATCGGAAAATTGAATGTCAATGCCTTTCCAATCAAGTGGAGTAGGTGGAATCAAGGGGTTCCTATTCATTTGTTCTTGGTTTTGAAAGTTTAATGACCAGATTCCTTTAAAAGAATCTTGATTAAGTTTATTTTCCAACCTTGTCAGTTTAGCGTTTTTACTAATAATCTCTTTTCCATTCAGTCTCGACTCAATTGGAATAATTGGATTTGTAAAATATGGGCTAGAATAGATGACTATGTCATGTATAATTGATGCGTTGAATTTATAACTTTCGTATCCGTCGTCCTTTGAAACAATCAAAGTGGAGTCATCGTAAATTGTTATTGTGTTTTTGAATGGTAGTCCGTAGTCTGTCCTGATGTATTCAAAAGACATTCCTTGCAATATCTGATGCTTTCGTCCAACATCTGGTCGAGTAAACAATCGCTTATTTGAATCAGAATAATAAATAACTAAGCTATCTCTTTTAATATCTAATTTGAAGGTGTCGTTTTCGGCCATCATTGTATCTTCATAAATGGTCGCTTTTATTTTATTTCTTACTATTGGTATCAACGAATGTGAATAGTTCAAAATGAAAATTTCAAGTGAATCATCTTCAAAGTCAATTAAGTAGTTACATAAAAACGAAGTGTCATCATTATAAAAATACTTATCTGAAAGCCAGATTCCATTCAACTTATAATCACTTGTTCGGCATTGAACAAAAGTTATAATTAGAACGAAATAAAGTAGCTTTTTCATCGGTTATGGTATGGTGGGTAACGTTTTGCAGCCATGAAATGTAGGGCTTTTCGGAGCGATTTTCTATCCACCGGATAGAAAAAGTGCTGCGAGAAGCACACCGTGGCAAACCACAGAACTGCCCTATATTTTATGGCTGCTGTTGTAGGTAGTTTATTTTTCCACAAAGTTGATTTTTGTTTTCATATTACTTTTCTCAGTATTATGAAATACTTGAATTTCTTCTAAAACGGCATCTTCGTAGATGAATTGGTATTTTTCATTTTCTGTTGAATCTAAGACGTTAATTAGTCTATCGTTCTCGTCGTAAGTGTATTCAATTCTATTAATATTATTTTCAGTCCAAATACGGAGAGTTGTCGTCAGTTTTTTATCAATATCAATGGTCCTATGAATTTTCTTTAAGCAGTCGCGATAGTAAGTATAATGTTCACTTTCAAAACTATCTTCAGCACAATTAGACCGTTGAATAATATTTAGTCGACCATCTATCTTATTTGAGTCAATGGTTTGCCAATGATCGTCTTTGTAAGACTTATAGTTTGGGTCATAGTACTTGGTATAAAAATGATAGTTAGTAGAAATAAAAACTGTAAAAGGGTCGTCGTTTTTATCCATTTCCATCTTTACACTCAATGGTTTATGAGATTCTGGATTTTTCGAGTTGCATGAACTCAAACTGATGAGTCCAACTGTCATCATTGCTAGTATAGTTTTCTTCATTTTTAAATTACCTACAACGGTTCTTGTTCATGTTTAGTGCGGATTTTCGAAGTGATTCACTTTCCGCCTTTGCCAAAAATAAGCTTGAAAAACAAAGCTGGCAACTAGCGCTAAACCCCGCATTAAATATGAGCAATGTTATACAGCGTCATTTTCACTCATCATTAAAAGTAAGGTCATCACTTCCACCGAGAATTTGATTTGTGCTTTTTAAAAAATGAACCCTAAAACCAATCGCTAGAAATTAGAAGTAAAATGTCGATGGTAGGGCAGGAAGCTGCCATGAAATAGTATCTACACTTAACCAGTGTAACTGCATCTCCTAAGCACCAAAATCACCACTTACACCTAATTCACCTACGAGTCACTAACATTTTCCTAAAACCAACTAGGGCTATGGGGCAATGTAGTATTCGGGGCGAAGGTCTAATAGTCTTAATAAACCTGTCGCAACTGATTCTCTACACAGCCAAAAACCCAATTCTCCTTCCTTTTATTTTTTGGTCGTAGCACAACTGTCACCATGAAAAAGGACAGATAGCAAGTGATTATAGAAACAGTTAATTCTAGAAATAATATTCTAAGCACATTTAGGCCCAGTTGATAGATGCTGTATTAACGGTTCGCAGCCATGAAATGTAGGGCTTTTCGGAGCGATTTCCTTTCCACCGGATAGAAAAAGTGCTGCGAGAAGCACACCTTGCCTAACCACAGAACCGCCCTATATTTTTATGGCTGCTGTTGTAGCATGTTATTTCTTTCGTATTAAAGTCAAGTCGGTCAATTCGTATTGTCTTTTTTCAATCTCATCTTTGAGCCACATTGTTTCTTCGTCCAATTCCTGAAACTCGGTTTGTAGAATACCACTTTCAATTGTCGTAATCGACTCCATGTCAGAAAATTTACCACCGCCAAAGTTGTTTTCTATTATAGTCCAATCGTCGTTGGTTTTTAAAAAGATATGCCAGTCGATGTAGTATAGGTTACCCATACTTGCTCCACCAACGGTTTTAATGGCAAAGTCCGTCTTACCGTCCATATTTAAATCTCCCGCTTTTATTGATTTTTTGTCAATACTGTAATACTCCCAAATGATGTCGTTTGGATCAACATCTGTGGTATCTTCAAAAAATTCAATTACCCGACTGCCGTCCTTCCATGTCTTAGTATTCCTTACATGCTGTCCTTCCAATTTCTTTAGAATATAGTTTTCGGTAATTGTCATCAAATTACTTGTGTCAATGTCGTTTGTTAACTTGTCTTGTCCATTTTCATTTTTAGTTGATGAACAGGCAATTAGACTCAAGGTTGTTATGATGATTATCGTGATTGTTTTCATCGGTTATCTAATATGCTACAACGGTTTGCGTACATGTTTGGTGCGGGTCTTCGGAGCGAGTCACTATCCGCCGTTGCCAAAAATAAGCTTGAAAAACTATGCTTGGCATTAGCAGCAAATCCTGCATTAAATATGTACGCTGTTAGTGGCAGTTTTATTTCGGTTCAGGTGGTTGTACAGTTGTTTCAATTGGCTTTGGAAAGAATAAAGAATCAGATTTCAGTTTTGCTTTTAACTCTTCCTGGGTTGAATCTCTTTCGTTTTCATAGAAAGCCATATTTCCCCAAGATGTGGCAATAGCTGCAATAAGTCCAAGTTTGGGTGAGAAATAAAGTCGATGTCCCAAATCCGATCCATAAGCGTCGATATAATATGAGTTTATGTCGTAGTTATTATTGTTAAGTGTATATGTTCTTCTTGATTCAAATTTATAGTAACGTGCTTTATCTTCAATTTCCTTAATGCTTTGATAACGAGGTCTACAATACTCTTTGTGGTAAAGGAAAGTCGGCAAGTAACTGTATGTCCCTATGGCTATTGAGTCATTATTCCTGTCAATGCATTTCAAAGAGTTAATTGTTGCTTTATTGTAGATTGAACCAATAATTCGATTAATACAATATCCAGAATCATCATCGAGTTTTCTTATAAAATATCGAAAAGAATCATAGTCGTTCTGAATTGACCCATCTCGATAATACGCATGTACTCTAGTATTAATGACTTCAAAACCTTTGTCATCTGAACAGCTGTTCATTAAGGTTAGAAGAATGATAATAAAAAATGTTGACTTCATCTATTTAATTCTGACTAACGTCAAATAATGTTGTTCATATTCAATGTTTTGTAAATTTTCATTACTTCGAGATTAAGTGCTTTTGATCTGCTCAATTGTCGTTAGCTTGAGTAATTAATTTGCTCTTTAGAAATTGACATCTTTCATTGTCGTCGATTTCGAGTGAGCAAATGTGGGGAATTGCCACTAACGGTTTGCAGCCATAAAATGTAGGGCTTTTCGGAGCGATTTTCTATCCACCGGATAGAAAAAGTGCTGCGAGAAGCACACCGCGGCTAACCGCAGAACCGCCCTATATTTTATGACTGCTGTTAGCGGTAGTTCATTTTTTAGAATAAATTCCTTTTTCACCTGTTTCTGTGTTCTTGATCATAAGTTTTCCCATAAAACAATATATAACTCGGGCTTTACCTTGTCTTGTAGTTATTTGACGTCCGTCTATTTGGCAATTTTCTTTAGTTAACCAGTCTCCGACCCATTGTCCTTCATTGTACTTCCAGTTTTGGTTTCTTATATGAAAGGACGAATTTGTATATAAAATCAATAAAATTAAACATCCAGCTGAAGCATATAATATTTTAGAAATCGTCCTTTTCATCTATAGTTATTTATCTGATTGTTATTTCAATTTAGCTAACGATATTTATTATCATACAGTCCAATTTGTGTAAGTATTGTGTTTTCAGCAAAAAAATCAAAACACATATATGCTTTACTGTCCGTCATCTTAATTTCTAGATACATTTCATTATGATTTATAACAGAAAAATTAATGTCGGTTTTCGTCAAAAAGTCCAGAATACTGGATAGTTTCAAATTATTTTTAGTGTTGTCAAACCAAACAGATAGCTCAAATAGTCTATTGATTTCCAATTCTGATTTTATCAAATCCATTTTGTCACTTATAAAACGCTTGTTCAAAATACATTCAAGCGTTCCACTAGGGTTAAAACTAAATTCAAATGAATTATAATTTAGGATGTCGTTATATTCTGGATTTCCATAACCAGTTGGTTGTCCTAGAAATTCGATTACTTTCTCTTTTGAATCACCAAGGCAGATTTCTCCGAACTTTCCGCTTCTGAGTATTTCAATCAGTGATATTTTTCCCTTAGGTTTTTCCATTTTCTAATTACCGCTAACGGTTTGCGTACATGTTTGGTGCGGGTCTTCGAAGCGAGTCACTATCCGCCGTTGCCAAAAATAAGCTTGAAAAACAAAGCTTGGCATAAGCAGCAAACCCCGCATAAAATATGTGCGCTGTTAGCGGTAGTTTTTTAATCCGTCCATTCATGCCAAGTTCCATCTTTTTGATAAATCATTATGTTATTACTCGAATTAAAATATTCAAGTTCAAAATTCATCTTTACAGTGTCATAATCATACATGAAGCCCTTTGTCAATTCTGAATCATTTAAATCGTCTAAGTCAAGAGGATAATGCTTATTTAATTTCTTGTAGTTTTTAATTGCAACTATTAGTTTATCCGCTCTTTCTTTTTTATTACTGTTTTTCACTGATGTATTTACCTGCATTAAAAGTCCAGGCAAAACATAGGAAACGGCAAAGGCAATTAATAATGGACTTTCCTTAACGATTCTTTTGTTTAAAAGAATTTCACTTCCAAAAGTCACTACAATGATTAAAAGTAGGATTAACCAAATTATCATGTATAGTAACTGTCCGATGTAACCTAAACTGATCCATTTGGGTAAAATGGCTAAAATTAGTCCTATTACGACTGTTAATCCGACTCTAAATACCTTTTGTCGTGTCGTTAAGTTTTTCTCCTTTGATGTCGAGTGTTCAATAAGTCCATTTCCGTCATCCGGTGTGTTTGGATACCCAAATAATTGTCTTATTTGTTGTAGAATCGTCATTTTATTGAGCCTTTTCGAATTACCGCTAACGGTTCTCAAGCATGAAATGTAGCGGTTTTAGCTCGTACTTTCCATTCCACCAAGTAGAAAAATAGGTAGAAAGCACAACAGAACGCTGAGTAGAAAACCCGCTATATTTTTATGCTTGATGTTGGTGGTAGTTTTATTCGCAGATGTTGTAGAAAGTTGGAACATATCGTCCAAGTAATGCTGCTTTTCTCAAATCGTCACATGCTCCCTTTTTGTCGTCGAGAAATTGATATTTCAAATTTCCTCGTTGAATATATGAGTAACTGTCGTCCGAGTCTAGCAAAATAGCCTTATCAATGTCTGTCAAGGCATTTTGATAATCTTGTTTATTTTCAAAAATCATCGCCCGTTCTTGATAATAAAATGATGTTTTTGAATCAATTAGTATTGCCTTGTTCAAATCAACTAATGCTCCGTCAAAGTCTTCGATGTCACTCTTTTTTATGCCCCTAGAGTAAAAATAGTCAGGATTATTTGGGTTAATAGATATTGCTGTGTCTAAGTAACGGATAGCTCTTTTTTCATCATAAACTTTCATGCCATACGGTCCGTATTCAATTCTGTATTCTATACTCAGTTCACTAAATTTCTCAACGTCAGCCAAAACGTCCTTTGTGAAAATTTTGGAAATTTCGGTTTGAGTCAGTTCATGTTCCGAACTGGCTAGTCCAAAAGTGAAATATGCGAAATCACATTTATCATTAATTGATAATGCTTTTTTACTCTTTTCAATCGACTCTTCAATTTGTCCTTGCATTACGAAGCAATATGCTTGTAAAGCTAAGATTGAATCAACTTCACCAACTAAATTTTCAATTGTGTCGAGATATATTAATGCAGCAAACATATGTGAGTTGTCAATTTGCTCCTGAGCCTTTAAATACAACTCGTCAACTCTTGTCTGTCCAAACGTCGTTTGAAGAACCAATGTCAAGAGTAAGATAATATTTAGTTTCTTCACTTGCTTTTTTAAATTACCACCAACGGTTTGCGTACATGTTTTGTGCGGGTCTTCGAAGCGAGTCACTATCCGCCGTTGACAAAAATAAGCCTGAAAAACAAAGCTTGGCACTAGCAGTAAAACCCGCATAAAATATGTGCGCTGTTAGGCACCGTTTATTTTCCAATATGCGATCCAAATTGTAATTTGAATTAATATGATAATTCTAATTATCCATATCCATTGTCTACCGAAGTCAGTCCATTTATTGACTTGAAATAGTGGATTCCATTTTGCCTTTTCGTAAACTCTTTTTTTACCAATCACTTTTCCATTAATCAAATATGTTTTTACCCCCATATGATCGTAATTGGTTGATGGTCGTTCTGTAACGTAGATTTCGGAAAAGTCTAGATTAAAAGCTTTTAAACTGTCAGGGGTTATACTTTTCAGATATTCTTGACCTTTTATAACACTTTCGTCAGGACAAGTGCAAACAAGTCCCTTCACTTCTATGGCTTGAAAATCATTGAAAGAAATTTCCGTTCTGAAAAAAAGGATTTGAAGGGAAATAATAATTCCATGACCTACCAATATCAGTTTCTTTCTGTTCAATTTTTTAGTCAAATAGGATTTATCATAATTCTCCAATTAGTTTTCAATTCAACTCATCCAAGTGGGGCATTTTTGAAAAAGAGTCCATTTGTTGTTTTTCCATTTAAAAACGAGTATTTCACCATATCCTGTTAAAGGAGCACATTGAAAACTAACTTCTACAAACACTTTTTTAAAGTCTTTCGAAAATATTGGAACCGATAAACAACAAATGCATCCCTTATTTCCATCATTTTTAAATTTTGTCCAGCCTTCATCCACATCTTCTCTGAATGATTTTTCAATTTTTGGTGGAAGAATAGTGTGCTTAGATAACACTTTTTTCCATTGAAAAGCATTGAACTTATCAAGTTGTTTATTTACAAAACTTTCGTCGAAGAAATCGAAGCTATCTAAAAGGTCATAATCTGTGTTTATCAGACTTACACAAAGTTCATTTGGTATTACTTCTAGCGTTTTAATAGGTTCATTTTCTATGCGGTGATTTTGGAAAATGGTGTCAAGTACTTTTTTGTAAAAGTTATCGATTACTTGCGAGTTTAAATCGTCTATATCATTTAATTCTTCATAGTCAATTGGCTTTAGGGAAAAGCAGGAAGCTAGGCTGACAGTAAGAATTATTGAAATTAGTTTCTTCATCGTTTTATGGTGCCTAACGGTTTGCAGCCATGAAATGTAGGGTTTTTCGGAGCGATTTTCTATCCACCGGAAAGAAAAAGTGCAGCGAGAAGCGAACTGCGGATAACCACAGAAACGCCCTATATTTTTATGGCTGCTGTTGGCACCAGTTTATTTGTATTTGAATTCATTGCTTTTTCTAAGTATACTATCCCAAGATCCATAGCCGTCGCGAAATTTGAATTCAATGTTTTTTCGAACTATACTGTCCCAATATCCATAACCGTCACGGTCTGGTACAATCATGTAATCATATTTAATCGCTTTTTCATAGAATCCTAAAGAGTCCCAATAGATTTTTAATATTGGGTCATAACTACTGTCGTACTCTCTTTTATCAAATATTATCTCGCTTTTTCTCTGACCGTTTTTGTAGTATTCAACTTCTGAGTATTGGTCGTTAGTGAACGGAGGGATTTGGCAATATTTCCATATAGATTTAAGTTCACCTGTAGGATAAAAATGCTTTATTGTTTCATTTAGTGAATCTCGTTCATAATATCTTGTCATGTCCTTTCGCCCATTTTTATGCCAAGTGTGATAAAAACCTGTATCTAACCTATCGTGAATATGCCCTTCAAACTTTTTTTGTCCTGATCTATACCAATAAGTGTGTTTCCCTGCTTTCCAGCCATTTATTACGTCAAATTCATAAGTTCTTTTTGTGTAAGCCCTATCATAATATATTATGTAATGTCCGTCAACTATACTTGAGTCTTTTTGTGATTGCTCGGCACTTCGTAGTCTAAAAAGTGTGTCATTTTTTGAGGGGTTGTAAAAGCCAATTCTTTCGTCAAGGTAGTGTAATTCAATTACATCATTTTTCTCGAATTTAGGTTCTTCACTTGAATTTGTCGGCGATCCGATTTCGGTCGAGTTTGAACTGTCACAACTTGTCCAAATGATTGAAAAAACGACTAGTTTCCAAATTATATTCATGATCTGTAATTGGTGCCAACGGTGAGTATATGCAAAGTAGGCGATTTCGGGCTTCAAACCTATCAAACCGTTACGATTTTGAAACGGGCTACAACCCTTGAATTTACTACTGTCACGCCTATTTTGCATATACATTGTTGTGCTTTCGTGCTTTTTATTAGTCATCATATTATAGTCGCAATCCATGCTATAAATTTTGAAAAAGGAACTAATAATAATTGAGCCATGATTGTTCCAATCAACCTACTCAAAATCATAACTCGGATTATTTTTCTAAATCCAATCTCGGAGAATTTACCTTCAATTACATCATCAGTCAATCCAGATAAATAAGGGTCGATAAATACGAACATTAAAATCGTTGCCAATCCATTAACAACTGCGGATAATGTACTTGAAGTCGTTCTCAAATCAGGCTCTATAAATCCTGCATATAAAGATGAAAGTACTCCAACAGTCAAGATTGCAACAGCAAGGATATTATAAATGAATATCTTAATCGGAAAATCTGCCCATAATGATTTATCAATCGAAAAGTTATTTTTATCAGGAAGTTTCAACTCTTTCTTAAATTGACTTATTCCTGTCTTTGTAAATCCGTGTAAAATCAGTCTTGGAACAGATTTGTGCAAACTAAAATTCTCAACCGAGTTTGATAATACTCTCTGAAATGTAGGTATCAATAATCCACCAATAATCGTGGCTATTGTTGTTGCAATTATTATTAATCTAATCTCGAATGTGCCTGAGTTAATTCCATTATTTATATTATTCTCAATCCATTTGGCTAACAGTGGTGCTTGAAAGGAATTTGAAGTCCTTGAAATTAACACCATAATATTAAATAAGGCAAAGGATATCGCAATCTTTCTTGTCCTAATCCCGACAATCCGAACTGAATATGATAATGTACTTATCAAGTGAATTATCAAGGTGAATATTAAAACTAAAATTATTTGTATTGTCATTAACTTATCATTTTGTTACGCGGTCTCTCCCTGCATGAAGCACAACGGTTTTTTGGTATGAAATGTATGGCACTTCGGAGCGAGCCACCTTCCACCGATGCCAAAGTTAAATGCGAGCTACAAAATATGCTTAACCTACTGACTGCCATGTATTTTATACCAAATGTTGGCACGCGTTTTTTATTTAATTTGTTTCAATTCAGCTGGTTGATTTAAAATCACTTTATCATTTTTAGAAACTTCCAAGTTGAATAGAGGAGTGTCTTCAGTTCCCATAACATTTACGAACACTTTATAGCTGTATTCTCCATTTTTAAATGTGAAATAGTGATTTCCCCCGCTTCCGTCATTAGTCCTTTCTCCATTGTTGATAACCAAGTCTGGCTTGTTTGATATGTCAGACTCTATTGACCAAGAAGCATATCTATATTTTTGATTTTCTAAAAGGTCAATTCGTACAATGAACTTCTCAGTTTCAAGAGTATGAATAGGTTTTTCAAAATCTTTCAGGTCAGTATAGAGTAATTCCTTTTCGAAATTAATTAGCTTTTCTTGAAGTAATTTTTCTTTTTGTGACGTGTAGTTTGTCGTTACAAAACGACCATCATAGTCTAGCCATACAATTCCATTATTAAGCATTATTCCACGCCAACCTATATCAGTCCAATCTTCTTTTACATTAGAATTGGAAATAATAGCAATTAAACTATCATCAAATGTTTCTGAGTATCGTTTCTCCAATTCTTGTTTGTTTTTTATTGGCGGAATTGGATAAGGCCGGTCGATTGGATAGGTTATAATTGAGTCTAATTTGTCAATGTCTGAGTTCTTAATGCAATTCACAAAATACTCAACCACATCTTCATATTCAGTTTTTGATAACTGCGAGAAACAGTCAGTCAAACCGAAAATAAAAAGTAGAATTGTCAATATCGATTTAGTCATTTTTTAATGTGTGCCAACGTTTTGCAGCCATGAAATGTAGGGTTTTTCGGAGCGATTTTCTGTCCACCAGAAAGAAAAAGTGCTGCGAGAAGAGCACCGTGGCAAACCACAGAACTGCCCTATATTTTATGACTGCTGTTAGTGGCAGTTTTTTCATTTTCGAATATGTAGCATTTTGAGTCAGCATTCAAAACATTTGCTTTTTCAAACCTTATCGGGTTGAACTCATTCCAATTAGAATGTCCGCAAAAGCTTAAAATGTCGTGCTTGGCTAATTTTTGGCTTAGATTTTCGTCACCTTGAAGATTTCTTTCATTATCTGCTGGTGATAAATGAGTCAGTAAAATATCAGGCTTTTGTTTTAGAAGCTTTTCTAGTGATTTGAAGTAGTCAATTTCAGTAAGTCGAAATGGTTTAGAAGGATTACCAATTATCCCGCTAAGTCCAGCTATTTTTAATCCTTTAATTTCAATAGTTTCTTTTAGTAGTAACGTTCTATTTCCAACTCGATACTCAGAAGTATCTTTAATGATGTCATGATTTCCAGCTATTCCAACAACATTTCCGAATGTATCACTAAATGCTTTCCAAACCTGAAAAGGCGAACCACTTTCACCGCGCTTAATCAAGTTTGCATAATTGTCACCACAGAGAAGAACAAGAACATTTTTTGGGTTTAAATGACTAAAAGAGATTTCGAAAATTATGTCCAGATGTTCTACAAGGGATTGGCCAAGTAATAAATCATTGTCCTTTTCAAGAACAACACCTTGTAAATCAGAAGCAACTATACAAGCATCAAATTCAACAGGAAGTCCTTTTATTTTCCCAGACAAAATAGGAAGTTGAAATTGAGCTTTGTCTGTTGATCCCGTTGGAATTGTCCAATATGAAACATAATCTATTGGATTTTGATCAATGTCCTTGATTTGGATTTTCATTATTTTTTAATTGCCACTAACGGTTTGCGCATATGTTTAGTGCGGTAGATCGAGGCGTATTTCGTTCAACGGAGACCAAAAATAAGCTTGAAAAACCAAATGTGAATAACCCACTAAATGCCGCATTAAATATATGCGCTGTTATGGGCCGTTCTTTATTTTTCGCCGATTTTGATTATTAGTATGTTTGTCGTTAGTTGACGACCTAAAACCTAATAAAAGAAAGCTATTTGTGCCTTGTGCCAAAGTGCTTTCCTCCCAAAGTAAAAAGTGCTTGAAAAGCTCTTTTTACTTCCTAATCTTCCTACTTTATACCGCAATTATGAATAAATCCCCCAATGATGTTGTCAAAGGGGATTTTGGTTAAAAGCAATTATTCCTTAAATAATTTCAGTTGTTGTTCTTGTCCGTTTGCATTCACATTAATTAGGTAAATGCCTTTCGGTAAGGTTTGGTAATCAATATTTCCAATACCATTGTCGTTTAATACCAAATTGCCATTTTGCACTTGTTGTCCGCTTAATGTGTAAATCTCGTAGGTTACACGGTTATTACTGAAATTTTTAATTTCAATTGTGCTTATTCCATTAGATGGATTTGGATAAATCTTGATCGCTCTATTGTCGGATTTAAATACATCCATAGATGATGTATTTCCAAATCGGTTGGTTTTTATAATCCAAATGCTATCTGCTTTTTGTGAGAGCCGAGAGCCTGATAAAAAGTAAAACTCTCCATTTGATCCTTCATCAAAGTCGTAATATCTATCAAGTGGGCTTGGATAGGAATATTTAAAATAGTTTGTCTTGCCGTCTGCGCTTATTCGACTAAAGTAAGGAACACGTGTGAAAAGATTGTGGGCGTCTGCGATTACCAAAACATCGTCATTTTTAAGAATCCTAATGTCTTTTATTGCTGGTTCTATATTAGCTTCAACAAACTCTGATGGTGTCTGCCATATTTGGGTTAAGTCAGAATCAGTTTTCAAAATTTGGTTCTTTTCAATCTCAAAAAACCAGCATTCCTTATTCCTTTTTAAGGCCCCGAATATTTCAATTTGCTTAGAAGATTTAATAGTTATTGTCTTTACATAATTGTAATTGAAATCATACTGTCGGATAAATATTGAATCAAATGAGTAATATCCATTCTTATCAAATCGTTTCCGTTCAGCGAAGAATATTTTATTTTTTTCTATCCAAATGGGCCCAACAGGTTTGTTCAGAAATGAATCAATGGTTTTACCTGTCGAAATTGATGTATATTTTACTAACCTTTTTGTGCTGTTTAAGTCTAAGTTTATTAGGGTGTCCTTGTTAAGTACATTCCAATAAACTCCATATTGTCCAAAGTAGTTTATTTCAGTGCTTACATTATTATTTACATTCCCATTTAAATCAATCTTGGATAAATAGCTTTTTGATGTCTTAATTGAATCCCGATTGTAAAATGTAAAATACCACCTAAAAAAGAGCTCGTCATCAATTTCTATAACTTTTTCCAAACGTTGTTCTTCATAATTAGTATCGAGTTTAAATAATTGTTTTCGCCTTTCAGTTTTTCCATTCGAGTTAATTTGAAAAAATATTATACCCTTATAATTCTGGCTTTTTTGGTCAAAGCTATCGGCCAATACAATACAGTTTCCATCATCAAGAGCAAATACAGCCTTAGGGTCTCCCATTAAGTCCAAATTTCGCACCCAAAAGCTGTCTTTTTGGGCGCTCGAATGTATCACGAGAAGAAACAGTAGAATTACTGTTTTTAGGTATCTTTTTTTAGTAAGTCTATTTTCTTGTCGATTCAATTTTCAATTCAGTTTATTTCGAATTTAAATGGCCCATAACGTTTTGCAAGCATGAAATGTAGGGCTTTTCGGAGCGATTTCCATTCCACCGGAAAAAAAGTGGCTGCGAGAAGCGAACTGCGGCAAACCACAGAACCGCCCTATATTTTATGCTTGCTGTTGTGGTGTCGTTTTTTTCTCCACTAGTTCAATTTTTGTTTTTTGGACGACTAACTTTCCAGATTTATCAAATTTGTTTTCATGGTTTATGTCAACTGTCAAATTGTTTTTGTTCATCTTGGTTAAAGTCAATTTTGCTTTTTCTCTCAAGGTGTTCCAGTCATCCTCATAATTCTCCATTTCGAACCAGAAATCTTCTTCTTTTTCTGAGCTCCAAAGGTTAGTCAGCGAGTCAATGTCATCTAATAGAGTTTTACACTCTTCATTGATTAATTCGCGCTCAACAAACCTTTCTTTATTCAAAGTGTAATATGTAAAAAAGTCTTCAAGCATTTCGTCAGCCGTAACACCAAAACCATAATAGTTCTTTTGATCATTCAAAGACATTGACATAGCGATTAATGTTTTAATCAGTTCTTCAAATTGCCACATCAAATTATCAGTCTCAAACAGTTCATTCTTGATTGATTGCTTTTCCGCCTTTCGTTCTCCTTTCCAAAATTGATTCTTCAAATACTTGCGTAAATGTTTTGCCCATTCTGAAGAAGTTGTCAATTGTCCGTTTTTCTTATGAGCCATTTCATTCATTTTTACTCATAAACTATCGCGTTAAATAATGAATCACATTTTTTATTAGGTCTCAACACTAATGTTGTCAATCCACTTTTAAGAATATATTCCGTGTCAATTCCTGTTACACAAGAGTTTGACATTTCTTTGTCTAGATTACTGCTTTCGTATGCTTTTATAATGAATGTCTTTAATAATTCTTCCTTTTCATCCATGCGTACAAAAGTCTGATAGTCTGTCCCTTTGTCAATAATCAATAGTGATTCGTATTCACCATTTTTCAGATTGAAAACCTGTTCGGAATATCCAGCAATTCCACCAAAGGTGTTTTGTTGAATTGTTAACTCTTCAGATTTCAAAATTTTATCAAGCTTTTCTTGGTCTGTTTTTCCACAGCTTGAGAAAATGCATATTCCAAATATGAAGAAAAGTAATTTGTTGACTTTCATTGTTTAAAATGCACCACAACGATTAGTATATGGCAAGTAGGGTAGTAGAAAGCGATAAACTTTCCAGTTTGCACTGAGTCAAAGCGTTGTATTTTGTTTTTAATTTATTCATTCTTAAAAGCCAAATCAACGATTTGGCGGTGTTTGTAAACAGCTTTGAACTTTAGAAAACCACCGAACGCCCTATTTGCTATATACAGTGTTGTGGTGTCGTTTTTTATTTTAACATTATCGTTCTAAAAATTTCATCCTTATACTTTTTAAGTGAATCTATCTCGACATTTCTAGTCTTGGTAATTTCACTATATGTCATATCAAATCGATAGGTCTTATTTACAACGTCTTTTAATTTCTGTTTTATTTTTTCTTCGCCTTTGTAATTATCCAACAATTGTCTGTATAATTCTATTTCAGCATTCAGCTTATTAGTCTGATTTGTAAAACAATGTCCTGCAGTTTTAGAATTGCAATAAGAATTATTAAATATTCTCCATTCGTATTTGACGGAATAATTGTCAAAACTCACTTCCCGTTCAAAAACTGGGTCGATAAAATAAGTCGTTCCAAGCCCAAGGAGAATAAGTATTGATATGATTGTTATTTTCTTCATTCTGTTAATGCACCACAACGGTTCTCAAGCATGAAAAGTAGCGACTTTAAGCGTAATTCACTATCCACCGAGTAGAAAACTTTGGTAGAAAGCAGAACAGAAGCCTGAGCACCGACACAGCTATTTTTTATGCTTGATGTTGTGCTTTGTTATATTTAGCTGTCGTCGAATTGTAAATAAGAAATTATTCGGATTTGGTGTCTTGTGAACATCACCTTTTACTCCTAAAAATGACATCAAATATCTACTCGTACTCCAATTCATTCCTAGTTCTGTTTTTGGATTATATCGAATTAGAAGTCCAGTTCCAAATTCCACATATGTCCATTGATCGCGCATAGATTGTGAACCTTTGTTTTCAATTTGAGTATCATAGTATTTTATTGATTGATTTTTTGTCACAAATATTTTTCCAGCGTTTGAGTTAAAAGTGAGTCCAATATTTTCACCAAAAAAAAGTGAATAATTTAGTCCCAATCCAATTCCTGACAAGTTTGCGAAATATTCATATTTCTTTATTGCAATCCCTGTGACAAACGTGTGTGTGGACGGTGTTCTTGTAAAATGAAGTCTTTCATTTGATATGATTGTCGATAGGTAGAGATTATCTATTAGGCGAACATTAAGACCAATTTGCGCTTTTGGTTGAAGAAACTGTTCCTTGATAATTTCATCATAAGAAAATGATTTATTAATTCCTGCTCCAATATCAACTCTAAACCTTGGTGATTGTCCATAAAGACTTAAACCACAAAGTCCAAAGAAAAAAATTAGAGTAGCGATATTCAATTGTTTTTTCATGATATTATCTATTTCCTTTTCTATTTAATTTTTAACTGAATAGTCTTGATTTATCCCTAATAAAGCACAACTTGTTTATATCGCAATGATTGTTCCTGTTAACATGCCCTTTTGGTTTGATATCGCGCACTCGGTGCGCTTTGTATGTTTAAATGCCAAGGCGATCAAAAGGACTAGGAATGCTATCAAGTTTTTCATTGCTTACGAATGTATAAATCTCGGTGGTTTTACTGCTCTTATGCCCCAAAAGCTTTTGAATATAACGGGTGTCAACACCGCTCTCGAGCATGTGTGTGGCGTAAGAGTGCCTAAGCATATGCATAAAAACAGGCTTGTTTACCCCCGCGCGCCTGGCCGAAAGTTTTAAAACCTTATTGGCGCTTGAAGCCGTGTAAGGCGTACCCTTTCTTGGGCCTTCAAATAAATAAGTGCTCGGTTTATAAGCCTTATAATACTCCCTAAGCTGGCGTAAAACGTTTTCACTTATAGGCACAATTCTATCTTTTTTACCCTTGGCTCCCAAAATCTCAATAATCATGCGCTCGCTATTTACATTTTCTAACTTAAGGTTTAGGGCTTCGCCAATGCGTAAGCCACATGCATAGCATAAAGAGAGCAGCGTTTTATGTTTAATGTTAGTGGTAGATTCAATAATGCGCTTTACCTCGTTCATAGAGAGCACCTTTGGCAACTTGCGTTCGCTTTTAATATTTGGTAGCTTATCAAGCTCAAGCATATGATTAAGTCGCTCTTTGTAAAATAGCTTTATGGCGCTAACCATTTGTCGCTGATAAGAGTTTGAATACCCACGGCTTTTAACATCGGCCGCCAAAAAAGCCTTTACCATTTCATCATTAATATTTGCAACATTGGTATTATTAAAGTATGCCAAAAAAGCATGCACCATATTACAATAAGTTTTTATGGTATTATTGGCCAAGCGGCGGGCCTTTAAATAATTGGCAAATTTTTCTAGCTCAAGATTGTGTCTAGAATTAAGGGCTATAATAGGCCTTTTTTTAAGCTCGCTGCTAAGCTTAGCCTTTACTTTTTGTACCTGTATAAGGCTAGCATTTACCCAGGCTTTACCCTTAAAAGCATCAAAAACTTTTTGAAGATTTTGTGGCGTATTTGCTAAGTAATAGTGCCGGTGGGTTATAGTATATTTAGCACCCAGGTCTTTTACAATTTCATAGGGCGCACCATGTTTGCTAGGTTTAATACCCATTTGGTTTTGCCCTTTGTGCTTAAAAGGAATCAGATTTACCGTATAGTCAAAGGAGCTTGCCCAGTAATTGTCCGTTTTTTCAAAAGAATTGTTGCCTTCATTCATTAGCTCAAGTTTTTCAAAGCTTCGCCAGGTGGGTTACATAGCCTATAGTTTATGCCCCCATTATATTTGCTTAGCCTTAAGTGAGGCCAATATCAGAAAAAATTAATTATTTACCAATGGCAGCCTGTAAAATTTCATATCTATCTTTCTTGTAAACAAGTTACATTTTTACATCGTTAAGTAAAAGAAACTAATTCTTGTTCCATTATTTTAATACTGTAAAAAAGTAAAGCTCAAATTACCCGCCAATTAGGTTGTTTTATAACCTTGTAAAGCAGATAGGGTCTAAATAAAATGGTTAAGCATATTTGTAAACATACAGAGTCGAAAAAAAAATTATATGACTCTCCGCTACTTTACAACTTATTCTCCTTCGACCCTATCTGTCACGTCAAAACGTGACATCTTTCCCTTGAAAGGGAAAGAAAAGCTCCCTTCCATGGATGAGGGAAGGGCTGGGNNAAACGTTTTGAACACTTGTAAACATACAGAGGCGCAAAAAAATATTATTAGGGTATCGGGAATGATGCCATAATGCGTTTGGATAAAATGAATTCCATCATTTATGATCAGTAACAGGCGGTTTCATTCGTTCGCATTAATTATGAAATAAGCCAAAAATTCATTCATATATTTTGTAGTACAACTCACTAAACCCCTATAAATATTATATTCTAATATTTACAAAAAGGGTAGGGGTAAAAGGCACACCGCTTGGTATGTCAAAATTATCTTCTTGGTAAGATATAAAATAATTGGGCCTAAGGTTTTGGGTATTGAGCACATTAAGTATCGAAAAACCAGTTTCTAATAGCCACTTATTTCTACTGTGCTTTAACCTATACATAGCGGCGGCATCTAGCCTTTGGTAAGGTGCTCTATCAAGGCGTTGGTTTATGTAAAGTCCAGAACCATACACGTAGTTGGCACTAAAAATAAATTTACCTAAATAGGCCACAACGTGTGTTTTAAGCTCGTGTCGCTGATCTTGTGGAGCTGGCCTATAGTCATTAGAAACAAAATAGTCAAATTGCTCTACTGTTTTAGACAAAGTATAATTTAAGCCATATTCTATTTTTTTAAGCTTACGATTTATACCAATATCAATACCACGGGCCTGCGAATTACCACTAAAATGTTTAAATCGCTCATTTATAAAAACATGTCGGTTTAGATCAGAAGTATGTTTGTAATAGGTCTCTGCTCTTAAATAGGTGTTTTGTAGCTGTACCGAAGCGCCCAAGGCCACCTGCCTGCTTTGGCTAAAAAGTTGCTTATTGCCATCATAGGCCGTCCATTTAAAAAGGTAGTTTTTTCTATCATCTATAAAAGCATCGTTGGCATAATACTGCCTGTAAACACCTGCAGCTGTATAAATATTGGCATTAGGGCCCACGCTATAATTAAGCTTTAGCCGGGGCTGAAAAAATATGTTGTTTGAATTAAGTAAATCGGTGCGTAGGCTTACATCAAGCATCAACCTTTCAGAGTAAGAATATCTGTTGGCTATGGCCCAGCTAAACCTATTAAGGTAATGTCTATTACTCAGGCGGTTAGAGTCTAGGGTTTGTACCCGCTCGTGCGTAAAGCTGGTAGAGAGTTGGTTTCTTCTCACCGTAGGAAAACTATGCTTAAGCTTGTTGGTAATAAGAGAAATACTATTAATATTTATAATATTTTTAATGTCTTCTCGGTTTTTATCTTTAATAAATAATTGAGTAGAATCTCTATTGGCAAATGAAGAAAAAGTAGCCAAATAAGTAGTAATTCCTCCGTTTTTCCACGTTTTTAGTATATGGGTGCTTAATCCTTTTTGTTGGCTACTAAGGTTTCTATTGGCCGAAAACTCTCCCGGCCCCTGTTTTTTCATTTCAAAAAGCAAGGTGTAGGCATCGTTTACCGATATGGCGTTAATATCTAATTTAAGATCAGATTTAGGTTGTGTACTAAACTTAAAATTATAATCTCTAAAAAAATGATTGCTAACATCTTCGTAAAAAGGTATATCAAAGTGATTATATATATGATAATAAGTTTGTCTTGAAGCCAGTTGAATAGAAGAGTTGCCAAGCAAAGGCACATTAGCATAGCCAGAAAAAGTTTGGTTGTTTACCCTAAGGTTAAGCTCAGGTTTTTCACGATTACCATTGAGCGCAGTAATATTAACAAGGCCGCCCATTCTATCTCCATTATGCGCGTTGTAACCAGTTTTTTTAATTTCAATGTCTCTAATCATTAGTGGGTTTATTACCCCAATGTACTCATTATAAGTGCCGGTGCCAAAGAGGGTAATTCCTTCAAAATTTACCTGAGTTTGTCCACGGTAACTGCCCTGTACTATATAATCTTTTGTTTGCTCGCCAGCGGCCAAAACACCCCCTTGTAAACGCAGCATGTTAAACAAAATATTATCGCTGCTGCCTGGGTAAAGTATAGCAGTTTGGTTATTGGCCTTAATTGTAAATGGCTCTTGGCGGGTAATGGCCTTTTTATCTTTTTGGGGCTTAATTACCACCTCGTTTAGAGCTGTAAATACAGAATTGAGTCTAATGGTAATTTCGCCCTGACTTTTTACCGTAGTATCGTGCTCATAAAAACCCAAATGATGCGTTTTTATATTGCAAAAACTATTTCGGGTTTTGTAAGTAAAAACACCATCAAGATTAGTAACTATTTGTGTACCATTAATTTTAATATGTGTATGTGGTAGGGCTTCTTTTGTTGCCAAATCTACCACACGGCCAATTAATATATTTTGGTTTTCAAGCTTTAGCGCTTTTGCTTCGTTTTTTAAGATGTAGATGTTATTACTCTTGATTATTTGTATGCCACATGGAATGCTAAGCGCATTTATGGCATCATCTAGGCTATTAAAACTACCATTAATGGTAATGCGGCAGTTGCTAACCAACGCGCTGTTAAATGAAAATTCAAGCCCAAATTTATTATGCAATTCAATAAGTACTTCGCTTAAAGGCTTATTGTAATAAGAAAGCTCAATTTCTTGTGCCCATACTTTGGTAAGTGTAAATACTATAATTATTATAAAAGCAAATTTTTTGATAGCTTTTTTACTTAGAAATTATAAAAGTACGTTCATCTACCATTTCAAACTCAAGATTGTTGCTTACGCATATAATTGAAAGGGCATCAATAGGATTTGTTGGTTTGGTAAAAATGCCAGAGTAGGTGGCGTAAAGATCTACTTTTCGGTTTACGTTTATAGTAATATCATATTGTGCTTCTAGCTCGGCAAATACGGTAGTAAGGCTTGCATTATTAAAATTAAGAAGGCCGTTGGTCCAGCTAAGTACCACATCATTATTAACTTGTGTTGTTTCTAGTTGGCCATTATTAGCGGTGCTAGCCATTTGTAGCGGCTCAATAATGGTGTGGCTTTGTTCGTTTTCTACCTTAACCTTACCCGTATGGCAATACACTTCATAGCCATTGCCACGGCTATTTATATTAAAACTGGTACCTAATACAGATGTAGTTCCGTTATTTGAAACCACTGAAAATTTGCTCCCTTTTTCTACTTCAAAAAAGGCTTCACCTTCAAAAATTATACTTCTATTGGCGAACCACCAATACGGATTAAAACTAAGCTCACTGTTTTCATTGAGTTTAACGGTACTGCCATCTGGCAACTCAACATCAGCCAATTCATATTGCACTGTGGAGTATTTGTTTGAATAAAAACGCATAAATACCAGTGATGATACAGCCAATAATGCGATGGCTGCGGCAACACGCCATGCACCAAGCTTAATCACCTTAGCTTCAGATTTTGGCTCATCTATAACTGATTTGCTTGCCTTAATCTCGGCCAATACATCTGCCGCGCTTTTTTTGAATTTAATGTTAGCCTTTTCAAAAAGCTTTTCATCAATATCGCCAAGCCTTTGCTCTGAGTTAATATGGTCTTTAGGGTTTTTCACGGTTTTAATCTGGTTCTAAAGAAATTTATGGCTTTGCTCATTCTCTTTTCTATGGCTTTTACACTTACATCAAGCCGTTCGGCTATCTCTTTATAGGTAAGCTGTTCAATTCTATTCATTAAAAATACAACTCTTTGCTTTTCAGGGAGGGCAGCAAGGGCGTTTTCGTATTTTTCTTTGAGTTCGGCAAGTTCCATTTCTTCTTGGGGAGTAACGTTTTCTATTTCAAATTCTACTTTTTGTTCTTGTTTAAGCTTGTTTCGTCTAAAGTAAGAGTTTAGGTTATCAGTAGCCATTTTGTACAGTAGTGCTCTAATGTTTTCGGTAGTAAATCGTTCTCTTTTTTCCCAGATTTTAGTAAAAACATCTTGTGCAATATCAGTGGCTAAGTCGGCATCAGAGCATTTAAAATAAAGGTATTTTCTAAGCTCATCAAAGTACCTATTGAATAAACGCTCAAACTCTAATTCAGTTATCAATTACTGGCCGGTGTAAAAATGTTGCTCCGAAGCTAAGGCAACAGAGCAACATTTACTAAACCGATCAACTACTCTTTTTCAATTTCACTATCAGTTCTCTTTTCACCTTTCTTTGGTGGCTTGTGGTCAGCGTTTTCTTTCACAGGCTTTTTCTTGCCTTTTTTATCATCTTTTTCATCGTCGCTATCGTCTTTCTCGTCACGCTTGTCGTCCTTCTTGCGGTCGTCATCTTTATCACCTTTTTCTTCAAGGCAATGCTTTTTATAAAAATGAGCCAGTTTTTTAAATTCTTCGCTGTCTTTATCTAGTGTTTTAAGCTTTGCGGCCACTCTATCGCAGTTTACTGTGTCGGCCAATGTGCTATCTCTCTTATCACCTTTGTCGCAATCGCATTTTTTCTTGTAAATGGCCATGGCCTTTTTAAACTCATCAGAATCCTTATCAAGCGTTCTTAATTTCATTTTTAAAGAATCGCATGGGTTTGGCTTTCTTACTTTCTTGCAGCTGTCTTTAATTAAGGCAATAATGGCCTTAGCTTGGTCACTACCTTTTTCAGCTTTTTTAAGTTCAAAATGAAGGGAGTCGCAATAGGTGTTTTTAGCATCTTCGGCAGCCTGTTCGGCATAAGCGAATTCAACATCACTATTTACAGCATTTTCAATAGATGTGTCGCTACAACTTGTAACAAGCACCGCAGCAAAGGCTACAAACAAAAGGGCAATTAGATGTCTCATTTTTTTTGGAGTTTTAAATGTTATGCCCTTAAACCGCATAAGTCATTTAGCACCCTACTTTTTATTTCATTTTTTTTACAATAGCAAAAAGGCCCTTATAAATAAACATAATTGAGATCTACAATTAAATCAACAGATTGCGGATCAAGCCCGTATTGACATAATGAAGTACACACATCATTAAAGTCATCCTGAACTGGATTCAGGATCTGTTGGGTTTGATGAGTATTCTTAACTTTCCAAGTTCCATGATTCTACTATTATTGAGCAGATTGCGGATCAAGTCCGCAATGAC
>JAGDZV010000013.1:144637-146066 GCA_049115495.1 Bacteroidia bacterium | reverse complement strand
TTGCGGATCAAGTCCGCAATGACGTAATAAAATGGATTCCTTATTAAGGACATCCTGAACTTCTTGTCTCGATTGATTCCGGAGATTCAGGATCTTTTGGGTTTGATGGTTTCTTAATTTAAAAAGCAGGCCACTGGCCTGCTTTTTTGATGTAAGGAAATTGGTTTGATCAGCGTAGCTGATCTATTTGAAAAAGGCGTATTTCTATTTATATGACTCTCCGCTACTTTACAACTTATTCTCCTTCGACCCTATCTGTCACGTCAAAACGTGACATCTTTCCCTTGAAAGGGAAAGAAAAGCTCCCTTCCATGGATGAGGGAAGGGCTGGGGATGGGTCGAATATTAAACGTTTTGAACACTTGTAAACATGCGGAGACTCAAATCTATTTATTGTTTAAATCAAGGTTTAAAAAATCAATGTTTTGGTTAGCCGCAACAACCCTTTTGGAATAGTTAATCTCATTTTTACTAATAGCCTCTATTCGATTGCTATTGGTATTTAGCTTGCTAAAAACAAAAAACACATTTAAGAACAATCCGAAAACAAAAAGGGGTAGTGGACTTTTGAAGAAGAATTTTTTGACGCTCATTGTATGGGTTGTTTAGGACTTACACATATAAAACCGCCCAACTATTAATTTACCCTACCCCCAGAAAGAAAATCATTTTGAATTAGTACTCTAAATCCAACCTAAATATCTGTTGTGCATTGTAATGGATAAATTCAATTTTTTCCTTTTGTCTTCGTAATCCCTTTATTATGTAGGAACTTAAGATGTTTTCTTTCGTTTTGAGATGCTTGAGTATATCTCAACCTTCTTTTATTCACCTGCGCTGCACCCCTTAAATTTTATATAAAAAAAAGCTCTCAACATGTGCTGAGAGCTTTTTACTATGTGATTAAGAATAGTTTAATCTTTATCTATTCCTTCATTTGATCTCTTACCACCATTTTTACCAGGTGTTTCGTTGCTGTTTTCTTTTCTATAAACGCGTGTTCCTTTGCCTTCATCATCATCTTCAAGACAATGCTTACGGTAAATGGTCATTAGTTTTTTATACTCATCTGTGCCTTCTCTGGTAGCTCTTAATTTTCTTGCAATTTCGTCGCAATCAATTTTGTCATCGTCTTCATCCAAACAATGTTTTGCATAAAGCGCTCTAAGTTTTTTGTATTCATCCGTACTAGGGTCGGCAGCTCTAAGTTTTCTCGCTAATACATCGCAATCTATTTCTTTATCGCCACAGTTCTTTTTCCAAATGGCCATAAGTCTTTTGTACTCATCGGTTCCTTCTCTGGTAGATTTTAGTTTTTTAGCAATTTCGTCGCAATCAACTTTATCATCATCTTCTTTATCACCACAGTTCTTTTTCCAAATGGCCATTAGTCTTTTGTGCTCATCAGTTCCTTCTCTGGTAGATTTTA
>JAGDZV010000013.1:0-144587 GCA_049115495.1 Bacteroidia bacterium | reverse complement strand
TATCACCACAGTTCTTTTTCCAAATAGCCATTAGCCTTTTGTACTCGTCAGTTCCTTCTTTGGCAGATTTAAGCTTACGTGCAATTATATCGCAGTCAACTTCACCATTTGTATTTACCTCGTCAGGATTTTCAGCATTTAAATATTTGGTTTCTTCAGCTAATTTGTTCTCAATAGAACTGTCAGCACAAGAGTTTAAGATTACAATAGCCCCAATAATGGCTAATCCATAAATGAAAAACTTTTTCATGTAATGTAGATTTGAACTATCAAATTTAGTTTATAAACATTTATCTAATTACCCAAAAATTGAAAAAGTGAAGTTTGGTCATTTAGAAAATCTTGTTGGAGTTGATTTTTCTTTAGCTCCTGACCCTGAGCGCAATAAATCGGTGCTTATGGGTACAGATGTACCTAATGCCAAGCTGTACATTGGATCTACCCATTGGATTGATAAAAACTTTGTAGGCAACATATATCCTGCAAAAGCCAAGCAGAGCCAGTTCTTGTACCATTATACCCGAGCATTTACTACCCTTGAGTTAAATGCTACACATTATAGAGTGTTTGAACAAAAAGTAGTAGAACGTTGGGCTTTGCAGAGCCAAAATAACTTTGTTTTTTGCCCAAAAATGTACCAGTTGGTAAGTCATAGATATAGACTTAAAAATTCAATTGAGCTTACGCAAGATGTGGCTGAGAGCTTGTCTCCTTTAAAAAAAATGCTTGGGCCGGTGTTTATACAGCTGCCCGATAATATGAATGCCGATAGTGCAACACAAATAGAAAAATACTTTACTGAAGTAGGGCACCTTTTGCCTTTTAGTCTTGAAGTAAGGCATCATAGTTTTTTAAATGATGATTTCTTTAACTTGCTTCAAAAACTAGGTGCCACCACCTGTATTACTGATGTGGCGGGTAGAAGAGATTTAGCCCATATGCACCTAACAACTCCGCAGGTACTTATTCGGTTTGTTGGCAATGCGCTTCATAAAACAGATTATGAGCGTATAGATGATTGGATACATCGGCTTAAGTATTGGTTTGATAATGGGCTTGAAAAGGCTTTCTTTTTTATTCATCAACCTGACGCATTGGCTGTAAAACCATTATATGATTACATGAAGGGGAAGTGTAATGAGTTGGGAATAAAGTTGTAATTACTGGTAATAATTTTGATAAAATGAGTTACCCTGATCTTCTCGTTCTGAGTAATTTAGGGGATTCAAAATTTACTTTTTAGATCAACAGGTTGCGGATTTAGCCCGCAATGACGTTGCCTTTTTTTCAAGAAATACTGGATGCCCAACTAAAGTAAAGCCTGGTAAGTCTGCAATGGCGTTTATTCTATGTATTATAAAAACAATAAAAGCAAAAAACCGATGAAGTTGCCCCCATCGGTTTCGGAATATTTGTTCGCACTAAATCTTAGTTAATGTCAAACCTATCGGCATTCATCACTTTTACCCAGGCCGATACAAAGTCTGCAACAAAAGCTTCATTGTAATCGCTGCTGCCGTAAACTTCGGCGAGGGCTCTAAGCTCAGAATTTGAACCAAAGATCAAATCAGCTCTGGTAGCAGTCCACACCGTTTCACCTGTAGCTCTATCTTTTCCGTTGTATAAATAATCATCATCTCCGGCAGGGCTCCATTCATATTTCATGTCAAGCAAATTCACAAAGAAATCGTTGTTTAGTGAACCCACATAATTCGTAAGCACTCCAGTGCTGCTACCATCATAATTGGTTCCCATTACGCGCATTCCGCCCACAAGCACGGTTATTTCAGGTGCTGTTAAGCCAAGCAATTGTGCTTTGTCAACCAAAAGCTCTTCAGTGGTTAGTGTGTATTCATCTTTTTGGAAGTTTCTAAAACCATCAGCCATTGGCTCAAGTACAGCCATTGATTCTAAGTCAGTCATCTCTTCAGTGGCATCTGTTCTACCTGGTGCAAACGGCACAGTAATATCAAATCCAGCATTTTTAGCAGCCATTTCAACACCAACAGCACCACCAAGTACGATTAAGTCAGCCATTGAAACTTGTTTTGAACCAGCACTTTCATTAAACTTAGCTTGAATACCTTCATATACACCAAGCACTTTCTTTAATTGGCTTGGATTGTTTACTTCCCAATTGGTTTGTGGAGCAAATCTGATTCTAGCACCGTTGGCACCGCCACGCATGTCAGATGCCCTAAAGGTAGAGGCTGAAGCCCATGCTGTGCTAACCAATTCGTTTATGCTTAATCCAGATTCATTGATTTTACTTTTAAGCGCATCTATATCAGCGGCATTAATCATGTCGTAGTCAGCCGTTGGAATTGGATCTTGCCATACAAAGTCTTCTTGTGGTACTTCAGGGCCCATTAATCTTTGGCGCTGACCCATATCGCGGTGCGTTAGTTTAAACCATGCTTTGGCAAATGCAGCGTCAAATTCATCAGGGTTATCGTAGAACCTTTTAGAAATCTTAGTATATGCAGGGTCACGTACAAGGCTTAAATCGGTAGTAAGCATTGCAGGTTTATGAAACTTAGTAGAATCAAAAGCATCAGGAATCACTGCATCTGCCCCAACGGCTTCCCATTGGTGTGCTCCAGCTGGGCTTTTTGTGAGCTCCCATTCAAACTCAAATAGTGCTTTAAAATAGTCGTGGCTCCATTTTGTAGGTGTACTTGTCCATATTACTTCTAATCCACTTGTATTGGCATCAGCGCCTTTGCCAGATTTATAAGAGTTTTTCCAACCAAAACCTTGTTCTTCAATTGGAGCAGCTTCTGGCTCACGACCAATGTTTTCGCCACTGCCCATTCCGTGAGTTTTACCCAAAGTGTGACCGCCGGCAATAAGCGCAACAGTTTCTTCATCGTTCATGCCCATACGGCCAAAGGTTTCTCTAATATCATGAGCCGCTAATACAGGATCAGGGTTACCGCCTGGGCCTTCAGGGTTTACATAAATTAAACCCATTTGCACTGCAGCTAGTGGATTTTCAAGCTCTCTCTCTCCTTTGTACCTTTTTTCATCGCTCAACCATTCTTTTTCCATTCCCCAGTAAACGTTGGCATTTGGTTCCCAAACATCTGTTCTACCGCCACCAAAACCAATGGTTTCAAAACCCATGTTTTCTAAAGCTACGTTGCCCGCCAAAACCATAAGGTCAGCCCAAGAAATCTTTTTACCGTATTTCTGTTTAATTGGCCAGAGCAATCTTCTTGCTTTGTCAAGGTTTGCATTATCAGGCCAGCTGTTTTGTGGCGCAAATCTTTGTTGGCCTTCTCTTGAACCACCACGGCCATCGCCAGTACGATAAGTTCCCGCACTGTGCCATGCCATTCTTATAAATAAACCACCATAATGTCCCCAATCTGCGGGCCACCAGTCTTGCGATGTTGTCATTACAGTTTCAATATCTTTTTTGAGCGCATAATAGTCTAGGCTATTGAATGCTTTTTCGTAATTAAAGTCTGTATTCATTGGGTTAGACAACTCAGAATGCTGTCTTAATACACTTAAATCTAACTTATTTGGCCACCAATGGTCATTATTGGTGGGCTGGTTTTCGTGACCAAAACCCATGGGGCAGCCCCCACTTTCTTCTTTCTTTTCCATACCTGCGGTATTTTCTGTTTTGTCGCCGCTGCAACTAAACAACATGGCCGAAACGGCGATTAGAGTGAGTAACTTTTTCATTTTTAGTGCTTTAAATTCTTCCATTGATTAAACAGCTGCGAAAGTATTGTGTTACCGAATTCTATAAAAACGATATTTTCGAATGTAATATTGATGAAATAGATGAACATACAGCAAATACGCTATATACTGGCCGTTTCCCAGCACAGGCATTTTGAAACAGCGGCTGAGCATTGCTTTATTTCACAATCAACCTTGAGTACTATGATCTCAAAGTTTGAAGGCGAAATTGGTATCAAGGTTTTTGATAGAAAAAAGAAACCAGTGCAAATAACCAAAGAGGGGGCCCTAATTATTGATCAGTTAAAAGCCATTGGTAAAGAGATTGAGCAGCTAAACGAGCTAAGCAAAGAAATAAAAGGAGAGATAAAGGGGAATTTGAGTATTTCGGTTATTCCTACCATTGCGCCCTATCTGTTGCCTTTGTTTTTACAAGGTTTTGCAAAAAGGTTTCCTAATTTAAGTATTGAAGTAAAAGAGCAAACCACCGCAGAAATTATTAGGAATATTAAAAACCGAGATCTAGATATTGGTATTATTTCTATTCCGATAAATGAACCTGAAATTGAAGAAGTAAAGCTATATGATGAACCATTTTTGTTTTACGATGCACGTGATGAAAAAAAGGATGCGGTAAAGGCCAAGCAATTAGATATGGGTAGCCTTTGTTTGCTTGAAGAAGGCCATTGCATGCGCACACAAGTGGTACAATTATGCGATTTGTACCAACATAATTTAAAAAGCACACTAAATTTTGACTATAAAGCGGGCTCAATTGATAGCCTTTTGCGCTTTGTAAGGGCAAACAATGCCACAACGCTATTACCTTATTTATCAACCCTTGATATGGTAGAAAACGAGCAACAACATTTAAGCACTTTTGAAGCACCTACACCATTTAGAACCATTGGGCTTGTAGTGCATAAGCATTACGTAAAACGAAAAATATTAGAATCGTTAAAACAAGAAATATTAGAAAAAGTAGAAGCAGTACTTCCCAACAATACTCTAGAAGGGGAGATGTTGATGCCAGTGTGAATTATATCGGAGCTAGGTGTAGAGCGCTTTATTGGTTTCTAGTTCTGAAGCTGGGACTTTAAAACAGCTGTGGCTAACATAGCCCACGGTTTAACCATGGGTAGAAGACGGAGCTGTCGTTGCAACAAATATTGTGAAAAACATTAGTTTAAATCAATAAAAACATGTCATACCTACCTGCGATTGAAAATGCAGAAGGTTGTTAAAAGCAGTGCTTTAGCCTTATGAGAGACATGTCATGTTTGACTTTTGGGATGCGCTATGGCGAAATGAGATCTTTTATATATCAGTGTTATGCTTCTGTAAAGGCATTAACACTCAAAAATCAACTTGTTTTAACTGTGTGAAGGTTGCTCAGAGCCAATACAACAAATACAACTAATGACTCATTAAACCCTTTTAATACAATTCTGTTACCTTAGCTCAAAACAGATAATAAATGCAAAATCTAGAAGGTAAAGTAGCTTTAATAACAGGAGGTAATAAAGGTATTGGTTATGGAATTGCCGAAAAATTAATTAGCCAAGGCATGAACGTGTGCATTACCAGCCGCACCCAAGAACACGCAACGGCAGCAGCTGAAGCTTTAAATAAGATGGGTGGTGGAAAAGCCCTTGGTATTGCCTGCGATGTAAGAAAAATGGAAGATCAAATTGGCGCCGTTTCAAAAACATTGGATGCTTTTGGCAAAATTGATGCGCTAGTTGCAAATGCAGGCGTTGGCTATTTTGCCAATATTGAAGAAATGGAAATTGAGAAATGGCATGAGGTAATTGATACTAACCTTACGGGCGTTTTCTACAGCATTAAAGCCGCCTTACACGCGTTAAAAGAAACCAAGGGATACATTATTACCATATCAAGTTTGGCGGGTGCTAACTTCTTTTCAACGGCTTCAGCTTACAATGCAAGTAAATTTGGTTTAACAGGCTTTACACAGGCTGTAATGCTCGATGTAAGAAACCACGGTATCAAAACAACTACCATAATGCCCGGTTCTGTAGCTACCTACTTTAATGGACATACGCCAAACGAAAAAGATGCTTGGAAAATACAACCAGAAGATATAGGGCAGATAACCCTTGATTTACTAAAAATGGACGCTAGAACACTACCAAGCAAAGTAGAAGTAAGGCCTACAATGCCTCCTAGTAAATAGCAAAAAATTAAGAATAAGTACAAATAAAAAAGGGATGAGCATAACACTCATCCCTTTTTAATGCACTCTCCAATAGTTATTGTTTTATTACTTTTAGTGTTTTTACTTCATTGTCAAGTGGCAACATTATAATATATGTACCGGGTTCAAAGTTGGCAGCTTCAAATATGTTAATGTTTTGGCTGCCTTCAGTTAATTCAAGTTCTTTAGAAAAAACATCACGACCATCTATTCCTTTAATAATCAATTGAGTGGTAAGGATTTTTGGGCTTTCTATTTGAACGCTTAGCTCAGCATTAAATGGGTTTGGTGAAGCTTTAAGTATTATATCAGTACCAATATCTTTTGATAATTTAATGGTAGGCGAATACTCATAAGCGCCATCAAAATCATTTTGTTTCAACCTATAATAGTTTTCAGATTTTGGGCTAGAATGGGTAAAGTTATAATTTACTTCTTCAAGTGTGGTTCCAAACCCTTTTACTTGACCAATATTTTCAAAAATTACACCATCTGTACTCCATTGTACATCAAAGTAATCATTGTTAAGCTCAGTTGCTGTAATCCATTTTAGCGAAACAGAATTGCCTACCCACTTACCATTAAACGCAATAAGGTCTACTGGAAGCGGAGCGTAATACAGGCCAAAGTCGTTGTTGGCATCAGAGTTATTAGATGAATTAAATGAGGCGGTTTGAAGACTATTGGTAGTTAAACTCGCTTCTTGGCTAAAAGATGTTCCCTTTATTCGAGTAATATAGCAAAGCGAACTAGGTTCATATTCTACAACAAGTCTAGGTGCTTTGCCAGCGTTACCATCAAAGCTATAAACGTCTCTTTGACCTGAGCCGTCATTAAGAACAAATGCCATTGAATTAGAAGCGCTCCAACCAGATCTATTTACAATTTCTTGCACAATTGTGGTTAATGAAGGTGAGTTGTATTTGGTTTCGGCATTCCAATCGTCTGTACCGCTCATTAGAGCTGAGGCAGAGGTGCGACTTAATGAGCCAAGGTTTTGACTATTTGAGAAGGTAGAGGCACTGTTTACATCAACACCTTCAATTAGTGAAGAGTATGTTCCAGTTCTATTTGCATCGGCAGTAAATTCAATATAGGCCGAAACAATGTTGGCGCCTTGTGGAATGTCAAGGTTGTTAAATCTCAAACCTATATCAGCCTGTCCTATGTCGTTATCACTACTAGTAATACTAAGCGTTGAGCCATCAGCGTCATCGCTACTTTGGCTAATGCTTACAGATACGAGCTCAGAATAAGATTGGTAAAACTCATAATAACCAGAAGCATTAGTTGTGGCGGTTGAAATTACGTTTTCACCATTGTCAATATCGCCATCACAGTTTAAGTCTGCAATTAGTTCAATATTAATGTCAGAGATTACGCCTTCGCCAACATCTTTGGTGCCATCTTGGTCGCCATCGCTAAATACATAACCAGATATTTGATTTAAACCAGAGGTATTTACCTTGTAGCCAAAATCATTATTGGCATCGGTGTTGCCGCCTGAGTTAAATGAAGCTGCTTCAAGATTATCGGTAGTTAACTCATAACCATTTGGTAGGTTAGATTCTTTTATTATTACCACGTAGTTTATACCCGATGCTTCGTAGCTTACAACAAGGTTTGGTGCCTTATTGGGGTCATTATCGTAGGAGTATGCATCTCTATCTCCCGTGCCAGTGTTAAATACAAATCCCATGGCATTACCGCTAGACCAACCACTTCTGTTCACAATTTCTTGTACTATGTTGGTTAGCGATGGGGTGGTTTTTAGCTCATTAGAGCTCCAACCTTCGCTTCCAGACCAAGTGGCGTTCGCACTCGTTCTTGTAAAGTTGTTATGGTTTTGGCTAGTGGTAAAGGTTGATACATTATCAACGTCTATTCCTTCTATTCCAAAAGAGTAATCACCACTTTTACTAGATTCAGAAACAAATTCAATACTTGCATTTGTTATTGTGGCACCTTGAGGAATGTTTAAACTACTAAACCTTAGCGCTACTGTTTCTTGTGCAAAATCAAGGTCAGAACTTGTGGTGGTTACTCCGGTAGGTCCTTCGGCATCGTCGCTGCTTTGAGAAACTCTTGATTGAATAGTAATGTCAGACTCAGAGTAGGTTTCTTCGAAACTGTAGAATCCATTTACATCCGTTTTTTTAATTTGTAGTATTTCGTCACCAGAATCAAACTGCCCATCGGCATTGGCATCGTTAAACAAGCAAACGGTTATGTCGTTCTCACCATTATCGGTTCCACTGTTGTAAGCTCCATTTTCATTGTTATCTCTAAAAACAGTTCCTGTTATTGTGTTGAATGTTGAAGCATCTTGGTAGATACCAAAATTATTATTTGGGTCGCTATTGCCACCACTGCTAAAGCCAGCAGTCTCAATATTATCAGTAGTTAATGAACTGCCTGATGGAAGAGAGTTGGTCTCAACAAAAGTCAGGTAGTTGTCATCTTCATTTTCATCAAAATATGTAACCAATAAATGAGGTCCATCATCTATGCTTACATTTCTTGATTTTGCTTCTCTTAGCCCGCTGGTAAGGGTTGTAAGAATATTAATGTCATTTCCGGTATTCCAGCCACTTCTATCAACTATTTCTTGAACTATAGCTGAAATATCAGGCGATTGATGCCTAATGTCTGAACCATTCCAATAAGGCATTACCCATGCCACACTTGCCGAAGTTTTAGTTCTATTTGAAATGTTGTCGGTTTGAGTTCTAAAAGCACTGCCATCGTTTACATCTTCACCATAAATTAGTACTGAAGTTTGTGTGGTATAGGTTCCATTACTTTCAACTTCAAAATAAGCTTCTTCAATTGTGGCCCCGCTAGGAATTGTCGCTGACCTAAACGAGATACCTACATGTTTTTCGCCAAAGTCTAAAGAAGTACCCGATCTATCAACTGTACCAGAGCTGTTCTCATGTGCGTCTCTGTTGTTACTTGGTGTAAGGTCAATTTGAACAGTACCACCTATGTATGGTCTAATAAAACTGTAAGATCCATCGCTTGCTGTTTGTTTTGAAGTAACTATTATATCAGTTCCCAAATCGTAAACTCCATTTCCGTTAATATCTTTATAGAGGTAAACTGTGGCGTTTTCTACACCATTTTCTCCATTATCAAACACCTCGTCTTGGTCACTATCGCTGTAAACAAAGCCACTGATGGTATTATTTAAAAGTGGACTTAATTTATATCCGAAGTCGTTATTAATGTCTACGTTTCCACCTGAAGAGAATGATGCGGTTTCAACATTATCAGTTGTAAGGCTTGCGCCATTGGGCAGGCCAGAAGTATTTATAGTTAAAACGTAATTAAGGGTGCCTGATTCGTAAGCATCATAAAGTATATATTCTCCTTGAGCATTTGTTGTGGTGCTCCTTACAAATCCATCAGTGCCGGCATCGTATACCCCATTGTTGTTTTCATCGTAATAAAGATTTACAGTTACTCCGCCATAGCCACTTTCGCCATTGCCAATAAATCCATTTTCGTCTACATCGTAAAATACAGTTCCTTTAATTGTATTCTTATAACCAATTACACAATCGCAAGTCTCAAAGTCGGTACCTGAGCTAAAAGTAAAAACCTTAGTGGCTAAAGCAGTTGTTTTGTCTACGCTAAAAAATGAATTTCGGTTTGATGAAGTTTGAGAAGAAACACCAGTGGTGGCATACATATTTCCTTCTCCGTCAAAACCAAGGCCTTCAACGTCGCCAATGTTAAAATTACCCACAAAAGTACCTTTACCCGTTTCGGGGTCTATTTTCATAAGGTTGTTATATGTAGGGTTTCCAGATCCGTCGTTGGCACACACATACAAAATCTCTTGAATGGGATCATATGCCATGGCGTCTAAAACACTAGGAAAACCATCGGGGCCATCAAATTTCACATAATCTACACCTACTCCAAACCCATTGGCAATAAACTCGCCTTTATGATTCATTTTGGCAATGTAAGAAGGGTCAGTATCGTTATTATCTCTATGGGCTACCCAAAATACATCGTTATTATCAACCGTCATGGCATCAATATCTCCAAAAGTTACCTTGCCATCTTCGCCATTAAGCTGAGTAGATTCGTAATCAGCGTTTAAAACTGTAAAGCTGGCATTGTTTACATCAACAAAACCAAACTCACCCGCCGAGCCATCAATAACAAATAAGGTATCGCCAAAAAGGTTTAATGAAGATGCTTCAGGCGATCCAATACCCGTATTTCCGTTATCTGTAGGGCCGCCAGTAAATTTATTAAATTCAAAAAGATCGGCATTACCGTCTGAAATTGAATAGCATGTTTCGCTAAATGTTGTGGCATTAGGGGGTATTGCCTTTGAATCTTCAGATGAGAATAGGCCTGAAAAGAATAAAATACCAAAGACAATAATGCCTGTAAGACTTATTGCAATTCCAACCTTAACCAGCCTGGGTATTGCTTTTTGCTTTTGTTGAAGTCTCATTTCCTTTGTGTTTAGATTAGTGTGTAGTCAATGAACGTACCGATTGTTTGAAACGGCCACACGAATATTGGTGGATAACTTTAATTTATCGATGAATGTAGTTAAAATTAGGGTAAAAATCGATTAATACTGGGTTAAAAAGAATCAGTATAATAATTCCATTTTTGGAATGATGCCTAAAATGAGACACTTGGGAGCGCCTTATTCTTAAATTTAGAATATTTGGGTTTATCTTTCTTAGCCAAATAAACACGTACAAGTGTACATTTGAATTCATGAGAACGGTATTATCACTAATTACGGTTGCAAGTTTGGCTTTATTCTTTCAGGCTTGTAATAACCAAGATCCATCAGCCTGTTTCACCTACAGTGTACAGAGAAACTTTAATGTTCAATTTTTGAACTGTAGTGAACAAGCATCAAGATTTGAATGGGAGTTTGGCGATGGTAATACTGGTTCGGGTATAAACCCTACGCATCAATATCAAAATGCGGGAACTTACACCGTGACATTAAAGGCATACTTTGGCGATAAGAACAGTGGTGATATTGTTACAGAGTCAATTGAAGTTTTTTTGATAGAAGATCCGGTGGCTTGTTTTGAAAGCAGCACCGAATTATCGTCGCCTGGCCAACCAATCGTATTTACCAATTGTTCGGTAAACAGCTTTAGATACGAGTGGGATTTTGGAGACGGCAACACGAGTACTGCCTTGAGCCCTGAGCATGCTTTTGAAGAAAGCGGAACCTTTACTGTACTTTTAAAAGCATATTCGGCAGATGGAGCGTTTTATGATAGCACCAGCACATCAATTAAAGTTGGAGATAAATTTATAACCGGCATGAGCTTAATTGATTTTCCTGAAACCAACAATGGTGAAGATTGGGATCCTGAGTTGCCTTTTCCATTGCCAATACCAGGCATTGGAGTAGAGCCTGATATTAAAATAGGGTATACAAATCAGAGTGGTTTAAATGAAGAGACTGATGTAGCTTTTGACGTTGAAGATACGCCGTTTGAATTTAGTTTTGGAAGAGAAATTAAGGTGAATGACGAAGATTGGACCTTTACAGCATTTGAAGATGATGGCGTATTTGGGTCAACTGAAATGGGGTCTTGGACAGGCAATCTAAATGAGCTAGGTGCTGAGGGCACCATAGAGATTGAGATTGATGAAGTAATTATTGAGCTAGCTTATACCATAAAGTAAAAGCTACATATTTTTACCAAAATTGCTCACAAAGCTTTGAGACTTTTCAATGGCTTTTAGCGGAGCATACGCAATACTTAGCAGCAAATAAATAAGGTAAGAAACAACGTAAATTAATATTAAAACAACTGATTTCATTTTCAAATTGGTTCCAGTAAGAGTTAGTAACGTAAACCTAAACTAAAAAGTTGATGCGGAATTAAATTCTTAATTGAACTTACAAACAATTTTAATCTCTTAACATTAAGTTAGAAGCGGGGGCCAACCGGCATTCTATCTTTATTTGCGTTACTTCTAAGTTCACGAAAGTTTACGTTTATTCTTAGGCCAATTCTAAACTCAAATCCTAATCGTGTTTCAATTTGAGGTATGTTAGTAGTTGTTCCGCTTGGTATGTAAGACTCAAATTGAGTTCTGCGGAGGGCTGAGAATTCAATACCTACAATTGGGGTGGGGCGTATGGCAAGGCCTAGTGCAATACCAAAATCTTCAAGGTCTCTTGGGTATTCTGATTGAATAATTTCGCCTTGATCGTTTTCTTCAGTTACCGAGAGTAAACTTGTGCCTGTACCAACTTCTACATGGGCAAAAGCTGCAAAGTATTGGCTTAAATCTGTATAGTATCTTCCGTAAAGCCCAAATAAGTTGGTTTGTTCAATTTGAATGTAAGGCTCATATTGTCCTAGAGAAGCATTAAAAAACTGACTTTCTACCTCTAAATAGTCATTAGCAATATTGTACCTAAGACCTACCGATGCATTCTCAAAAACAAATAAGCCAAGAGCACCATTAACACTTAGGTCTCTTGATAATCCGTTTATTGCATTTCCGCCTCTCGAAATGGTGAGCGGTGAACTGTTGTAAAATCCACTAGCCCCAAAATCAACACTCCAAGCAGGAATTTGTGCTTTAACAACAAAAGGAAAAATAATCGTTAACGCACAAATTTTGAAGCAATTGATAAAGTGCACTTTCATGTTAGTTCAAAATTAGGTTTAGTATTTGAAGACAGAGCATTTCAATACCTTTGCTCAAAGCAAATTCAATGTGGAAAGAAGAAAACAATTCGCTTCAAAAAGTTTTTGAATTTAAAGATTTTATAACTGCATTTGGTTGGATGACAAAGGCCGCCTTTTGGGCCGAAAAACATAATCATCACCCTGAATGGAGTAATGTTTATAATAAAGTAAGTGTTAAACTTACAACGCACGATGCTGGCAACCAGATTACCGAAAAGGATAGAAAGTTGGCAGACAAAATGGATCAATTATATAATGACGAAAAATAATCGGCACAACATAATAACCCTTAACAATGGTCTTAGGGTGGTACACCAACAAATTAAATCTACCCAGCTGGTACATTGTGGTTTGTTCTCAAAAACCGGTAGCCGAGATGAAAACCTTGTTACAAACGGCTCGGCACATTTTATAGAACATGCTCTTTTCAAAGGCACCAAAAAACGTAGAGCCAGTCAGCTTTTCAATTTAATTGAATCGGTAGGTGGTGAGCTAAATGCATACACTACAAGAGAAAATACCGCCTATTACTCTTCAAGCCTAAAAAGGTATGTAGATCGCAATTTTGATTTACTAAGCGATATGTGTTTTAATGCATTGCTTGAACCTAAAGAACTTGAAAAGGAGAGAAAGGTAATTTTTGAAGAAATTGAGATGTATGAAGATAGCCCTGAAGAGAGTATCTACGATGAGTTTTTTATGAACTTATATAAAGATCACCCTTTAGGCTACAACATATTAGGCACTAAAAAATCTCTTACGGGTATTGGTCAAAAAGAACTTAAGCAATTTATTGCTAGCCAATATCAGCCCGAAAACATGGTTTTTTCAGTGGCCGGGAACGTGTCTCAACACAGGGTAGAACAGTTGGCATATAAATACTTAGACATTTCAATTGATAAGGTTGAAAGGCTAACAAGAAAAGCGGCATCTACCACCCAAGTTTTTAACCTTGAACTTGAAAAAGATTTTCAGCAAACACATTGTATATATGGTACTGAAGCCTACAGCCGCTATAGCGATAAACGGTACGCATTTATGCTATTAAACAATATATTGGGCGGTAGCAATATGGGGTCTAGACTAAACTTAAGTGTTAGAGAAAAATATGGTTTTTGCTACCACATAAGTTCAACCTTTCAAACATTTGACGATACTGGGGTATTTTTTGTGCAATTTGGTTGCGACAAAAAGAACTTGAAAAAAACCATAGATATTATAAATAGAGAGTTTAAGACTTTGTGCGATAAACCGCTTGGGCCATTGCAGCTAACAAAAGCTAAGCGTCAGTTGCAAGGCAATTTGGCTATAATGTTTGAAAACCCGGGTTTGCAAATGCAAAATATGGCTAAGAGCATCATCAACTTTAACAGCATTATTAATCTCAAAGAAGTTTTTGAAAAAATTGATGCTATTACCGTTGAAGATGTGCAAAATGTGGCAAATGAAATTTTAAACCCAAGCAAATTGAGTAAGCTTGTTTACTTAGGAAATAACGAAGATTAATATGGAATTGATAGACGACAAACTACAAGATTATATAAATGAACATTGTGGTACTGAGAGCGATTTACTCTATCGCCTTTGGCGCGAAACCCACTTAAAGGTAAACATGCCACAAATGGTGAGCGGGCATGTGCAGGGCAGGGTTCTAAGTCTTTTCTCAAAGCTCCTAAAACCCAAAAATATTCTTGAAATAGGAACTTTTACCGGGTATTCTGGAATTTGCCTGGCCGAGGGTTTGGCAAAAGATGGCAAGCTTTACTCTATTGAAATTAGTAGAGAGCGAGAAGAAATGGTAACTCGATATTGGCAAGAGGCGGAAATTTTAGATAAGTCTGAATTGCTTTTTGGAAATGCCATTGATATAATTCCAACGCTCGATGTAAAATTTGATCTGGTTTTTATAGATGCTGATAAGGTGAATTACCCTAATTATTTCGATTTGGTTTTACCTAAATTGAATATTGGTGGCATGCTATTGGGCGATAATGTACTTTGGAGTGGTAGAGTAATTAGAGAAGATAAAACGGATAATGACACCGAAGGCATAAGGGCATTTAACCACAAAGTAGAGAACGACCCAAGGGTTGAGAATGTGATTCTACCCGTAAGAGATGGTATTATGGCTGCACGAAAAATAAGTGATTAAATGAAGCCAAGTGTTTACAAGGTTAATGTAGTTAAGGTAAACAATGAGGGTGTAAAACATTGCCCTGACCTTGTAAGCGTAGAAGAGCCACTTGAAATTAGATTAACCTACGGCCACAACGAGAACCGAACAAAGAAAACCATTTCAATTACCATGCGAACCCCAGGTAATGACTTTGAGCTGGCTTTGGGGTTCTTGTTTTCTGAGAACATTATTTCTTCAACCAATCAGATTGAGAATATTAGATATTGTACTGAACCAGAAACAGAAGATGCCGTAGATAATGTGGTAATTGTTGAGCTAAAGCCAAGAGTTAGTGTAGACCTAAATAAATTAGAAAGACATTTTTACACCACGTCAAGTTGCGGGGTTTGTGGTAAAACGTCAATTGAAGCTGTACAGGTAGCATCATGCACAAGAATTAACCTTACACAAAGCAGTGTAAGTGCATCGGTTATACATCAATTACCTATTCAGTTAAAACAAAAGCAGTCGGTTTTTGCTTACACAGGTGGTTTGCACGGTTGTGCCTTATTTACCACCAAGGGTGAGCTTTTGCTTACAAGAGAAGATGTAGGTAGGCACAATGCCCTGGATAAATTAATAGGGGCCGCTATTTCAAATAAATCAATTGACTTAGGTAGCTGTATTTTGCAATTGAGCGGAAGAATTAGTTTTGAATTGGTTCAAAAGGCGGCAATGGCGGCAATTCCAGTGGTAGCTGCAGTTGGAGCCCCTTCTAGTTTGGCAGTAAGAAGTGCCAATGATTTTGGAATAACGCTTATTGGATTTTCTCGTGATGAGCGGTTCAATATTTACACTCATAAAAACCGGTTGACATTAACTTAATAAGAACATGAAACTTAGAATAAAAGGAAATTCCATAAGGTTAAGACTGTCGCAATCTGAGGTTAAGAAATTTGGAGAATCAGAGATATGTTTTGATAAGATTGCTTTTGGAGAAACGTCGCTTACTTATCAATTGCACATGGCCGAAGTTGATAGCGTTACTGCAGAATTTGGTAACAATACAATTGCTGTAGCCGTGCCTTCTGAGCTAGGTCAAAAATGGGTTAGTGACAACGAAATGGTGGGTTTTGATCATAATCAAACCTTTAAAAACGGAACACAGCTTTTTATTCTTATTGAAAAAGATTTTCAATGTTTAACTGAAAGAAAGCATGAAGATGAGACTGATAATTTTGCCAATCCACAAGCAGGAGATGTTTGCTAATTTTCAATGAGAAATCATTCAGCCATAAGGGTTATTGGTCTTTAACTTTCAACATAATAGATTTCTGAATGTTATGAATTAATGACCGAAACAGTTTCAAAACCTTGGATGTCGTTCGTGCTAAAAGTGGCAGCCGTTTACAATATACTTTGGGGAGCTTGGGTAGTTCTATTTCCACTTCATTTTTTCGATCTTGTGGGCATGGAGCATCCTATACATCTTGTTATATGGCAAGGCATGGGCATGGTAATAGGTGTTTATGGGCTTGGATATTGGTGGGCAAGTTATTCTCCTATAAGGCATTGGCCAATAGTGGCCGTAGGTTTTTTGGGTAAGATTTTTGGTCCAATCGGTTTTGTAATGAATTACTATCAAGGTGTAATTCCCGGTTCATTTGGTTACACTTTAATTACAAACGATTTAATATGGTGGCTTCCATTTGGCCTATTGCTTTGGCACACACATAAAAACGGTTGGCAGTTGAGATAGTCAGGGTCCAAAATACCTATTCAATCTATTTTCGACCAATTTCTAAATTTATCTATGGTGGCTATCATACTTTGGCTGAGAATTTAAAAATCAAGCTAAATGAAAACAGCCCAAACCGTAGTAGATCAAAGAGACAACAATGAGCTAAATTTTGATATAAACCCCCAATTAATACTTGCTTTTGGGCAAAGAGAGTTTTTAGAAAACTCCAATATATTAGAACAGGTTAAGAATAAATATCCAAACACGATTTTAGCCGGTTGCACAACATCAGGAGAAATAGCCGGAGAGAAAGTTTATGATGAGAGCCTTGTGCTTACTGCGGTTGAATTTGAGAAAACAAAATTATCAAGTGCGGTTGCCAAACTTACAGATGTAGAAAACCCGAGCAGAGCCGCGGGCATAGAGCTGGCTAAGGCGCTTGATCATGATGAGCTTAAACATGTTTTGGTTTTTTCTGATGGGCTAAATGTAAACGGAACTGACTTGGTAGATGGCATGAGCCAGGCACTACCAAAAGGTGTAACAGTAACTGGAGGCTTGGCAGGTGATGGGCCAAATTTTCAGAAAACCTATATAGTAAACAGGGCAGACTTATTGGGAACCAGTCAAATTAAAGCCATTGGTTTTTATGGCGACCATATTAAAATTGGTTTTGGCTCTAAAGGTGGATGGGACAGTTTTGGAGTTGATAGAACAGTAACAAAATCAAAGAACAATGTACTGTATGAGATTGACGGGCAACCCGCCTTAGATCTTTACAAATCTTTTTTAGGCGATAAGGCAAAAGAATTGCCATCAAGTGGCTTACTGTTTCCGCTTAGTATGAGAGATAGAGAAGATGTAGAACCAGTGGTGCGCACAATTTTAGGTATTAATGAAGAAGAGAAGAGCTTAACTTTTGCAGGAGATATACCTGAAGGCTCTTTTGTTAGGCTTATGAAAGCAAACTCTGATAGGCTAATAAATGGTGCTGAAGAGGCAGCTGAAATAACCGTAAAAAATAAGGAATCAGAAAACATTGAACTCGCGCTTTTGGTAAGCTGTGTAGGTAGAAAATTGGTGTTAAAACAGTTGGTTGAAGAAGAAGTAGAGGTAGTTTCTGATGTTTTGGGTAATCCTACAATTGCAGGGTTTTATTCATACGGAGAGTTGGCACCATTCGGCTTTTTACAAAACCAATGCGAGCTTCACAATCAAACCATGACCATTACTACACTATCTGAAGCCGTGTAATGAGCCGATCGTCAAACGTTTCTCATCGACTATTAAAACGGCAGTTAAGAAAATATTTGTCGGTTGAAGATGTTGAATCCGGAAAGTTCGACAGTTTTCTAAATGCCGTAAGTCAGGCCTATGCCGAGTATGATGAAGACTTAAAACGCACCGAGCATATTCTCGAAGAAAGTTCAAAAGAACTCTTTAAAGCAAATAAAGAGCTGCGTAAAATTGCCGATGATAAAGCAAAAGAGGCCAAACAAATGGCCAATAGATTAAAGTCTGCGGCTGAGTCAATTTCAGAAGTAATTTTTCAATTAAATAAGAATGGTGAGTTTATTTATTTGAATAAAGCTTGGGCTGAGGTAACACAATACCCTTTGGCAGACTCACTAGAAAAATCAATTTTAGAATTTGTTCATGCAGCCGATGTTGCTACCGTAAATGAAACTTTAGAATCTCTTAAATCAGGGGCTGCTGAAAATGCTACATGTCAGGCAAGGTTTATTACAAAAAATAATAGTGAACGATGGGTACATCTGGGTGTAAAGGGAACTAAAAATGAAAACGATGAAATAATAGAATTCTCAGGCTCTATAGCCGATATTACAGAAAACTACTTAACACAAAAAGAAAATGCTCAACTCGCACTAATTGTACAAAAAACCAGAAACATAATGGTTTTAACCGATGTGCAAGGAAGAGTTACTTGGGTAAATGAAGCATTTACGGCGCTTACAGAATACACCCTTGACGAGGTTAAAGGCCAAAGACCAGGTAAATATTTACAAGGTGAAAAAACAGACCCTAATACTAAGAAAAGAATTGGCCAACATTTATCAACTAAAAAGTCGTTTTATGGAGAAATATTGAACTATAGTAAGTCAGGTAGAGAATATTGGCTTGAGTTAAATATAGATCCATATTATAATGAAGAGGGTGAGCACCTTGGTTATATTGCTGTAGAAAATGAGATTACTGATAGAAAGCTGCAAGAAGAAGAAATAATAAACTCCGAAGCGAAAATAAGTGCAGTGATAAACACAATTCCAGACTTTATTTTTTATAAAAATGATAAAAGTAAATATGAACTGGTGAATAAGGCCTTTGCCGAATTTTTAGGAAGAACGCCCGAAGAAATAGTGGGCAAAACCGATTTTGATATTTATGACCAAGGAATAGCAAGTTCAATAAACGAAGATGATCTAAAGTTTTTTAAAGAAGTTTCTACCGTTAGTATTGAAGGTGAGTTGATAGATAAAAATAACGGAAAAATTTTGCTTGAAACCACCAAGAGTACGGTTGTTGATCAGAATGGCAAAATAAAAGGACTGGTAGGTATTAGTAGAGATGTTACCGAAGTTAGAAATGCACAAAAAGAGATAATAGCTAATGAAGAGAGGCTTAAGCTTACCACTACATCATTAAATATTGGAATTTTTGATTGGGATGTTGAAAACAATAATCTCATTTGGGATGAGTCAATGTACAGGCTATATGGAATAAAAGCCGAAGATTTTTCAGGTGCGTATGAAGCCTTTGAAAATATACTTGACCCCATTGAACTTAAACGGGTAAATGAAGAAGTAGCAAACTCTCTTGCCACAGGCGAAAAGTTTGATACAAGTTTTAAAATACCAAGAAGTGATGGCTCAACAAAATATATAAAGGCAGATGCAACCGTATTTTTAGAAAATGGGAAGGCTAAGCGTATGGTGGGTATAAATTATGATATTACTGAACAAAAAGAATGGGAAATAACCCTACAAGATTACACCGAGAGCCTTGAGAAAATAAATGCTGAATTAGATCAGTTTGCCTATGTTGTTTCGCATGACCTTAAGGCGCCACTCAGAGCTATAAACAACCTATCAACCTGGATTGAGGAAGACCTTGAAGGTAAGCTTGATGATGAAACCCAAGACCAGTTTAATTTATTGAGAGGTAGAGTACACCGTATGGAAGGACTCATTAACGGTATTCTTGAATACTCAAGAGCTGGTAGAATAAAGGCAAATAATCAGCAAATTGAAACCCAAAAGGTGGTTGAAGAACTGTGCGACACATTAAAGACATCAGACAGTATTAACTTTGAAATAGCCGGTACATTCCCTGATTTATATACTGAAAAAGTAGCTCTGGAGCAGGTGCTTTCAAACCTAATTTCAAATGCGATTAAGTACAACGATAAGGAAGAAACCAATGTAAAAGTAAGCTGCCTTCCTAAAGCAGGGTTTGTTGAATTTAGTGTGAGCGATAATGGACCTGGAATAAAAGAGAGTTATTTCGAAAAGATTTTTGTAATTTTTCAGACCTTACAAGCAAGAGATCAATTTGAAAGCACTGGAGTTGGCTTAGCTATAGTAAAAAAGATAATTGAAGATAAAAATGGAAAAATTTGGCTAGAATCAGAGGTGGGTAAGGGCACAACCTTTTATTTTACATGGCCAATTGAGATAAAAACAGAAATACTAAACAATAACGAAAACTAATGAGCGGAAACCCGATGAGAATACTATTAGTAGAAGATGATGAAGTTGATGTAATGAATGTTAAAAGGGCTTTTAAAAAGAATAACATTCTAAACCCTTTGGTTGTAAAGAATAATGGAATTGAAGCGCTAGAATATTTAAAGTCGCTACCGGCCGAAGAATTACCAAAGATTGTTTTGTTGGACTTGAATATGCCCCTAATGGGTGGAATTGAGTTTTTGAGGGAGTTGAGAGATAATGAAAAAACACATAGAATTTCAGTTTTTGTAATGACCACCAGCAACCAAGATAATGATAAAATAGAAGCTTTTAATTTAAATGTAGCGGGTTATATTTTAAAACCATTGTCAATGGAAAGGTTTGTACAGGCTGTTTCAACTCTTAAGAGCTACTGGACCCTTTGTGAGTATCCAGAATAAGAACTACAAGTACCAATGATAAACGCACTATTTAAAATTCTACTAGTTGATGATGATGACATAGATATTATGGCATTTAAACGTGCCTTAAAGAAAACTGATATTGAATATCATTTAGAGTATTGTCATTATGCCGAAGAAGCCCTTGAGCTTATAGAGCTCAACAACTTCGCTTGCGCGTTTATCGATTATCAATTACCTGGAATTGATGGGTTTGAGCTTCTTAAAAAAATAAAAGCGCAAAAACCAGGTATGCCGGTTTCAGTTCTTACTTCTCAAGGAGATGAAAAACTGGCTGTTCAAATGATGAAAGAAGGTGCTTTTGATTATTTTCCTAAAAGTGAAGTAACACCAGAAAAAATTGCCATGGTTTTACATGGTATTAAAAGGTTGCTTGCAGAAACTGAAGAGAAGAAAAGGGTACAAAAAGAGCTAAAAGAAAAGGAGAATTTTATTCAGAAAATATCACTTGCTTCTCCTAATATTCTGTTTATAAATGATCTTGAAAAAGCACAAAATATTTATAGAAATTCTAGAATCTTAGAAACTCTAGGGTACACGGAGTCAGAAGTTGATAAAATTGGAAATTTACTTTTTAGGAGACTGGTTGATCCAAAAGATTACGAGAGTTTTAGAAACTATTATTTAAAAATTAGACATGAAGCTAAAGACGGAGAAATTACTCAGCATGAATTTAAACTAAGGCATAGAAATGGAGAGTGGGTTTGGTTTTTGTCAAGAGACACCCCTTTTAAAAGAAATAAACAAGGTAAAGTTGCTCAGGTACTGGGTGCGGCTATAGATATAACACAGCGTAAAAAAGAAGAGAAGCTACTGCAAGAGGCTAAAGATTTTGCTGAGCAGGCAGCCATTGCCAAATCTGAGTTTTTAAGCAATATGAGTCACGAAATTAGAACCCCAATGAATGCAATTTTGGGGTTAAGTGACATTTTGCTAAAAGATGATTTGCACAAAGGAGCCATAGAAAATTTAAAGGCCATAAAATACTCGGCTGATAATATGTTGGTTATTATAAATGACATATTAGATTTTTCTAAAATAGAAGCGGGCAAATTAAGTTTTGAGTCGGTAGATTTTGATATGGCTCATGCTTTAGATATGATTAAGAAGACCTTTTCTTTTAGAGCACGCCAAAAGGGTATTGTGTTTAAAGTATTGTCTGACCCAAGTTTACCTTCTATTTATAAAGGAGATCCATTTAGATTAAATCAAATACTTAATAACCTTATAAGTAATGCCATAAAATTTACTGAAAAAGGCGGTGTTGAATTGAAAATTTGTGGACTTAAAATGGGTAATTCTTACACATTAAACTTTAAGGTTGTTGATACCGGTATTGGCATAAGCCAAGGTAAGTTAGAAAGCATTTTCGATAGCTTTACACAAGCGCAGGGAAGCACCACTCGCAAGTTTGGCGGTACAGGTTTAGGTTTGGCCATATCAAAACGTTTGGCCGAAATGCAAGGTGGGAGTATAAACGTTGAAAGTAAAGAAGGCCAGGGTTCTACATTTTCGGTAAGCTTAAGTTTTGAGCTAGGCAATGCCGACAATATTGTGGAATCTAATAATGATATTGATTTTAGCGCAATTACAGGTGCTAGGGTTTTAATAGCAGAAGATAACCCAATAAACCAGATGTATTTAAAACAACTGGTTTCTAAATGGGGAGTTGACTACACCATGGCCAATGATGGGGCTGAGGCCATTGCCGAATTTGGACAAAACGAATTTGACATAATTCTAATGGACCTACAAATGCCAAATGTAGATGGGCTCACCGCAACCGAAGAAATTAGAAAAACAAGTGATGTTCCTATTGTTGTACTTACGGCCGATGCGGTTGACGCTACTAAAATGGCCTTTAATAAAGCCGGTGCAAATGATTTTATTCTTAAACCCTTTAAGGGAGAAGAGCTTTATAAAAAACTAACAAGTTTATTAGTAACTACTCTATAAGCTTGGCTTTAAAGCTGCCGTTCTTAACTTCTGTTTCTTCTTTAGAAACCATATTTCTTAGTGTAAACTCAAAGGTGCCCTCAATTACTGAGTTTTGGTATGAAGTAACTGAAACTTCACCATTAATGCTTAAAGATCTAAAAGTTGTATCTGTTGATGCAACGGTATAGCTCACCAGCTGAGAAGATTCCATGCTGCCGTTGGTGTAAGTGCCTTCTCCATCAAAGCCAGCCAGCGCAATTGATATTTGCTCAATATCTGAAAGGTTGGTCGTTTTTATTCCCTGAATAATAACCCCATTAAAAGTGTCAACTTCAAGGGCCGAAACCATTGCGCCGTTCCATTCTTTTTCTACACCATCAAATTCAGCCTTTAAAAAGTTTTCACCAAACCCAAAAATGTCGCCACAGGCGTTTAGTGCAAATAAAAGTGCAAAAACTGAAGCCGTAAGTAATGATTTTCTAAATAATTTCATACTTCAAAAGTAGTTCTAAGTAATTATTGATTTAGGTATTTTTCTGAAATGGATATCCAGTCTTGTTGCCCTTTAAAATGCCAAGCCTTTAAACCTAATTTTTCGGCAGATTTAATATTGTCTAAATTATCGTCAATAAATAGGGTTTCTTCTGGTTTAAGGCCTTGTTCAGTTATAACTTGTGAGAAAATGTTAGGGTTAGGCTTAATCATTTTCATGTCAAAAGAGTAGTATGTCTTTTCAAAAAGCTCGTAAAACCGATTTTGACCCCATTCATCATTAAAAATTTTGTCAAATTGTACCCTGTGGGTATGGTTGGTGTTACTTAAAATAAAGGTTCTAAAATCTTTGCCTAACGATTCAATAAATACCTTGGCTTCAGCAAAGGGTTTAAGTAAAATTTTTGACCAAGCCTTTGCAAGTTCTTCAATGGTTAATTCATGATTAAGGGCTTTTGCCATTTCATTAAAGAATTCATTTTCAGCGATAAGTCCTTTTTCATAATCGGCGTAAAAATGATGCTTATTATGGTCAAAGTCGAATTTAGCATTTGGCGCTAACCTTTTTAGTTCAGTAACATAGGCATCAAGATCTATATCAAGAATTACAGCACCAAGGTCAAAAACAATGTATTTAATCATGGGTTCAAATGTTGTAAAAGGGCTTGAAATAGACAACAACATGAAAAAAGATATTTTTATACACGCAAAATTTGCTTTTAGCATTTACTTTTGCCGACCGATAAAATGAAGCAATTCATTTTGGGCCTATAGCTCAGTTGGTTAGAGCACTTGACTCATAATCAAGGGGTCCCTGGTTCGAGCCCAGGTGGGCCCACAAACCCTCACCAAACGGTGGGGGTTTTTAATTTTCCTAGCTGGTGCGAGCTTGTAGCTCGTATCTCCCGTTCATATATTTTGTATTTGCGGCTTATGGATGCAGTATAGTAATCAAATAGTTTGTTTTTCATCGAACTCATAACTTTCTCATTGCTAACATTATTCAAAATTTTAAAACTAAATAGGTGTTTGGGTAATGGCTTGTGTTGCCTTACTTATATGGTGTTGGCACGAGCTACAAGCTCGAGCCAGCAGTTTAGTTGCTCGGACCAAAATGAGGTTTTTAATTTCCAATAAGTTACATCTATTCAAAACGTCGTTCTGCTAAGTTTTCTGAAGGGCACTTGACGGTACAAATGGATTTTACTGGCTTAAAACAGTTAGTTGAGCGCCCACCCTATTCTAAAAAATTGAAGAATTATTTGTTTTTACACCTTTTGCATACAACGGTAAGTAAATTGAAAAATCACCCTTTTGGGTGATTTTTTAGAATTTGAATTGCATCAAATTTGTATCAATAAAAACCGACTCTGAAATGGTTATGGCTAAACCGTATGTGTATGCATGCGGTTTTTTAGTTTAAGACTAAAGGCTTGGCCTACATTTGCCGCCTTTAAGCGAATAAATGAAATCGAAACCCCTAGCCATATTATTCCTTACCATTTTTATTGATTTACTAGGTTTTGGTATAATTATTCCTATTCTTCCTACCTACAGTAAAGAGCTTGGTGCATCAGACTTTATGGTAAGTGTTGTTGGCTTCATTTTTCCTATGGTGCAGTTTCTGTTTTCGCCTTTAATGGGGAGCATTAGCGATAGATTTGGTAGAAAACCAATAATAACAGGGAGCTTACTTGTAAATATTGTAGGGTATGGTCTTTTTGCACATGCAGCAACAATACCATTACTTTTTGTAGCTAGATTATTAAATGGAGTAGGTTCGGCCAATTTAGGAGCAGCACAGGCATATATCTCAGATATTACACCGACAGAAGAACGCGCCAAAGCATTTGGAATTATTGGGGCGGCTTTTGGATTGGGTTTTATTTTTGGTCCACCTTTGGGTGGTATTTTAAAAGAAAGCTATGGAATTGAAGTGGTAGGTTATACCCTTGTAGCGCTATGCGTAATAAATCTACTGGTAGTTACCTTTATACTTCCTGAGTCTTTAAAAGATAAAAACCACAGCATTAAGCTGAAGGTAAATCCCCTTAATGGTATTGTTAGAGCTTTTAGAGTGCCGCAAACCAGAAGCGTAATTTCAATGAATTTCATTTTTATAGTGGCCTTTGCCCTAATGCAGTTGGCAGCGGCTTTGCTTTGGGCCGAACGCTATGGCTTAACTGAAAGAGAAATAGGTTATGTTTTTATGTTCATCGGATTTATGTCGGCTATTTTTCAGGGTGCAGTAGTGGGTATTGCATCAAAAAAAATAGGAGAAAAGAAAATGTTAATTGTCGGCAGTATTTCATTGGGTATTGGTTTGGCTATTTTAGCCACGCCTTCACAAGCTTGGTTTTACCCTGTTGAGTTACTGTCAATGACCTTACTCGCTTTTGGTAATTCAATGCTTATGCCAGCTTCAACCGCGTTGGTTAGTAAATACAGCAACCAAAAAGAGCAGGGCATAATGCTTGGTATTAACCAAAGCATGGCGTCTTTGGGCCGTGCTGTTGGTTTTATATTTAGCGCAACGTTATACGGCGTACTTTATCACTTGCCGTTTACAATTGGCGCTAGTCTAATGGTCTTGGTATTAATAATGGCCATTAGTTTTAATCGGAATTTTAAATAACAGGTTGGGCTAAAAGTTAGTTACTTCTATAACTTCACCGGGATTCATACCATCAAGTGTTATATTTCCAATTCTGTATCTCACCAATCTAAGTGTAGGGAAACCTACAGATGCGGTCATTTTTCTAACCTGACGATTTTTCCCTTCAGTTAGGGTTATTGATAACCAGCTTGTAGGGCCATGGCGTTTGTCTCTTATTTTTCTTCCCCGCTCAGGTAAATTGGGTTCTTCAATTTTTTCTACATTACAGGGCTGTGTTTTGTAATGAGTCTTATTTACAGTTATTATAGTTCCTGTGCAAAGTTTTTCTATTGCTTCTTGAGTGATTGTACCGTCAATCTGAACCCAATATTCTTTCTCTACTTTTCGGCTTCTAATTTCTTCGCTGAGTTTTCCGTGAGTTGTTAAAAATAATAAGCCTTCACTTTGCGCATCAAGTCTGCCAATGGCCATAGTGCCAATAGCAAAGTCAAATAATTCGCTCAGCAATGGTTTCTTGCGAGTTTTATTATTAACAAATTGGCTAAGCATGCCAAAGGGTTTGTAAATGATGTAATGGTTATGTTTTGTCATTTAATATCAACAAAGGTTATAAGTATTTTGGGATTTTACTTAGGTGCTATAATGCTGGGCCTGGTTTTGATATGGCGAGGGCGCAGAATGGCGTAATACTTATTGGATATGTTTTTTGTTTTGGTGATTTTTTTGGGATGCTCAAAAATGAGTTAGTGTCAAGATAATAGGGATTCGTATTGATATTCACAGAACATTAGGAGGGGTTTATTTAAATCAATTTATGAAGAAATATTGTGTGTCTAATTAATCATCAATGGGATTAAATACCGCCGTTAGAACGGTACTCTGCTTTTTTGGAAGCTAAATTGAAATATTAAACTTCTTGTAAAAATCCGCATGCTCAAAATAGGGTGATTTCAGAATTGAAGTCGGTTGGGCATATAATTCAAACTTATAAAAAGCAGTTCTCAGCTAATTAAAAAATCGCGAAACTTAAACTTAGTTTTTGATCAATTTTAATTTCTCATTACTTAAAAGAGGAATAGCAAGAATTGTAAATGGCCCATAAATTCACATAAACTAAAAACGTCCCAGTGGTTTCTCGAGAAATACTCAAACTACAAAGCTCTGCGGCTTGGTGCAATTAATTCTTTAAACTCATTAAGTATCATTGCCGTAGCACCCCAAATAACCCTTTCATGCATGTTGAAATATGGGGTTTTGATTTTTAAACCGTTTCCCATATCAATTTTAGTTTCAGAAATAATAGAATCATCAAGTAAAATTTCTAGCGGTGTTTCTAATAATTCTTCAACTTCGCGTTCATCATTTACAAAGTTAGGAGCATGCGTTATGCACCCAACATAAGGATGTACATGATGGTTTGATGGAGGGATGTATAAATCAGTGAGCTGGCCAATAAGTTGAATGCTATTGCGGTTTACGCCAACTTCTTCATGCGTTTCTCTAATCGCCGTATGGCTAAGGTCATAATCTTCTAACTCTTGCTTTCCGCCGGGCAAACTTACCTGTCCACTATGTACACCTTTATAGCTTCTTCTTTGAGTTAAAGGAAAATATACCTGGCCATTTTTCTCATAGAGCAGAATTAGAACGGCACTTTTTTTATGTTCCTTTTTACCAAACTCACTATGTACTCTACTCTTTCTGCCAATTGACGACATGGCATATTGTGCATTAGGTCCCGGAAGATTACCAGAATTGATTTTTTGATGGATTATCTTAGTGATTTCATTCAGTGTCACAGCGAAAAAATGGTTAAGCTTTGCAAAACTGTGTTGCTAGTTTAACAAAACCGTAAACTTTGCACACAAAGCAAAAGTATATATGCATCCGGTATTATTTGAGTGGCACCTACCCCAATGGCTTTTAAATACACTTGGTTTTTTGCCAGAAACCATTAGCCCCAAAACTTATGGTACCTTAATTGCCATGGGCATTTTGGCATCGTGGTTTTATGGAACACGCGAAGCCAAAAAGTTTGGAGTTGATAAAGACACCATTACCGATATGTTTTTGTGGTTAATTCTGGCAGGTTTTGTTGGGGGTAAATTTTTCTTTTATTTAGAAGATCCCGGCCACTATTTTAACAATGGCAACTGGTACAAAGACATAGGAAATGGGTTTGTATTCTATGGTTCAATGATTTTTGCTTTTCCAACACTTTATTGGTTTTTTAAGAAGAAGAAAATCCCTGCGCTTAAAATGATTGATGTAATTGCCATTGGTGGTGCATTAGTTCACATGTTTGGTAGAATGGGCTGTTTTATGGCAGGTTGTTGTCATGGTGTACCTACTGATTCTTGGTTGGGTGTAGTGTTTTCTGATCCTGCTTGCAGCGCCCGCCCACTTGATACACCGCTATGGCCAACACAATTGTTTAGTGTAAGCATGTTGGTTATTATTCTTTCAGTATTGTTTTTTGTAAAGAGTAAAAAGAAATTTGACGGACAGCTTTTTCCAATTTATTTGATGCTATACAGTGTAGGCCGATCAATAATTGAAGAATTTAGGGGTGATGAAGCCCGTGGTTTTATAATGGACGGTTGGTTAAGCCACTCACAGTTTATAAGTATATTCATTTTTGGAGGAGCGGCTTACATGTATTACTACTTGAGTAAAAAGGCAAAATCTAAAAGCGCAGCAAAAGCTTAAAGTCTGCTAGCTTTATTTCAAATTCATTTGATTTAAAAACTTCGCCATCAATATGAGCAGAAAGCTTAAAGTTTGACCTTATTTTAACTTTTTTTGATTGATAATAATTCACTTTAGGTAGGCCGGCATGTTTGCCTGCAACTAAAAAAGGAAGTCGCCAAATTCTACCCAAAACCGATACTTTTTCTACATGGCATACATCCAATAAGCCATCGTTTATTTTGGCCTTTGGCGTAACTTTCATGCCGCCACCAAAAGCAACTCCATTTGCCACGGTAATCATAAAGGTCCTGGATATTATGCGTTTTTCATCAGATTCAATTGTCATTTCAAAACCCCTGTAACCAAAAATGCCTTCGGCAATGGCTTGGTAATAGGACAAGACTGAACCGCTTGTTTCGGTTTTTAGCTCTGCAGCTCGGTGCGCCACAGAACCGTCAAAACCAATGCCTACGCCATTATGAAAAAGTTTTCCATTACAAACTCCAATATCTATCGGTTTCGGTTCTGCATAAATAGCTCTTTCTAGCATTATCTCTGGTGTACAGTTTCTTCCCAGTGCCTTTACAAAATCATTTCCTGTACCGGTTTGAATTACTGAAACGGGTAAGTCAAATCTTCTTAAACCATTAAGGGCTTCGTGAAAAGTTCCATCTCCACCAATAATCCATAGATCGGTAAAGCTATGGTCAAGGTTCTTACTTATGATTTTATCAGCCAGTTCATCATGCGTAGTTAAAAATAGCTGGTATTCAATGCTTTCAGAATTAAGCCTTGATTCAACTTTTGGTAAAAACTGAGCCGTTTTACCGTTTCCCGCCACGGGGTTTGCTATTACAAATACTTTGCGCAGAGAATAATACTTTGCACAAATAAAGGCTATTATTTATTGAATTAGCGTGATAGTGTGTTCAAGATCTTTGTCAAGCACAAAGTCACAATCTTTAAAATTAGGAGCCGAAAAAAGTGGCTTAAAGTTAGTAGAAAATCCATAAGGCTCGGTAGGGTAACCCGCAAAGTTCTTATCGGTAAATCTATTGCCATTAAAGTCGTGCACAATGCTATATGCGTAGGTACCTAATGGAAGATTTTGAAATTCAATTGATACACCATCGGGGCTCGCTTTCACTATTTTGTATTGATACAAGTTCTCAATATCTTCAGGAAAAGAAGATCCTTGCTTTTTAGCAAATAATGCTACACATATTTCTCCCTTGTCGTTTACAATTCCTTCAATTCTAATTTTCAGATTTAGAGTTTTTTCAGGTTTAAAACCAAGAGCAGCGGTAAATAGAAAACCAAAAAGCAGAATTCGTTTCATGGAGTGGAAACACTTACTTGTGTATATGGTTTAACTTTTTTGCTCTTGCAACATTTTATAAGCTGTTTTCCAGCTGGGTAGCTCTTCAAGCTCAACGTGCATTGTTTTGGTATAAGTTGCGATTGAACTTGTTTGTTGCATGGCTTCAAGGTGAGCGGGCATTTTTACAAATGCTTTCATGTCTTCAATGGTTTCCCAAGCCGATAAAGTTCGTAAAGTCATAAAGCCCTTGCCTCCAGTTTTTAAGTATATATTTCCTTTTGCCCTTTGAGCTTCTTCTCGGGCTTTGGCAGCAAGTTTTAATGCCTTAAAGTAAAGAGAAAAGCGCTTTAATCTAAACTCAGTTATGGCTACAATCATTCTAAATTTCTATGATCAAGTTGTTCGTAAAGTTGAATAAACGCAGTGCCTTCATCTAAGCCTTTTACCAATTTGTAAAGTTTCTCTGATGGTTCAGGTCCCAGCCAATTGCCAACTTCAATTTTTGCATAGCAGTAGTTCTTCTGAACCTTAAACAAGCTGCCTTCCCAAAAGGCTCGGTAGCCGCGCATGGGCTTTAGATATTCGTAAAAGTTAGTAGTATCAGTTTTCCAATCAAACTCTTCTCTTTCATCAAGCTGCATGGCTAAGCCTTCGTCAAACCAACCAGGCATTAATAGTAGACGATTGTATATTCCCAATCGTGCCGAAAGCTCGGCATGGCATAGCTCATGTGCAATTACATCAAGATTTAGGCCTCCTTTCCAAAGTACTAGGTAGGTGTTTACTGAAGTTACCCGTGTTAAACCAGCGGTATATTCATTTGAATATTTGAGATACTGTTTATATGTTTTGCAATAAATAATTATGGGCTCGGCTACAAATTTTCCACCCCAAAGCACTTTGTTTTTATTTATGGCTTGGTTTATCAATGATTTGAGCGTATCAACCGTATCTGCCGTAGTGCCATTGGAGTAGTAGAAGTCGCCTTGATTTTCAAACTTCTTTGACAGCTTAATAAAATAGCAACGGTAGGTTTTTATGTATTGATTGCCTTGAGCAAAGACACCATAGGTAAAGGTGGAAAGAATGATTAAAACAAGTAGTTTTTTCAATTTATAAATATTGTTTAGCAATGGTTTTAGCAAGCAATTCGGCAGATTTTGGTTCTTTTCTAAACCACAATTCAGGCTCAATAAGTTCAAGTTCGCCCAAGGCAAGCTGATTATTATTATCCCAAAAATAATCTACACGAGCGTAGGTTGGCTTGGGTTCAACTTTTGAAACCACGTGCTTAGCAAATTCAATTTCTTTTTCTGTAGGTGAATATTCATGTACCGTACCGCCAAAATCATCTTGCACCCTAAAATCGCCTTTCTTGGCTTTTTTCAACACAGCATGTGAATAGTTACCCCCAAACATTATGATTGATACTTCGCCTTTATTTTGAATTGAGCTTTGAAACTCTTGTAAGATCATATTCTCATTTGCAATCAACTCTTTAAATACAGATTCATGGTCTTGTACATTGCTTTTATTAATTACATAGGTATGGCGAGCAGCACCTGCAATGCAAGGTTTTAGCACAGCCTTATTAAATCCAGACTTATTTAAGTGATGGTTTAATGACTCTGAATCTCCACAATTGATAATTTGAGTTTTAGGAATATTCACAACTTTGGCTTCCAACTCTTTCAAATACTGTTTGTCAAAATTCCAGTCAATAGTAGTTTTTGGATTGATTAAGGTGGTTTGACTATTTACAACTTCGAGCCATTTTCTAAATTCGTCAAATCGATCAAAATAGTCCCAAGTGGTTCTGAATAAGACGAAATCAGTTTTACTCCAATCGAAAGTGTCATTGTCCCAATTTGTTCTTTCAACGGTAAAGCCTTCGCTTTTAAGCGCCTCAGTTACAAGTTCTTCATCCTTAAATATGTTGTTGATGTACCAATTGTTTGGGTCATTTTTAAGGTAGCGCTTATCTGTAAGCAGCGTAATTGTTTTTGGCATAGAACTAATGGCTAAAAGGCCTTACAATTTTAGTTTGAAAACATTAAACCACACAGGTTTTACAAAATCGACATATTTGCCAGCTCTTAGCAAATACAAAGCATGATAATTTATAGTGTAACGGTTACGGTTGAAGAAAGCGTGAAAGATGAATGGGTTGGCTACATGAAAAATGAACACATTCTTGATGTAATGAATACAGGTTGTTTTAATAAGTTCACTTTTACACGAGTTATAGGTACATCAGAAGGCAAAGAGAACTCATTCAATATTCAATATTTCTGCGATTCAATGAAAGATATGCATAAATATCAAGTGCAATTTGCCCCTGCTTTGCAAAAAGAGCATGTTGAAAAATTTGGTGAAAAAGCCTTGGCATTTAGAACGTTATTAGAAGAGATTTAGACTATGAAAATCAGATTACTCCTATTAATATTCTCGTTGGTTTCGATGAAAACTTTCGCCTATTGGCAGCAAAGGGCAGAGTACATCATGCAAATTGATATGAATACTGAGAATCATCAGTTTACCGGAAAACAAAAACTCACTTACTACAACAACTCGCCAGATACCATTTATAGGGTTTTCTATCATTTGTACTTCAATGCTTTTCAGCCTGGAAGCATGATGGACATTAGGTCAAGAACAATCATTGACCCTGATTCAAGAATTGGAAATAGAATAGCCAGCTTAGATGAAACACAGATTGGCTTCCAAAAGATAAATACACTTAAGCACAGGGGAGAAGAAGTTGAATTTGAGGTAAGCGGAACTGTAATGGAAGTAAGCCTAAATAAGCCAATTGCCCCTGGTGAAGAAACGGTTTTTGACATGGATTTTGAAGCTCAAGTTCCTTTGCAAATTCGCCGCTGCGGAAGACAGAATAATGAAGGGGTAGATTACTCAATGGCTCAGTGGTATCCCAAAATGGCCGAATATGATGAAATGGGTTGGCATCCTGATCCTTATGTTTTCAGAGAATTCTACGGTATTTGGGGAGATTTTGATGTAACCATAACCATAGATTCAAGCTACGTAATTGGTGGGACTGGCACACTAACCAATCCAACCGAAATAGGTCATGGTTATTGCTTAAAAGAAGAAGTTGAAAGAAATGGAGATGATAGGCTTACATGGCATTTTGTAGCTAAGAATGTCCATGATTTTGTGTGGGCTGCTGATCCAGATTACAAGCACACAACCTATCAGGTACCAGAAGGTCCAATGCTTCATTTCTTTTACCAACCACAAGATACCCTTACAAAATATTGGAAGGAATTTCCGCCATTGGCTTCCAAAGGGTTTCAGTATTTGAGCAAGCATTTTGGTAAATATCCATTTGAGCAATACTCTGTAATTCAAGGCGGTGATGGCGGAATGGAATATCCAATGGCCACCTTGATTACGGGTAGAAGAAAATTGGGTAGCCTTTTTGGCGTTACCATGCATGAGGCCGCGCACTCGTGGTACCAAATGATATTGGGCTCAAATGAGAGCAAATACCCTTGGATGGACGAGGGCTTTACCAACTATGCAGGAAATGAAGCTTTTCAGGCGGTGATGTTCCCCAATGGCAATGGTGATCCGCATAACGGTTCATTTATTTCCTATAGAAATATCGTAAAGCGCGGCCTTGAAGAGCCAATGAGTACCCATGCCGATCACTTTAATACTAACTACGCTTACGGAACATCTTCCTACTCAAAAGGGGAATTGTTTTTGGTGCAGCTAAAGTATATAGTTGGAGAGGAGTGCTTTAATAGGTCAATGCTCAGATATTTTAAGGATTGGGCGTTTAAGCATCCAAACCCTTACAGCTTCATAAGAATTCTAGAAAGAGAATCGGGAATGATATTGGATTGGTATTTAGAATATTGGCTTTTTACTACCAAAACCATTGATTATGAAATAGCAAGAGTTGATGGAAACAACTCGGGTACTAACATTACCATAAAAAGAAATGGGCTAATGATTATGCCAGTAGAAGTAGTTGTGAAGTTGAAATCAGGAGAAGAAGTAGTTCATTACATACCTTTAGGATTGCTACATGGAACAAAAAAAGGTGATTTAAAAAAGCACAAACCTTGGATGTGGGTGGTTCCTGAATACAGTTTAGAAATTAATACACCTAAAAAAGAAATTGAAAGCGTAAGGTTAAACTTTGAAAGAAATGTAGCCGATATTGATCCTGAAAATGATTGGATGGAATCAAATGGGCCTTTCAATAAGTTCCAGCGCTAGTTTCTTCTTTTAAAACTGATTTTAGTAAGCTTTCTGTAGCATCTAAATAAAATAGCTTTGGATTTACCGGCGGAAGATTGAAAAGTGGTTTAATACCATGCAATTCGCAGAATGCTCTAAGAATTGTAGAATTTTCAATTGAAACTACTTGAAAGAAGTCAATAGCTTCGGGAAACATTCTAATAACAATAGACATTGCCGCTAAGGCTGATGCACCTTCAAGTAAAATGAGTTTACCTGCTTCAATTGATTTCAGAATAAGCCCAACCATTGCGGCAGTTTCGTATCCACCAAATTTTTCTAAGTAGCTGAATGGATGGTTGAAATGGGTTTCTAATTTTACAAACTTTGAATTGAATTCTAATTGACCAGAATTTATCAGTTCAACTTGACCGTTAATGTTCCAAAGTGACTTTATCAGACATTCAGCTGCGAGTTCATTTCCTGCACCTATAGCCTTTAAGTAAACGACTTGTGACTTTATATTATTCAATAGCTCTTGACCACAGTTTAAGGCTTTTTTTAATCGAGCAGGTTCCAGCGCTTCACTTTCAAGAAAATTCTTGCTACCACTTGCTACTTTTAAATCAAGAACTCGGGCTAACTCTGGAAAATAACGAGCAATGGCTATGTCGCAGGCTACCAAGTTCGCATGTGCGTGCAATTGTCCATCTGAAGCTAAAATGGCAAAAGAGCTGGTGTAGTTTCCACCATTAAGTGAGAAATGACTATTTGATATGCCGTTATCAGCAAAAAAGACAATTGGGCTTTGAGCGAAGTTTTCTGAGGTTATTTCTCGTTTATTCAATTGCTCAAAAATGGCTTTCCATTCATCAGAGATAGATAAAGGAGCTTTTACACTTTTAAAATCAGGAATAGAAAGTTGCATTATTCTACCCTAAGGCTTGTTCCTTCTTTTACACTTGGTGAGTCAAGTTTGTTCAACTCCATTAAGTCAGAAACCGTTAGCGCATATAATCTTGAAATTGAAAACAAGGTTTCACCTTTCTCAACTTTGTGAAATCCTGCAGGACTCATTTCAGGAGTTTCTTCAACTATATCTTCATCCTTAGTGATTACTTCTTCGCCTTTCTCTTCAGCGTCTTTAAATCCATCAGCAATCTCACCTTCGGCCCGCGGTTCAATTAATAGAATTTGACCAACTTCAAGGTTGTCCGTTTCAAGACCATTTTGGGCTTTAATTTCTCTCCAGTCTTTGTTGTATGCGCGTGCAATTGACATTAAGGTTTCTCCTGTACTCACCTTGTGGTAAAGTCCATCCGATTTTTCAATAGTGTTTTTCTCTGCAACAGGATCATCATCATTTGTCACCACACTATTTGCAACAGCGTCAAACAATTCATTTTCATTCTGAATTGTGAAATACTTGTATTCTAGATTTTTGTTAATGGTTTTTGGAGCAATTGCCCTTTTGTCTTCAAGGCTCAGCTTTTCACCAACAGCTGGTATTTCGCCATTACCAAGCAAATTCAACTTATAAAGCTTTTTTAGTTTAATTCCTCTCAATTGAGAAATGTATTGCATGGTTTCGCCTTCTTTTACCACATGCACATCACCAACATCTCTTAAAAACCGTCGTTTTGGTTTAAGGTAAATAACTTGACCTTTCTTTAAAGGTGTCTTTCTATCAAAATCGTTGTACTTGTAAATCTGCCATTCGGCTGTAAAAAACTTGTCTCTAATCTCACGAATTGTCATTTGGCCATCATATGCTATTGCCGGAATTTCGTTTATCTCAAAAACTTCATCTTTAGTCAGTCTTTTACTAGCAAAAACTTTCTGCTCTTTAGAGTTATCATAATCATAGAGTTCGTAGCGTTCAATAATGTTAATTAAAAGATCGGCATATTTTGGGTTTGTGGCATAGCCTGCCTTTTTCAATCCGCGTGCCCAACCTTTATAATCGGTAGTTCTAAGCTCAAAAAGAAAGGCATAGCGAGATCTACCTGTTAAAAACTCAGAATGGTCTTTATAAGATTCTTCAGGGTTACTATATACGCGAAAGCAAGACTTCTTGAGTTTGCCGTTTTCGTCATAGTCGTCATCTTCAATGTAATATGTTTTTCCTTTCCAATCAGAATGGCATTTTATTCCAAAATGGTTATTTGCTTTAGTTGCTAAGGTGCTATTTCCACAGCCTGATTCTAAATATCCTTGTGCTAAAGTGATAGAAGCAGGAATGCCTGTTCTGTGCATTTCTGCAATGGCTATGTCTTTGTACTTGGCAATGTATTGCTCAGGGGTAAGTTTATCTTGGGCATTGGTTTGATTAAAAAACACCCATAAAAAAGAGCATAAGACTAAAAGCTTATGATTCATAATACTGCTGTTTGAACAGCAAATAACGCATTTAGCATAGTTTTATTCTTATTCCTTATTCACATAACGTGTTGATATTTGTAAATTAAAATGGTTCATTTTCATCGAAAAAGACAACGCTTTCTTAAAATTGACTGAATTTTATTCGACTGAGAACTAAACATTTTTTTAATTTGTGGTCTTACAGACGAAAAGAAATGAAAAAGGCAGTTTTTTTAATGGTATTAATGTCGGCTTCAATCTTGGCCAGTGCTCAATTTAGGGCAGTTAATAGATTGTCGTTCGAAACAAATGTGGGCTTTAGTTTGGTGCATGGAGACATTGCTCCAAGTTCAGTAAATGTTGCAATGCAATTAGGTGCAGGCTATGCCCTTCTTAGAAGTATGAGCATTTGTGGTTCAGTGAACTATGCTTCATTAGCAGCTAGTGATAGATACGAAAGATCATTTACTGGTACAGTTGTTGGTTTCCAGGTTGATTATGAAATAAACATTCCACAGCTTCTGACCGACTACCCTCAAAGTTTTCCAGTTTCTCCGTACATAAGATTTGGCGCAGGCTATGACATAGCAAGCATTACAAATGTTAGCTATGGAACTGTTGGAGAGATTTATGATGAGGAGCCTGGGGCTATTATGGCACAATCATGGCAAACTTTGACAGTGCCTACAACTATAGGGGCATACTTCAGATTGAATTCTTATGCAGATATTAACTTAAAAATCAACTATGTGTACGCTGATAGCGATAGGGTTGATGGCCATGTTCCAAGAGTGGTAGGTAACCAGTACAACGATAGTTATTCAATGATTATGGTTGGCGTAAGAATGAAGTCTTGGGATAGAAGAAGGCCTCATATCACAGGTAGATAGAATACCCTCAAAGTCGAGAATAAAAATTTGAAATCGTCGTGGCGAGAGATTCCCACGACGATTTTTGTTTTATTAGACTTATTCCTTTAAGGTATTTGGTATGGCTGTTTGAAAAGAACCGCTCAATTGCATCCTTGATACTTTCAGTGGTAGGTACTGTAGCAACTTCACCGCTCTGGTAAGGCTCTACCGTTTCTTTGAGACCACCTACATCAGTTACTACAACAGGCAGGTCATAATGGTACGAAATTGAAACTACCCCGCTTTGGGTAGCTGATTTGTACGTAAGCATGCATACATCCGAAGCTGAATAAAAAAGCGATACTTCGTTATCATCAATATATCTTACAAACTCCACCACTTTTTCTGAAACTCCGTGCTCTCTGATCAAATTTTGGTATTGAGAATAATCCCCATATGGCTCACCTGCTATAAGTAGCAAATAGTCATCAGCTAAATGTTTCATTGTTTCTATAAGAAGATCTAAGCCTTTATAACTTCTTATGAATCCGAAAAATAAAAGTACTTTTTTGTCTTTGGGTATACCAAGACTTTCTCTTGCTTCTGTTTTATCTATTCTTGGCGGAAAGTGATCATACAAAGGATGTAAATGAAATTCATTCTTAGCTTGCGGTTTCAATGAGAATAGATCATTTTCAACTTCTTTACTCATTGAAACAAATCCGTCAAAAGATTTAAGGAAATACTTAGTGAACGAAATATCACCAGGCCTTTTTTCGTGAGGTATCACATTGTCTAAAATGGCAATACTCTTGCAATTTAGCCTGCGAGCAACGGTGCCAAGGGATGGGCCAAAATAAGGAAGCCAATATTTGACAAGTAGTAAGTCAGGATTAAACGCTTTAATTTTTTCAGCAGCTGAAAAATATGTGAATGGATTGGCTGTATCTAAAACAGCATCACTTTCAATCTTATCAGCTATATCGTTTTTAGTAACGTATTGGGTTTGACCAGGGAAAAGAAAATTAGGATATTGTCTTGTAAATGTAAATGCCTTTACTTCATGCTGCTTTTCGAGCTCTCTGTAAAGTGCAGCATTGTATTGTGCAATACCACCCCTAAAAGGATAAAAGGTAGATAAGTATGCTATTTTCACTTACAAGAATTTTCAATAGCACTAAAAACCTTTTCTACTGGTAAAGAATTCATACAATGATTTTCTCTTTTACAGGAATTCCCATAGTAGCATTCGCAGCCGTCATTTGGCTCCACAATTTCCCCTCTATTGTAAAGTAAAAATTCGTGTTTGTTGAAAATGTTATTGAAGAGCACGAGTGGTTTTTTAACTCCTATAGCAATATGCATCATCATTGAAACCGCACTTACAATTGTATCACAAACGGATGCAATTGCGATAAATTCTTTCAATGAGTGAGTACCAGGGTAGTAAGCACCTGTTTTTTCTTCGTAAAACTTATTCATTTCATCTTCATCAGGTCCGCCAAGCACTACTGGATAGTAACCTTCAGATTGTAGCTGCTGAATTAGATCAAGCCAATTATCTGATGGCCACAACCTTGTTAGCCACCTTTTACCACAGCCAGTGTTTAAGCCAATTACTTTTTTTCCTTTGGCTTTTTTTTCTAAAGTCTCTTTCCATTTAGATTCGAAACCCGTATCTACATCAAGAATATACTCTTCTCCCTTAAAGTCAAATTCGCAGATTTCAAATATCTCTTCCAGATAATTCTTTGTATTCGCCTGAGAATGCTGATCAAATAGACCTGTTATTAATTTATGTTCCGCTACTTGATTGGCGATGTCTATGTGATGATTATTTAAAGTAAAGCCCATTTTCTTTTTAGCCTTTACATCTTTTAGAAGAGCACAAGCTTCGTACTCTTTATCAAGATTAAGCGCAATATCGTATTGTTGGTGTCTAATGATAAAGCTTGACTCAAAACCAAATTTGTATACCTCGTCAATTTCACTTTTAGGTAAAATATCGGGAGACAGGGTAACCCATGTGAAATGAACACCGGGATATTCCTTTTTAAATCTGGTAAGTAGAGGGGTTGTTCTTATTACGTCTCCTAAGGCACCAAGTTTTATTATTAGAATTCTTGTTTCTATTTTATCATACTCATCACATCCCTTACAAACTTTGCCTCTTAGTTTGTTTGGTTTACATGGAATTCCACCCTTAAAATGGCGGCAATCAAACTTTATATCGGTTAGCTGTATTTTCTCCACTACTTTTTCTCTAGGTGTAAGCCCTCAAAATTATCGTTTATTTTCAAGTTCATTTAAATAGGGGCTAATTTTACGGCTTCAAAATGATTGACGCTAAACTTATAGACTTTGTTTCTAGTTGCAACGACTACGTTATAACTTTTCATCAAAACCCTGATGGAGATGCTATTGGCTCTGGACTTGCTTTGCATTTGTTTTTAAGAAAGCTTGGCAAAAGGGGAGTTGTAGTTTCACCAAATGCAATTGGCGATTACTTAAAGTGGTTGCCAGATATTGATAATGTCTTAAACTATGAAGATTCACCCCATTCCAATAATAAGACCCTTAAACAGGCGGGCGCAATTTTTTGCTTGGATTTTAATGATCCCAATAGGGCGGGGGAGTTAGAGAATTCAATTATCGACTCAAAAGCTAAAAAAGTTCTAATTGATCATCATTTAGAACCTAAAAAGTTTGCACAATTTGAATATCACGACACTCAATCACCGGCAACGGCACAGCTAATTTTTAACTTGATATCTGAAATTGATGAGTCTATGTTGGATGCGGAAATCGCAACTTGCCTCTATACTGGTTTAATGACCGATACAGGTTCATTTCGATTTCCTTCAACAAATGCGCAGACACACTTAGCAATTTCTAAGCTTATGCAAACGGGGTTTAACCACGCTGTGATTCACGAAAACATATTTGACACATATACGGAAAATCAGCTTCATTTGCTTGGAAATACGATATCGCAACGCCATGAAATTATTAGTGAATTCAGTACATCATACATGTATGTTACATTAACAGATTATGAAACCTATAATATTCAAAAGGGAGATACTGAAGGTTTGGTAAATTACAATTTGCAATTAGAAGGGGTCAATTTTGGGGTTTTGTTCATTGAAAACGAAGAAATGGTAAAGATTTCATTTCGATCAAAAGGTGATTTCCCAGCCAATGAGTTTGCGAAAAGATATTTTCAAGGGGGAGGTCATTTAAACGCAGCTGGTGGGCGCTCATTCATTTCTCTTGAAAGAACAATTAAAAGATTTAAATCTAAACTTAAAGATTTTGTTGAAGAGTTTCCAATCAATTAATACGGCTTTATGCGTGCTACTATTCGTTACGTCGGCCTGTAGTTCAAAACAGAGTGCTCCGGTAGGGAATGATATAAACTCATCAATGTCATATGAAGTTCTAAACAGCTTTTATAAAGAGCCTGGAAGCTTGGGTGATATTATAGAATACGACTTTAGGCTTGTGCATAATGGAAAAATATTAACGAGCACCTACGAAATTCCGGACTATAGGGAGCGGGCGATGCTAAGAGACGCAAACTTTGACACCGATTACATGCACGTTTTAAATCAGCTGTCAATTGATGACAGCGTGATGATCAAAACCAACATTGAATCTATTCCAAATGAGCATTTACCACCAAATCTAAATTCAACTCAGGGTACTTTGGAATTGATAGTTTCGGTTAGAAACATTTGGAATGAGAATAATGTGATAGATGAAATGGTGGGGCAACTAAGTAATAATAAGCCCGACGAATGGATTAAAACAGGCAGAGGTGTTAGAGTTTTTTGGGATGCAAAAGGCAATGGGCCAAAAGCAGAATACGGTGATTCGATTAGAATTCATGTAAAAGGTTTATTTCCAAGTGGTGCTGTTTTTATGAATACTATGGATGCTGAGGCTAAACAACCTATTTCGTTTTTACTTGGAGAAGGATTGATACAGCCATTGGCTTGGGATGATGCCTGTAGTTTAACAAGTCAGGGTGATAAAATCACAATATTATCTCCCCACGATATGGCTTTTGGAAACAAAGACATAAAGCCAATTCTTAAGTATTCTATTTTAGTGTTCGAAATTGATGTTTTAGAAGTAATAAAAGATTAAACTATGAGTAGTCAATTAAAGTATGGTGTGTTAAGTGGCTTGGTGCTTGGCGTTGTTTTATTCTTGACAATGTTTATGCAACCGGCCGAAATTGATATGAATAACCCGTTTGCAGGTGCAAATGCATCTGGAGGGATCTTGCTTTGGTTTTTTAAAACAGGAGTACTTTTTACGTTATTTTTTCTCGCGGCTAAAGAAGTTAGAGATAATCAATTAGGTGGATATATTTCTTTTGGAAAAGCATTTGGGGTTTCTTATGTCACAGGGTTATATACCATTCTAGTTTATGTAATTGTAGCAGCTATTTATTACTATGTTTTTAATCCTGACTGGTTTCCTATGAATTGGGATCAGTTTGCCGAAACAATGGAAGAAAATGCCAATGGTCAGGATATTGAGCAAAGTTTGAAATTTATGAAAATGTGGTTTGATAATATCACTTTGATTACCCTAGGGGGAATTGCCATTGGAAACTTAATTGGCATGGCCATTCTAAGTTTAGTAATTGGTGGAGTTGTACAAAAAGACGATCCTGACCACGTAAATCTTTAAAAATCGGTGTATTAATCCACAAGTCCATTAATCTCAAGTTTTTGAGATGATATAAAGCTTATTAATTTAAAACTTAAAATTACCTTTAATAGGTAAAAAGTCTTTTCTAATGGCTTAATGACCTTTTTGATTAATCCGTATAGGTAGTGACTAGTTTTATTCATTCTTATATTCTCTAGAGTGATTTTACTCAATAATTTACTAATCCCATTAACTCAAAGCACATCCTTGTTAATTTCTTCATATACATGCCTTAAACCTTACAATACATTTGAAACTTCAACTAGTAGTATATTGTATAGGTATAGGTTCAATACCCGCAAGGGTATTTTTGAGTACATGCTTATTTTATTTTGGGTATTAAGTTTTGGTATTGCGCATGCTCAAATTAAAACTGAAGCAAAAGTTCAAGCAGTTAGCTTAAACCCATCATGGGCATTTTTAAGTTGTACTACCCCAACGTTCATTATTAAACCAGGTCAAAATCAAATTGACATAGGAAATATTGCTAAAGACGTTAAAGTCTCAAGCCTTTCATTTTCAAAAATTGAAAATGGAAATATAACTTCAATTAAAGTTTTAGAGAAAAGAACAATTTCTGATGATTCAAAAATCAGAACAATAGATTCTTTAACCAATCTTGCTTTAGACTCTCTTGATTGGGTTGAGTTTTCGTTGCTTAAAAATGAACAACTAAGAAGGTTGTTGATCAAAAACGGGGACATTGAAGTGAGTGATAAAAGTATTTATGTGGACGATCTTGATGAGTTATTGACTTACTTTAACCAAAAGCTAAGGAAATTGGAGGCTGAAAAACGTAAACTCGATTACCACAGGAATTCACTCATTTACCAAATCGATAGTTTAAAAACAGCAAAAGAAAAACGCATTGCCACATTAGAAGTTCGCTCTAAATATGTTAGGGTGAATATTAGCAGCACAATGGAGAGCAGTACGTCATTAAACTTTCACTATGTCACCAATCTTGCGGGTTGGTATCCATGTTATTCAACTACGGTTGGTGATAAAGTTTCTAAAATGAGTATTGATGCTTTTTGCCATCAGAATACTGGAGTTTATTGGAAGTCGGTTATGTTGAATTTAAGTTATGGTCAGTCTAAAAAGAATATGTCCAGTTCTTTAGTTCAGTTCTCAAGCAATGCATTGGTTGATTTAAACTCGTCAGATACTGTAAAAATTAATTCAATTCTTGAACAGAATATAGAAACTACCGAAATTTTTTATTGCAAGCCAAGTAGTTACCCATTGCTTTCTAAGCAGATGACAATCGCTGGGCTTGATGGATTGTATTTACCAAAAGGCCTTTTAACATTAGAAAGTAATACTGGGTATTTATATTTTGATTCTCTGCAGTCAACTCTTTTTAGCGATTCCGTTATTTATAATCTAGGATACTCAAATGAGGTAGTATTCAAAAGAGACCTGTCAAAAGAAAAACTGAGAAAATCAATGCTAGGCAATAAGCAAACTGCCGAAATTGAATGGGTAGTAAACTTTGAAAATAAATCGAATAAATCTCAGACCATTTTAATCGAAGATTTTTTGCCATCGGTGATCAAAAATGAGATAGAAATAGATCTCAATTTACCACGTGGTACAAAAATTAACGATGACACTTTCACCTATTTTTTTGAAATAGAACCACAGGAGCGTAAAGAAATCAAATACGGTTTCATTATTTCAGCTCCTAAGACAATTGAACTTAATGACTATTATAAAAATTAAATCATTAGCTGTGAAACGGTTACTTTACTTAATTCCCTTCCTGTTTTTATTATTAACAGGATCAGTGCATGCCCAATGCCCAACAAGCCCTGGGACTATTAGCACTTCGAATGCTACCTTATGCTCGGGAAGTTCTCCCGGTACAATTGATGCAAATGCCGCGTCAGGCGGTAATGGTGCCTTATTTTATGTTTGGCAGCAATCAATTAACAGTGGGACAACTTGGACTGCAGCATCAGGCACCAATAATCTTGAAGATTATGCAGCACCAACTTTAACAGCTACAACTTGGTACAGGAGAATGACTATTGACTTTGGAGGTTGTAGTAATACTTTTACAAGTGAAGTACAGTTTACTGTAACTTCTTCAACTTCCATTACGGCTGATCCTTCTGATGAATCAGTTTGTAGCGGTGATAATGCTAGTTTTTCTGTGACTGCGTCGGGATCTGGGCTTGGTTATCAATGGCAAGAAGATGATGGCGGTGGTTTTACGAATCTTAGCAATGGCGGTATTTATACTAATGTTAATACAAGTACTTTAAATATCTCAGGTGCAACAACTGGAGAAAACGGTAACGATTATAGATGTGTGGTTTCTTCAACGGCATGTCCTGATGAGATTTCTCAAGACGCTACTTTAACTGTATTAGCAGCACCATTAGTTACCAGCAGTCCTAGTAACTCAACAGTTTGCGTTAATGATGATCCAACGTTCGCAGTAGCGGCAAGCGGTGATGCCTTAACCTATCAATGGCAAGTGAATAGTGGCGGTGGTTATACAAATCTTAGTAATGGTGGAGTTTATTCTAACATAGATGCTGCCACTATGAATATTACTGATGCAACTGCAGCAATGGACGGTTTTGAATATAGATGTGAGGTTGATAATGCAAATTGTACCGCTGTTCAATCATCGGGAGCAACACTTACAGTACAAGAATCACCTAATATTACTACTGATCCAAGTGATGTCACAGTTTGTGTTGATGATGATCCAACCTTTACAGTAGTAGCAAGCGGCGATGCCTTAACCTATCAGTGGCAAGTTAATACGGGTACTGGTTTTACAAATCTTAGTAATGGTGGAGTTTATTCTAATATAGACGCTGCTACTATGAATATTACTGATGCAACATCGGCCATGAATGGTTATTTGTACCGATGCGAAGTTGATAATGCAAGTTGTACGGCAGATCAATCAGCTTCAGCAACCCTTACAGTACACGTTGCGCCAAGTGTAACATCAGCACCTTCAAATTCAACAGTATGTGAAGATGATAACGCATCTTTTACAGTGACTGCATCTGGTACATCCCTAGAATACCAATGGCAGCAAGACAATGGCGGTGGATTTTCAAATTTGACAAATGGCGTAAATGTTTCTGGTGCAACTTCAGCGAGCTTAACACTATCAACGGTTAGTTCTGCCATGAGTGGCAATGACTATAGGGTAGTAATAAGCAATACGGGATGCGGAAGTATAACTTCAGCACAAGCAAGTCTTACAGTTGATAATAAACCTTCAATTACATCAAATCCTTCAAATTCTACGGTTTGTGTTGATGATGATCCAACTTTTAGTGTAACTGCCACTGGAAGCTCAATAACTTATCAATGGCAGGTAAATACAGGTACCGGATTTTCTAATCTTTCAAACGCAGGTGTTTACAGCAATGTTGATCAAGCCACAATGACCATTACAGATGCTACTGCAGCAATGGATGGTTTTGAATACAGGTGTGAAGTTGATAATGCAAATTGTGCTGCGGTTCAATCTTCATTGGCAACTTTAACTGTTCATGTAGCACCAAGTGTTACTACTGCACCTTCAAACTCTACAACCTGCGAAGACGAAAACGCAACCTTTACAGTAGTGGCTGCGGGTTCACCATTAGGTTATCAATGGCAACAAAACAGCGGAGGTGGTTTCACAAATCTATCAGATGGGGGTAGCGTTTCTGGCGCAACTTCAGCCAGCCTCACTTTATCAACAGTAGGAACAGGGATGGACGGATATGACTACAGAGTAGTTATAAGTAATTCAGGTTGTGGAAGCGTAACTTCCGCACAAGCCAATTTAGATGTTGTTGCAAAACCTACAATTACGGCAAACCCTGCCAATAGCACGGATTGCGTTGGCGATAACTTATCTTACTCGGTAACCGCTACTGGCGATGCCTTAACCTATCAATGGCAAGTAAATACAGGAAGCGGATTCTCTAATTTGTCAAATGGTGGTGTTTATAGTAATGTAGATGCTGCGACTCTAAATATTACAAGTGTAACTGCAGCAATGGATGCCTATACCTTCCGCTGCGAAGTTGATAATGCCAATTGCACAGCAGTACAATCAAGTGCTGCCACCCAAACTGTTCAAACTTCTCCAAGCATAACAGGCCAACCTAGCAATGCTACAGTTTGTGTTGATGATGATCCTACATTTAGTGTGACTGCTACAGGTAGCTCTTTAACCTATCAATGGCAGGTAAATACAGGCGGTGGATTTGCGAATCTTTCAAATGGTGGTGTTTACAGTAATATAGATGCGGCTACAATGACCATTACTGATGCTACAGCAACAATGGATGGTTACTTATATAGATGTGAAGTGGGTGGCGCATGTACACCTAATGTTCAGTCAAACTCAGCAACTCTTAATGTGCAAGTTGCGGCCAGCATCACATCAAATCCATCGGGTACAACAGTATGTGTGGATGATGACCCAACCTTCTCAGTAACCGCTACTGGCGACGCTTTGTCTTTTCAATGGCAGGTAAATACAGGAAGTGGCTTTACAAATTTGGCCAATGGTGGAGTCTACAGCAATATTGATGCTTCAACCATGAACATAACCGATGTAACCGCGGCAATGAACGGTTATCAGTATCGTTGTGAAGTTGATAACTCAGCTTGTAATGCCGCAACATCAAGTACTGCAACCCTTACGGTTCGAACACCTCCTACTATTTCTGCACACCCGAGTGATGCAACTAATTGTGAAAGTGATAATGTAGGTTTCGTAGTAACTGCAAGTGGAACCAGTATTAGTTACCAATGGCAAGAAGATCGTGGAAGCGGCTATTCAAACTTATCAGATGGTGGTGTTTATGCTAATACCGATAAAGCAATTGTAGTACTTACAAATGTTACAACTAGCATGAATGGATATAAATACCGTTGCTTTATTACAGGAACATGTTCACCTTCGGCTACTTCAAATGAGGCAACGCTAACGGTAAACGGGTCACCTTCAATTACAACCAATCCATCAAACGCCACGGCATGTGTAGATGATGATCCAACCTTTACAGTTGTAGCCTCTGGAGGGGCGTTAACTTACCAGTGGCAAGAAGATCAAGGAAGTGGATTTAGCAATTTGGCTAACGGTGGTGTTTATAGTAATATAGATGCAGCCACCATGACCATAACAGATGCCACAGTGGGCATGGATGGTTATTCATATAGATGTGTAGTTGACAATACTACATGTACTAGCGTAACATCTAATGCAGCAACTCTTTCAGTAGAAATAGCACCAAGCATTACAAGTAACCCAAGTAATTCTACAGTTTGTGTAGATGGTGACCCAACTTTTAGTATAACAGCAACGGGTGATGGCATAGCGTTTCAGTGGCAAGAGAATTCAGGTAGTGGGTTTTCGAACCTTGCAAATGCTGGCGTTTACAGCAATGTAAACACCGCATCATTAAGTATAACTGACGCTACAGCAACCATGGACGGTTATGAATATAGATGTTTTGTTTCTGGAAATTGTACTCCAAGTGCTACTTCTAGCAGTGCCACATTAAGTGTTGAAGAAGCACCTGTAGTTACATCTAACCCATCAAGCACAACAGTATGTGTAGATGATGACCCAACCTTTAGCGTAGTAGCTACTGGAGATGGACTAACTTATCAATGGCAAGAAGATCAAGGAAGTGGTTTTAGCAACCTTTCAAATGGCGGCGTTTACAGCAATGTAACTAGTTCTACTTTAAGTATTACAGATGCACCTGTAACAATGAGCGGCTTCTCGTATAGATGTGTTATTTCAGGAAACTGTACCCCCGATGCCACATCAGGGTCTGCAACGCTTACAGTGCAAGAAGCTCCGGTTTTCACATTAAACCCTTCTAATGCGAGCTATTGTGCAGGCAGTAATGTGAGCCTTTCAGTAACAGCAACAGGAACAAGTGTTTCTCTACAATGGCAAGAAGATCAAGGCAGCGGCTTTGCTAATTTGAGCAATAATGCAACTTATGGTGGCGTAACAACTTCTAATTTAACCATTACTGCAGCAGCGGCTGGTTTAAATGGATATGATTATCGCGTAGTAGCTTCAAACACTGGTTGCGGTTCAGTAAATTCATCAGCTGCTACAATCTCAAGTACTGCAGCTCCTTCTATTACAAGTAATCCATCAAGCGCGACAATTTGTGCAGGCGATAACCAAAATTTCTCAGTTACAGCTACCGGTACAGGACTAACCTACCAATGGCAAGAAGATCAGGGTAGTGGTTTTAGCAATTTGGCTAACGGTGGTGTTTACAGCAACGTAGATGCAGCCACAATGACAATTACAAATGCTACGGCGGCAATGTCTAGCTATGATTATAGAGTTTTGGTTTCAAGTTCAAGTTGCCCAAGTGCTACATCGTCATCGGCTGCTTTAACCGTTAATTCTGCCCCTAGTATTTCGTCTCAACCTTCAAGCGCTTCTTTTTGTGCTGGCGATAATGTTACTGTTTCAGTAACTGCAGGTGGAGCGGGTTTAACCTTTCAGTGGCAAGAAGACCAAGGAAGCGGTTATTCTAATTTATCAAATGGCGGAGTTTATAGTGGTGTTTCAAGCAATAGCTTAAGTATTTCTTCAATTACAACAGGATTTAATTCATATAAATACCGAGTAGTAATTAGTGGTACATGTACCCCAAGTATTACTTCAAATGAGGCAACAGTAACTGTAATTAGCCAAGTGGCTATTTCAGCAAATCCTTCAACTCAAAATGTATGTGTTGATGATGACCCAACATTTAGCGTTACTGCCAATGGTGGTACTATAACCTATCAATGGCAAGAAGACCAGGGAGGTGGATTTAGTAACTTGGCCAATGGTGGTGTTTACAGTAACGTAGATGCCGCTACCATGACCATAACAGATGCATCAACTGGTTTAGATGGTTATGATTATAGATGTTATGTAACATCAACATGTGGTTCTCCGGTAACATCTTCGGTTGCTACATTAAATGTAGATGTTGCGCCAATTGTAACAGCAAATCCAGGTGATCTTACTCGTTGTGCTACTGATGCAGCAACGTTTAGTGTTACTGCCGGAATTGGTACCAATTTAGCCTATCAATGGCAAGAAGATAAGGGTAGCGGATTTGCCAATATTTCAAATGGTGGTATTTACAGCGGAGCTACTGGAACAAGTTTATCCATTTCTGCTGTAACATCAGCAATGAGCGGATATGACTATAGATGTGTGGTTAGTAATAACGGATGCGGTTCTGTAAACTCAGGTACTGCTACTTTAACTGTAAATGCGGCACCGTCAATTACTTCAAATAGTGGAAGTGTTGACGAATGTGTTGGTGATAATGCAAGTTTTACTATAACCGCAACAGGTGCAAGTATTACCTACCAATGGCAAGAAAACCAAGGTTCAGGATACACAGCAGTAACTAATGGTGGCGCTTACAGTGGAGCCACCACAAATTCGCTTACAGTTTCTAGTGTTACAAAAGCTATGGACGGATACATTTACAGATGTGTAGTATCAGGAACATGTAACCCAACCGCGACAAGTTCAAATAGCACATTGTCAGTGTTTAACCAACCAAATGTTACCACTGATCCTAGCGATGTTTCAATTTGCGCCAGTTCGAATACTACTTTTTCGGTGGTGGCGAGCGGAGATGCGCTTACATATCAGTGGCAAGAAGATCAGGGCAGCGGATATGCCAACCTTTCTGCTGGCGGTGTTTACAGTGGGGTAGATGGAACAACACTTACATTAACAGGTGCCGGATCTGCAATGGACGGCTATAAATATCGATGCGTAGTAGATAACACAAGTTGCGCTGAAGATATTTCGGGTGAAGCTACCTTAACTGTGCAAACAGCACCAAGTGTAACAGTAGATCCAAGTGATGAAACAATTTGTGATAATTCAAATGCTAGCTTTAGCGTAACCGCTACTGGATCTAGTTTAGTATACCAATGGCAAGAAGATCAGGGCAGTGGATTTGCCAATATCACAAATGGCGGTATTTATACAGGAGCTACAAGTACTACTCTTAACTTAACAGGGGTAGGCACCGGGCTCAACGGATACGACTATCGTTGCGTGGTAGATAATAGCCAATGTACTGAAGCCATCTCGGCAAGTGCATTACTTACAGTGCAAACAGCACCAAGTATTGTTACAAATCCTGATGATTCAACCATTTGCGAAAGCAATAATGCCACATTTACCATTGTGGCCTCAGGCTCAAGTATTACTTATCAATGGCAAGAAGATCAAGGTAGTGGTTTTAGCAACTTAAGTGCTGGCGGTGTTTACAGTAATGTAGATCAGCCTACATTAACAATTACAGCTGCAGCGGCCACAATGACAGGTTATAACTACAGATGCGTAGTTGACAACAGTGAGTGCACGGAAGTAAATTCAACTCAAGCAACGCTTACAGTTCAATCAGAGCCAACGGTAACTGTAAACCCAAGTGATGATACCATATGTGAGACTAATAATAGTACGTTTAGTGTAACTGCTACAGGCACAAGTATTACTTATCAATGGCAAGAAGATCAGGGTAGTGGATTTGTAGATTTAAGTGATGGAGGTGTTTACAGCAATGTAACAACTTCAGCAATGACAATTACAGCTGCCACCACCGCCATGGATGGATACAATTATAGAGTAGTTGTAAGTAACAGCAGATGTGCGGATGATATATCAGCAAGTGCTGAATTAACTGTACAAACAGCACCAACTGTTACCACTCAGCCAATTGATTCTACAATTTGTGAAACCAATAATGCTACATTTACTATTGCGGCTTCTGGTTCTTCGCTTACTTACCAGTGGCAAGAAGATCAAGGTAGTGGGTTCTCTGATTTATCAAATGGTGGAGTTTATAGCAATGTAGATCAAACAACACTTACCATCACCGGAGCTACCACAGGCATGGATGGTTACGAGTATCGTGTTGTAATTAGTAATGCCCAATGTTCTGGTCTAAACTCTAATTCAGCAGAGCTTATTGTTCAAACTTCTCCAAGCGTAACTGCTGATCCTAGTGATGTAACAACATGTGAAGGATCAAATACCAGTTTTAGCGTAACCGCAACCGGAACTGCGCTAACCTTCCAATGGCAAGAAGATCAAGGCAGCGGATTTGTAGATATTTCAAATGGCGGTATTTATAGCGGTGCAACAACAAGTACTTTAGGTCTTACGGGCGTAACTTCTGGTAACAGCGGATATAATTACAGATGTGTAGTTGATAACAGCAGATGCTCTCCTGTAAATACAGCAGATGCAACTTTAACAATACAAATTTCTCCATCAGTAACGGCCGATCCTGTTAACGATACAATCTGCGAGAATACTTCCACAGGATTTGCTGTAACAGCAACAGGAAGCGCCCTTACATACCAATGGCAAGAAGATAATGGTACTGGTTTTTCTAACCTTAGCGATGGAGGAATTTATAGTGGTACTTCAACAGATAAAATGAGTATTTCAACTGCAGGTTCTGGAATGAATGGATATGATTACAGATGTGTAGTTGATAATAGTACTTGTACCGAAGATATTTCTGCTTCAGCAAAACTAAAAGTTCAAGAGACTCCTGCTGTAACCACAAATCCAAGCAATGCAACGGTTTGTAATGGATCAAATACCAGCTTTACCGTGGTTGGTTCAGGTTCAGATCTTACATACCAATGGCAAGTTGACGCTGGTAGTGGATTTAGCGACATAAGTAATGCAGGCGTTTACTCTGGAGCAACCACTGCTACGTTATCAATTACAGGTGCCGTAACTTCAATGAACGGTTTTGATTATAGGTGTGTAGTTGATAATCAAACCTGCAGCCCCGCCACTTCTAGTTCTGCCAATTTAGTCATTAACGAACTGCCGAGTGTTACTTCAAGTCCATCAAGTGTAACTGTTTGTATAAATGATGATCCAACTTTTAGTGTTTCGGCAACAGGAACAGGGTTGGTATACCAATGGCAAGTAGATGCGGGTAGCGGTTTTACGAATATTACAAATGGTGGAATTTATAGTGGAGCAACTACCACTACTTTGCAAATAACCAATATTACAGCAAGCGAAGACGGTTATGACTATAGATGTGAAGTTAGTGGAACATGTACACCACCTGCAAATTCTAGTTCGGCAACCGTAACTGTTCAAACCCCAGCTAGCGTTACAGTAGATCCATCAGATGCTGCAGTTTGCGCCGGCAGCAATACAACTTTTGGTGTTACAGCAACAGGTACTTCGTTAACTTTCCAATGGCAAGTAGATGCTGGTACTGGTTTTTCAAATATTACAAATGGTGGAATTTACAGTGGCGCAAATTCAACAACACTTACAATTACTGGCGTTACAGCATCATTAGATGGATTTGACTACAGGGTTGAAGTAGATAATAGTACTTGCGTTTCTACCCTATCTGGTTCTGGAGAGCTAAGCATACTGGCTTTACCTTCAGTTACTTCAAATCCAACAGCAAATACAATTTGCGAAGGTGGAAGTACAACCTTTAATGTAACAGCTACAGGAGCTGGTTTAACTTACCAATGGCAAGTTGATGCCGGAAGCGGTTTTGCTGATATTAGCAATGGAGGTATTTATAGCGGAGCAACAACAAATTCATTAGGCTTAAGCAGCGTGCCTGCCAGCAATGATGGTAATGATTATCGATGCGTGGTTAGTGGAACGTGTACTCCTGCCGCATTTTCTTCATCGGCAAGTTTAAGAGTAGATTCAGCACCAAGCATTTCAGTACAACCAAGAGATACAAGTTTATGCGAAAGCTTTAATACGTTTTTTGCAGTAACTGCAAGTGGAACGTCAATAGGATACACTTGGCAAATTTGGAACGGAACAGCATTCGCTGACCTAACCAACGGTGGTAAATACAGTAGCGTAGATAAAAGCACTTTGGTAATCACTGATTTGGTAATGAGTTTAGATAGTACTTATTACAGAGTTATTGTAAGCGGTCCTAATTGCCCAGACGCCATATCTGACACAGTAATGCTTGATGTTAAAGAAGAGTCTACAAAACCACACCCATTTGCTACGATTTATTCTTATTGCGATGGTGGAAGTACTCAGTTATCAGCAGATTTTGGAACCGAAGGAGATAATTCAACAATTGAATGGTACACCGGTCCAAATGGAACAGGAACAAACTTTGGATCAGGCAAAGGCCCAATTACTGTTTCACCAAGTGATACCACAACTTACTATCTAAGAAGAGAAGGAGAATGTAATACCACAGACGATACCACAATAACAATTAATGTAAGACCTAAACCTACCGCAGACTTTACCGCATTTGAAACTTGCGAAGGTCAAGCAACAGCAGTTTTTGATTCTTCAGTTGTTAGCAATGATTCAATTGTGAAATATGAGTGGGATATGGGAGATGCGAGTTCTAGTAACCTTAAAAATGTATCTCACACGTATTCTTCAGCTGGTGATTATGATATTCAACTTGTTGTAACAACAAACGGTAATTGTACCGATACCATTACGAAAACTACCACAATTCATGAGCAACCAACGGCAGACTTTAGTGTGGCAAGTGTTTGTTTAAATGATGAATCTGCGTTTAAAGATAACTCTTCTATAAACGGAACTGCAACGCTCAGTCGCAGTTGGGATTTCGGAGATGGCGCAGGAACATCTAGTCTCGTTAATCCAGAATACCAATATCTGTCAACAGGTGGTTACACTATTGAATTGAAGGTAACTTCATCTGACGGATGTATTGACTCAATAAGTAAATCTACAACAATCTACATGTTGCCAGATGCCGACTTTGACTTTGATAATGCCTGTTTAGGTGACGATGTGGCCTTTACAAATAAATCAAAAATTGGAAGCGGAACATTAACCTATGAGTGGGATTTTGAAGATGGAAATACTTCAACTTCAACTTCTCCAACTAATACATATAGTACTGCCGGTACTTATGATGTAGAACTTGTAGCTACAAGTAATTTTGGTTGTACAGATACCTTAGTACAACAAGTAGAAACGTATAGTTTACCAACGGCAGATTACACTTTTGTTAGTGCTTGTGAAGGTGAGTTTGTATCGTTCTCTGACAATAGTTCAAACCCAACAGGGTCAAACCTTACCTACGATTGGGATTTTGACAATGGATCAAGCTCAAATAACAGCAGCCCACAGGTAAGATATACATCAAGTGGCAGCTATGATGTAGTGTTAACCGTTGAAAGTGCAGAAGGATGTATTGATGATGTAACTAAATCGGTTGATGTATTTGGTGCGCCAACAGTTACTTTCTCGGCCAATAGGGTTTGTGATGGTTTTGCTACAACATTTACCAATGCAAGTTCTGGAGCTGATGCAAGTGGCCTTTCATATATCTGGAGGTTTGGTGATGGCGATACCAGTTTAAGAGTTGCCCCATCACATGTATACAGTGCTGCAGGAACATACAATACCACCTTGGTTGCTACATCAGGCAATGGTTGTATTGACTCCACGGTAATTCCAGTAACAGTTTGGACCAACCCTGTAGCCAACTTTAGAACTTCTAATGTTTGTGAAGTTGATAGTGCAGAATTCTTTAATCTAAGCAGCATCGCTTCAGGTTCATTCTCAAGCCTTTGGTCTTTTGGAGATAATACTACCGCAACAAGAAGAAGCCCTAAACACCTTTATACAGGTGATGGTACTTATAGCACCAAGCTAATTGTTACAAGTACAAATGGATGTCAAGATTCAATAAGCCAATCTATTTCAATTTACCCAATGCCTGAACCAGATTTTACCTTTAATAATCAATGTGATGGTGATGAAGTTGATTTTGTGAATCAGACCATTGTAACAACTGGAACACAATATGTATGGGCGTTTGGAGATGGATTTGGTTCTACAACACAAAACCCTGGGCATACTTACCTTAATAGTGGTACTTACAATGTAACCCTAACGGCTACCACAGCCAACGGTTGTCAAGAAACCACAACACCACAAACAGTTACAATTCACCCTAGAGTTGATTTAAGCTTTAATTCAGCCAATGTTTGTGATAATGACTCGGTAACATTTGTGAATACTTCATTCTTAAGCGGAGGAACTGCTACATATGCATGGAACTTTGGAGATGGAAATGGTGTAATTGGGCAAAATAATGCCAAACACCTTTACGATACTTTCGGAGTATATGGAGTAACCTTATATGGTAGAACAGACCAAAACTGTATTGATTCAGTTAAAGCACAGGTTGAAGTTTATGCGCAGCCAATTGCACAGTATGCAGTGGCAAGTGATTGCGAAGGGGTGTTTAGCGACTTTGGCAATACAACCATAATAGCCGACGGTGTAGGAATTACTTATATATGGGATTTCTCAGACGGGTTTAGTTCAAATCTACCTTCGCCTAAACATCAATACAGCACATTTGGAACGTATAACACAGAGCTGGTGGCTGTAACTAACGATGGTTGTATTGATACTGCCAATCGTACACATAACGTGTGGCCATTGCCAGAAGCTGACTTTAGAACCTTTGGCAGCACTACAAATGAAGTTTCAGAATTGTGTATTTATGAAACTGCCAATTTTACTGATGTATCAACAATTGCTGCTGGTAACATTGTTAATTGGACTTGGAACTTTGGTGATGCAACTTCTCAAAGTGGTCTTAGAAATGTTCAGAAAAACTACATTCTACCTGGTGTATATGAGGTAGAGTTGGTTGCCGAATCTGATAGTGGATGTACAGATATTGCCACTCAAAAAATCGAAATGCTTCCAAAACCTGATGTTGATTTTACATTCAGAGATACTTGCGAAGGCTTCGGTGTTGAGTTTGCGAATCAAAGTACAGTAGCAAAAGGTCAAATGAGCTTTACTTGGGATTTTGGTGACAACAACAAATCAACACTGAGAGAGCCAACCCATACATACCTTGCTGCGGGCAATTACGATGTAACACTTATCGGTATTAGCACCGATGGTTGTTTGGATACTGCGGGTCCTAAAAACATAATAATTCATGAAATACCTGATGCCACAATTAGTAGCAACATTGGTGTATTCGAATTCTGTGAAGGTGATTCAGCAGTATTAAGTGTGCCGCTTGTAGCAGGTTATACTTATGCATGGAGCAATGGCGATACCGGAAACGAAACGGTTGTAAGATCCGGTGGTGTAATTGAAGTTACCATAACCAGCACTTTTGGTTGTACAAACTCAAGTCAAGAGCTAATAACAGTTTGGACAAGACCAACAGCCGATGCTGGTCCTGACGTAATTATTAGTAAAGGTTACAGTACTGAGTTAGTGGGCTCAGGCGGCTTGTTCTTTACATGGACCCCTGGAGCAACACTTGACGATTCACTTAAACAAAATCCAATTGCAACACCATTAGTTGACGAAACATATCAATTGGTGGTTGAAGATGCCAATGGTTGCTTAGACACAGCTTCAGTAAATGTTACTGTTGAGGAAGATTACCGACTTGAACCAAGTGAAATATTCACTCCGAATGGAGACGGAATTAATGATGTTTGGGTGATCGAGAACATAACTACTTACCCAGATTGTGAAGTAATAATTACCAATAGGTGGCAACAAATTGTCTATCAACAAGACAACTATGACAACACTTGGGGCGGTGAAGGAACCGTTGCGGGTGGTCAGTTACCAACTGGTGCTTATAACTACTTGATTAAGTGTGGTAATGGCAGAATTTATACCGGAACAGTTAATATTTTAAGATAATGGCTCAAATTCAAAAGTTAAGAACAATGAGAAAGTCAATCATAATCATACTTGCAGCCATCTCGTTTACAGCGTTAAAAGCACAGCAAATTCCGCTTTATACGCAGTATTACAATAATGAGTTTCTATACAACCCATCTCAAACGCTAACTGAAGATTATTCTTCAATGAGTTTGTTTTACCGCAACCAATGGATATCGAGTGAGAGCCCATTGGTAACACAAGGAATCGTATTTCAAACGCCCATAAAGGCAGAAAAAGTGGGCCTTGGTGTAAATCTAATAAACGATAAGTTCGGTATTTTCAATAGAACAGGTGTTTCAATGGCCTATAGCTACCAAGTAGATCTTAATTATGATCATAAACTACTATTAGGTTTAAGCGCTGGGTTTATGAATACCAACTATGATTGGAATCAAGATTTTACTATTTTGGCCGATCCACGTTTTCAAGAAGCAATTACTGATCGCGTAACAACTTTTGATGCCACGTTTGGTCTTACCTATAAGTGGAAAGAATTGGAAGTAGGAATAGCTATTCCTCATTTGTTGGCCGATGACCTTGATTTCTTATCAGAAAGCAATGATCTGCTTTACTTCAATCAAAGGCATTATGTTGGTTCTGCTTCTTATCAGTTTAGATTTAGTGGAGGTGATTACGGACTAAGACCTTTGGCTTTAGTACGTTACCAGCCTGCCGTAAATCCGTTGCTAGATTTTAGTGCGGTTTTTGATTACAAACAAATGGCATGGGCTGCGGTAGGTTATCGCTACGAAGGTGCAATGACTTTTGGCGCAGGTGTTATGCTACATGATAGATTTAATATCGGCTATTCTTATGATATGAATATGAATAGTGACCTATCACAGTATTTTGGTGCAACACATGAGATTAATTTATCAGTAAGGTTTGGAAGCGGAGGCTTTGGAACCGGCGGTGCTGGAGGAAGTAAAAAAGGTTGCGTTTCAATTGAAGATGAAGACGGTATTGAAACCGAGATTTGTCTTGAAGATCTTCAAAAAGAAATTGAAGACTTGAAAAAAGCAAATGAAAGGCAAGACGAAACAATTGAAAATCATGAAGAGCGAATAGAAGCCTTAGAGAATAAGGTAAAAAGAGACTCACTTCAGAAAGTTATGGAAGAAATACTTGATGAAATGAAGGTGGGTAAAGGCTCAATTGATTTAAAAGGAAACGACCTTGTAATTACAGGTAAAACCAGAGCAATTGTAAACCCTGAAGATGGAGATGGAAATATTTGGGGTTACAAAGAGAACGGTGAAGCCATAAAACCTTTTGAGAGCTATGATGGGCCTGTTTATAAAGACCCTAATGGCGAAGAACTTGTTGAGAACGCAGAAGAGTGGTCTGAGATTTATGACGAAGAAGGTAACCTTATTACTGACCCTGAAAACTACACTGGTAGAATAAAAAATAAAGAAGGTGAGTACATAAAGGATTCAAGCGGTAACAACATCTACCTTAATAATGAAGGACTTAACGAAGATGGTGATTTCGAAAATGGCGACGGTGGAAGCACAGGAGGTGTTAATCCTGGCAAAGGTACTGGTGGCAACGGCGGCAATACTGGTGGCGGTAGTACTGGCGGTGGAAGCACAGGAAGTGGTAAAGCACCGGTAAAAACCTATGAGAGAACAGAACTTATGGATGATGGTATTAGATATACCGCACCTGGAAACTATGTAGTTGTAGGTTCATTTAGAAATAAAGATTACGCTATTGCCATGAGAGAGCAACTGCAAGAGCAAGGCTACAGTGCCGGTATAGTTTATAATCACTTTAGAAAATGGTTCTACGTTTATTCTCACGAGAGTGGGGATTTTGACCAAACAATGCAGAAGTTAAGACAGATGCAATCAAGCGATCATAACGATGCTTGGGTGCACGTCATCATAGAATAATCCTGTGTTATTTATTAAGAAAGCCTTTACCTTCCCCAGGTAAGGGCTTTTTCTTTTTAAGGACTTTCAATACCGAAGTTGTTAAGCGCTAAACTACTTTTGCCCCATGCTTGATCAGCCTTTTTTAGAAGATTCAGAGCAAGACGATGAAATGTCGTTTCTTGACCATCTTGAGATTTTTAGGTGGCATTTAATCAGAAGCATTTCGGCAATTGCTATAGGGGCAATAGTGGCTTTTGCCGGTAGAAAATGGATAGTGGCCGTAATTGAAGGGCCTACAAAACTTGATTTTTGGACCTACAGAAAACTCTGCGACCTATCTCAATTGTTTGGTAACAACGCATTTTGTATTGAGAATTTGAATTTTGAGTTGATTAACCGAAAAATTATGGGGCAATTTACCCAGCACTTGTTGGTTTCGGTTGTGGCTGGTTTTGTTATTGCTTTTCCGTATTTGCTTTTTGAAGCTTGGAAATTTCTAAAGCCTGCATTGCGAACCAAGGAGCGCAAATATTTGCGGGGCATAATCTTTTCTGGTTCAATCCTATTTTTTTTAGGTGTATTAACGGGCTACTTTATGTTGGCTCCTGTTTCAATTCAGTTTTTGGTGAATTACACCTTTATGGATCAATTGCAAAACACCATTGATATACAGAGTTATATATCACTTATTACCATGGTCACTTTGGCTGCTGCAGCCATTTTTGAGTTGCCAATAATTGTTTACTTCTTAGCGAAAGTTGGGCTCGTTTCGGCACCACTTATGCGCACCTATCGAAGACACGCTTTGTTGGTTATTCTTATTCTTTCGGCTATTATTACACCACCCGATATAATGAGCCAAATTCTGCTAACCATTCCTTTTTTTATCTTGTACGAAACTTCTATTTTTATAGCAGCAGCGGTTAGAAAAAGAGAACTTGAAGAAGAGGGGGAGTAGCAAAGAATTCTTGCTCATTTTAAGTGCGTATTTTTGCCAAAATCTTTTTTGTTCATGAAAATAGCCATTGGTTGCGATCACGCCGGATACGATCTAAAAGAACACCTAAAGCAGGCATTTAGTCACTTAGAATTTGAAGATAAAGGAACATTTGGTCCAGATTCTGTTGACTATCCCGATTATGCCCATCAGGTTGCTGAAGCAGCAGGAAGTGTAGAAGATATAAGTTTTGGGATTTTAATATGCGGGTCGGCCAATGGAGTGGCTATGACCGCTAATAAGCACCAAAATGTAAGGGCTGCCATTTGTTGGTTGCCAGAAATCGCAGCCTTAGCCAAGCAACACAATAATGCTAATGTAATATGCCTACCAGCAAGGTTTATAACAAACGAAGAAGCTGAGGATATAGTTAAGGCATATATTGATGTGCAATTTGAAGGGGGACGACATCAAAGAAGAGTTGATAAAATAGCTTGTTAGTAATTGCAAGTTCAGCCTGAAAATAGCAAACAAATTTCTGATAAGGCCTTAGCCGTTAGGCGGAAGGTAATTCAAAATTTGGACCATTTTTTAGTTGAATTCGAAACAGCTTTTCAAAAGGGAAAAGGAAAACTACACTGGGCTTTTTCAGCTGACAATGCCTTTCATATTTCTCTCAAGATAATTGAAGAATCAGGAAAAAATGCATACTATATTGAGCAAGACCCGGCGCTTAGAGAAATTACGCTAAAGGAAAGATTAGAACACCGAGCCAACTTAAATGCTTTAAAGGAGCCAAGTGATTACAATGTGGTTTACATTTCTGGTTGTGCCTTTGCCAGTTGTGATTTACCTACTGCACTTTTTACCAAAAAAGGAACTTCCAAGTTCTTTTTGGCTGAAAATGTAACATCAATACTGATTATTACAATTGATCAGTTGGTGCCTATGCTGGTTGATTTACATGCCATTGCTCCATTATTGTGCCAATCGGCTAACAATTCATTTGAGCTCATTTCCTTGCTAAATTCCAACAAGGTAAATGTTATAATTGTAGATAACGGACGTAGTAAGTTATTATCACTACCTATAAGAAATAGACTTTTAGAATTGGGGCACCCAAAGTACTTTTTAAAAGAATTTAGTGATGCAAAGGTTATCGAAGCGCTTTACTATGGCCATTTAGGAGAGAATGATCCTCTTAATGTAATTAATGAATTTGCACTTGACGGCTATGGTCAAAATACCATGCTTTTAGATATTCCAGTGGATGAAATTGTAGTGGCTGGCAGAGAAGAAAAGGCTGAAAAAGATAAAACCGAATCGGACTTAATTTGGCGCTCTTGGAAAAGTGCAATGCTTAGCCGTAAAGTACTAAAGCGAAGTAGGTTTGGTCCAATTTCATTGATGAAATCATTTTATAAGAGGGGCTTTGGTAAAAAAAGAACTTTTCCAAATATAGAGAAGGGGAGCTTTAGTGAGCAATGGCTAAAACAAAGACCAAATGTGGTAGAGTCTAGAAAACTAACCGATATTCCTAAAGGTCAATTGTTGGTGCGCAAGCCGGCAACTGACGGACTCAACGATTAAGGGTTTACATTCTTCTGGTTTTTTTATATATTGAATTACAGGCGCATATAACTCAGTTCAATTGTGCTGTTAAATAAATATTGCTAAATAAGTATATATTTGCTAAAAAGGTATAGTACTTGAAAGAGTGTCCGAATTGTCAAAGCCAGCAAGTAATAAAAAGTGGGGTTGTAAAGGGGCGACAGCGCTTTAAGTGTAAAAAGTGCAGTTATTATTTTACCGTAGATAAACTGGGTAAGAAAATTGACGATTATTATGTAACTAAGGCAATTCAGCTATATGTAGAAGGTTTGAGCTATAGAGAAATTGAAAGAATTTTGGGGGTAAGCCATGTGTCGGTAATGAACTGGGTTAAAAAGTACAAGATTAAAAGACCAGAGAACTATAACTACCATCCAACATACAAAATTGTTAGTCATTCTGAACTTGTTGACCTTCTCTCAGATAAAGACGCGGTGAAAGGGGCAGGTATGATGATAACTGAGTTGGGTGATAAATTTATGCTCATTAAGTGGGAACGTTTTGTTGGCCAAAACCGTCCATTTTAATAAATCAGAACAATTTTGGGTTTCTTTAAAGCAAATGCGATTTAGGCCAGGATTTCTAAGGTGGTAATGATTAGCTATACCAATTAGCATAAAAGTACACCAAATATTCAACTTAAGTACTTGATTTTCATATTTGAATGGCCGAAAGAGAGTGCGCATTCAATTAAGGCAATAGAACAAATGAACGTGGCTGTTTAAGAGAGTTTCTAACACTTAATTGATTTTAATGAAGGTTTTAAGTAATTTATTGGTGCTTAGCTTCTTTTCTCTAGGAGTTTTAGCACAAGGTTCTGATGAATATTCAGGTGGATTAAAGGTTACACTAAATGAGGATGGTTCTAAGTACTTTAGACTTATTCAATGGAACCAAATATGGCTTCAAAGTAGCCAGAATAGTGAGGGCAATACCGAGTTCAATACATCTTTAAGAAGATCTCGTGTTTTAATGTATTCTCAAATTAGCGACCGGTTTCTAGTACTTGCGCATTTTGGGTTAAATAGTTTGAATGCTGGTGGAATGGATCCTGTTGGTAAAAGCCCAAGCGCAGCTATTTTCATGCACGATGCTTGGAGCGAATACAAAGTGGTAGATAAATACTTGAGCATTGGTGGTGGTTTGCATTATTGGAATGGCATATCAAGGTTAACCAATCAAAGCACGCTTAATATAATGACTTTGGATGCACCAAGATTCAACTGGGCAACCATTGGCACATCTGATCAATTTGCACGTCACATGGGGGTTTATGCAAAAGGCAAGATCGGAAATTTCGATTACAGACTCGCATTAAATAACCCGACAATAAACTCACTTGATGCCCAAAGAAATGTTGCACTGGGCAATGATGCTTCTTATCAAACTTTGGCATTACAAAATAGCGGGGCGTTAAATAGTAATTTGGGTAAATATGCTTACCAAGGTTATTTTAAATATGAGTTTTTAGACAATGAGAGTAACTTTTTACCTTATGCTGTAGGATCATATTTGGGCACAAAAAAGGTGTTTAATATAGGCGCTGGTTTCTTTTCTCACCCAGATGGTACGGTTAGTCAAAGTGATGGTGGCGATTTTACCACCCATAATGTAAATTTATGGGCAGTTGATGTTTTCTACGATTCACCATTAGGTTCAAAAGGAGCATCAATTAATTTTTATGGTGTTTACTATAATTTTGATTTTGGCCCTAACTACAAACTATTGGGTACCAGCGATCTTATTGCTACAGGAAATATAGCATATGTGCAAACAGGCTATACACTACCTGAATTTACAGACAAAGGCAAACTACAGCCATACATAGCTACTAGCATAAGAAATATGGAAGCATTTGATAATGCCGCAAATACCATAGGTTTAGGTGCCAACTGGTTTATTAGTGGTCATAATGCTAAGCTATCAGCTGAATATAATATTAACAACTCAGCCACAGGTGTAAATACTAATAGATTCACCTTGCAGGCGATGATTTATATATAAAATCTATAACAACATGGAAAAAGCAAAAGCACAACAGTATTGGACAACCAACCTAAAGTACCTGACAATACTCATGGGAATTTGGTTCTTGGTTTCATATGTTTTCGGAATATTATTAGTAGACCAACTCAACACCATTCAAATGGGTGGCTTTAAGCTTGGGTTTTGGTTTGCACAACAAGGCTCAATTTATGTTTTCGTAATTCTAATATGGGTATACGTAAGACTAATGAATAAACTAGATAATCAATACGATCAAAACGACTAAAGAATAGATAATGGATATTTTAACTTGGACATATATACTCGTAGGAGCCACATTTGCCCTTTATATAGGAATTGCAATATGGAGCCGTGCGGGTTCAACAAAAGACTTTTATGTAGCAGGCGGTGGCGTATCACCTTTGGCTAATGGATTAGCAACTGCTGCAGATTGGATGTCAGCTGCTTCATTTATTTCAATGGCAGGTTTAATCTCTTTTATGGGATACGATGGTTCGGTTTACCTTATGGGGTGGACCGGAGGATACGTGCTTTTAGCATTATTATTAGCACCTTACTTACGAAAATTCGGAAAATTTACAGTGCCAGATTTTATTGGTGATAGATATTATTCTAATGTGGCTAGAACCGTAGCCGTTATTTGCGCGCTATTTGTATCGTTTACTTATGTGGCAGGTCAGATGCGTGGTGTTGGTGTAGTATTCTCACGTTTTCTTGAAGTGGATGTAAATGTTGGAGTAATTATTGGAATGATTATAGTTTTCTTCTATGCTGTATTAGGTGGTATGAAAGGAATTACTTACACGCAAGTAGCACAATACTGTGTATTGATATTTGCTTTTATGGTTCCGGCTATTTTCATTTCAATTCAAATGACAGGTAATGTTTTGCCACAACTAGGTTTTGGTGGTAGTGCTGCCGATGGGGTGCACTTGCTCGATAAACTTGACGGCTTGCACAAAGAGCTGGGTTTTGCAGCATATACAGATGGTTCAAAGTCAATGTGGGATGTATTTTTTATTACTGCTGCCTTAATGGTGGGTACAGCGGGATTACCTCACGTAATTGTTAGGTTCTTTACAGTGCCAAAAGTTAAAGATGCTCGTAAATCTGCTGGCTACGCCTTATTATTTATTGCCATCCTTTATACTACAGCTCCCGCAGTGGCAGTATTTGCAAGAACTAACTTAATTGAAACTGTAAGCGATAAAGAATATGCATCGCTTCCTGACTGGGTAGCAAACTGGGAGAAAACAGGATTGCTTGGTTGGGAAGATAAGAATGGTGATGGTAAAGTACAATACTATAATGAAGGCAATGCCGATTTTGCAGCTATTGCAGCTGAAAAAGGTTGGGCCGGTAATGAGCTTACGGTTGACCGTGATATAATGGTATTGGCTAACCCTGAAATTGCTCAACTACCAAACTGGGTAATTGCATTAGTAGCTGCTGGTGGCTTGGCTGCAGCTTTGTCTACCGCTGCTGGCCTTTTATTAGTTATTTCAACATCAGTGGCTCACGATTTATTTAAAAAGCAAATTAAGCCTGACATTTCGGAGAAAGGTGAGCTTTTCGCCGCTCGTATTGCTGCTGCAGTAGCTGTAGTTGTAGCGGGTTACTTTGGTATTAACCCACCTGATTATGTTGCTGCCGTTGTAGCTCTTGCATTTGGTTTAGCTGCTGCATCATTCTTCCCAGCTATTGTAATGGGAATATTCAGCAAACGAATGAATAAAGAAGGTGCTATTGCAGGTATGGTTGTAGGTCTTGGAATTACCATATTTTACATTCTTAAGTTCAAGTTTGGTTTAATTGGATCCGATGCCAAAGAAGATTGGTGGTTTGGAATTTCACCAGAAGGGTTTGGAACCATTGGTATGATCATAAATTTCGCAGTGGCAATTATCGTATCTAGGTTTACAGCTGCGCCACCTACCGATGTTCAAGAACTGGTTGAAGATATTAGAATTCCATCAGGTGCTGGAGAAGCTTCAGCGCACTAGAGAAATTATAATAATCTCATAATGATAAACAAACTTGTTGCAAAGCGTTTAGAAATTTTGGGTTGGCTTGCACTTATTGCATTTCAATACCCTGTAATTTCATTGCTAAGCAACAAGTTTGTTATTTTCAATGTACCCATTCTGCATTGGTATATACTAACCTTATGGATAATCATTTCAATTAGGCTGTTCTACTATACCAAGCAGTTGTCAAAATCAATTGAAACCGAAAGCCATGAGTGAATTAGGACTTTTACTCATTTCGGTTTTATACCTATTAGGTTTATTCTTAATTGCTTTTTATTCAGAAAACAGGCTAAATAGGCTTACCAACAACGGATGGGTTTATGCTCTAAGTTTAATGGTATACTGCACCGCCTGGACATTTTATGGCAGTGTAGGAAAAGCCTCAACAGACGGAATCTCTTTTCTATCAATTTACATTGGGCCACTTTTAACAGTGCCATTTTGGTGGATAGTGCTTAGGAAAATTGTAAGGGTTACCAAAACCATGAGAATATCATCAATTGCCGATTTTATCTCATTACGCTACGGAAAACATAATGGTTTGGGTTCAATTGTAGCCATTGCTTGCTTGCTAGCAATAATTCCTTACATCTCTTTACAGTTAAAGGCTATTTCTAACAGCATCACACTAATTCAAGGTGAAGGTAATTTCAATTCGTCCCTAATAATTGCTATTATTCTGGTGCTATTTGCTGTATTATTTGGCGCAAGAAACGTTGATGCCAATCAAAGAAAGAATGGGTTAATAAACGCAATTGCCTTTGAGAGTATTATAAAACTCGTAGCCTTTGTTTTTGTGGGGGTAGTTGTAGTTTATGTATTAAATAGTGGTATTACCAATCTTTATGCTAAGGCCGGCGTTGCGTTTTCTGATTTGTCTATTTTCAGCTTTGGCGATGAAATGGATTACAGTGATTGGTTTTTCACAACACTTATTAGCGCTTTTGCTTTCTTCTTACTACCTAGGCAGTTTCAAGTAGCGAGTGTAGAAGCAAGTGATGAGAAACATATTTTAACCGCAATGCGAATTGTTCCGGTGTATTTATTGGTGATCAATATTTTTGTTATTCCCATTGCGTTGGCAGGATATTTATTAGAAAACTCTGGAGATCCTGACTTTCTGGTGCTTTCATTGCCTCTTATAGGTCAGTTTAAGTTAGTAACAATTTTGGCTTATATAGGTGGCTTTTCAGCTGCTACTAGTATGATCTTGGTATCCACAACGGCGCTGAGTACAATGCTTAGCAATTATGTTTTCTTACCATTTCTATTGCGCTCAAGAAAAGAAGATGCGGTGCAAAAGACCAACTACCAAAGTACTTTGCTATTATGGAGAAGAATAAGCATTGTTATTATAATTACATTGTCATTTCTTTATTTTAAGTTTTTTACGGGAATTGAATCATTAGTAAGCATTGGGCTCGTTTCTTTTGCAGGTGTAGCTCAGTTAGCACCCGCTTTTTTTGGTGGGCTCTTTTGGAAAAAACCAAATCAAAAAGCGGCATCTCGATCAATTGTTGTAGGTCTAAGCATTTGGTTTATAATGTTGGTATTACCAAATTTATTAGGACACCTTGAAATTGTAATTGGTAGTGCGCCAGTTGATCTGGCTGAAAGCACTTCAGAATACATAAGTAAGCAAATAGGTTTAAGTCATCTATCAAGTGCTATTTTATTGAGCTTAGGGTCAAACTTTGGTGTATTTACTTGGCAAAGTTTTGCCCATAAGCAAAATGCCAAGGAGCTTAATCAAGCAGAGCTATTTGTAGATATTTATAATTATTCAGAGTCTTTTGATAGTTCAGTGGCTTGGCGAGGTAAGGCATTTTTTCTTGATATTAAATCATTATTAGCTCAGTTCTTAGGTAATGAGAGAACCGAAAGGGCCCTAGAACGATACGCAAAAAGAAACGGAATAAGCTTTGAGAATGATTCGGAAGCCGATTCAAAGCTAGTGTCTTATGCCGAGCGGGTTTTAACTGGAATAATAGGTCCTGCAAGTGCTAGAATAATGATTTCGAGAGTAGTTCAAGAAGAAGAAATAAGAATTTCTGATGTGCTTGATATGTTACAAGAGTCTCAAGAAGTAATTGCACTCAATAAAGAACTGCGAAGCAAATCGAGACAACTTGAAAAAGCTACCAAAAGTTTGAAGGCCGCCAATGAAAAGCTCCAAGAATATAGCGACCTAAAAAATGAGTTTTTATACACGGTAACGCATGAGCTACGAACACCAATCACATCAATTAGGGCAATGGCCGAAATAGTGCAGGATATGCCTGATATGGAAGCCCACGAAAAGGAAGAATTTATTTCTCAAATTATAAATGAATCAGAACGCATGACCAAGTTAATTGGCAATGTGCTTGATCTTGAAAAATTTGAGAGTGGAAGTCAACTTCTAGAGAAGAATGAATTGGATTTAAAATCATTAGTTAATGAAGAAGCTATGGCCTTAAAGCCGCTAATAGGAGAAAAAAATATAGTGCTTAGTGTAGAGATTAACAGTGCCTTAGCTTCAGTTTATGCAGATGTTGAGCGTATTAGACAAGTGCTAAATAACTTAATATCAAATGCTATAAAATATTGCGATCAGAAAAACGGAAAGATATCAATAACCGCATATAACAAAGATGATTCGGTGAAGGTAAATATTAGTAATAATGGTCCGGGTATAGCGCAAGAAGATCTCAAAAATATATTCGATAAGTTTTATCAAATAAAAAATCAAACTAAGAGAAAGCCACAAGGTCATGGTCTTGGTTTAGCCATTTGTAAAAACATAATTGAGATGCACAAAGGCAAAATAAGTGTAGAAATGCTCAACGATAATGTAAGATTTTCCTTTTCATTGCCACGTTATATTAAAAGTGAGTGACATGTTTAAGAAAGTACTAATCGTAGATGATGAGCCAAACATTGTAATGAGTTTGGAATTTCTATTAAGAAAGAACAAATTCAATGTGTTTATTGCCCGCAATGGAACTGAGGCACTTGATCTATTGGAAAAAGAAATGCCAGATCTAATTCTATTAGATATTATGATGCCTGATGTTGATGGTTATGAAATTTGTCGTCAGGTTAAGCAAAAGCCCAGTCTAGTAAATACTAAGGTGGTTTTTCTATCGGCCAAAAGTAAAACGAGCGATATTGAAAAAGGCTATGAATTGGGTGCCGACTTGTATTTAACAAAGCCATTTTCAACAAGAAACCTAATAAAGGAAATTAACAGACTTTTAGAATAACATGCAATAAAACAAAACGCTATGACATCTTATCACTCACTTTATAACGAAAGCATACAAAACCCTAATGAGTTTTGGAGTAAACAAGCCGCCAATATTAAATGGTTTCAAGCACCAACTCAAATTGTAAATCAAGATGAGAAAGGCCACTACCGATGGTTTGCCGATGGACAATTAAACACATCTTACCTAGCAATTGATGCCCATATTGAAGCTGGAAGGGGTTTTGAAACGGCATTAATTTATGAGAGTCCTGTAACCAATACAGTTAAAAAATATACATATTATCAGCTGCTCGAAGAAGTGGAAAAGCTTGCCGGAGGATTAAAAAAGCTGGGTGTAACAAAAGGTGATAGGGTGTTGATTTATTTGCCAATGATTCCTCAGGCTGTTTTTAGCATGTTGGCCTGCGCGCGTATTGGCGCGGTACACTCAGTAGTTTTTGGTGGATTTGCAGCCCATGAGCTCGCTTTAAGAATTGATGATGCCAAGCCTAAAGTTGTAATTACTACTAATTATGGAATTGAGGTAAATAGAACAATTGAGTATAAACCGATTATAGATAAAGGAATTGCCGAGAGCAAGTTTAAACCCCAAAAAGTAGTAATATATAATAGGGGAGATAAGGTGGAGTACACTAAGCATTCAAGAGATGTTGATTATACTCAACTTATAACAAATGCGCGTCCTGCAACTTATGTTCCTGTTAAGTCAACTGACCCTTTGTACATTTTATACACTTCGGGTACCACAGGTAAACCAAAGGGTATTATTAGAGATAATGGGGGTCATGCGGTTGCCTTAAAATTTAGCATGGACCATATTTATAACTGCAAAGCCGGAGAAACTTTTTGGGCTGCCAGTGATGTAGGTTGGGTTGTAGGCCATTCGTATATAGTTTACGCACCGTTAATTCAAGGTTGCGCAACTGTGTTGTTTGAAGGTAAGCCTATAAAAACGCCTGATGCTTCTACTTTTTGGCGAGTAATTCAAGACCATAAGGTTAAAGTTATGTTTACTGCCCCTACGGCAATTAGAGCAATTAAAAAAGAAGACCCAGAAGGCAGACACATTGGCAATCATGATTTAAATAGCTTAAAATACCAGTTTTTGGCAGGCGAAAGGTGCGATGTAACCACATTAAATTGGCTCGAAGATATGTTGCACATACCCGTAATTGATCATTGGTGGCAAACCGAAAGTGGCTGGCCCATGTTAGCAAATATGGCAGGGGTAGAGTTGCTAAATGTAAAACCGGGTTCTGCCACAAAACCTGTTTGTGGTTATGATTTACAGGTGTTAGCAGAAGATGGCACACCATGCGCTCCAGGCGAAGAAGGCTACGTAGTGGCTAAGTTGCCTTTACCTCCAGGGTGTTTACCGACACTTTACAATGATGATGAGCGTTTTGAAGCGGGCTATATGAGCAGGTTTCAGGGTTATTATTTTACAGGCGATGGTGGTTTTATTGACCATGACGGCTATTTCTTTATTACCGGTAGAGTTGATGATATAATAAACGTAGCAGGTCACAGGTTATCAACCGCCGAAATGGAAGAAGTGGTAGCGGCGCACAGTGCTGTGGCTGAGTGTGCTGTAATTGGTATTGACTGCCCACTTAAAGGTCAGCAACCTTTGGGCGTAGTTGTAATGAAAGAAGGTGTTTCTACTTCAAAGCACACACTTGAAGCCGAGCTAATTGCTGATGTAAGGGCGCAAATTGGCGCAGTGGCAAGCCTTAAACATGTTCTAGTAGCTCAAAGATTACCGAAAACAAGATCAGGTAAAATTCTAAGAAAAACCATGAGGGCTTTGGCCGATGATAAGCCTTTCAATTTCCCTTCAACAATTGACGATCCAACTATTGTAGATGAAATTGAAAAACTATTTAAATCACAGAAAATTGGGGCTTATGAAACTGTTGAAGTTTAATCTAAAATATTAACATACATTGTTTCGGCCTTTTTTATCTCTCATTTATACTAAATAGAGAGAAGCTCCTTTCTTGCTAAGGGCAAGGGTTCAGAATGGGTCAATATCAAAAACAAGAATCAAAAATTGACAATCAAAAGGAATAAAATATTAGAATTATGGATTTAAAGATCAAATCTTTTGAAGAGTACAAAGCGCAGTATGCTTTAAGTGTAAATGATCCTGATACTTTTTGGGATAATGTAGCTCAAAAGTTCACTTGGCAAAAACAATATGATAAGGTTTGTGAGTGGAATTTTGAAGGACCAGATATTAAGTGGTTTTTAAACGGGAAGGTAAATATTACCGAGAACTGCCTTGACCGACATATTGAAAAAAGAGGCAACAAGTTGGCTTTAATATGGGAGCCAAATGATCCAAAAGAGCGTTTTGTTAGATATACTTATAGAGAACTCTTAGAGCAAGTAAGTATTACGGCCAATGCGCTAAAAGCACAAGGTATTAAAAAGGGTGATAGGGTAGTTATTTATATGCCTATGATTCCTGAGCTCATGATTTCTGTTTTAGCATGTGCAAGAATTGGTGCGGTGCATTCTGTGGTTTTTGCGGGTTTTTCTGCACACGCTATTGCTGATAGAGTAAATGATGCAAAGGCCAAAATGATAATAACTGCCGACGGTTTAAATCGTGGCGCTAAACAGGTACCCTTAAAACGAGTAGTTGATGAAGCATTGCATACGTGCGAAACCGTAGAGAAAGTTATAGTTTATGATTGCTTGGGTTGGTTGCCCAATATGCAAGAGGGGAGAGATGTTTGGTGGCACGATGCCATGAAAGACATGCCAAAAAGTTGCCCTGCAGAGCCGATGGATTCTGAGGATATGTTATTTATACTTTACACTTCTGGTTCTACAGGCAAACCAAAAGGAGTAGTACATACTTGCGGAGGATATATGGTGTATGCAGCTTATTCATTTCAAAATGTATTTCAGCCTGATGAAAGTGATGTATACTGGTGTACTGCCGATATAGGTTGGATAACAGGACATACATATATTACTTATGGTCCGCTTCTTTCGGGTGCTACCACCATGATGTTTGAAGGTGTACCAACTTACCCTGATGCTGGTAGATTTTGGCAGATTTGTGATAAGCACGGTGTTAATCAATTTTATACGGCTCCAACCGCCATAAGAGCCCTAATGGCTTATGGAGATGATCATGTGCTTTCTTATTCTTTAGACTCAATTAAAGTATTAGGTAGTGTAGGCGAGCCAATTAATGAAGAAGCTTGGAAATGGTACCATCTACATGTAGGTAAACTAAAAGCTCCCATTGTAGATACTTGGTGGCAAACCGAAACCGGTGGTATTATGATTTCGGGTTTAGGAAGCCATAGTCCTCAAAAACCAGCACATGCCGGCTATCCATTACCCGGTATTCAGCCCGTATTACTCAATCAAGAGGGTAACGAAATTGAAGAAAATAATGTAGAAGGCTATTTAGCCATAAAACATCCTTGGCCAAGTATGCTAAGAACAACTTATGGAGACCATGAAAGATGCCGTAATACTTATTTCTCCCACTATAAAGGTTATTATTTTACTGGCGATGGTGCCAAGCGAGATGATCAAGGCATGTATAGGATTATTGGAAGGGTTGACGATGTGATTAATGTAAGTGGACACCGTTTTGGTACTGCCGAAATTGAGCAGGCTATAAACTCAAATCCATTAGTTGTTGAGAGTGCAGTTGTGGGTTACCCTCATGAGATCAAGGGGCAATCAATATATGCTTACGTGGTTTGCGAAACCATGCCAGAAGATGTTCCTGAGGCCAGAGCAGAAATTGTAGAAACGGTGGTTGAAGAAATTGGAAAAATTGCCAAGCCAGAGTTAATCCAATTTGTGAGCGGCTTACCAAAAACGCGTTCAGGAAAAATAATGAGACGTATTCTCAGAAAAGTAGCTGAAGGTGAGCCTGATAAATTAGGTGATACTTCAACCTTGCTAGATCCAAAAATTGTTGATGAAATAGTTAGCGGATCGTTGGTATCCGAAACAGCATAGTTTAAATAAAAAGTATAAAGTATTGTTTTATTTACGCCCTTGAGAGCATTATTCTCAAGGGCTTTTTTTATTTTGATCTGTTGCACTTTTGAAGCTTCAGCTTCAAAAGGTTTCAAGAATATCCGCTCGAGCGCTAAAAAATTCAAACCAATTTAATGCCCCGTTTCTTGGCCTTTTTCAAAAGCTTCAGCAAAAGCATTGCTGTTGTTAAGGTATCACCTGATGCACTATGCCTTGCTTCAGGAGAAATATGATATTCATTACACAAGGCATCAAGGCCTTTAAAAGCCTTTTGCCCACCGTAGCTGCTCATTAATGGATTTTCTAATCGCGCAGCAAGTTTAGCGGTATCAAGGGTTTTATTTTGAATTTTGACACCATGGTGTTTTAAGATTAGCTGGTTTAGACAAGCTATATCAAAGTCAACATGGTGCCCTACCAAAATGCTATTGCCAATAAATTCTAATACATTTTGTACAAACACTTCTTCATTCAAGCCTTCATTAATATCCTCTTGAATTAACTGATGAATTTCAGCAGAATTAATCTCTTTAGCAACATTCAAGTAGCCTTCAAAACTATTATAGTAAGCTATTGAATAATTAGTAACCTTTAAAAAGGCAAATGAAAGTATATCATCCTTTTCTGGGTTTAAGCCGGTGGTTTCAAAATCGAATACCACAAAGTCAGTTCCCTTGGTGCGGTTTATCTCAAAGTGTTCAATAAGCCAACTAGGAGCATTGGCTGGTACCCTTGGCTTTTTTCTAAACCAACCCATTTGCAGGCTTTATTTGATTTTGAATTTCCGCTATTGGTCTAAAAGCATTTTTAAGCAATTGTTTTTCTAATGAGCTTAGGTTGTTAAGGTTTAAATAACGGCCGTCGTTATTATTTTCAAAGCCGTGCGTGGCTCGTGTTTTCAAGAAAATCTCGTATGCTGTGGCACAGTCTTCATATCGCTCACTAAACACATCATTTAGTTTACAAAGCCTTTCAAAGCGCTCTATCGTGTTGCTTGGGTATAATAGGTTATGTTCCAATGCAAGTAGTCGTGCAGCATCAGCTAAAGGCATCATAGCTCTAGCTTTAAGGTCAAATGAGTTTTTGTGTTCGCCACTTTTTTCTAATACCAAATTACCAAAGAAACCCAACGGTGGCGGGTTTTGTAGAGCATTTCCTGCTAAAAAACCAGTAAACCCTTTATGTCCTTTAAAGCTCTTGTAAATGTGTTCTTGTAGCTCAATGCTCAATTTTTCTTCGCCATAAAAAGGCATTAAATCAAAGAAAATAGTAGAATGTAACAAAGCATCTTGAGTAGGTTCTTTTATCCAAGAATTGAATTTGGCTTTCCACTCATTTTTAGTATTAATCCATTCCGGGTTATTGGCTTGTATCCCTGCTTTGTCGCTTTCATATCCATAATAAACCAGTTCTTCAAAAACACCATTTGCTAGTTTTTTTAAAGCGTTTTTATGAGTTTCATTGCCTTCAAAAACTATGGCTGAGTCAAAGTCGGTTCTAATGATTTGCTCCCCTCTAGCCACGCTGCCCAGGGCTAGCCAGCAAAAATTTAATGATTTAAGATCAATACTCTGTTTAACAGAGCTTTTTATAATGGCATGGTTTAGTAGTTGTTTATTAAAAGCATTGGCCAACCTTGCAGTTTTTGTAACGGGTTCATCGGCCTCAACAAGTGCTTTTAAATAGTCGTTAACTTTTGAAACGATCTTTTTAACTTCATCTCTATCGCGTTGCTTTTTTAAAGCCTTTAAAAGAATTGATGGGCTACCACCGCGACTCACCAATACATCGTGGTCTGTAATTACGCCAATAACTTCACTTTGCGTAGTTCCACTTTTGGTAATGCAAAGGTGGTGAACACCCGCCTGCAGCATTTCAAGGGCATATTCATCTACACTTAAATTGTTTTGTGTGGTTTTTACGGGTGAGTTCATTATGGCACTAATCGGAGCATCAAGGCTGAAATTTCCGGTAGCTACCTTAGTTCTAAAATCGGTATCTGTTACAATTCCTACTGGATATTCAGCTTTGCTTGTTATAATTATTGAGCCAACTCTTTGTTCGCTCATTAGTTGTGCTGCTTGTTTTATACTAAGATTTTCTAGGCAAGTAATGGGCTTCCTATTAGCGCTTATTGTTATGTTTCCAGTGTAATTAGCCTTTTGAGTTTTTAGGGATTTATGTTGACTTTTTATCTGTGATAATTGCCTTTTGCGCAACGCAGGTCCTGAGCTAAAGTCGCCAAAGAAATATTCAATGAGCTTGGGTTCGGTGGCCAACATATTCCTAATATTTTGGGCAGGAATTTGAATGACCAAAGCATCAGGAGAAGCAATGGCACTGGCTTGGTAAGTTTCGGCTTCCATTAATGAGCGCGCACCAAAAAGCTCGCCTTCGGCACAATGGTCCACAAGTCCATTGTCTCTATCACTGATCTTAATGCCACCTTTTCTAATCATGTAAACATTATCGCTTGGTGGGTTCCCTTCTTCAAAAACAGATTCACCTTCATCAAAATATCTAAGGCTAGAATGTTGCAAAAGCTTGTTTTGCTGATCATAATTTAAAAAAGTAAAAGGTGGGTGTGGAGCCACAAACTCCAAAAGGCGACCCATTATACTCTCACGCTCAAAATCAGGTTGTTTGGCCATAAGCCAAAAATATGGTGGACAAAAAGTAATTACTATGAGCCAAGTCACTTTTGGCTTAATTGCTTCTTCACACATTGATTGTCATTTCGACGAGGTAGAGATTTTGATTTTTAATCATGATTTACATACAAGATTCCTCACTCTGTTCAGAATGACTTTGTAGACAATAGGTCGTCATTGCAGGCCTGCCTGTCCCGATTTTATTCGGGAAGCCGCAATCTATTTGTTAATACATAAATGCAGAATCTTGGAAAGTTCAAAATCCGATTTTCAAATTAGAAGGTCCCTGATCAGGTCCGGGATGACATAGAATATGTGAATAACAAGTGCTCTTTTGAAGCTCCAGCTTCAAAATGAGTTAAGAAAAGGCGCTCTAGCGCCGAAATGTAAATGGCGCAAGAGCGCCATGCTTGGTTCAAGTTCAAAAGCTGGAGTTTCTGAACGGCCAAAGAAAAAATCCTATTATCGACAGCCTAATAACCCAAATTCCCTTTATCCAAATGGTTGGTAACGTAATCAGCTATTCCTTCTTCTAAACTCATAAATGGTTTAGAGTAATCAATGCTCCTAAGCTTATCCATGTTTGCTTCAGTAAAGTATTGGTATTTATCTCTAATATCATTGGGTGTATCAATAAACTCAATATTAGGTTCAAGACCTAAAGCATTAAAAACCCCATGAGCAAGGTCTAAGAAAGTTTGCGCTTTGCCCGTGCCAAGGTTATAAAGCCCGTTATTTTCTCCGTTTCTATTTTCTAGTAGCCAAATGATAACATCAACCACATCTTTCACGTAAACAAAATCGCGCTTTTGCTCACCGTCTTTATAGTCAGGGTTATGAGATCTAAACAGTTTCATACTGCCTTTTTCTTTCACCTGATTAAAAGCATGATAAACAACCGAAGCCATGCGGCCCTTGTGGTATTCGTTTGGCCCGTAAACGTTGAAGAACTTTAGGCCAGCCCAATAGTAGGGTTGACGCTCTTGAGCCAACGCCCATTTGTCAAAATCGTTCTTGCTTTCCCCATATGGGTTTAGCGGTTTTAGTTTTTCAATGATCTCGTGATTATCGTCATAGCCAAATTCACCACCACCATAAGTTGCAGCAGATGATGCGTATATGATGGGTAGTCCGTATTCAACACATTTGTTCCAAAGCTTTTTAGTGTAGTTTAGATTTAAATGGTCAAATATTTGAGTATCAAATTCGGTGGTATCAGTTCTTGCTCCAATATGAATGATAAACTCAATCTCAATATAATTTTCTTCAATCCAGTTAAAGAATTGCTCTCTATCAACTTTGGGCAGGTTAAGCGTTTGAGTATTGGCAGCTTTTACGGTTTTGCTAAAATCATCTACCAAAACAAGGTCCTTGTATCCTTTATTAAAGAGACCATGAGCCAAAGAGCTACCTATAAAACCTGCAGCACCAGTTACCACTATCATGGGGCAAAAGTACAAAGCACTATGTGGCAATTAGGGCTATTTGGCACTATACCTTTAATTTGCAATCTGAAATCCTCCATTACCCTATGCGTAAGCTAAGTTCTTTTCTATTAATTCTGCTTTTGCCCATTGTTTCGTTGGCTCAATTTGCCATTAACGGAGATGCAAGCAAACTATCTGATTCGGTTTACCAACTTACCCCAGCTACATCAGGATCGGTAGGTAGTATCTGGGATTCAACGCGAATAGATATTACCAAAAACTTTGATATAAGCTTTAACTTACGATTTGGATGCAAAAATGATGGTGCAGAAGGTATTGCCTTTTTATTGCAGAGAAACACAGGAGCACTTAATGTTTTGGCGAGTAATGATGACGGCATGGGTTACCAAAACGAGATATCTAATTCGCTGGCCATAGAGTTTGATACTGACAATGATGGAACCAATGATATTAGAAATGATCATGTTGCAATACATCAAAATGGTTTGCAAAGTTCAGTTTTAGCGGCAGCTGTAGCTATTGCTCCCGATAACAGTAACGTAGAAGATTGCGGATTTCATAGGGTTCGGATTACATATAACGCCACTACCAACATACTTGCAGTATTTGTAGATTGTCAGCAGCGAATTTCAACCAAAATTGATATTGAAAATGACATATTTAGTGGTAATGACCTTGTTTGGATGGGGTTTACCGCCTCTAACGGAAGTGCAAGCACGCCACATACCGTTGAATACATTGGCCAGTCAAGAGACCTAAGCTTTAGTTTTGATTTGGAATCCATATGTCCTGATACCTTAGACCTAAAACTTAACCTTGATAGAAACGAGTTTAAAGATGTGCAATGGACGGTTTCTCAGGCAAGTACGGTACTTTTTAACGCCAATACATACAAAACAAAATATAAGGCCCCGGCGATTGGAACATATAAGGTTGAAATGAGTTTGTTAAGGGTTTGTGATAGCCTAAGGTTAACCCGCCAAACCAATATAAAGGCGGTTGATGAAACAGACCTTGAGCTGAGTGTTGAGATTGATACCACTTGTGAAGACTATACCTTAAAAGTGAGAACAAGTTGTCAAACCTGCGAGCAGATTCAGTGGGATTTTGACCAGCAAAAGGGATCTTGGGGATTTCCTAATCAAATACTAACTTTTACTAGGGTTAGCGATACAAAAGCCGCATTTTGGGCACAAGCAAAGAATGGAAGCTGTTTTACTCAAGACTCATTGCAGTTTGATCTTAAAATCTTAAAAACTTGGGCACCACCAATATCTTTTAGTATTGATACTCTTTGTGCTGGCGATGATTTAGAAATTACAGTTGACCCGAATATAGGAGATTCAACAGGCTTTAATTTTAAGGCTGATTTTGGATTACAACCAGTTGGCGGAACAAATCTTTCTCAAGTTGTTATTAATCCATCAGGTTTTGGGCAATTGGAAATTTATAGGTCGGTGCACTATCCTAAGTATTCTTGTGTTTTTAATGATACACACTTTATTCAAATTGACACCTTGCCATCGGCCAGTTTTAATCTTATTGATTCAAGTAAAAATTGCAACGTTGTAGTTTATGAGTTTGAAAATACTAGTCAGTTTTCCCAAAGCAATAAATGGGTGAGTTCTTACAGTACAAGTACTGGTTTTGATTTTAAAGAAAAGGTAGTTTATCCAACCAAGTACGAGCTTAGGTTAGCTACAAGAAATGGAGCCTGTAGAGATACAGCAACTTGGACCACTTTTCCAGAATTATATTATCCGCCGGTTAGCAGCTTAAGTTCTGATTCAACTGAAGGTTGCTCAACATTCGAAGTTGATTTTGATTGGTCATCAGATCCACTTGATTCGGTACACGTTTTATTCGGTAATGGTACCGATACTTTTATAACTTCTAATAATACATCATTTACCAAAAAGTACCGAACGGGCACTTACTCCATAACTTACATTACACATAGCGGCAATGGAGAGTGTTTAGATACCAATGTACTCACCGATTACATTACGGTAAGAGATTCGGTAGTGGCAAGACTCAATATTGCTGATTTTGGTGGCTGCTCTCCTTTTAGGCTTGATATTGAAGATAGTAGCTATTTTGGTAATGCTGTCATCCAAAACAAGTTTGTATCAGTTACCCAAGGCGAAATACCAAGGTTTAGACAGGTTTACTTCTTAAACGATGAAGATACTGTAATAAGCGAAGAAGGAACTTATAACGTGATTTATTATGTGAGCAATGGTTATTGTAGTGATACCATTGGAGCAGAAATTGTGGTAAAGGGACTAACTAAAAAAGATACTGTTGACCTTTATGGTGTTACAATTGATGGTGTTGGCAATGCAGCGTTTACCTGGAAAGCAGAACCCGTGGCAGAGTACTATGATGTAAAAAGGGTTGATGATGCAGGTTCTCAAAGAATATTTCAAGAAATATTTGATACAACGCTTGTTGATTTTTCAATAAATAGCAATAGGGCTCAGTATAATTACACCGTTACTGCCATTGATGATTGCGGTGGCCGAAGTGCCGAATCTTATATTTCATCAACCATACTCTTAAAGGGTGAGGTTAGCCAAGGCCAAATAGCTGAACTAAATTGGAACTCTTATGAGCGTTTTCCACGCGGTGTAAGAAATTATGTGGTTCAAGAAGTTAATGGAGCAGCCATAAACACCAATGGTAATCAATACTTTGACGATGAATTTTTTGATGAAAACAACCCCGATACAGGAAAATGCTATGTGGTGTATGCCTACGAAAACAGGGGCGATAGTTTTATAAGTGCCAGTAATATTTTGTGTCTTGAACCGGTTACCCAAGTGTATTTCCCATCTGCCTTTACACCTAATGCCGACCCTGAAAACAACAACGAAGTATTTATGTGGAGAGGTGTTGGTGTAAAAAACGCCAACCTCAGAATTTTTAATCGTTGGGGCCAAAGGGTATTTGAAGGCGAAAACAATTGGGATGGTACCTTTAATGGCGGTGTAACCATTTGCGAAGATGGATTGTACCATTATGTTGCCACCTTTACCGGGTCAAACGGCGAAACCTATTTTTATTCAGGACCATTTTATTTATTAAGATAACATGAAAAACCTTTTACTTTTAAGTAATTCAACACTTCCGGGCGACCCATATTTTCAGTGGCCCTTACCCCATGTACAAGCTTTTTGCGAAAGGCTCAATGTTAAAAAAGTAGCCTTTGTTCCTTTTGCGGCTGTTACTTTTAGCTTTGATAAATACACCGAGATCTTACAAAAGGCGGTAAAAGGAATTGGGCTTGAGATTATTGGAATTCATAACAACCCCAATGCATTAGAAGATGCCGATGCTGTGGCCGTTGGCGGCGGTAATACCTTTGCGCTGCTTAAAAGAACTTACGAGGCCGGCTTGGTTGAAAAAATACAAGAAAAGGTAAACAGTGGTATGCCATATATGGGGTGGAGTGCGGGCTCAAATATGAGTTGCCCATTTATTTTTACTACAAACGATATGCCTATTGTAGAACCACCTAGTTTTAAGGCTTTGAATTTGGTGCCTTTTCAAATTAATCCGCACTATACCAACAAAACATTACCAAATCACGGCGGCGAAACTCGTGATGCCAGAATTAATGAATTTATTGCAATTAATGATAAAATGCATGTTGCGGCAATTCCTGAGGGGAGCTTAATTGAAATTGAAAATGGAAAGCCTTTTTATAAAGGAGTAGGTGAGCTTAAACACTTTAAAAACGGGCAAGAGCCTACTGTTTATGGTGAGCAAGACGATATTTCATTTTTAATGGGATGAAAAGACATATTCCTAACTTAATTACACTAGGCAACCTGGCTTGTGGTTGTGTAGGCATAAGCTTTGCCCATGCAGGAAACCTATGGGGGGCCGCCTTGCTTTTAATATTGGCGGCAATTCTCGATTTTTTTGATGGTTTCTCAGCTCGAATACTAAAGGTTAGCGGAGAGCTTGGAGCACAACTAGATTCACTAGCCGATTTAGTGACCTTTGGGGTTTTACCTGCTTTTATTGCACAAGAGTTATTTATGTTGGCAGCGGTAGATGAGCCCTGGGCAAAAATGTACTTTATAAACGGTGCTAGTTCTTACGCTCAACTCATATTCATATTTACTTTGGCCGGTGCTTATCGTTTGGCAAGATTTAATATATCTGGCAGCTCAAAAGAATTTATTGGAGTGCCCATACCAGCGGCAGGGCTTTATTTAAGCAGCTTTGCATTAATCTATAGATTTGGGTTTGGTTACCCATTAAGTCCGTTGAGTGATTCGACGATTGAAATTTACGTGACCAGTACTTGGGTAATTTTAATATCAGCCATAGTTATGGCTTTGCTCATGGTGTCAAAACTTAGGCTTATGACACTCAAGATTTCAAGTTTTACTTTTAAAGGAAATGAGTTGAGAATTGTACTCATATTAGGTAGTGCACTATTGCTCATATTTTTTGGTGTATTAGCTATTCAACTCATTGTACTTTTGTACTTAATATTATCAATTATTCAAAACGTTACAGCAAAATGAAGTTTAAGGTAGCCGTAGATGTAATGCCACTTGACGAATTACTAGATCCACAAGGTAAAGTTGTAAACCGCAGCTTGGCCAATCTTGGTTTAGAGGGTATTGATCAAGTACGCATAGGTAAACACATGGATTTTACCATTGAGAGTGAGAGCGAAGAAACGGCTGAGAAAATGGTTGATGAGGCTTGTAGAAAGCTATTAGCGAATCTAATTATGGAAAAATACAGCTTTACGCTAACTGCAGTAGGGTAGTTGTGAAGGCTGTAGTTTCAGTAGCACTATTATTACTTACTTCAAATATTTGGGGGCAGAACCTTGACTATGTAAAAACTGTAGTTGAGGTTCTGGCTTCAGAAGAATATCACGGACGCGGCTATGTAAACAATGGGGGCAAAAAAGCAGCTAATTTCATAAAGGCAGAATTTGAAAAGGCGGATTTAGAGCAAGTACAATTTCAAGACTTTACACATGCGGTAAATACTTTTCCGGGTGCATTATCTGTGAATATTGACGGGAAAGAATTAAAACCGGGGCTTGATTATCAAGTAGAACCGTCATCTAAAGGTTGTAGCAATCTTAAACTTGAGTTGGTTTATTTAGAAGCCAAGCATCTAAAAAGCTTCCGAAAGTTTAAGCGTTTTATAAAAAAGCACGATTGGAGCCAAAGTGCTTTAGTTTACAGCAATAGCGTAATTGTAAATATTAATAATGATGCTGTAGGTAGAGCTTTCGCTAATAATGAGTTGGGCGCTGCCGCATATGTGCACCTAGAAGAAGCCGAAAAACTAACATGGAGCGTAAGAGATAGAGTGAAAAACCGCGTTTGGGTTGAAGTTTTAAAAAGTTCGTGGCCCGCTAACGCCAAGTCTATTCGCTTAAACATTGAGCAGGAGCTCATCACCAGTTTTCAAAACCAAAATGTACTTGGTTTTCTTCCGGGAAAAAATACCGATTCTACCATTGTATTTACGGCGCATTACGATCACCTTGGCCGAATGGGAACAGAAGCCTGTTTTTATGGAACCAACGATAATGCAGGTGGGGCAGCCATGTTGCTCGATTTAGCAAAATTCTATGCCAAAAATGACTCCCTTCGTAAATACAACATGCTGTTTATAGCCTTTGCTGGCGAAGAAGCCGGTTTAGTTGGTTCAAAATATTTTGTTGAACACCCAATTTACCCGCTTGAGCAAATTAGCTTGCTCATAAACCTTGATTTGGTTACCAATGGCCAAGATGGTATGACCGTAGTAAATGGTCGAGTATTTAAAGGGGTAATGCGTACACTCAAAAGCATTAATACCGATAAAGAATACATGGCAGCCATTAAAGGCCGCGGCAAAGCGGCTAATAGCGATCATTACTACTTCTCTGAGAATGGAGTTCGCTCAATTTTTATCTATCTATTGGGTGAGTATCCTTATTACCATGATATCAACGACACGCCTGACAAACCAAGTTGGGCTGGCTATAACAATTTTTTTAGGCTTATTGTTGATTTGTGTGAAAATTGGTCCAATTAGGCATTGAATTTAGATTGATAGGTTGATGAAGCTACGGGTTTCTTTATTAAATCATCTTTTAGTTATTTTTTTGATGATTATTTACAATGCATCCCACGCTCAAAGTCAAAAAGAAGCATATTCAAAAAGAACCATAGGTAATTTGATTTACACATTTAAATACAAGAGTGAACACCTAAAGTCGGTTGGAGGATCACCAAAAGAGTATTTAGTTCAAAACTTTAGAGGAGATACGATTTTTGAATTTGATGATGTAAAAGTCCAATTCAAAGTCCAATTTAGTTCAAGGTCTGATACAGGTTTTTTCTTTCTTTATCCTTTCCAGTGGAAACATGCTTTACCTGAAAGCAATGGGAAATATGGGTTTATCACCAAAGAAGGAGAAGTAATCGTAAATCCTATTTATGATGCCAAACACCTTGTTTCCAATTTTGAAGAGCTAAATAATTGGGGTTTTCATCACGGCTTGGCAAAAGTAAAATTGTCAGAATCAAAATATTTTTTCATAAATAGGCGAGGGGAGAAAGTACTTCCAGATGATGATTCCTATTACACAGGAGCTAATCATTTCAATGCAAAAGGTATAGCGCGTGTTTGCAAAGGCACCTATTCATCAGGTGATCTTGAATGCTATTGGATAAATAGAAAAGGTAAAAGAGTTTTTGAAGGGATTGAATACACCAGCATAGGCACTTTCGGCAATTTCGACGGTACAATGTATGAGACAGGTTATGTTCCAATGACCTATGAGAATAAATGGCGTAAAGAATTTTTTATGCTAAATCCATCGTATCAAGAAACATTCAGATTAAAAGAAAAGAATGGATATAAATTCCCTGTTACTGCTGTAAAGATTTACGACAATACTTATGAATTAAATGGAAAATCTGGGTACGGTTTGGTAATTGTAACTAGGACCCGGTCTGGTTTTTGGAATCAAGTTTATAATGGAGGAGCCACATCGAAAAATTACTCCGTACAAAGAATGCTAATATCATTCGATGGTGAAATTCTTCAAGATTGGAAGCCCGTTTATGGCCCTTATGATGAAATAATTATTAAAGAAGGAACCTTTGTATTTAAAAAATCAGATACTCCAGTTTTCGATTTCGAACTGATAATTTTTGATAATAAAGAACGAGAAGAGCTTAGGGAAGTAGGCCAAAATAATAGGTCCAATATTTTAGACTTTAAGCCACAGTTCGACAAGGTTTATTTGCAAGATCAATATAACAGTCATTTTACCTATTAATTCTAATATTACATTTACAATGCTGTTTGATTTTTAAGTTAGTGTTGAATATTTTACCTGTATCACTTTTCTTTTAATACCTAATTCCCGAAATACCAATACCAAAAGTATTTCTCATTCCATACATTGTAGAGTAGCTCAATCCATATCTAAGGTTTAAACCCCAAAGATCCATTTGTAGTCCTGCTTCTACATGTGGGGCATATCCATTTATCTCTTTTACTCTGGCCCAGTCGTTTTCATAAAGTGAGCCATCGCTATACCACTTATCAATGCCCACGTAATAATTGGTTATGCTCATACCTACTCCGCCATAAATCCACATGGGATTAAATATACCGTAAGTAAAACCTACAGATGAAAAGAACTTTCCTGTAACAAACTCGCCGTTTAAGGTAATATCGTCATTATCCCAAATGCCTTCAACAAAATTTGATGTTGGGTAGTAATCGTAAATGACCTGCCTATGACCAAAATTCATTCTCATTGAAGTGTAAAAGCCTAATGAGCTTTGATTTATTGTACCTGTACTAAACCCAAAAAATCCTAAACTATCATCAAAGTGATAAGAGAAATACCACCTATCAGGTCGGTTTACAACCCTAGTTTTTCTGTCACATTTTTCAATTTGTGTTCTTGCGTAACTGGCTTTTGCATCATAAGTATACCTAGAAATGTATTTCTGATAATAATATTTAGCATTACTGTAATCTTTCTTATTGAAATAATCATCGCCATAAAAGATATATGAACTTTTTAAAACACTATTTACTGTAGTGGCGTACCTACCATAAGGGTATTTTGTAATATAGGCTTCATAATCTTCAAGCTGATTACTTGTTTTGGCTGTATTGTAAACTTCATCTTCTTCAAGTTCATCAATTTTATCTTGTGCTTCAGATTTATATTTTCCATACGGAAACTTGTTAATGTAGTTTTCAAAGCCATAAATGGTGTTTAGGCGCTTAGCGTAATCGTATGCGTTTTGGTCAAGTCTTTCTTTGGCGGCAATGGCTTCAGCCTTAAATTCCCCATTTGGGTATTTATCTAAATAGTCATCATAAGAGTCGGAAGTATTTATTGATTTTGCTTCGTTCCAGTCATCAAGTTCTTGGGTGTCTTCAAGCATGGCTTCTACCTTGTCTCTATACTTACCATACGGATACTCATTTAAATAATCTCGGCATTTATATTCATTTTCTGTACGCTTAATTTCACTCCAAAGTCTCTCTTCTTCGTAAATCCTTCTATTAATAATTTCGGTATAAAGATCTATGGCCACACGCTCTAAACTATCAATACGCGTAGGGTTTTGCGGGTAGTTATAGTAAAATTCATCTGCTTTTCTTTTGGCTTCATGCCAGTTTTTAGCTTCTACAAGCGGGTCCATAATGTCAATTATGGTTTTTGCACCTTGAGCTTGCCCGTAAGACTTTACACCAATAAAAAGCACAAGTAAAAAAGCGGCGTACTTAAAGAAAGATTTCATTTTAACGTATTCCATTCAAAATTAGAATACTCAAATTGAATAATGGAGCCTTTGTGGGTTCACTAATTTGTAATAGAATGCCATTGCGCTACTTTTGCTCGCTTATTCTGTAAAGAGCAGTATGGCTAAAAAAGTACGTACCAAAGATGCCTTAAACTATCACAGTCAAGGCAGACCCGGAAAAATTGAAGTAATATCTTCAAAACCTACCAATACACAGCGCGATTTGGCATTGGCTTACTCACCAGGAGTGGCAGAACCTTGTAAAGAAATTGCCAAAAACAAAAGCGACGTTTATAAATACACTGCCAAAGGAAACTTAGTTGCCGTAATATCAAACGGAACGGCGGTTTTAGGTCTTGGTGATATAGGGCCAGAAGCATCAAAGCCCGTAATGGAGGGTAAAGGCGTGCTTTTTAAAGTATTTGCAGATATTGATGTTTTTGACCTTGAATTGGATACAAAAAATATAGAAGAATTTATAAGTGTAGTTAAGGCATTAGAACCAACTTTTGGGGGTATAAACCTTGAAGATATTGCAGCACCAGACTGTTTTGAAATCGAAACAAGGTTAAAAAAGGAATTGAACATTCCGGTAATGCACGATGATCAACATGGTACAGCAATTATTTCGGCAGCAGGATTGCTCAACGCATTAGAAGTTTCGGGTAAAGACATTTCCACTCTAAAAATGGTGGTAAATGGGGCTGGTGCCAGCGCGGTTTCTTGCACTAGGCTAATAATGCAATTGGGTGTAAAGGCCGAAAACATAATTATGCTTGATAGCAAGGGGGTAATTCATAACCAAAGAGAAGATCTTAGTGCATTAAAGCAAGAGTTTGCTGTTACAACCAACAAAAGAACCTTAGAAGATGCCCTTAACGGAGCAGATTTTTTTCTAGGGCTTAGCAAAGGCGATGTGCTTTCGGCCGAGGCACTAAAAAATATGGCTCCAAACCCAATTGTTTTTGCTTTGGCAAATCCTGATCCTGAGATTAGGTACAATTTGGCCATGAGAACCAGAAAAGATGTGATTATGGCAACAGGGCGAAGTGATAATCCTAACCAAGTAAATAATGTTTTAGGTTTTCCTTTCATTTTTAGAGGCGCACTAGATGTCAGATCTTCAGGAATAAATGAAGAAATGAAACTTGCTGCAGTAAAGGCAATTGCCGAGCTGGCCAAAAAACCAGTACCTGAAATTGTAAAACTAGCATACAACAAACCCGACATGAGTTTTGGTCCTGAGTATTTAATACCAAAACCGCTCGATCCTAGACTTATATCAACCGTAGCACCGGCCGTGGCTAAGGCAGCAGTAGAATCAGGTATTGCCAAAGAGCCCATTACCAATTGGGAGCAATACGAAATTGATTTGCAACAGCGCATGGGTAATGAGAATCAGCTTATGAGGGTGGTTTACAACAGGGCTAGAAAAGATGTAAAGCGCATTGTTTTTCCTGAGGGAGATAATATTTCGGTTTTAATGGCCGCACAAACATTGCACGATGAAGGTTTGGCCATTCCTGTATTATTAGGTAGCGAAAACCGCATAAAAAAGCTTATTGAGAAGAATAATCTTGACCTTGAAGGTATTGAGATTATAGAGCCAATGGACAATGATGATCTAAAGGCTAAATATGGTGAAATACTATATCAGAAAAGGAAAAGAAAAGGCTACACGCTACACGAAGCTATAAAAACCATGAAAACCAGAAACTACTTTGCTTTTGCAATGGTAGAAAATGGTGATGCCGATGCGGTGGTAACAGGCCATGATAGAAAGTATGCTGATGTGATAAGACCAGCACTGCAGATTATTGGGCCTGAGCCTAATTGCCCGCGAGTGGCAGGTATGTACATTTTACTTACCAAAAAGGGGGTTATCTTCCTAGGTGATCCTACCGTAAATTCAAATCCTGATGTTGACGCCATTGTTCAAATTACTGAACTAATTGCAAGGGCAGCCAAGCATTTTGATATGGAACCTAGGGTGGCCTTGCTTTCATATTCAAACTTTGGATCAGCTGAAACAAAAACCAGTAGAAAAATGGCAAAGGCAGCAGAGATTCTTCGTCAAAAACACCCTGAGCTACTCGTTGATGGAGAAATGCAAGCCAATTTTGCACTTAATAAGGATCTTTTAAAAGAGCATTTCCCTTTTAGTACTCTAGTAGATAAAAAAGTTAACGTGCTTATATTCCCCAATTTGTCTTCAGGCAATATTGCTTACAAGCTATTGCAAGAGCTAGGTGGGGTTGAAGCCATTGGCCCATTATTGTTAGGAATGAATAAAAGTGTGCACGTGCTTCAGATGGGATGTTCAGTTAGAGAAATTGTAAATGTGGCCGCTGTGGCCGCAATGGATGCCCAAATACTTCAAGCAAAAAAATCAAAATAGCTATGTACGGATATTTAAGAGGCGATTTGGTAGAGTGTAGTCCAACTAATGCACTGGTTGATGTAGGAGGGGTAGGCTACGATCTAAGCATATCGCTAAATACCTACGAGAAAATTAGCAGCAACAAAAAGGTGGTGCTATTTACCTACTTATGGGTAAAAGAAGACGCACTTTCGTTGTATGGCTTTGCCGATAAAGAAGAGAAAGCCATTTTTGAGCTCATGATTACGGTTTCGGGTATTGGTCCTAACACGGCGCGTACAGTACTTTCAACTTTATCGCCAAATGAAGTGGTAGGTGCAATAAGTACAGGCAATGTTCCGTTACTCAAATCCGTTAAAGGAATTGGTGCAAAAACAGCACAACGTATGGTACTTGAGTTACAAGATAAAGTGATGAAAACTGGCGGTACACAACTTGATGTACTACAAGCCTCTGATGCAAGAAGAGAAGAAGCAATTGCAGCCCTAGTAATGTTAGGATTCGCAAGAAATGCAGCCGAAAAAGCCCTAGGAGCCGTATTAAAGAAACACTCGGGCGAAGATCTTACCGTAGAGCAATTGATCAAATACACCTTAAAAGCTATATAGTAAAGCTTAAAGTGAAGAAACTACCACATTTAGCCAAGGCGCTGTTCTTACTTACATCTTTTGCCGCTTTTGGGCAAATTACCCAGTTGGTTAAGGTCTTAGATCCATCAAAACCATCGGGAGCCTTTGATATTGCGCTTTTTAATGAAGATAACGGACCAGATACCCCTAAGAAAAAGCTAAAATTCCCCATTGATACCACAAAAAAGCCGGGAGATGGTAAAAGTCATTCGCTTGATTTAGATGACCCTAAAAATGTTAAGAAAAACACAGTATACGATACCGCAACAGGAAAATTTGTAGTAACCCGAAGTTTAGGTGACAGTACACAATTAGGCTCTAGCGAATACTATAATCTTGATGAGTACCTTGATAAGAGTAATGACGATTACTTAAAAGAGTATTTCAAAAGCAGGGCCAAAGCCACCAATTTTACCAATAACTCTGATGCCGATCTTAAATTTAAGATAGACAATAGCGTGCTCGATGATGTATTTGGTGAAGAATTTGTAGATATAAAACCACAGGGAAGCGCTGAGCTCATATTTATGGGCGAAATAAACAAGGTAGAAAACCCAGCTTGGTCAGTTAGAACACAAAGAAATGGTCAATTTAAGTTTGACCAAAAGATTAGATTAAACGTATTAGGTAAAATTGGTGATAAGATTAACTTAAACCTAAACTACGATACCGAAGCCAACTTTGAATTTGATAATCAGGTAAAACTAAATTGGCAGGGCGAAGAAGATGATATTGTAAAAAGTGTTGAAGCGGGCAATGTGGCGCTTCCTGTTCAAGGTTCGTTAATTTCTGGTAGTTCCAACCTTTTTGGTGTTAAAACCACCATGCAGTTTGGTAGATTAACCGTTTCTGCGGTTGTTTCAAACCAGAGAACCGAAAGAAAGAATATAACTGTAGATGGAGGTGCCCAAAAAACAGCTTTTAATATACCGGCTAATGAATATGATGCCAATAAGCACTTCTTTTTAAGCCAGTACTTTAGAAACAACTACAACAACTGGGCTAGCAATTCACCATTGGTAATGTCGCCAATTCAAATTACACGTTGCGAGGTTTGGGTTACCAACTTTAATGGTCGCCCACAAGAAACCAGAAACATGGTGGCCTTTATGGATATGGGCGAAAAAGGACTTGATAATAATGGCGAACCGAACTTACATTACACCAATGGAGTAGTTTTTAGTGAAAATGCTGGTAATGCATTTCCTGGACCGTCAAACGATGCAAATACACTTTTTGACGATGTACTATACGCCAATGGTAAAAAACAAAGGGCTAGGAGTTTAACCACGGTTAGTTCAGTTTTGAGCGAAGAAAGTTTTAGTGATCCAAGCTTCTCAAAAGGGGTAGATTATGCCGTAATTGCCAACGTTAGAAAACTAAGTGAAAGTGAGTTTAAACTGCACAACAGATTAGGTTACGTATCGTTAAGAACGCCTTTACCAGATAATGCCGTTTTAGCCGTTTCGTTTGAATATACACTTGATGGAGAAACCAAGCAAGTGGGAGAGTTTTCAAGAGATATTCCTGCCAACCCAAGCGATCCAAATGTGCTTTTCTTGAAAATGCTAAAATCTGATCAGATAAGAACAGATTTGCCGCTTTGGGATTTAATGATGAAGAATGTTTATTCTTTGGGGTCAAATAGAATTGAACAAGATGATTTTAGACTTGAAATCATTTATGCCGATGACGAAAGCGGTGCCGACCTACCCTATATTCCAGAAGCTAAAGAGCCGAAATTAAACGGTACCCAGCTTATAAAAGTAATGGGCGTTGATAAGATTAACAAGCAACAGCAACCCATGCCCGATGGGGTTTTTGACTACGTACCTAATCTTACTATTGATACTGAAAATGGCTTTGTTTTTTTACCGGTTTTAGAACCTTTCGGAGACCATCTTTATGATCAGTTTGAAGATAAAGATTTGGCCAATGATTATGTTTATAGGGCACTTTATGATTCCATACAGCAATTGGCTATTATGGATGCTTATTTTAATAAGTTTTTCTTAAAAGGGTTCTTTAAAGGAACATCTGGAGATGAGATTCCTCTAAATGCTTTTAATATTCAACCGGGTTCTGTAAAAGTAACCGCAGGTGGCGTAGAGCTTGTAGAAAACCAAGACTACAGGGTAGATTATACTTTAGGAAGAGTTAAAATTCTTAATGAATCAATCTTGAGCTCGGGGCAACAAATTAATGTTTCTCATGAGAGCAATACCCTTTTTCAAACCATGCAAAAATCCTTGTATGGAACCAGGATGGACTATAAGATTAGCGATGATTTTGGGCTTGGTGGTACCTTTATGCATCTTAGGGAGCGGCCAATTACACAAAAAGTTAATGTTGGTGATGAGCCTTTAAGAAACACAATTTACGGGTTTGACGGAAGGTATAGAACCGACTCTAGGTTTTTAACCAAAATGGTAAACCGCCTGCCGCTTATCGATACCAAAGAAGAATCAGAGCTAAGTATAAATGGAGAATTTGCACACTTAATTCCGGGTTATCCAAAGGTTATTGGTGAAGACGGAACATCTTATCTTGATGATTTTGAAGGTAGTGAAGTACCTTATGATTTGCGATTGGGCGTAATCAATTGGACATTGGCATCAACGCCACAAGGTCAGCGAAATCTATTCCCAAATGCTTCAGGAATTGATGGTGACCTAACCAATAATTTTAAAAGGGCCAAATTGGCTTGGTATATCTTAGATCCACTTTTTTATCGTGATAATAGTTTAACGCCAAGTCACCTTCGCCAAGATGTTAGACAGCTTTCTAATCACTATGTAAGAGAAGTAACACAAACCGAAGTATTTCCGCAACTTGATAGGCCAATTACCCAAATTCCTACGCAACCAACTTTTGACCTAGCGTATTTCCCTGACGAACGAGGACCGTATAACTACGATGCAAATGGTTTAAACGAAGATGGTTCCTTAAAAGATCCAAGGGGCAACTGGGCAGGAATAATGCGCAGAATAGAAACCATAAACTTTGATGCGGCCAATATTGAGTATGTTGAATTTTGGATGCTTGATCCCTATATCTACAATCCTGAAGCCGAGGGCGGCGACCTGTATTTCAATTTAGGTCAAATTTCAGAAGATGTGCTTCAAGATAGTAGAAAGGCATTTGAACACGGTCTTCCAACTGATGGATCAGATGATAATACAGTTTCAAATGAATATGGAAAAACCCCAACTATTCCAAATATCAACCATGCTTTTCCTAATGATCCTAGCGCAAGGCAGTTTCAGGATGTGGGATTAGATGGGTTAGGAGATGAAGAAGAAAGAGTAAACTTTGATACTGTTTATTTAGAAAAGATTAAAGAACAATACGGCGAAAACTCAGTAGCCTATCAAAACGCCTTAGAAGACCCATCTGGAGATAACTACAGGTATTTTAGGGGCAGTGATTTGGATGAATCTGAAATGAGTATTCTAGATAGGTACAAGAAATTTAGTAACCCTGAAGGAAACTCACCAACACCCGATGCCAATGGAAATTGGCCAGATGGCTATCCTACTTCTGCCAAGGTTACGCCTGACGATGAAGATATAAATAAAGACTTTACACTTAATACCACAGAAGCCTACTATCAATACAAAGTCTCTTTAAGACCCAATGATATGCAGGTAGGGCAAAACTATATTACTGATATTCTTGAGTCAGACGTTACGCTTAAAAATGGAGTGCGAGAATCTGTTAAATGGTATCAAGTTAAAATTCCTATTAGATCTTTCCAGAGAAAGGTAGGTCCTATTTCAGGTTTTAAATCCATACAATTCATGCGAATGTTTTTACATGGGTTTCAAGACTCCGTTGTACTAAGGTTTGCTCAATTGCAATTGATTAGAGCCGATTGGCGACGCTATTTATATGACCTTTCACAACCTGGCGAAGTAGTAACTACCGATCCATTTTCAAATACGGTATTTGATATTTCTACCGTAAATATTGAAGAGAATAGTGAGCGTCAACCAATTAATTACGTAGTACCTCCGGGAATCATAAGAGAAATCAACGCAAATAATATTCAACAAACCCAGCAAAATGAGCAATCGCTCTCCTTGCTGGTCTGTAATTTAGAAGATGGTGATGCTCGGGCGGTTTTTAAAACCACCGATTTTGATGTAAGGCAGTTTAAAAAGCTGCGCATGTTTGTGCATGCAGAAGGTAGAGACCTTCAAGATGATGACCTCACTTTATTTATACGGCTGGGAACTGACTTAACTGGCCACTATTACGAGTACGAATTTCCGCTAAAGGTTACACCCGATGGTACTTTTGTCGATGACCTTATTTGGCCCCTCGATAATGAAATAGATCTATTGCTTGAGGAGTTTTATAACACCAAGCTGGCTCGTGATGCCGATATTCACCCAATGACCCAAATGTACTCAAGGATGGATTCGGAAAACCGAGGATTGGTTTCAGTTCTTGGTAATCCTGATTTGAGTAACCTTAGAACCATTATGATTGGGGTTAAGAACCCAAGGGCAAGCAATAATCGATTTAATCCAAATGATGATGGATTGCCAAAGTGTGGTGAGGTTTGGGCAAATGAATTAAGACTAACAGATTTTGATCAAACAGGTGGCTGGGCAGCCAATGCCAGAGTAAAAGCCAAACTTGCCGATTTTGCGCAGTTAGATGTTGTTGGCCATAGAAACACAATTGGTTTTGGTGGTATAGAACAAACACTTTTAGAAAGAAGTCAAGAAGATGAGAGTGGTGTTGATTTTAGATCAAGTTTTGCATTAGATAAGTTTTTTCCGCAAAAGGCCGGGGTTAAACTCCCAATGTATTACGACTATTCTCAAAAGAATATAAGACCTAGGTTTAACCCTTTACAACCCGATGTTTTGCTTGAGTCTACCCTGGCCAGTATGGGTACCGAGAACAGAAGAGAACTGCTTCAAAAAGTAGAAGAAGTAGAGATAAGGCGTAGTTTAAACTTCGTAAACGTTTCAAAGAGTAGAACCAACGTGGGCAGAGAAGCCATGCCTTGGGATATTTCAAACTTTACAGGTACCTACAAGTTTACCGAAACAATTAAGCGCGATATTTTTACCACGTTTGATTCTACAAGAACCTATACGGGAATTTTGGGGTATCAATACACCTTCCCTCAAAGCACATGGCAGCCGCTTAAAAAATCTTTGGGCAAATACAAGTCGCTTAGGCTTTTATCCGATTTCAATGTAAACTACTTTCCTACCAATTTTAGCTTTCAAGGTGCCGTTAATAGAAAGTACAATACGGTGCTTTTTAGAAACAATGACAATGTTGAATCAATAGTACCACCCAACTACAATAAAACTTTTCAGTTTGACAGAAACTATGCCTTTAGGTGGAATCTCACCAAAGGGCTTAGGATGAACTATTCGGCCAATGCACAATCAATTATTGATGAGCCAGAAGGACCAATTTCAACAGTAAAGAAGCGAGATAGTGTATTGAGCAATTTTTACAACTTGGGCAGGCCACAGCAATTTCAGCAAAGTATAAACCTCAATTACAAAATACCTATAGATAAGCTGCCACTAATGAATTTTATAAGCGCTTCGGCAGATTATAAAGGTGGTTATGGTTGGCAAGCAGCACCACCTGTTGCTGATAGCTTGGGTAATAGTATATCAAATTCAGCGGCCTACTCAATAAATAGTCAGGCCAATTTTATTCAGCTATATAATCGTTCTCAGTTTTTAAGAAATGTAAATTCTGGCAGAAGCAACGTAGATAGGATACAAAAAAACAGAGAGAAAAAGCAGAAGGCCGAAGAAGCTAAGAAAAAGAAAGAAGGGCTTGATATAAAGCCTGATGGCGAAGATGAAAGTGAAGATGAAGAAGACGAGGATGATGAATACGACCTTGTAAATGAGAATTTTATTAAGGTGCTTGAAGGGGGATTAAGAGTAATGATGGCGGCTAGGAGCTTAAATGTAAATTATCAAGTAAATGAGGGTACCCAAATGCCCGGATTTATGCCTGATCCACAATATTTAGGAAACAACTTTGACCTTAGCGCTCCTGGGCTTCCATTTGTTTTTGGTTCACAAGAAGACATAAGGTTTAGAGCAGCAGAAAACGGATGGCTAACCTTACAAGAGAATCAGCTCAACTTTTTTAACAAAACCTTTACTGAGAATCTGACGGGTAATATGACCCTTGAACCCATAAAGTCATTTAGAATTACTATTGATTTTAATAGAAGGTTCGCATCTAACCTACAAGAGAATTTTAGAAACCAACCTGACCCTAACGATCCGGGTACACCTAATTTTATTGGTCTTGGTACGCTAGAAACAGGTAATCTTTCCATGTCTTTCAATACCATTAGAACAGCATTTATAGAGCCGGTGCTTATTCACGATAGTGCAACGGCTATATTTTCACATCATCCATTGGTTGAGCAGTTTGAAGATAATAGGAAGGTAATATCTCAGAGAATAGCGGCTGAAAGAGGGATAACGGCTATTGATGATTCAACAGGATATGCGAAAGGCTACAGTTACTTTTCGCAAGACGTTTTGGTACCATCATTTTTAGCAGCAATGACCGGTGCAGATCCAAATGATGTTGAACTAAGCCCTTTTTGGAAAGTACCATTGCCCAATTGGAGAATAAACTACAATGGGCTAAGCCGAGTAGGATCACTCAAAAAGTACTTTAGAACTGTAAACCTTAACCATACTTATAGGAGCACATACGCCATTAATAACTATACATCTTCGCTTGAGTATGAGAGAAGCATTGCAACTAACCCTGAGGATTTAGAAAGAGGTCAAGATTATTTATCGCAGTTTCAAATTCAGCAAATTAGTGTAAGTGAACAATTTGCTCCGCTTTTCGGAATTGATATTACATGGAAAAACAATTGGAGTACCAAATTTGAGTATCAGCGATCAAGAACCATGTCGTTCAACTTTACCAATTTTCAGCTGCAAGAAATGTTTCAAAAGAGTATTGTGGTGGGTATTGGTTATAGAACCAAAGAGCTAACCATGCCTTTTAAATATCAAGGTAAAAAATGGGTGCTCGAAAATGACTTTAACTTTAGATGTGATATTTCAATTAGAGAGAACCGGCAAAGCCTTTGGGTTTTGGATGGCGATGTATTAAGCACCCCTTTTCCTGATGAAGAAGAAGATAATAATCAAACCGTATCGGGCAATAGGCTTGTAAATATTGCGCCCACAATAGATTATGCCATTGATAAAAACTTAACACTTAGAATTTTCTACACCAGAAATGTAACAGTGCCTTTTATTTCAGAAGCATTCCCACGAAAGAATACCACATTTGGTTTTAGTTTAAGATATACTTTAAGTGGTTAATCGTGCCTCAATTCATTTAAACTTGAACTTTATTAAACATATAGTGCTAAATTTCGCGCACTTTTAAAAAGTAACTCTAATGAATATACCTGAAGGATTAAAGTACACTAAAGACCACGAGTGGGTAAAAATTGAAGGAGACGTAGCAACAATTGGTATTACTGACTTTGCCCAAAGCGAGTTAGGCGATATAGTATACGTTGAAGTTGAAACTGAAGGCGAAAGCTTAGACGCCGAAGAAACTTTTGGAACGGTAGAAGCCGTAAAAACTGTTTCTGACCTTTTTATGCCAGTTAGTGGTGAAGTAATTGAGTTTAATGAATCGTTAGAAAGCGAGCCAGAAGTTGTAAACTCAGATCCTTACGGAGCGGGTTGGATGATTAAAGTAAAAATGAGCGATTTATCGCAGGCTGATGAGTTGCTTGACTCAGCTGCTTACAAAGATCTAGTAGCTTAGTAATAATAACCGAAGAATAAAATAGAGCCGTTTTCGTTTCTGAATTGCGAAATCGGCTTTTTTTATTTTAGACCTTATGTTTTTCAAATTCAATTGGTTTCCAATACTTTGGACTTTTGTGGTAATAGGCATTCATGCTATTCCTGGCAATGAGCTCCCCAAACCCTATTGGGATCTTTTTGAGTTTGACAAAATCGTTCATACTGCTATTTTTATGGTGCTTTCGTTTTCATGGGTAAACGGAATATTTAAGCAATCGGCCAGTTATAAACTCAAAGTACACGGAATAAAAATTGTACTTGTTTTATCCTTAATGTTAGGATTACTTTTGGAAACAATGCAAAACGCTATTTTTGTCAACCGCTACTTTCAGTGGCCTGATGTGATAGCTGACGGCATAGGCACATTAGCTGGCGTAGGATTGTACTACGCTATCTATGGTAGCATTTTAAAATACACTTAAAAAAGAAGAAGATTATGGAACCTAAAAAGTCAGAAAAAGCCAACGTAGAGAGCTGGTCAGGTGTATTTAGGGATCTTGGTCTTGTTGTTGCCCTTCTAGGTATTCTTTTTGCGTTTACTTACCGCAAAACCACAATTATTGAGAATACCCTTCAAAGTAACATTGTGTTTGAAGAGGAAGAAGACATGGCCGACATTACCAAGGAAGAGAAAAAACCACCGCCACCACCACCACCACCAGAAATTGAAGTGGTTGAAGATGATGAAATCATTGAAGAAGAACAACCTGAATTTGAAGAGGTAGATATTGAGGAAGACTTTGAAGTAGACCTTGAAGAACCAGAAATTGAAGAAGTGGCTGAGGAGCCCGTTTTTCAGGTGGTTGAAGATATGCCAGAATTCCCAGGCGGAATGGCCTCTTTGGCTGAATTCTTAAGAAAGAATGTAGTTTATCCTGAAATGGAGAGAAACAACGATATTGAAGGTGTTTCTTACGTACAGTTCGTAGTTGATAAAGATGGATCTATTACTCAGGTAAAAATTTATCCCGGAACTGAAAGTAAAGCTACCCAAAACATGCACGACGAAGCCATTAGGGTAGTAGAAATGATGCCTAAATGGAAAGCTGGAAAACAACGTGGAAAGCCCGTAAAGGTGAGCTATTCAATTCCAGTTCGTTTTAAACTTAGATAGTTTTACATTAAAACATATTTTAACCCCATTTCGATAAACCGAAATGGGGTTTTCTTTTTTTTAGATACGTCAATAATTTCAACCATGAACCTACTTAGCAAAGAGAAAAGCCCATACTTAAAGCAACATGAGAATAATCCAGTAAACTGGCATGCTTGGAATAATGAGACCTTAAAAAAAGCTAGACATACTGATAAGCTAATTCTTGTGAGCATAGGCTACAGCACTTGCCACTGGTGCCATGTTATGGAAAAGGAGTCTTTTGAGCATAAAGATGTTGCTGATGCAATGAATAGGAGCTTTGTTAACATAAAAGTTGATAGGGAAGAAAGGCCGGATGTAGATGATTACTATATGGATGCGGTTCATTTAATGGGTTTAAATGGAGGATGGCCTTTAAACTGTGTGGCCTTACCAGATGGCCGGCCTATTTGGGCGGGTACATATGTTCCAAAAGCCAAATGGATAGAGACCTTAAATCAATTGGCCGATCTTTTTGCTAATGATAGAACCAAGGTTGAAGAATATGCCACAAGGCTTAACAATGGGTTAAAGCAGCTCAATTTGGTAGCGAGCACAAGTGCTGAAATTGATTTTAAATATGAGGAGCTAAACCAGTGGACCAATTCATTAAAGACAAAATTTGACCAAGAACATGGCGGAATGAATAGAGCGCCCAAATTTCCAATGCCAGATGTTTATAGGTTTTTGCTAAGACAGTATGCTTTAAGTGGCGATACTGTGTTGATTGATCATGTACATAAATCGGCCATAAAAATGGCACACGCAGGCTTATTTGATCAAATAGGCGGGGGATTTGCCAGGTACTCAGTAGATGCTGAGTGGCATGTGCCTCATTTTGAGAAAATGCTTTACGATAATGGCCAACTCTTGTCTTTGTATTCAGAGCTATATGCGCTAAACAAAAATGAAAGGTTTAGAGAAATTATTGAGCAAACGGTTGACTTTCTAGAGGTAGAGCTAAAGGATAAAAAAGGGGGATTTTATTGTGGTCTTGATGCTGATAGCGAAGGTGAAGAAGGAAAATTCTATGTGTTTAAAGAAGAAGAATTGGAGTTGCTGGTAGATGATGATTACCAAAGTTTTAAACACCTATTTCAAATAGGAGGCTTGGCACATTGGGAAAATGGCAATAATGTGTTGAGATTGGCCACCAAATATGAAAATGAACCAATTAATACCACATTAGATAATTGGCCGGTACTCAGAAACAAGCTTTATAATTATAGATCAAAGAGAACTAACCCGGGGCTTGATGATAAAATTATAGTTTCTTGGAATGCACTAACCGTTATAGGTCTTTTTGATGCTTATGCATATTTACGCGTTCAAAAATCAAAAGATTTGGCGATAAATGCGCTCAATTTTATGCTAAAAGAAATGGTGCGCGATAATAATCTCTTTAGAGTTTACCATACCGGAACAACAAGTGTAAGTGCTTTTTTAGAAGATTATGCAAGTTTATGTTTGGCGTGCCTTAGAGCATTTGAGATAACCCAAGATAGATATTATCTTAATTCAGCAGAACTAATGGCCAACTTGGTTTTTGAAAAATTTAGAAATGATAAATCTCCGTTGTTCTTTGCTACTTCAGCTAACGATAATCAAGTAAATGTTCGTAAAGTAAGCTACCAAGACAATGTAATTGCTTCAGCAAACGCACTTATGGCCGAGAGCCTTTACAAGTTAGGTCATTTGCTACTAAAGACTGATTACATTGACCACGCCAAACAAATGGTAAATAGTGTTTACCAAAGCATGCAAAAAGACATTGAGTTTTTTAGCTTTTGGGCCAGGCTGTACCAAAATATTAGCGGAAAGTTTTTTGAAATTGTGGTTACAGGTCCTACGGCACAAGCAATGGTTAATGAAATAAACTCTTGGTTTTTGCCAGGTAAAATAATGGTTAAGGCTAATTCTGATGATGATCTGTTTTTAGCAAAAGGTAAGTTTTCCGATAAAACGGACAAGATTTACTTATGTGAGCAAGGTGTTTGCCACAGCCCACTTCAAAGTCTTGAACAGCTAAAAAAAGAGATTTGGGGTGCTTAGTATAAATGGTAAGTTAATTTAAAGCCAGAACCCCAAAAACTATAATCGAGTTTTTTAGACTTTGATGCATGCAGCGTGGGCACCAAGTATCCAATTACTGCACCGGTGGCCATTCCAGCAATTACATCAGTAGGAAAATGCTTACCTGCCCTTACTCGCAAATAAGCCACGGCACTGGGCAAGGCAATGGTGCTTGCTAAAAGCAAATTTCTTTGAAGTGGTTTTTTTAAAAATGGACCCATAGCTGTGTAGACGTAAACCATAGAAACCGCGCTAAAAGACGAATGTCCTGATATAAAAGAAAGCCTACCTTCTTTATCCATTTGGTCAAAAGGAGACGAACTTCTATACATGTAAGGTCTATTTCTTAAAAATGCCGTTTTTGATAAGTAGGTTGCCGCATAGTTTAAAGAAACGGCTTGCAAACCCATAACTAATAATTCTTTAAAGTGATTTCTTCCTTCTTTAGGCGCCAGCAATAATGCGCTTGATGCCAACGCTGTATATAATCCCAAATCGCTTATTTGCGCCGCCCTTTCTGATGAGTTTTCAATGGCGAACCTATCAAAACCATTAATATCAGATTTATTAAGCTCAAGACGGGCCGTAGTGGTTAAGCCAAGTGTATTTGACTCTTTATAGTAGGCATACAAGCTCAAACCAAAGCCCACACCAAGAGTAATCATATCATTTCTCTGATTAAGAATGTAAGCCCTGTTTTCTTGAGAAAAGCACGCTTTTATTGAATTAATTGATAGAAACAGAACGAAAATGGTCTTGATGTTCATAAAATGATAAAATTGTTACGAAAATAATTGCCGTATGTGATGCGAAACCTAAATCTTTGTGGTCATTGCGTGTCATCAGGTCAACTTGTTAAATTCAGAGAAAAAATACCTTAAATATACAGGGCCATTTTTTATGGTTTTAATCCTGTTTTTTGGTGTTTTTAATCTAAAGGCGCAAGACAACTCAATATTTGAAGAAGGCCTTTCTTCAAAATTTACCGATAATTTTATTCCAGCTTATCAGGAGTACGCATCAATAGACACTACAAGAACCATCTCAGTAAAATTTGAAAATTTTAAAGGGCGAAAATTGGTGTTTTATGATGACTTTATTGATAACCGACATACTTGGCCGTACTGGAGCAGTATGGATGACTCACTATTGCAAGAGTGTATTGGCATAGATAGAAATTACATATGCCGAGATAAGTCGCTAATGGCCGATGCTTATACCAATATGCAAGAAGGTCGTAAGGTGGTAGCTTGTTTTACACCAGACCAAATGTTTAAGTACACCAGCCAACTTAAACTTACCAAAAACTATGTGGTAACTTTTAATCCGCTTTCAATTAAACAAGTTGAAAAGCTGCCCAGCAATTACTATGAAGGCTACTGCGAGCATACCACAAGAATTCATAGGAGCTTTGACGATAAAAACTTTGGCATAGAAACCAATATTGTACAAGCCGTGGGCAACTGGGGCGTGATTTTTGGCAATTTTGATTCTCAAAAACCATACTATTACTTTCAGTTACAAACAGATAATAGGTGGACTTTTTATACCATTTACCCAAACAGTAAAGAGAAAATTATTGAACTAGAAAGTGGGTTTATGCCCATTACTTTTCACTCATTAGAAAAAGTGAATATCAACTTAAAGTCTAACGGACAGGGGGGATTTAAAGTAGAATTTTGGATAAACGATGCCAGGGCGGGGCAAGCCAATGTAACGCGCATGCCAATGGGTAAATTTGATGTTGGCTATCGTTTAGACCATAATTCAATAGACGGCAACAATATTCTTATTGCTAATGATATTTCAGTTTTTGAATTTCCGGTAGAGACATATCTTGATGATAATATTAAGATTAATGGGGCATGGAAAGGGGTTTTGAAAAGGGGGGGCGAAAATCTCTACAATGTTACTGCGTATTTAGACGAAGATCATTCAGGTTTCATTACAGGCAGGTTAGTTTATCGGCATGCTAAGTTTAATGATATTACAATTACAAAGAAACTAAGGGCTCAAAGAGAAAAGAACATCATCAATTTTGAAGAGACATCAGGGTCTTTTAATGGCTTTAGAAATAAAGTAATGCTGCATTCTATGCTGCAAAAAGGTAATATGGAGCTTTATGGATCCGATTCACTTATTGTTAATAGCTGCCTTGCAACCAATTTGCATAGATACGGAGAGTTTGATTCAAGGCTTAATGTGCATTCGGATCAGATATATCTTTCAAGAGTTAAAAAAACCACCGGACAAACACGTATAACTGGTTATGATTCAATAAACTTAAACCGACTCATTGAGATAAAGAATTTATATTTTCAGCCTGACCTTGAAGAGATAGTTTGGACCGAAGAAACGAAAGGAAGCCTTGATAACCTTGCGCGTGAGCTGCAACGCTACTTTGCAAAGCATGAAGACAGGGTGTTACTTATACATGGTCATATTGATATTGGGGGAGATGAAGTTCTTTCAATTTTTAGAGCACAAACTGTAAAGCAAGAACTTGTTGAACGCGGCGTTAAAGCCACAATTTATTGCATTGGTCATGGTAGTTCGCAGCGTAAGTCGGCCAGGAGAGGCGATAAACAAAATAGAAGGGTAGAAATTGAGGTACTAGCATGCGACTCCTGTTATAATCAAGACGATCAGATAACTTTTGGAGAAGGTACCAAGCTTGATCTTATTAAAGACTTGCCTGACGAGTATATTATAAATGCACAGTTTACATTAACGCCCGGTGGTAAATTCTTTGTAATAATGAACCCAGGGCCAGGAATGGAGCAACTGCGATGGGAAATACCAAATATAGCAGGCGGGGAGATGCAGGCACTGCGAATTAAAAAGCGCTATAAAAGCGAAGAAGATGCCATAATGCTAGAGTTTTATTTAGATGATGTTAGGGTGCTTACTCAAAGTTTAACAGGTTATGAGACTTTTGGTTTTGACGTAAGAAAAGGGTCACTTAGTATTTATAATCTCAACATTTTGGGCCCCGATCAATAAGGTTTGCTTGCAACAGATTACAATTAAAAACCCAGGTATATCTATAATAGAATGCTTGATTGACCTTGAAAATACATTGAGTCTACATTCGTTTTCTGATCCAAAGCACCACGGGTTTGAGTTCTTAAACTCAAAAGGGCTTAAGGTTCTAAAAATTCAAATTCCCCTTTACCTAGGTGTACCTGAAGCAAATGTGAATCTCAAAAATTATGCTCAGCAATTTAGAAATGAAGGTGATACATTTTGCTTGGCCTTAATTAGGGCAGGAGAAAGTGCTATGGGTTTGATAAAAGGAACGGAATTGCTAGAATATAAGGTTATTAGAAAGTACATGGTTAGGAAGAAACAGGGCAAATCGCAGCTAAAGCATTTACATAGCAAGGGTAAAAGCCGAGCAGGTTCAAGAATAAGGTTGGCGCAAAGTCAAAAGTTTTTTGAAGAGATAAACCTAAAGCTACAGCTGTGGCAAAATTTTATACATGATGGATTATTTGTTTACGGAGTAGCAGCGAGTCTTTTACCGTTTTGGACAGCTTCTAATGTTAAACTACCGGTAGACCTAAAAAGCCCAAAACAAACCAGAAAAGTAAACTGGACCGTAGGATTACCACGTGAAAAAGAGTTAGAAAGAAGCATAAAGTATTTATATTCTGCTAGAATAAGCATCTTTGACACTCAAATTACTGAGGTAGTAAAAAGTAAACTTGAGCAATACTTATACATTTACAGCCAAAACCCTTAAGGGGCTTGAAGGCGTTTTGGCCGAGGAGCTACGAGCACTTGGGGCAGAAAAAATAAGAGAAGGTCGAAGGGTGGTTCATTTTGCAGGTTCAAATGCCTTGCTTTACAAATGCAATTTGAACTTAAGAACCGCTATAAGTGTACTAAAGCCAGCCTTTAGGTTCAAATTCAAAAATCAAGACGATTTTTATAAAAAACTTTTAGACTCTAAGTGGGACAGGTTTATGAACCTTGAGCAAAGTTTTGCCATTAGAGCAACAGTTTTTAGCGATCATTTTTCGCATACACAATTTCCGGCGCTTAGAATGAAAGATGCGATTGCAGATTGGTTTAGAGCCAACTACCACAATCGTCCTTCAGTAAATGTTCAAAGGCCCGATATACAGTTTGATTTGCATGTTTCTCAAAACATGGCAACCGTATCTCTAGATAGCTCTGGAGATTCATTATACAAGCGAGGTTACAGGCTCGATGGTTGGAAAGCTCCACTAAATGAGGTGCTGGCCGCGGGCATGCTAAAGCTTGCCGGATGGGACGGTAAGTCAGAGTTGCATGATCCCATGTGCGGTAGTGGTACACTTGCCATAGAAGCGGCTATGATGGCGGCCAATATCCCGGCAAATTATAGAAGAGCAAAGTTTGGCTTTCATAATTGGAAAGATTATGACGACAGCCTTTGGAAAATCGTTTTTGACCAATCGGTTAACAAGATTGATACAAACGCCAAAGTACTTATAAAGGCAAATGATAAAATAGGCACAGCAACTGGAATATGCCGTAAAAATGCCACCGTGGCAGGAGTTGAGCATATGATAAATTTTAGTACTGGCGACTTTAGTAAGATTGTTCCAAAAAGCGAAAACGGTCTTTTAATTACTAACCCTCCTTACGGCGAAAGGGTAAAGGCCGATGATTTAAACAGGCTTTATGAGTCTTTAGGAAATCACCTAAAAAGGAACTATATGGGCTGGGATGCATGGGTTTTGAGTGGGAATTTTGATGCTATGAAGAATTTTGGATTGAGGAGCAGTCAAAAAATAACCATTTTTAACGGCAATATCGAGACCCGATTTGTAAAATTTGGGTTGTATCAAGGTAGCAGAAAACCAAAAAATAAACGATTTGATAAACATTAGATTTATAATCATATTTTCAGTTTTAAGTGTATTTTTTTCTTGCAGTAATGCTAGTGAGCCAAATGTTGCTAAAATTAATGGCACTGCTGATTTTAATGGGCAGTGGCTTTATTTGGTAAAACCAGATCCTTGGCAAATTAGAGCAAGCATTATTGATTCAAGCTTAATTGATTCTGATGGGAAGTTCAGCTTTAGTGCAGACATTCCTGAAATGCAAGAGTATTTAATTTCAGGGCGTGGTTTTTTTATTACAAATGTTTTTCTAGAGAATGGTTTTGATTTAAATGTAAATGTTAAGGGCAAAGGCAACAAGGGGAAAGAAGTTGCTTTTGATGGTGCAGGTAGTACAATTAATACCTTTTGGTATAATTTTTCTAATAAGTATTACGCACAAGGCGGCTATAATGATAAGTATAAGAAATTGGTCTCAGAAAATGAGCCAATGGCATTTAAAGAAGCCTATACAACCTACGCCAGTAAACAATTTGAAGTATTGGATAGCTTCTTTAAGGCAGAAAAACCATCTAAGTATTTTGTAGAATGGGCAGAGTCTTTTGTTGAATACAGCAGTATTTCAAAGAACTATACCTACTTATTTCATAAACCAAGGTTTAGCAAATCAAATGGCTATTTAAATGTAGAAGATGAGTATTATGAATTCCTAAAAAAAGTAAGTCTTAAAAAGGAACCTAAAGTTGTTCATAGCGCTTATAACGACTTTATCTATTTCTTTATAGTAGATCACAAAATGAGAAATTTATCAGGCAGTACTAATGCGCTTTTAGGTAGTATTGAATTCGCAAAAAATGAACTGCCAATGCCAGTAGCAAATAGAGCGATTGCTCACCTCTTAAAGGATCAAATTCAGGTAGCTTCTACTAGAGATGACTACTCACTTTTAAGGCAACAAATGGCCAATTTAGAAGCTTCAGAGAACACTGAAAAATACGCAGAGTTTCTTGCTTTTAATTTTAAACAAAAGGCGGTATTGGCGCCCGGAAGCCCGGCTCCAAACTTTACGCTCAGAGATATGGATGGCAACGACGTTTCTATAGCCGATTATAAAGGAAAGGTAGTAGTGATAGATTTTTGGGGAACTTGGTGCGGGCCTTGCAAGCGAGAGTTGCCATTTTCAAAGAAAATTGAGGAACATTTTGCCAATAGAGACGATGTTGTTTTTGTTTTTGTTGCATTAGAAAGGGGCTCGCGCAAAGATTGGATGAACTTTGTGGTTGCTAATGATTTGCCAGGGGTTCATCTTTACTCATCAAATGGCGAAAAGAGCTTGCAGCCTTACAAAATCACATCTGTGCCCAGATATGTTCTACTAGATAAAGATGGTAATATTTATGATGCTTTTGCGAGCCGACCAAGTCAAAATATGCAAGGTCAAATTAGCAAGGCACTTGGCATCTAGTTTTTATAGTCCTTTAATGCTTTTGTAAACCCAGTTTTTTTTCTGGCCGATATTGAGATTTTAGTTTCGTCAAGCAACACAAGCTCGCCTAATCTACCTTGTGATTTAAATTCTTTTACATTTCTAAGGTTTACAAGGTTTTTGGCATGTACTCTATAAAATCCATTATCGTGCAATAAATTCTCGTAATAATTTAGTGAGTTTGGCAACAGCCTTACTTGGTTGTTTTGTAAATACAGTATTGTAATTCCATCTTCTGACGACAGGTATAAAATCTCGTCGACATTAACTACAACAATGGTATTATTTATCTGAAGATTAATTTTTTCAAACTTATCGTCCATTCCCTTTTTTAGGCTTTCTACCTGTTCGGGTTGAATGTTTAAACTAAAGCGCTTATGTCTCTCTACACTTTCTACAAGGGCTTCAATATCAATGGGTTTTAATAAATAATGAAGCGCTGAATATTCAAAAGCTTTTGCTGCATAGGCGTTGTATGCCGTAGTAAAAACAACTGAGTAAGTGCTATAATCTGTTTGTTCAAGTATGTCAAATCCATAGCCATCTGCCATATCTATATCAAGAAAAACAAGGTCGGGTTTTTCGGCACGTATTAATTCTATGCCAGACTTAACCGAATGGGCGGTGCCAATTACTTTAACATCAGGACAAAAGTCATTAATAAGAGCATTTAGAATTTCTCGAGCTTGTTTTTCGTCGTCGACAATTATTGCTCTAATTGAATTTTTCATATGCGCTATAACTTAATTTAAAACTGGCTACAGTACCAATACTAGTCTCATTTAAGCCAAATGATATTGCATTTTTTATTGTGGAATTAATTAACTCTACTCTACGGTGAATATTTTGAATACCTAGTGATTTATGATTTTTCTTCTTTTTCTCCAGCGCTTTTGATCGATCTAAGCCTATACCATTATCTATTACACAAACGCAAAAGAATTTCCCTTCGTCTTTAATGCTTATGGTTAGTAGCCCATCTTTTTCAAGATGTCTAATACCATGCATTATGGCGTTTTCTACAATGGGCTGAAACAACATAGCAGGCACCGATAGTTCCGATAATCTATCCTTAATTTTTGGATCAAAATCAAATTTATAGTCAAATTTATGATCTAAGCGCATTTTTTCAAGTTCTATATAACTCCTTAGGGTTTCGAGTTCATCTTCAAGATACACAGTGCTTACGCTTGTTTGGTTTAAATAGGTTCTAACCAAAGTAGCAAATTTTGAAATATAATTATAGGCTTGTTTTTTTTCATTTAGAGCAATAAAGCTCTGTATTGAATTTAGAATATTGAAAAAGAAATGAGGATTCATTTGAGAGCGTAGGGCCTGAGCCTCAATTTCAATAATTTGATTTTGAAGCATAGCCTGCTTTCTAATTCGGTTTATAACTAGTCTTGCTGTAAAAATGGTAATGAAAACACCCAAAAGGGCCATTAATATTATAAAGATAACTGTAGAGTATAATGGCTCGTGAATTTTTATAATTAGGTTTTGAATACGGCTTGCCTTTAGCTTGTTAAGTTTATTGAATACAGCAAATTGAATATTGTAATCACCAGGTCTAAATGCTGAAATATCTAAAAATGGATCGTTGGTATAAGTCCATTTGTCTGACATTGGGTTGAGTCTATAGCCGTAGGTCATGTTATGGCTATTGAGGTAATTAATTGATGAAAAACGGGCAAATAGATTTTTATTGTCTTTAATAGATATGGTTGTGTCTAAAATTGCTTCATTTTCATCAAGAAAAAAACCATCAAAAATTAGGGTGGTTGATTTAGCAGGCTCAAACAGGTTTAATGGCAGCTCCACTAAAGCTCTATTTGTAAGTACAATAAGTTTCCCTTTTTTATTCATTGTAATTTGAAACACCGAATTGCCAATAAGAGAATTTGAATTGTCTATGTGCCTAAAAGGTAGAAGGGAGTCATTCTCTAACTTTAAGTAATAGAGTCCGGTATTGGTTCCAACGGCAATCAAATTGGAGTCAAGAAACTTAATACAATTTATATGGGCATGGCTTAGTTGACCAGTGGTGCGAATAACTTTATTATCGTAATAAATCCACGGACCTTCGCCTTGTGTGCCAAAAGCATATTTATTGGTGTTTCTATCAATGCAAGAAACAATACTTTTATTAAGGAATTTAAATTCATTATGTAATTCAGACCTTGTTGTTGTTGGATTAAAAGTGTAAAGTCCACCTGAAGTACTAAGAAGCATTCGCTGATCAATAGAGTCATAAAAAGAAAAGTAAGTACGATACTTAATTGGATTGTTAGGCTTTTTCTTGTCAAGACTTCTGTAGAGCAAATCAAAGTTGTTGTTGAATAAACTAATTCCGCCAGTACTCTTTCTTATACCGAATAGGAGGTTTTCATTAATTCTATTGAGCAAATTGGGTTTTGAACCAAAATGTAATGGCGTGCAATTATCCTGTGCAAGATTGTAAATGAAATTGTTGCCTGAGTAGGTTAATAGATAATTATTGTCGTTTATATGAGTGATATCATCAATGGGTTGGTTGTACTTTGAACAAGTAACTTCAGTTTTAGCGTTAGTTATTGAATTGTAAGTCAAAAGCTTGCCGTCCTTTTGGCCTAATAAAATATGTTTATTATGATTTAATGCAAAGTTTAGATCTGGTGCATTCTCATCTTGGCTAAAAATTATATGAGTTGATGTATTGGGTAAGAAGTAAACCCCATAATTTAAAGTAGTTATCCAAATATTATTTTTATCATCGGCCATTATTGAGCATGGTCGCTTGTTTTTAAGTAAGTGGTGGTGCTTGTTAGACTGGGTTTCGCGTTCAAGAAGATGCTGTGCTTGGCTCAGGTATAAGGCCTTAGAATTATGCCATATATTGTAGATTTCATTTTGATAATCTTCTTTAAAGCTATCATCGTCAAATTTAAAGAGTGACTTTTCAATAGAATAGTAGTTTAAACTATCAGAGATAAAATACTCAAGACGCCAAGCTTCAAATAGCGAATTATTAGCTTTTATCCATTCGTTGTGAATAGGGTTGCCAAGGTAATAAATGGAGCCTTCTCTGTTTGCATATAGTGTTTCAGTACCCTTAAAATTGTAATTAAGCGAAACAAGAAACTGCTTGCCGATCTTAATTCTAATAATAGAAGCTTGTGGTTCTTTAATCTCCTTAACTACAACAGTATCTTGTGTGGCTTGTATGTAATATGTGCCCTTCCATGGCCTACTGCAAAGTAGGTGCAGGGTGTCTTTATAAACGCAAAAGTCTTTTACTTTAAAATCGGTGAGTTTATAGCCATCTCTTTTTAGATAATCTTTGTAAGGGTGCGTTATGATTTTATCTTGAATACTAAAAAAGTTATCGTTTATTGTAAAAAACCATAGATTGTCTTTATCGTCTTTTTTAGCTCTTATAACTGCATTCTCAATAAGCCCTTTGCCCCTATCATAAATCTTGAATTTACTACCATTAAAGCTTACCACACCTTTGTCGGTGCAAAACCAAATCAGTCCATTTTTATCTTGTATGGTTTGGTATACCTCATTTGTTGGTAGTCCATTGGCCACTGAATAGTTTTTAGCCAAAGGAAGCTTTTGCTCTAATGAATAGAATTGTGTTTGAGCAACAACAACAATCTGAAAAACCAGAAAGACTGATAGTATAAGAAGGGGTTTAAGCTTTTTCATGCCAAGGTTAATCAATACTATTTCGTAAATCTAAAAAACATTATTTACGAATTCACTTTCGCGCTAAATAAACACATTTATTTTAGATAAATACACGAGTATAAAATTGTGTTTTATGCTTTGTGATGTTTGGCTTATAATTGATTTAACGAATCGCACAATCAAAGCCTGGGAAAATTAGCTATGGAACAATAAACCCTGCCATTTTAAGCAGGGTTTGTCTTTTTATAAAGGTTTGTGAGATTTTATTGCATTCCCCAAAGGTCAAAGAGTTTGTTTATGTAGGTATTTTCAAGCTTTGTAACTTTATGATCTGCTATAATTATTTGCTTGGCAAATTCAATGAACCCCACACGATCAGAGTGTAAAGATTGAGCATAGTAATCTTTGGCAGCACTTTCAAAAATGTTAAGTCTTTCCTCGTCGCTGTGTTTTTTATAAAACTCGTAAGAAGCATCCCTAAAATGATCAAGCAATTGGTCGTTACTCAACTCCATGAAGGTTTTGTTTTCATCTTTTGTGCCAACATAGTTTTCATGAGCACTTCTTAAATAATCAATAATTACATCCCCTTCATTACTATTGAATTCACCATCTACCACCATTAAAATCATAAGCATATTGTATGCCGATTCGTATTTATTCATATCAAATTAAGTTTACTGTAAAAGTACGCTGAATTGTATACTTTTGGCCAAACTGCCTATTGAATATGGACACAATAAAATATGTAATTCTGTTTATCTATTTCGCCATTCTATTCGTAATCGGATATTTTGCAAGCAAACGAATTAAGGGATCTGATGACTTTTTTGTTGGCGGGAAGAAACTTGGCTTTTGGGCAGTTTCTTTTTCATCAAGAGCCACTGGCGAATCGGCTTGGTTACTTTTAGGGTTAACGGGTATGGGGGCAATTATTGGAGTAAAGGCCCTATGGGTAGTTTTAGGGGAAATGCTTGGGGTTTCTTTGGCTTGGATTTTTATGGCCAAACCATTTAAAAGGTTAACTGATAAATACGATTCAATAACGGTTCCTGACTATTTAGAAAGTCATTTCAAACCCAAAAATCATCTTTTAAGAATAGTGGCAGCTTCTGCTTTAGCAGTTTTTGTAACTGTATATGTAAGTGCACAAATTGATGCAACAGGCCAGGCCTTTGAGTCATTTTTAAATTGGAATTACTTTGTTGGCGCCATAGTTGGGTTTGTAATTGTATTGGCTTATAGCTTTATTGGTGGCTTTGTTGCCGTAGTTTGGTCAGATTTTTTTCAAGGAATTCTTATGTTACTAGGTCTTGTGGCTTTACCATTAGTAGCATACATAAATTATGAAGGCAATTTATTTGATAATCTAGAATTAATTGATCCTTCACTTTTAAGTTGGTGGGGCAAAGGTGGCTTTAGCTGGATTAACCTGGCATCAATTATTGCTCTGGTAAGCATTGGCTTGGGTTTTTTAGGAGCACCGCAGGTATTTGTACGTTTTATGTCAGTAAAAAACGAGAAAGAGCTAGATAAGGGAAAATGGGTGGCTATGGCCTTTACTCTTTTAGCGGGTTTAGGGGCTGTTTTTATTGGCTTATTTGCACGTTCGCTTTTTTCTGAGAATTATCTTGAGGTATTAGGGTCAGATGGTAAGGGTTCATTAATTGCCTTGGTAGAGAAGCTTATGCCATTGGTTATTGTAGGAACATATATTGCCGTAGTTTTAGCCGCAATAATGTCTACCATAGATTCACTTCTGGTAGTGGTGTCAAGCGCAATAACAAGAGACTTTTATCAAAAGATTTTTCATCCAGAACTGGAGCAAAATCGAATGGCTAAAATATCAAGAAACATAACATTTATAATTGCTATGGTTGCCTTAGTGGTGGCGGTAATAGTTGCATTACTTGTGCCTGGCAGAAGCATTTTTTGGTTCATTTTAATTGGTTGGAGTGGTATAGCAGCATCTTTTTGCCCGGTTATTATACTGTCGTTATTTTGGAAAAAGTATAATGCCCAAGGGGCATTGGCATCAATGATTACTGGATTTATAGGCGTGCCATTTTTTAAATTTATAATGCCGTTGGCTCCGGGAGTTGGTCCTTTTTTTAATTCATTAGAAGAGATGATGCCAGCTTTTGCTTTAGCTTTTGCCGTGGGCATATTTGTAACTCACTATACGTCAAAAAAGCAGGCTAAAGTTGTGTAATGGGCTTGTTAAAGTTGAGTGAGTTTTGTTCTTCTTCAAAATGAGCAAAAACTTCTTTCATGTGGTCAAGGCTTGACCCTTTAGGTAAGTTTAATTCATTGGCTCCTGCAGATTCTAATTTTTGTACCACGTAGGTGAATGTTAAAATATTTACGGAGCTGTAGGGTTGGTAGCCTTTTTGTTTTACATTCTGATCTATATTTACCTCTGAGATTAGGTTTGCATTCAATAGCAGTTCAATTGCTTTTTCAGTAAAATGAATGGGAATGTTTAATCGCTCGCTTAAAGAGCTCAATGAATGTGCCCTTTCACCAGCTTCAAATTTTTCAGCAATCTCTTTTAGCACATTTACACATAGCATTTTGGTTAACCTTTGGCTTATGTTTTTGCCTTGTTGCACATAAATCAACTTTTCAGCATATTGTACGGCATGCGACACTTCAGCACCAAAGAGAATGAACATCCAACTTATTTGAAGCCAAATAAGAAATAGCGGAAGCGCAGCAAAACTCCCGTAAATGGCATTGTATCGTGACATTGCCAATTGAAAATAAACATAACCGTTTTGCAAGAAGGCAAAGGCTGTTCCAGCCAAAATACCACCTACAAGGGCAGGTAAAAACTTAACATTTTTATTGGGTATTATCATGTAAAGTATAGTGAAAAACACCCAAATTAATACGAAAGGAGCCAGCTGCATGGCGCTTAAGAAAAAGCTGCTGGTGTATTCAAAAAACATACCTTCACTTTTGTATGATTCTAATTGAGTATTTATAAAAACAGTAGCGCTACCGCTTATTATTATAAATACGGGCCCAATTAGAATTAGAGTAAGGTAATCAGTAAATTTTCTAATAAATGTTCTTGATTTCTCTAGGTTCCAAATGGCATTAAATGCATTCTCAATATGGTTGAGTAGCTTAATTACAGACCATAACAAGAATAAAACGGAAATACCCGCTACCAAACCACCTTGTACGTTATGCAAGCTTTTTCTTGAAAACTCAATAATCTTGGTCATTACTTCTTCTTGCCCAGCAAATGATACGCGAATCTGCGATTCAAGTTTATCTTCAAGCCCAAAGCCTTGAGCAACACCAAATGCAACTGCCAAAACTGGTACTACCGAAAGAATGGTGTAAAAGGTAAGGGCAGAGCCTTTTAATGCACTTTTATTCTCAATGTAGCCTTTTCCAGAAATTATTAAAACCCTTAGCGCTTGTCTTAAAAACTTAATAGGCTTAGCAAGGTCTGACTTTACTTCCCATATGTCAGTTTCAAAAAAGTGTTTAATCTTATTTAATTGAGCTACCATAATGCAGCTGCAAATTACTCATTTAGTTTATTGTAAAAACGATTGATTACAAAATCGTGAAGCCCCACCATACGGCAGGGCTCCACTTGAAACGGTTTGTTTGAGGTTGTATATTGTTTTATCTAAGTAGCGTAATGTTACCTTGATAATATTGAAATTTACCTGTTTTGTCTCTGAACTCTACGTGGAAAACATAAGTGCCAATCGGACAGTCAACTCCCTTGTATGTACCGTCCCAACCATCGGCTAAATTGTTGTTTTCATAAACTGTTTCTCCCCAGCGGTTTATTATAATAAGTCTAAACTTATCAAACTCGGCCGCCGAGCCCGTTTCACCACCAGAGCCGGTTACTTTGTATATATCATTAATTCCATCGTTATTTGGTGAGAAGGCATTCGGAATATAAACCTTAAGATCAGGGAACTCTCTTACAATGTTAGAGTAGGCTATTCTATTGCCGTATACTGCTTTAATCCTATACCTAAATATCTCATCTTCAAATTGAAAAATGTCTTTGTCCTGGTAAACTGTAGTGCCTTTTCCAGAGAAAATAGTTTCAAATTCAGTGCTCTCAGTGGCTTTTTCTAAATAGTAGGTAGTTTCAGCATTTGGCCAGTTTTCAAATAGATTCCATTCTAAATCTACATTGTTTTCATTTCTTGTAATACCTACTACAATTGAATTAGATTCTATGCTAGATTCTGATTTGCTAAGGCAATAGTCTATGCCCGTAATGGTGTACTTGTAAATATCTCTGTCAGCAAATATTTCAATATTATCTAAAAAGAAGGTGTCTTCAACAACAGCATGGCGCTCTACTAAACCAAAATTTGGATCAGACCTGCTCACAAGGTATTCAGTTACTTGCGGATGGCTGTGTGGTTGCCAAGTAGTAAGAATGGTTTTGTTATCAACTACAGTGGTTGTAAAAAGCTCGGTTTCTCCTGTAGGGCCTTCGTAAGCCGGGCTAATGGTGTCAACTGTGCTATTTGAAGCGTAGCGAGACTCACTTGCCCGCACAAAATATGAGTAAAAGTTATTACACACCAGTGAATCAACATATGTAGTATCATTGGCCGAGAGAAGTGCAATTGTTTCTTCTTTCTCACCATTTGTGGTTCGAACAACTTCGTAATTTGTCACGGCATTCCAACCATTATAGCGGGTCCATTCTAATAAAGGAAAAAAGGTGCCCGATTTTTCGCTAATTTTTAGCACTACGGGTTTATGGGCTTTACCTACATCAACTGTATCGCGGCAATCATTTATTGCCAATAGTTGATAATAGGTGTTTTGCGAAGGAACTCTTAATTGATAATCTCCTGCGCTTAGTGCTGTGCCACTTTGTTGGCCAATTGGTGTTAAGAGTTTATTGTCAGAAGATATTAAGAAGCCATGGGTTCCTAATGTATCGTTTTCAGGTACATTAAATTTAACTACATTATTGCTGGCATAGCTCACGTAAGAAATACCATTATGGTTAATTGGCAGTGGGTCTCCAACTTCAACGGCATTTTCAAACACTTTCTCGTTGAAACAACCAAACTCATCTTGAACCCAAAGTCTCACATCAAATACACCTTTGGTTGGATACGTATAAGTTGGGTTAACTAGACTTGATGTGTCGTCTTGATTCCAATTATTATTAAAATCCCAAATTCTTTTAGAAATAATGTGCTTGCCATAAGAGCGGTCTGTAAAGCTAGCTTCTCGTCCTTCGCAATAAAAGTCAAAGTCAACAGACATTTCTACCGTTGGGTTTTCATACACAGTAATGTAGTTTTCACGCTTAAAGTTGGTGCCATCGCCGTTTATATTAAATGCTTTTAACGTTACTGTGTGTGTACCTTCTTTAAAACCAATAACTGGGTTTCTATCATAACTCACTACAGAGTCAGATCCACCAACAAACCACTGAAAGCTGTCTGCCAAAGTTGAAAAGTTTCTAAACTGAACTAAAACATTTTCACAAGCTTCAAGCGTATCTGCTACGAATCTTGTTTTGGCACCATTGTATACTCTAATGGGCTTATCAAGCACCAAAGTTCTCGAACAACCTCTGTCGTCAAAGGCCACCATTTTTGGATAAAAGTCCTCAAATAACTTAGTGGTATCGTCAAGCACGTAAGTGTGCGTATTCATTACATTACTATCTACACTTGAGTTGTCTCCGTAATCAAATAGATAGTATCTAACACCAACATTAAGGTCTAAAAATTCAACATCAACTTCTTTACTACCAATTAATGTATCAGGCACAAACTTTGGTCTAGGACCAGAAAGTTTAATAAAGTCTTCTTTGGTTAAAGTGTCCTGACATCCGTAGTTAGATATACCAATAAGCTGAATGTCAAAAGGGTACTCATTATTAGGGTCAAGATCAAGAATGTCATAAAAATGTCCCATTACGGTATCGCTTGTAGTTACGGTGTCACCGTCGCCAAAAGTCCATACAAACGAATCTACATTGGTGTGCTTTACATTAAACTCAACAAGGGCTGGGGCACATAAGAAACTGTTAGACTCAGGTGATGTAAAATTGAAGTTAAAGTCAATTACATTAATATTTCTATAAAAGGTGTCAATACAGCCGATATCATTTTCTGCCACTAGGCCAATGCGAAATCTACCAGGCTCTTTAAAAATAAATCGTGGTTCTTCAGCTCTAATTTTAGGCTTTACGGTTACGTTGGTATCAGTAACCAGCCACTTAAATTTTTTGGCATTTACATAAGAACGGTTGTTTATTTTTAAAGGAACATCAACGCAGGCGGTTGAGTTAGATGTCCAACGTGAAACCACACCCGCTTCATAAGCTTTAGATTTACTAAAAGTAGTTTTACAACCTTCGGCATTTGTAAGTTCTAGGGTTAAGCCATAATTATTACTCTGGGTAATAGTTACTTCGGTAGTATCGTTGTTAACATCGGCAAATGAGATTCCTGATGAGTTTGTGCTACCCCATTTATAGGTTACATTATAGTTTGTATCTCTATGCTGAATGTTGCTAATTACCTTGGCATTTATTATATCTGTAAAAGGTACACATGACTCTCTTTTCCGGGTAATAATTTCGGCCTTGGCACCGCTCACTTTAAATTGATCTTTAAGAATTACGGTGTCGGCACAAAAGGCGTTTCTTGATGCAACAAGTATTACGTCAAATGTACCAGGTTCTGTAATGTTAAAATTTAGTTTTGTTCCTGTACCTGTAAACCTTGCACTGGTGGTTGAATCTATAATGAGCCAATTGTTTTTTGACCCCACATTGTATGGAGCGTTTTTCATTTCAAGCTCTATTCTATCATTAGCGCAGGCAAATTCATAATCAGTTGTAATTGACGTTTCTAGTTGGTAAACATCAACTGCATAAAACTTAATTGCAAAGTCTTCACATTGGCTTTTATTTCTAACATAAAGTTCAATTGCATATTTACCAGTTTCTTTAAATGTATGAGAAAAAAGCTCAGTGCTTTGAGAATCTACAACCACTCCATTTTCGTTTATGAGCTTCCATTTTATCTCATCCATATTGTTTAAGCATGTTATTGCAGGGTCAATAGATGCGGTTATGGTTTCGCCCAAGCAGGCTTTATCATCAGATACATTAAATGCAGCCCTAAGCGGCCCAAAGTCTATACTTTTTGTTTTTGTAGATGAGCATCCTTTTCTGCCACTTACATCTAACTGAATTGTGTAATTACCCATTTGGGTAAACTGATATTTTGGATTTTTTGCTCTTGATGTATAAATAGTAAAGCCGTGTTGGTCTTTTATTGTCCATTTATACATTAGGCTGTCTTCAGGATCTGTAGTGCTACTTCTATTAGTAAAGCTTATTTCTTCTGTAACACAATTACAGGGCGCTGACATGCTAAAGTCTGCATTTACCTTATCAACTCTAATGGTATCGTTGTAAACAACTTCAGTTACACAACCACCAGCATTATATCTTAGTCCAATATCAAAATTACCTGTACTTGCATATGATATTCTTTTTAATGTATTTTTTGGGTTGGTATAGGCTACACTTGCACCACCTAAGAGCCATGATACGCTACCATTTGACAGGTCAGAGCCAATTTGCTTCACTACCAACTCTTCTCCAGTACATACGTTGTTGTCCCTAATCTCAAGGTCAATAATCTTTTGTTTACCTACTACTATCAAATCCTTTTTTAGTACTTCTCTAGTACAACCCTGTCCGTTTTGCACCTTTAATGAAACGTCATATTTTCCTTCGCCTTCAAATACAATGTTTTTTGGCGTGGGGAATGACGAAACTGATGGAGAAGCATCTTCAAAGCTCCAAGCATAAGTTAAAGACAAGCTCGGGTCAAGGTTTGTGGTAAAATCTATTTCTTTTTTATCACAGTTATTTTGATCTTTAAATGAAATATTAGGCACAGGTAGGTTTGATACGCTAAAAAGCGAGTCTTCTCTAATTATGGTTCTACATCCATTTCCATTTCTAATCTCAACAAAAAGATATTTATAACCTTCTACATAATAGCGTCGGGTTAGTGAATTGCTGGCCGATATAGAACGGTAAAAATTGTCATCGCTTGGGCCATTAACGGTTCCCACATCAAAAGTGTATCGCATATCGCTAGTGCCACCGTTGACTGAAATCTTTGTAAGACCACCCAATTCACAGATTTCAGTTCCTGGAGAAACGCTCAAACTCAAATTTTTTGGTTTACCAAAAACCTTGATTTCTTTACCTACCGGAAGATCAACCCTACAGGTAACATTTGAAGGGGTTTTTACAATTACATACGGCTTAAATGTTCCTGTTTTTATAGCTATAAACCTAACGGAATCGGCAGTGGCGTTTACCGTCTGGTTGCCGAAGTGCCAGGTCATGGTACTATTGGCCGGATAACCAGAAATGAAGAACTGAACTGAGTTTTGTTCGCACACTTTGTAGTCTCGGGCAGTAAGGGTAATACCGCTACATTGTGCATTGGCATTGCCTGACCACAAGGAGACCATGGCAAACAATCCAATGATTAAGGAATTAATTAACCGTTTCATGTCAATCTATTTTAATACAACCGTTCGGAGAACAAACCTATAGGTTATAGTTCTTGGCTGTAATGACATTCAACGTACATTCATCTAAATCTTACAGCATTGCCCTAATCAAGCGATTTGGAACAGTTTAGCGCTTTTGTTTTCGATTAATTGCTTGTTTTTTTAATCTTTAGATAAAGAGTGCTTTTAAACGAAGAAAATAGTCGATTTGCAATTTTTTACAGGGAAAAATCGAGTTGAAAGAGCTTGTAAATCAGCACTTAAAGTAAGGTTTCGATGAAAAACAAAAAAGCTCCTGTTGGGGAGCTTTTTCTTATTTTTTGAGAAATGTTAGCGCAATATTTAAATTACGCCAAGCTCTTTTCCAACCTTAATAAAGGCATCAACAGCTTTGTCTAAATGATGCTTTTCATGAGCGGCAGAAATTTGAGTTCTAATTCGGGCTTGCTCTTTTGGAACAACAGGGTAAAAGAAACCAATGGCATAAACTCCTTCTTCCAGTAGCCTATCTGCAAATTTTTGAGAAAGTGCTGCATCATAAAGCATAACAGGTACAATTGGAGAATCGCCTGGTTTTACATCAAAACCTGCTGCCAGTATTTTCTCTTTGAAATATTTGGTGTTTTCTTCAAGTCGATCTCTTAATTCGGTAGTTGAACTCAATAGATCAAAAACCTTAATAGATGCTCCTACAATTGAAGGCGCCAAAGAGTTAGAGAATAAATAAGGTCTTGATTTTTGACGAAGCATATCAATAATCTCTTTAGGGCCAGTGGTATAACCACCCATGGCGCCGCCTAAAGCTTTACCAAGTGTTCCGGTTACAATGTCAACCTTGTCCATTACGCCATGATATTCAGGTACTCCACGACCAGTTTTACCAATAAAGCCAGCACTGTGGCACTCATCAGTCATTACTAAAGCATCATATTTATCGGCAAGAGCACAGATTTCATCCATCTTGGCAATGTCGCCATCCATTGAGAAAACGCCGTCAGTTACAATTATTCTGTTTTTTTGTGCCTGTGCGGCTTTCAGTTGCTCTTCTAAGTCCGACATATCGCTGTGTTTGTATCGGTAGCGGGCTGCCTTGCATAATCTAACACCATCAATAATCGAGGCGTGGTTCAAAGCGTCAGAAATTATAGCATCGTCTTTACCAAATAGCGGTTCAAAAACACCACCGTTGGCGTCAAATGCTGCGGCGTAAAGTATGGTGTCTTCAGTGCCGTAAAATTCAGCAATCTTTTTTTCAAGTGTTTTATGAATATCCTGCGTACCACAGATAAAACGCACAGAAGACATGCCGTAACCATGTGAATCTAAGGCATCTTTTGCGGCTTGAACTACATCAGGATGAGAAGATAAACCTAAGTAGTTGTTGGCGCACATAATTATAACTTCATCGCCTGAATCAACTTTTATCTCTGCACCTTGAGGCGTTGTAATTACTCTTTCTCTTTTATAAATGCCACCGTCTTCAATTTGCTGTAATTCGTCTTGAAGCTGCGTTTTTAGTTTTCCGTACATAGGTTTTGTTTAAGAGTTTCAAAAAACGATGGCAAATGTATTGTGTTTAGCCTTAGTATTAATTGACAAAACTTAATATACGTATAGTGGTTGTAAGTGCTTTGTTTATTCCTTTGCCCAATGAAAGCACCCGCCTTTACAAAAAATTATACTGCTGCCTTTTGGCGAATGTGCTTTAGCTCCCTTTTGTTTTTTGCCAGCTTTAATATGGTAATTCCCGAGCTTCCGCAATACTTTATGGATATAGGCGGTAAAGCTGAACATAAGGGTTACATCATTGCCCTTTTTACTTTGGTGGCCATGGCTTCTAGACCATTTTCAGGCAGACTTAGTGATACAATTGGCCGTGTACCGGTAATGATGTTTGGAGTTGTTGTTTGCGTTATTCTCGGTTTTATCTATCCTTTGGTTTCAGTGGTTTGGGGCTTTTTTATACTTCGCTTTTTTCATGGCATGTCAACGGGTTTTACACCTACAGGCAATGCTGCCTATGTGGCTGATATTGTTTCTCTGAATAAGCGTGGTGCGGCAATGGGCTATTTGGGTTTTTTCAATAGCCTTGGAATGGCTATTGGTCCAGCCCTTGGTTCGCAATTAATGATTTGGCTTAATGGTAGTTATACGTGGTTGTTTTGGCTAAGTTCATTGGTGGCTTTGCTTTCGGTTTTGGTAATTTATGGTTTGCCAGAAACACTTACAAACAAGCAAAAAATGAAGTTTTCGCTACTCAAAATTACTTGGAAAGATGTGTACGAACCTAGGGTAATTCAGCCATTTATTACTTTACTGCTTACGGCGTTTTCTTTTGGAGTGGTGCTTACCGTAATTCCTGATTTGGCAACACATATTGGCATGGAGAATAAAGGAACTTTCTTTACCATGTTTACTATTAGTTCATTGTTTAGTAGGTTGTCAGCTGGAACAGTAAGCGATAGGGTAGGAAGAGTTCCTGTGTTGTATGTTTCTACAATTCTACTTGTCGTTGCTTTAGTAATGATTGGCTTTGCCGAAACCAGATTTCTATTTTTGGCAGGAGCGGCAGTTTACGGTTTTGCCTTGGGAATAAACTCACCTACCATTTACGCTTGGGCAATAGATTTGAGCAGCGAAGAACACAAAGGCCGAGGCATGGGTACGGTTTATATTGGTTTAGAGATTAGCATTGGCTCTGGCGCACTTTTGGCAGGGTATTTATTTGCCGATAATTTTGATAGAATCGGAGAACCCTTTTTTGTTTCAGCTGCATTAAGTTTAGTGGCATTTTTTTATTTATTAGTTTTTGGAAAACGCTCTCCCAAGTTTGCTAAATAGTCTTTGATCTTGATTTGACTGATTATGTGATTGCTTTGAATTCAAATTCGGCTTGGAGACTACAGGAGTTATAGATACGGACTACATGTGTAGATTTCAGACTTGGATAAAAATATGAAATCTTTGCTTTCCCATTTATTCCTGATTTTGGGCCACGTATAGATTTTTATTTTTCCTTTTTTAAGTATTCGTTACATTCGAGTTATGGGAAAACTTAGACTGATTTCTTTTTTTTTTACTTTCGACCTGTTTGCTAAAGGCACAAACTGGTTTTGAGAATTTGACAGAAAGCCCTTTTTTTAATGAAAATTCAACTTTTAAAACTATTTTAGACTCAAACTCCTTTTGGCTTTTTGGACCTAATAGTTTTGAAAATAATATTGGACCGCATTACTTTTCAATAAATAGTGGAGAGGAAATTAAAAACCCTTCCTTTATCCAAGATACAAGGCGCTTTCAATACATGGTGTTTCAGTCAATTGATAGTGTTTATTATAAAAAAAATGCCGATCGAGGGCTATATTTAAGTACAGATACAGGTAAAACCTTTAATTTGGTAACGGTTGGGAATGATTCAATTTACGGGGTTGTATTAACTAAGAACAGACTTTTTTATCGAAGCCTTGAAAATATAGAGAAGACCTACATTCTTGATAGAGCTGGTAAATTATTGGATACTTCAAAATTATTTTCTAGATACAAATATGCTCTTCGTACGGAAAATTTGTCATATCGTAATTCATATGTAAGAGGTGACACATTATTGTTTTATTTCTGTAATCAGTGGACGGATTCAACACTGATGGAGAGAAGTTTTGATGGTGGTAAAACGATTGAATTAATCAATACTTCTCTAACAAGCTGCACTTATATCAAACACTTATCGGCAAAATTGTCATATGCGTTTTCTCCGTTCGACCATAACATTTATTGGTGTAGTAAAATAAATGGTGAATTTGACAATATTACCGAAATAAGAGCTGAAGGTATAACAGACTTGAAAGAATTGCATATGTTTTCAAAAAATGAGGGTCTGGCTTTGGATTATAATGACAGGTTGTACAAAAAAGAAAAGCATGACAGTATTTGGCGATTTGTTCATGAATTTAAAAGCGATGTTTATAATTTACATGTAATTAATAAAAGGATTTTCTTTGTCAGTGGTCCATATTCTCTATACAAAACAAGCAATTGGGGCTCAAAGCTTCAAATTGATGAAATTTCAATAAGTGATAATAAACTGCAAGCCTACCCAAGCGATAAAAATCAAATATTGTTTATTGGTGAATGGCAGAAGCAAATGGAAGTAAACATTTATGATCTTAATGGAAGGGTGTTGTTATCAAAAAGCTTAACCAAGAATGAAGTTTTATCCCACACTTTGCCTAGTGGAGTTTATCTAATTCAAGGAATTCAAAATGGAGAGAGAGTACTTGCGCAAAAGATTGTGATTCAATAAATAGTCTTTGACCTTGATTTGTTTGATTTTATGATTTTTATGATTGGTTGTTTTACAAAATCGATATAGACAGTTTTCTAATTGCAGACCTCTTGGGAGTTGCATTTGATTTTGAAAAGGGGATTTTTGTCAATTTCAGCCTATATTTCGCAATAAATTCCCAAGGGGTTCTTATTGCTACGATAACACGAACTTTAGGTTTGGTGAATGAAGGAAGTATAAAACATAGCCCTCGTGTTTTAACCGTGGGCAATCCAAGACCAATTAACAATTCAATTGCTCGGGGTTTCAACCCCGATAAGTTATTATGGAAAGGAAAACGGGCTTCAGCCAAAAAAAGGACATCAGAAACGATTGATTTCTAATCAATCGACACCAACAATCAAATACTTCCCATCCCCAGCAATTCTATAATTAGCCAAAGTTTTCTTTTTATTAAAATGCTTATAAAAAGGTTGTAACTCTTTCCAAAAGCTATAATGGGTATTTCCAGAGTGTCTTGTCATATTCACATCAGTCAATTTAAAAGGATAGAAGTGTACATCAATTTCATTGCCCGCATCTTTTGCCAAAACGCATAGAGTGTAAAGCTCCTTGACTTTGTCATCGGTAATAGGAATACAGCCAATCGTAACGCAATCGCCATGAATAAAAATATCGCCACCAGCATTGCCATTGGCTCTCTTTCTGTCGCTCGTATTGGGGTAGTTAATGCCAAGGGATAAATAGAAATTACTCGCGGGATTAAATCGATCAACTTTATAAATGCCTTCAGGTATTTGCAAATCACCTTGTTTGCGTTTTGGGCCTAGCGTACCACTGTTGCTACAAAACTTATAAGTAGTAAGCAGCTCATATTTATCAGTGCAAGTTCCCCAAACTTCTACTATTCTTTCTTCTTTATAAGCCATTATGGCCAACTTTAAGCTTTGAGTTTGTATGCCTTTATCTGAAAGCATTTGTAGCACACCTTTTTCTTTCTCAGCAAAAGCAGTTCTTACTCTGGGGTACCTGAGTTGATCTTTTTTAAAGCCTGTGCTTTTAAATGCAAAACCAAATAAAACGATAGCAAAGGCGCTATAAATGAATGTTTTCATAAAGGGTTAAACGATATTACTAATTCTGAAGTATCATTGAGCTTTAAACGATTTGTTATGCCACGGCTTTTTCTTTTAATGCTGCTTTTGCCACTTGGTGCTTTTGCTCAAATTTGGGCAGGCTTTAGCGGTGGTTATTCTTTCACTACAGTAAATCCACCCGAAAAATTCGGATTTGAGCAAAGCTCGAGCGTCGATTCAACAAAGGGGCAAGATTTTGCAATAAGCTTTACAAGCGATTTAACGCAGAAAATTCGCCTAACTGGGAGAATGACTTATAACCGCGGTAGCATGTACGTGTTCCATAGGTACATTGAAGTTCAGGGGCTCGAAAATCAAATTGACGGAAAGTTGGATCATCAATATCTTGGGATTTATTTGGCGCCAATGTGGCATAAAGGAGAAGATCTAGAGTTTATTTATGGGCTTGGCTTTTATACTGGGTTTAAAATGAGCGGTATCTTTTCGGGTGTCTATAGAACCTTAACAGATAGAGAAACCGATATAGTTAAGGTGAATAGAGCTCCAGCTGATAATTTCAACAATATGGCTACCGGTCTATACACTTCAGTGGGGCTAAACTTGAATATTTCGCCCAAAATTCAAGCTAATTTAAATGCTGATGTAGTCCTGTTTTTAAATGCGAAAAACATTATTTTTCAAGATACGGGTAGTGTAAATGAGATAAATTTAAGACTTGGGGTCTCTTATCTATTCGAAAAGCGAGAAGACTAGCTTATGGCTAATGGTAAAAGACTAGCAACTGATAGTTACCTTCGCGCCAAATTTTAGCAATTGAAAATTTCTGCATCGGTTTACGCACATGCGGCCGACGAAATAGATGAAATAGTTCATAGCCTTGAGCAAATCGGGGTAGATTACTTTCATATTGATTGTAATAACGAACCAAAAGTGTTTGATGAAATTGCTGAAATTAAAAAAGTCAGCAAAAAGCCTATTGATCTTCATCTAATTACCAAAACACCTGAACAATACTTTAGCCTAATTGAAACACATAAGCCTGATTTTGTAAGTCTTCAATTTGAAGAACTCCCAAAGGCATTTGCGTTTCCGAGAATTGAAGGTGTTAAATGGGGGCTAGCCATAAAAACAGAAACGCCCATTTCAGTTTTTGAAAACTTTGCTGGCCAATGTGATTTCATACTAATTATGGCCACCACACCTGGCAAAAGTGGCGGGCAGTTTGATGCCAAGAACTTTAGAAAGATAAGATCATTCTTAAGACATTTTCCTAATAAATCAATTACGGTAGATGGCGGTGTAAATGCCGAAGTAAGTTTCGTTTTAAGATCATACGGGGTACAAACAGCTGTAGTTGGTAGTTATTTGGCTAAAAGTGATAAACAAGCGGTAAGTCTTAATCAATTGAAATATGAGAATACCGACTCTCATTTTACAGTTGAAGATATGATGACTTCTAGAGCCCATCTTCCAATTATTAAAACAGAAGATTGTTCTCTAGAAAATCTTTTAGCCAAAAATGAGGCGTATAGACTTGGATATGCATTAATTGAAGATGCTAATGAGAATTTGGTTGGGATCTCTACCAATGCTGATATAAGAAGGGGATTACTAAAAAATGTCCAAGAGATAGGAGCCCTAAAAGTTGATGACATTATAAATACGAGTCCAAAAAGTATAAATTTAAATACCACAATAAAAGATATGCTAGCTAGTATAAAAGGTTCTGGCAACTTTGTTAGTTACATTCCGGTGGTTGATGATAAGAAATTAATAGGATCAATAAACTTACATTTTCTAATTAAAGGTGAACTATGATTTTACACCTAAAAGGTAAAATAGATAATAAAGAGGCTGCCCAATTGGCTGAAGCCCACGAAGCCATGCATTTTACAAATGCAAATGGTGTTGAAGTATTGGTAACCACTTCAAAAATGAAAGAACTGCCTGATTCACTTCAAAACTTTGTAGAAGAGTCTTTCACAATGGATTCTGATATTCAACTGGCTTCTAAAAGCTATATGAATAGCACCAGAGAAGTGAATATTAATGGCACCAAAATAGGTGGCGATACCAGAAATAGCATTGTTATAGGCGGCCCTTGTTCTGTAGAAAGTCTCGAACAAATTAGCCAAAGTGCAAATCTGATGAAGAGTTTAAAGATTACAACACTTAGGGCAGGTTGCTACAAGCCTAGAACTTCACCTTATTCATTTCAAGGAATGGGTTTTGAAGGGCTAATGCTTTTAAAGCAGATGCGCGAAGAGCATGGTCTAAATATAATCACTGAGGTAAAGGATTCAAGTCACGTACATGACGTGATTGAGCATGCCGATATTGTGCAAGTTGGTGCAAAAGCCATGTACGATCATAGCATTTTAAAAGCCTGTGGTGCTGCTAGAAAACCTGTTTTATTAAAACGTGGCTTCGGTACAACCTTGCAAGAGTTTGTACAAGCCGCAGAGTTTATTCTTAGTGGTGGTAATGAGCAGGTAATGCTTTGCGAGCGTGGAATCAGAACTTTCGAGAACAAAACGCGCTTTACTCTTGACCTTTGTGGTGTAGCATTCTTGAAAGAGCACACCAATTTGCCAATAATATTAGACCCGAGCCATGCCATGGGTTACCGATATGGTGTGGCTGACTTATCACGTGCTTGTTTGGCAATGGATATAGATGGATTACTTATTGAAACGCATCCAAACCCTGAAGTTGCAAAATCAGATGCGTCTCAACAATTGAATCACGATGAGTTTAAAGCCATGTTTGAGAGCTTAAAGCCAATTGCAGTCGCTGTGAATAGGAAATTGATTTAACTTGATAAGTTATTTTGAGCGCTACCAATTCACAATATTCGATACTGCTAAATTCAATTTCTAATCTATTAGAAGCTTCAAAGAAAAGAGTTGCTTCAACAGTAAATTATGAAATTGTAAAAGCTTATTGGAGTGTTGGGAATTACATTGTAGAGTTTGAGCAAACAGGTAATGAAAAGGCCCTGTATGGAAGTGAGTTATTAAAAAATCTTTCTCGAGATTTATCTATGAATTTGGGTCGAGGTTTTAGCAGAAGTAATCTCAATTACATGCGGGCATTTTATATCGCTTATCCAAATAGTGAGACACTGTCTCACAAATTAACGTGGTCTCATTTTATTGAGCTTTTAAAAATAGATGACGCCAATGCAAGGGCTTTTTATGAGAAACAATGCGAATACGAAAATTGGTCGGTACGTGAATTAAAGCGGAATAAGAAATCAGGACTCTTCCATAGAATAGCAGTATCAAAAAATAAAGATGAAGTACTTAAACTTTCTAAAGAAGGTTTGATACCCAATAAGCCCGAAGACCTGATTAAAAACCCACATGTATTTGAGTTTTTAGGGATAAAAAGCAATCAACTTCATAGAGAAAGTCATTTAGAGAAAGCCTTAATAGAAAATTTGCAATCTTTTCTTCTTGAACTTGGTAAAGGCTTTGCATTTGTTGGTAGACAAGAGCGCATTACTTTGAATAACCGACATTTTTATGTTGATTTAGTATTCTATCACATTGTTCTAAAGTGTTACGTTTTAATTGATTTAAAACTTGGTTCAGTGGAATATGAAAATTTAGGTCAAATGAAACTTTACCTTGGTTATTATGAAAAAGAAATAAACTTAGAAAGTGACAATCAACCGATAGGGATAATACTTGCTGAAGAAAAAGATGAGATAATGGTGGAATATGCAATGTTGCATGACAATGCCAACGTGTTGGTATCTAAATATCAGCTTTACCTTCCCAATATTGAAGAACTTAAAAAGAAAATTGAAGAAGTGACAGAAAAGTAGTTGCTCCAATCTACCAATAATAATAAACAAATAACCAAATGGCGGTGAACGATAAAATATTTACAGGTGAATACAAAGTAGGTATTCTAGGTGGTGGCCAATTAGGTCAAATGATGATCCAATCAGGTATCTCATATAATGTTGCATTCCATGTTTTAGATCCAAGTCCTGAGGCACCTTGCCGCAATCTTTGTGAGCGATTTGTTCAAGGTGATTTCAATGACTATGACACAGTATATGAATTTGGCCAGCTGGTTGACCTGCTTACAATTGAAATTGAGCACGTAAATGTTGATGCTCTTGAGAAGCTTGAAAGTGAAGGTAAAGCTGTATATCCATCACCAAAAACGCTGAGAATTATTAAGGATAAGGGTTTGCAAAAACAGTTTTACGCCGAGCATAACATCCCAACGTCGCCCTATCACTTAATTGAGTCACGAGCTGACATTAAAGACTTTATTGATTTTTTACCCGCTGCCCAAAAGCTAAGAACAGGTGGGTACGACGGGAAAGGTGTTTCTATAATTGATGCCGGAAATTACATTGATGACTCTTTTGATGCACCAAGCGTTTTGGAACAAAAAGTTGATATTGATAAAGAATTGTCATTTGTGGTAGCGAGAAATGCAAGCGGAGAGACTAAGGCATTTCCTGCGGTAGAATTGGTATTCCACCCTGAATATAATTTGGTAGAGCATCTCTTTTCACCAGCAGCGATAAATGCTGATATTGAGAAACAAGGCGAAGAAATTGCCATGAAACTAGCAAATGAATTAGAGCTAGTTGGCCTACTAGCCGTTGAAATGTTCTTAGATAAAGAAGGAAACATATTGGTAAACGAAGTAGCTCCAAGACCACACAATAGTGGACACCAGACTATTGAAGGTAATATTACCAGTCAATTTGAGCAACATTTAAGAGCCATTTTAGATTTACCTTTAGGTGCTACCGACACTGTTGAAAGTAGCGTAATGGTGAACCTTTTGGGTGCTGAAGGATATACAGGTCCCGCTGTTTACGACGGAATGGATAAATTGCTTAATCAACATGGCGTTTTTCCGCATCTTTATGGGAAGGCAGTAACCAAACCCGGTAGAAAAATGGGGCATGTAACCATAATCAATGAAAATCTAGACAAGGCCCTTGAAACGGCAGAGTTTGTAAAGCAAAATATAAAAGTGATAAGTAAATAGTAATCAGTTATCAGTGACCAGTAATGAGTTTCTATTTAACTTCAGATTCATCATTAACCCACGGTTTCAATCATGGGTGCCAAAATGAAGAGTATTAAACGGAGTCAACCCTAATAACCAATAACAATTAACGCGATAACAAATACCGACGCAGCCTAGTCACTCGTTACTAAGACCTAATTACTTCAAATAACTAACAACAACTAACTAATAACAACTAACCAAATGATGCCAAGAGTAGGAATTATAATGGGTAGCAAAAGTGATTTACCCGTAATGCAGCCCGCCGCTGATTTTTTAGATGAAATAGGTGTTGATTATGAAATAACAATCGTTTCGGCCCACCGTACGCCTGATAGAATGTTGGAATATGCAAGGGGCGCTGCTGAACGTGGAATAAAATGCATAGTTGCAGGTGCAGGCGGAGCGGCGCATTTGCCAGGTATGGTAGCCTCTTTAACGCACTTGCCCGTTGTTGGTGTTCCAGTTAAAAGTAGCAACTCAATTGATGGGTGGGATTCTATTCTATCTATTCTACAAATGCCAAGCGGAATACCAGTGGCCACAGTGGCCCTAAATGGGGGTAAAAACGCAGGGATTTTGGCTGCGAGAATTGTAGGTGCATTTGACCAAAAAATTTCTGAAAAACTTATTAACTATGCCAATAGCTTGAAAGAGAAAGTTTTGCAAACTGCACGTGAATTAGAGCAGAAAAAATCTTGACTGTAGTTTGAAGAATTGTTTACATTTGGCTCAGTTTTTAACACGCAGGATAAGACGAATTTCATTTTTATTTGAATAAAGAGTTCTCCGAGAGGAGATTTGTTAATCCATTAACAAGTACTGCTAGTTTGATGAACCCCAGCCCGATACCAGCTGGGGTTTTTTTTGTGAAGATAGTTGTTTGTTCTACTTGCCAGCTGGATTTATTTGGGAAACAATCTATTATTCGTTAGATATAGATTGAGTAACTGAATTCCATCAACCTTATTACATAAAAGAATACGAGCTCTGGAACAAATGTTTGCCCTTTTTAAAATTCGATCAGTCAGGAAAGGGTTTAATTCGTGTATGCAAGGACTCTAAACGTAGTGTCCTAAACCTTTTGCTTTAGTTAATTATGGAAGAACATTTCTTTTATAAGTCATGACATGCTTTTAGGCCTGTAAAAAGGTCAAAAAATTCTTGTGATTAACTTAACTCAGAATGGTAAAGAATTTTTTAATACCAATAAGTGCATAACCACAGGTTAAAACTAACAATAGAACCCTGAAATAAAAGCGTAATAAAACCGAACGATAGCCCTTGAGATCGTAATTCTCAATATCGAGTAGTCACCAAGGCTCCTCGAAAACACATTATATAGAGCAATCTGAATTTAATATCCTTAGTCAAAAGAGCATGGTGAAGGCCATTTATTGATATTAAGAACAAAAGGTCTTTTCCTTTTCTAGTGTTAAATCTTTGTCCTTGTTTAGAGTTAAACCCTGAACATTTGTCCCAGCTCAGAAGGGGGAAACTAACGGAGTAAGATGTTAGACAACCCTTGTGAAGGATGCCAATTGGGAAAATCGTATCAATTCTATACACCTAAAGGTTAAAGACTCAATATCAGATAAAAGTTCAGTTTGGAGAGTTAACTGCAATAGAGGGTTTTTCTAAAGCCATCCTTGAAATTGTTAAATTTAGAAAGGTCAAAAATTCTTTTTCGCACCTTTTTAACAGAAAAATATGTCGTTTACACAAAAAAAGTGTCGTTCACACAGTTTTTTAGAAGTACGCCAAGAGTATTTGTAGATTGAATGTCTAATGTCAAAATTTTGTGATGAAGGTTTATCTATCTAGATTTTTTACAATTGTTTTTTTGGTCTCTTTTAATCAGTGCCTTTACGGACAAAACATAGATATTAGAAGTACTGGTGGTGGTGTAGACATAAAAGATGATGACATGACGCCCTCTTTATACGATGAAACTGATTTTGGAGGAATACGGGTTGGGAGTACTATTACAAAATCCTACACAATTAGAAATACTAACTCAACAGGAAAGTACTTGGACTATATAAAATTTACTGGGAGCCCGAAAGTAGAGATATCTGGAACACATGCTGATGACTTTACTGTTACGGTCGAGCCTTCAAAAATTCATGTTAACAAGTCAACGATTATTACAATTGAGTTTAACCCCAGTGCATTAGGTATTAGAGAAGCAGAGGTTACCATAAATAATGATTCATGGAATCATAAAAAGTTTAATTTTAAAATACAAGGTGTTGGGCTTCACGAGTCAAACAAGTTGTTTAATGCAAGTAGAAAAGGTTCTGATATTGATGGTGAATCGGGTGGTGACAATTCGGGATTTGCAGTTTCATTGTCTGAAGATGGTGGAATTATGGCTATTGGTGCACCGTTAAATGATGGTTCTGCAACTACGGCGGGCCATGTTAAAGTGTATGAATGGGATAGCAAAAATGATCGATGGAGCCAACTAGGTTCCGATATTGAAGGTGATGCAGCTGGTGATGAATTTGGAGGTTCTCTTTCTTTATCGAAAGATGGTAATAGACTAATTGTGGGTGCCAAGTATAACGATGGTTCAGCAACAGATGCAGGCCAGGCAAAGGTTTACGAATGGGATACAGCCAGTAGTGAATGGGTTCAATTAGGGGCTGATATTGAAGGAGATGCAAGTGGCGACTGGTTTGGTAGTACCGTGTGCATTTCTGGTAAAGGTGAAGTTCTAGCAATCGGGGCTCAAAGAAATGATGGTTCTGCAACAAATGCCGGTCATGTTAAGATTTTTGAATGGGATTCTAGCAGTTCAGAATGGGATCAAATAGGATCCGACTTAGAGGGTGAAGCCAGCGGCGATAATTTTGGAAAATCCGTTTCCCTTTCTTTAGATGGAAAAGTGGTTGCAATTGGAGCCATATTTAATGATGGCACCGCTTCAAATGCCGGGCATGTACAAGTTTTTGAATGGAATGAGACAGGCAGTGAATGGAATCAATTAGGAAGTGATTTTAATGGAGAAGCCGCATCGGACAATTTTGGAATAAGTACATCATTATCTGGCGATGGTTTAGTTGTGGCAATTGGAGCAAATAAAAATGATGATAATGGTGCTGATGCTGGCCATGTTAGAGTATTAAAATACAATGCAAGTAATGACTCATGGAGTTTGTTAGGCTCTGATATTGTTGGTGAAGCATCAGGAGATGAATTCGGCAATTCTGTTTCGTTGTCAGATGATGGAGAGTTACTAGTAGTAGGCGCATTAAATAATGATGGCACTGCTACGGATGCCGGTCATGTTAGAGTTTTTGCATGGGATAATGATAGTATCGATTGGGTTCAATTAGAATCTGATTTTGATGGTGAATCAGGAGGTGACAATTTTGGCAAGGCACTTTCACTATCAAGTGATGGGAAAGTTTTAGCCATAGGAGCTATAAATAATGACGGTTCTGCCACTGATGCCGGTCATGTAAGGGTTTTTGAATTTGAACCAAATCCTGAAATAGCGATTACAGGGGGTAATAATGTTGAGATAAAAGATGAAGACGCCAGCCCTTCAGTTATTGATATAACTGATTTTGGCGGTGTTCCAGTTGATGAAACAATTAGCGCGACATTCACTTTGAAAAATATAGGATTGGGCTTGCTAAACCTAACTGGCAACCCACTGGTGCAGATTTCAGGAACAAATGCAAGTGACTTTACCGTAAGTGCCCAGCCAAGTGCTGATAGTATCATAGGTCTTGAGGAAATTACCTTTGAAATTGAATTTAAAGCTGGAGCAATCGGTGTACGGTCCGCGGAAGTAACCATCACAAATAACGATCCAGACGAATCAACATATAATTTTAATATTCAAGGATTAGGTATTGTAGAATCAAGTCCAGTCTTAAGTACCGACGATATTGATGGTGAAGCTGCAGGTGATTATTCAGGAAGTGCAGTTCAATTGTCTGATGACGCATCGGTTTTGGCAATTGGGGCATACGAAAACGATGGTGGCGGATCAAATGCAGGACATGTTCGTGTTTTTGAATGGGACACTACTAATGTACTATGGAAACAAAAGGGTGCAGATATAGACGGAGAGAACAGAGGAGACAGGTCAGGTTATTCATTGTCTCTGTCTAGCACTGGCCAGCAAATGGCAATTGGTGCAATAAGAAATGATGGTGGTGGAAATAATTCTGGACATGTTCGTATTTATTATTGGCGTTTGTCTACCGATAAATGGAAGATTAGGGGTAATGATATTGATGGTGAAAACGCTGATGACAACTTTGGAGTTTCAGTATCAATATCAGATGATGGTCTAACTTTTATAGCAGGTGCTCCCCTAAACGACGGAGCTGGAACAAGTGCCGGCCATGTAAGAATATTTGATTATAACTCTAGCACTAAAGTATGGGATCAAAGAGGCTCGGATATTGATGGTTCAAAGGCAGATGATAGATTTGGAAGTAGTGTTGCCATTTCTGGTGATGGGAATATAATTGTTGTAGGAGCTCGTTTAAATGATGACGGTGGAACCGATGCAGGGCATGCCAAAGTATATGAGTGGGATGCGGTAGCAGGAGATTGGAAACAAAGAGGTATTAGCTTGGAAGGCGATGGGGCTGATGACAACTTTGGAACTTCAGTGTCTATTTCAAACGATGGAAAAATAGTAGCAATAGGAGCGCCCAATAATGATGATAAAAAAAGCAATTCAGGACATGTAAAAGTTTTTGAATGGAATTCAACGGATAGTTTATGGATTCAAGTAGGGGCTAACATTGAAGGAGAGTCAGATGAGAATTTCTCGGGAAAAAGTGTTTCCTTATCAAATGACGGTAAAACAATTGCCATAGGTGCTCCGGCAAATGATGGCAATGGTACATATTCTGGACATGTAAGGGTTTATGAGTGGAACGCTTTGAGTGGAGAGTGGATTCAAAGCGGGCAGGATAATGATGGTGAATCTAGCAACGACCGGTTTGGCTATGCAGTTTCCCTATCAAGTGATGGTAACACCCTAGCTGCAGGGGCTTATTTAAATGAAGGGAATGGGACAAACGCCGGCCACGTACAAGTTTTAGGAGAACCAGAAATTTTTGTAATAGGCGGCGATGAATTAGAAATTGTAACAGGAGACAAAAGCCCTTCATTATTAGACGAAACTGATTTTGGTGCGGCGCCTACAAATGGAACAATAACGAAAACCTTTTATATAGGTAACACCGGCAAGGGAGTGTTAAAGCTTTTAGCTAGCGATACCGTTATAATTAGTGGTACAAATTCTAATAGTTTCAAAGTTACATCACAACCATCAGGTATTGAAATAGGAAAATCAGACACACTAAGTTTCACTGTTGAATTTACAGCTAAATCATTAGGCATTCATGAAGCAGAGATTCAGATAGCGTCAAACGATCCTGAGGTGGCAACATATAGTTTCGCAATTCAAGGCCTTGGTATAACGCCGTCAAATTCAAAATTAGCTAATGGAAACTCTTATGGCAACAATTTGGAAGGAGATGTAGCCAATGATAATTTTGGACATTCAGTTGCTTTGTCTCGTAATGGCCAAACCTTGGCATCTAGCTCAATATATAATGACGGTAGCGCAACTGATGCAGGGCATGTTAGGGTATTTAATTGGGACTCAGAAAAGGAAAATTGGTACAAATTAGGCGATGATATTGAAGGCGAGAAATCAGGTGATAATTCGGGTTACTCTATCGCACTATCAAAAGAAGGCGACATTTTGGCTATTGGAGCATTAAATAATGATGGAACAGGAACGAATGCCGGTCATGTAAGGGTTTTTGAATGGGAATCAAATGACAGCAGCTGGAATCAATTGGGGGTAGATTTAGAAGGCGATGCGAGTGACGATGCCTTTGGTTATTCAGTAGCCATATCAAGCGATGGTTCTATTCTGGCTGTTGGAGCCATCGGTAATGATGATAATGGATCGAATGCCGGTCAAGTACAAGTTTTTGCTTGGAACAACTCAAAAAATGAATGGATGCAAATAGGTGATGCAATTGAAGGAGAATCCAGCGGTGATGCTTTTGGAAGCTCTATTGGCATCTCAGAAGATGGAAAGACAATTGCCATTGGAGCAACTAAAAATGATGGTGGAGGAACTGATGCTGGTCATGTACAAGTTTACGAATGGGATGCTACAAATGAGGCTTGGAACAAACTAGGTCATGATTTAGATGGCGGAAAAAGTGGAGATTCTTTTGGCCATTCGCTGAGTCTATCAAGCGATGGGCAAATATTAGCAATTGGAGCGCTTCTAAATGATGGAGGAGGAACCGATGCTGGGCAAATAACGGTTTATAGCTGGGATGCTATAAATAACGAATGGGATTTATTAGGATCGGCAATTGAAGGAGATGCGGCTGGTGATAACTTTGGAACATCAGTATCTCTTACTAGCGATGGAAGAATAATGGCCATTGGTGCCAAGTATAATGATGGAAATGGAACAAAAGCTGGTCATATAAAAGTTTACGAATGGGATGAAACAAATGCTGATTGGATTCAAATAGGTAACGATATAGATGGTGAGGCATCAAACGATGAATTTGGCTATTCTGTTGCCATCTCTGGTGATGGGTTAATTGTAGCTGGAAGTGCAGTAGAAAATGATGGTTTTGCTACTTCTGCAGGAAATGTTAGAGCATTTAGTTTAGGTCAGTCTGAAATTGAAGTTATTGGAGCCAACGACCTAGAAATTGTTGATGGTGATTCAACAGCTTCGCTAATGGACGCTACAGACTTTGGAGGAGCCCCATTAAATGGCACAATCAGCAATACATTTACTATTAATAATAAAGGAGATGCACTCCTTACTTTAGCAAATGAGGGCCTTGTATCAATTTCAGGAATAGGGGCATCAAATTTCACAGTTACAGCAAACCCATTAAGCGATAGTTTAAAAGTTTTAGAATCAGTTACTTTTACAATTGAGTTTGAACCAAGTGAGTTGGGTATACATCAGGCTTTAGTAAGTATAGGGAGTAATGATGCCGATGAGCCTAATTATACTTTTTCAATTCAAGGTATTGGAATTCCATCTTCTGTGTCTATTGAAGATACGGCAACAGTTCATGGTGATGATATTGACGGATGGGCACAAAAAAACAGACACTTCGGGTATTCAGTGGCTTTATCCAGCAATGGAAATATTATGGCTTCAGGTGCAATACAAAGAGGTACTTATAAAGGGAAAGCTAGGGTTTATCAATGGGATGAAGTAAATGAAGAGTGGATTTTAATGGGTTCAGAATTAACGGGTGAATCAAACGGCGATCGGTTCGGACATTCAGTGAGTTTATCTGACGACGGTCTCACCCTAGCAGTCGGAGCTATTCAAAATGACGCCAGCGGAGCCAATGCTGGCCATGTACGAGTATATACTTGGGATGCTAAAAATGATGAATGGGATCAACTCGGGTCTGATATTGATGGAGAAGCTTCTGGAGATCTATCGGGATGGTCTATTGACTTATCAGGTGACGGTGCAATATTGGCCATTGGAGCCACATTAAATGATGATGGTGGTACTGATGCCGGTCAGGTTAGGGTATTTGAATGGGATTCGGTAAATAACCAATGGAGCCAAATGGGTGCAGATATTGATGGTGATGCAAGTGACGATCGTTTTGGCATTTCGGTATCCTTATCAAGTGATGGTAAAACTCTTGCGGCAGGAGCCATCCAAAATGATGGATCATCAACCAACGAAGGCCAAGTAAAGATTTTTGAATGGGATGCTGACAAAGGAGCTTGGCTTCAAATGGGTGCTGATATATATGGCGAAAGTAAAGACTATTCAGGAGTATCCGTGTCATTGTCAGATGATGGTAAAACAGTAGCCATTGGAGCATCACGAAATGATGGGGGTGCATCCAATACGGGTCAGGTCCGTGTTTTTGAATATCGTGCAAATAGCAATAAATGGATTCAATTGGGAGATGATATGAAGGGAGAAGCCGCTGATGATTTATTTGGCATTGCTGTTTCATTATCAAGCGATGGAAAAACGGTAGCCGCAGGAGCAAACGAAAATGATGGCTCGTTTTCAAATGCTGGTCATGTTCGCGTTTTTGCTTGGGATTCAAGTTCAAAAAAGTGGTTGCAAGTAGGAACGAATCTTAATGGAGAAGGAGTTGATGATCAATCAGGTAGTGCAATTCATCTTTCTTCTGACGCTTCAAGATTGGCGGTGGGAGCTTATTATAATGACGGAACTGCCACAAATTCGGGCCATGTAAGGGTTTATAACCTTATTCCCGAGCCAGAGATAATGATAACAGGTGGTAAAGACATTGAGATAAAAAATGGTGATATAAGCCCATCTTTAATAGATGAGACTGACTTTGGAGGTGTTGCAATTGGTGGAAACATAGTTCATGAATTCACAATAAAAAACAATGGAGTTTCTATTCTAGAGTTAACGGGTAGTACAATAGTTACAATTTCTGGTACCAATGCAAGTGACTTTACAGTGTTGAAACAACCTTTAAATTCTGAAATAGGAATTTCAGGGTCCTTGACTTTTGAGATTGAGTTTAAAGCAAGTTCAATTGGAATTCATGAAGCAGAAGTTACTATTGCGAGCAACGACAGCAACGAAACCAATTATACTTTTTCGATTCAAGGAGTTGGAGTAATTGAAAAAAATAAATACTTGAGTAATGCTAATCAACAAGGAACTGACCTTGATGGTGACATAAAAGGAGATCATATGGGTTGGGCGGTCTCCTTATCAGATGATGGTGGGATTATGGCTGCAGGATTAAGGTACCATGATGGGAATGGGACAAACTCGGGAGCCGTTCGTGTCTTCGAATGGGATGTTGATAGCACTAAATGGGATCAAGTGGGGCAAGACATTGAAGGAGAAGCTGCATATGATAATTCGGGTATATCAGTTTCTCTAACTAGCAATGGTCAGATTCTAGCCATTGGCGCTATTAATAATGATGATAGTGGGTCAAATGCAGGTCATGTCAGGGTTTTTAAATGGGATAGTGTAAATGTTCGATGGACTCAGTTAGGGTCAGATATTGATGGAGAAGCAAGTGATGATAATTTTGGTGTATCTGTTTCCCTATCAAGCAATGGGGATATTTTGGCTATAGGAGGATACAAAAATGACGACGAAGCGAGTGATGCGGGACATGCAAGAGTTTTTGCATGGGACTCACTAAATTCTGAATGGGAACAAATAGGGTCAGATATTGATGGCGAAGCGAAGGGAGATAATTTTGGAAGGTCAGTATCACTCTCAGATGATGGCAAAACCCTTGCCATAGGAGGCGTTTCGAACAATGGAACGGCCTCAGATGCTGGACATATTCGTGTTTTTGAATGGGACGAAACGAATGAAGATTGGCAACAAGTAGGATTAGATATTGACGGTGAAGCCCAGGGTGATCGTTTTGGTGCAGCAGTATCTATTTCCAGTGATGGTAAAACAGTTATTGGCGGAGCCTTTAATAATGATGGGACTGGCTCTGACGCAGGTCACGTTCGTATTTTTGAATGGAATGCCGATTTAGGAGAATGGAGTCAGAAAGGAAAAGATTTAGATGGCGAAGGAACAGGAGATAAATTTGGTAGATCCGTATCAATTTCAAACGACGGAAATTTAATTGCTGCTGGTGGCAGCTCAAATGATGGTTTTGCAAGCAATGCCGGTCATGTGCGTCTTTTTATCTGGGATGATTCTAACAGTGAGTGGGTTCAATTAGGTTCAGATATAGATGGCGAAACGAGTTCTAATGAGTTAGGTTGGTCAGTGTCATTATCGGCTGACGGAACAATTTTGGCAGCGGGTGCACCATATAACGACGACAAGGCAGCCAATGCGGGGCATGTCAGAATATACAATTCAGGATTGCCCGAGATAAGCGTAAAAGGAAATAGCATTGAAATTGAAAAGTCAGATAATACACCAAGTACTCTGGATAATACTGATTTTGGTTGTGCTAGAGTATTAAGCGGAACAGTCACAAAAACATTTACAATTGAAAATATAGGAGCAAGCACATTAAGTTTAACTGGTACTCCAATAGTGAGTATTGGCGGTACCAATTCTAGTGATTTTGCGATTACTTCTCAGCCTGCTGATACTTTTATACTACCTTCTAGATCTCAAGAGTTCGTAGTTGAGTTTGATCCAAGCGCAACAGGATTACGATTGGCAACAATTAGTATTGCCAACAGTGATGATGATGAGGCTCTTTATACATTCGATATTGAAGGAAATGGATCAGCTAATATAGAAGTTACTAGTGGTAATGATTCAGGGGCTGGAACCTTGCGCCAAGCATTGGCCGATGTTTGTGATGGCGATGAAATCACATTCAATGGTGTTTCAACAATAACATTAACATCTGATGTATTATTAATTGACAAAGCAATAACGATAAACGGTGGGTCGGGCGTCACTATACAGCGAAATACTTCATCATCTGATTTTGGGATATTTCAAATTATCACCTCAGATACAGTATCACTCAATGATTTGACTATTTTAAATGGAAAGCAAACAAATACCGACAATGGATCGGGGATTTATTCTGAATCTAATTTGGTAATTGATAACTGTATTTTCGAGAATAATGAAACAGATGAAAATGGTGGAGCAATTTTCATGAACTCAAATGCAGTCCTGAACCTTTCAAATAGCGCATTTAGATCAAATAGCGCTTCAAATGGTGGAGCATTATTCTTAATGGAAAGGGCAACAATAAATAATTGCGAGTTTTCTGAAAATAATACAATAGATGATGGCGGGGCTGTTTTTATAGAAAATTCAGACACTTCAGTCTTCGTTAATTGTACTTTTTATGAGAACGATGCAGATTCAAACGGTGGCGCCATTTCGCTTCTTAAAGGTGTTGTTGATTTAATTAATTGTACAGTTTCTGACAATACTGCCACCTATGGTAGTGGGGGCGGAATTCATAACTATATTTTAAACTCTAGTAAATTAACCATAAAGAATACCATTATTGCTGATAATATAAATGCTAATGGTAAGCCTGATTTGGCCGGAACTATAACATCGAATGGCTATAACCTTTTGGGAGATATAGGAAGCCAAATATTTACTACAAGTACAGGTGATTTAAAGGGTACATCAAGCGACCCAATTGATGCTGAGCTGAATGCTTTAGCAACTTTTACAGGGTCTAATCTTAAATCGGTTTCGTTAGGCATTGGTAGCCCAGCAATTAATTCTGGATCAAATGTTGATGCCCCTTCTAAGGATCAAGTAGGGCAAGCACGTGTTGGAGATACAGATATTGGAGCATTTGAGTCTCAAAGCCCAGTTGTTGTATCTGTAACTTCAACTAATGCTAATGATACGTATATTATTGGCGATGAGATTGATATTGTAGTTGAGTTTAATGCGGCCGTTTTTGTAACAGGAACTCCACAGTTAGGGTTAGAAACCGGAACTACCGATGCTGTAGTCGATTATTATTCTGGTTCAGGATCTACCAAATTGATATTTAGTTATGATGTTTCAAGTGGAGAATTTTCTAGCGATTTGGATGTACAATCAAATGGAGCTCTTGTTTTGAACAGCGGTACTATAAAAAGTCAAAGTGGCAACGACGCCACTCTTTTACTACCAGTTGCATCTGACATAAATAGTTTGAGTGACAATAAAGACCTAATTATTGATGGATTAGCTCCAGAAGTCTTATATGTCACTTCTGAAAAAACTAATGGCGTCTATTCGGTAGGAGATAATATTGATATTCAGGTGGTGTTTTCTGAACCAGTCAGTATTACAGGGACTCCACAAATAACATTAGAAACAGGCTTAAATGACCAAGTGATAAACTATTCTTCAGGCTCTACAACTGATACACTTACATTTAGTTATTCAGTACAGGCTGGTAATTCTTCATTAGATTTAGACTATGTCGCTTCTTCATCTTTAGTGTTAAACAACGGAACCATTTTGGATAAAAATGGCAATGAAACAGTACTCACGTTGCCTAATCCTGGCAATTCAAATTCTCTTTCGGCAAACAAAAATCTTATTATTGATACAGATACACCAACTGTTTTATCCGTAAGTTCAATTAATGCAAACGGAACTTTCGTCATCGGAGATGTAATATCAATAAATATAGTTTTTGATAAGGAAGTGGATGTTACAGGTACGCCTCAACTTGAATTAGAAACGGGTACAACTGATCGAATAATTGATTATATATCAGGCAGCGGTACAGATACCCTAACTTTTGAATATACCGTGCAAGAAGGTGATAATAGTAGCGATTTGGAATATACTTCTCAAACCGCACTCAGTTTAAATGGTGGCAGTATTAAGTTTATGACAATTGATGCTATATTGGATTTACAACCTTTAGGCAATAATAGCTTGGCTGATAATAAAAATTTGGAAATTGACGGAATCAAACCCAAAATACAAGCTGTTTCTAGTACAAACAGCGATGGGTATTACAAGGAGAATGATATTGTAGTTATTACTTTAAGATTTGATGACCTAGTATACGTTACAGGAACGCCAAAGCTTTTATTAGAAACAGGGACTACTGATGCCGAAGTAGAATATACTTCAGGAAGTTCAAGTAGATTTTTATCATTTTATTATGAAATTGATTCAACTCATGAGTCAAGCGATCTTGACTATGCAAGTACAGCTGCATTAACCCTAAATGGCGGTTCAATTAAGGATGTAAATGGAAATGATGTCAATTTAACGCTATTTGCACCGGGTAAATCAGGATCGTTGGGTGCTAACAAAGACCTTGTAATTGATAATTCCGGAGCCACTGTGAGTAGTGTAACTTCATCAACAGATAATGGTAATTATAAACAAGACGACGAAATTAAAATAGTAGTACATTTTGATGAGATTGTTTATGCAACAGGTACACCGCAAATTGAACTAGAGACCGGCACCACCAATCAAAAAGCCAATTATGCTAGTGGTTCGGGGAGTGATGAATGGATTTTTATTTATAAGGTTCAAGCAGGTGATTCTACTACCGATTTAGCTTACGTTGACAGTACAAGCTTGACTTTAAATGGTGGTTCAATAAAAGATGCAGCGGGTAATAATGCCATATTAACCTTGTTTTCTCCAGGCAGTGCAAACTCATTAAGTAATAATAAGAATCTTGTTATAGATACTAAAGTACCAAATCCTCCTCTAATAAGCTCAATTACTAATGATAACGGTTTAAGCAATAGCGATGGCATTACGAATGACCAAACTTTAATTATTTCTGGTTCGTCAGAAGCAAACAGTACGGTAATAATCTATAGAGATGGCGCAAGTGTTGGTAATACATCAACCAGTTCTTTAGGTGCTTGGGAGTTCAACTATACAAATTCAACACTATCTGAAGGGCTTTACGTTTTTACTGCCAAAGCGCAAGATTCTGCCACTAATTTGAGTAATCTTAGCAATGATTTTGAATTAGAAATTGACGTTACCTTACCATCTAAACCTAATATATCTTCAATTTCTGATGATTCGGGATCAAGCAGCTCAGATGGATTAACTTCTGATCAAACACTGCTTTTTTATGGTACTGCAGAAGAAGGTAGTAGAGTAACACTATATGCCGATGGTGTTTCTATTGGAACTGATATGGTTGATGGAAATGGAGAATGGACTTTTGATTATTCGGGTACGAATTTGGCAGAAGGTATTTATTACATTTCGGCAATAGCAATGGACACTGCCGGAAATAATAGTTTTAAAAGCCGCTCATTTAAGCTAAATATAGATACAACACCCCCAAATGCTCCTTTGTTTGATTCAATAAGTACCGATAACGGCGCTAGCAGCAACGATGAAATCACATCCGATTCAACCTTAATTTTTTATGGTAGGGCAGAAGCTTATTCTAAGGTTGAAGTATTTATTGATAGCGTTTCTATTGGAAGCGCTACAGCTAATGGAAGTGGGAATTGGGTTTACGATAACACAGGTTCTATATTAGCGGATGATACTTATGGTATTACTGCAATAGCCACAGACTCAGCTGGAAATGTGAGTTCCATATCATCTGCTTTTTCCGTAAAAATTGATGAAAACGTAACAAAAGCACCAAATGCACCAGTAATAAGCGCCATAACCAATGACAATGGATTAAGCGGTACCGACGGTAAAACCAATGATCAAACATTAGTATTTACAGGTACTGCAGAAGCAAACAGCACGGTAATAGTATTTAGAGACGGAGCCAATGTGGGTAGCACCACTGCAAATGGCACTGGTTCTTGGACCTTTGATTATACTGCATCAACATTATCGAATGGTTTGTATGTTTTCACAGCTAAGGCTCAAGATGCAGCAAGCAACCTAAGCGCAGCAAGCGCTGATTTTGATGTGAGCATTGATGCTACTGCGCCAAGTACGCCATCGATTGCTTCAATTTCTTCTGACCTAGGAAGAAGTGGAACGGATGGAATCACAACTGATCAGACCTTGTTAATTTCTGGTTCAGCAGAAGCAGGAAGTAGAGTTACCGTTTCAATAGGTGGTGTTTCAATTGGAAACACAATGGCCAATGGTAGCGGAACTTGGACCTATGACCATACTGGTACCAGCTTGGCAGAGGGAACATATAGTATTACAGCCGTGGCCATGGATACTGCAGGTAACAATAGCAACTCAAGTAGCAGCTTTACAGCAGTAATTGATGTTACTGCTCCAAGTGCGCCAACCGTAGCTTCTATAAGTACTGATAACGGATCAAGCGCTACGGATGAGATCACAACAGATCAAACCTTAATATTTAGTGGAACAGCAGAAGCTAATAGTACGGTAGAAGTATTTATTGGTGGTGTTTCAATTGGAACAACAACTGCCGATGGTTCTGGAGATTGGGATTTTGACCATACTGGAACAACACTAGCTGAAGGTTCTTATAGCGTAACGGCAGAAGCAACTGATGCAGCCGGTAATACGAGCAATACATCTTCGCCGCTTTCTGTTGTAATTGATCTTACGGCACCAAACGCACCGGTAGTAGTAAGTATTTCAACCGATAGTGGTTTGAGTAATTCTGATGAAATTACAAATGATAAAACTTTAGAAATTTCAGGTACAGCTGAAGCCAATAGTACTGTTGGAGTCTTCATAGGTGGTGTATCAATGGGTACTACAACTGCCAATGGTGCTGGCAGCTGGACATATGATTACACAGGCACAACCTTATCAGAAGGTACATATAGCTTTACCGCTACAGCTACTGATGCCGCAAGCAATACTTCAAATACATCAAGTGCGTTAAGCGTTAAAATTGATGAAACAGCACCTAATGCTCCAATTGTATCTAGGATATCAACCGATAGCGGCTCAAGCTCTTCAGACCAAGTGACAAGTGATCAGACTTTAGAGTTTAGCGGAACTGCAGAAGCAGGAAGCTCTGTAGAAGTGTTTATTGGTGGTGTATCAATAGGAACAACCACAGCAAATGGTTCAGGAAATTGGACTTACGATCATTCAGGCACAACACTTTTGGAAGGATCCTACAGTGTAACAGCAGAAGCAACCGATACTGCAGGAAACACTTCAAGTACTTCAAGTGCATTGAGCGTTGAAATTGATATTACAGCACCAAATTCTCCTGTTGTTTCTAGCATTAGTACCGATAGCGGTTTAAGCAATAGTGATGAAATCACCAATGATCAGTCACTTGTGATTAGCGGAACTGCAGAAGCATTAGGAAGGTTAGAATTATTGCTAACAACTTCTTCAGGAACTTCTTCATTAGGTTTTACTAACGTAGATGCATCAGGTAATTGGACATTTGATTATACAGGTACTAACATTGCAGAAGGAAGCCACACGGGATTCATAGCTCGAGTTTCTGATAAAGCAGGTAACCAATCAGCATATGGTGCTTACTTAGAAATTGAAATTGATATTACTGCACCGAATGCACCAGTATTATCAGGCATCTCAACTGATAGCGGCTCAAGCTCATCAGATGAAGTCACAAGTGATCAGACCTTAGAATTTACCGGAACAGCAGAAGCTGGTAGTGAAGTTGAAGTTTTCATCGGAGGTGTGAGTATTGGAACTACCAGAACCAACCTATCAGGTAATTGGACCTATGATCACACTGGAACAAGTTTGAATGAAGGTACATACAGCATTACAGCTGAAGCAACAGATACGGCTGGTAACACATCAAGCACATCAAGCAGTATGAGTGTTGTGGTTGATATCACCGCACCAAATGCACCAGTTGTGGCAAGTATTTCTGATGACAATGGTTTAAGTTC
>JAGDZV010000012.1:0-85559 GCA_049115495.1 Bacteroidia bacterium | reverse complement strand
GGGATCTCTTATGGCCTGGTAGGTATACATACAATGTTTTGCCTGGTAGATACTCCAAAAGATTAAAATTACCAATGGTTTAAACTAACCTTTTGAACAAGAAATTGGAACTGATATTCAAGCACTACTTAAAGGTATGTGGAAAGCATATTAATAATATTTATTTAACAAATAAATATTATTATAAATAACTCACAGATCTCACAAAGTATAAGTACCACATCAAACCAACTTTAATTGAACAGTTTAATGCACAAAATACCTTAGTATTTGTTTTACACCGTTATGCTCAACCTTAATAAGGTAAGCTCCTTTATCTAATTGCAGCAATGGAAGTTTATAATTGTGATTTTGAGGCAAGTCTTTGTTTACCTGCATGAGCTCAACACCAGAGACACTGTAAATACTAATTTGATAACTACCTGACTCCTTAGTACTAATATCTAATGTTGCTAATCCTTCACTTGGGTTTGGATAAACTTGTGCCTTAAACTCACTGGCTCTTCGCCCAGGCACCAATACCACATTATTAAATCGTTTTTGCACAATTGTCCCCTCGCCACAAGCCGTGAAATGAAAATCCCAAAAGTTTTCTTCGTCAAAGCCAGCACAAATGCCCTTAAAGTTTACATTGGGCAAACCTTCTTGCCTTACCATTTGATCACTTGCAAAGATAAAAACATCCGGATTGACACCTGAAACTTCGTAAATACCACCATTTTCACCGCAACCCAAAATAAAAGTAGAAATGGTATCTATTAATTTACTTAAGTCCGGCCCACTTAGCTGAACAAATTCAGCATCATTGAGTACAGCAGATTCAGGTGGATAAAAAGTTTTAAATGATGAAAGACCAGAACCGTTCTCAATTTTCACCGTATTGTTTCCGGTAATAAAAAGAACTTTTGGCGACCATTGATCTAAGTTACCTCTAACCGTTTTACAAGATTTCACACCATTTTCTCCAGATAATCCAACACCATCTTTATTTTGAAATTTCACATCTAATAGCGTTTCAAAATTATCTCGAGTTCCATGTAATGTATCCGTTCCAGAAAACTGATAATATATTACGGTGTCTTTTACAAGAGGATTATCGAAATGAGAATGGAAACACATTAAAAAATCTTTCTCTCTATGAAACTTATGCGCAGTAATTGTACTAAACCAATTTCCATGGTTTATACTTCTCAGCAGCAAACCGCTTTTACCTGAGACTTGAAGAGCATATCTATGCTTAACTTCATCTACATATGTGAAAATTTCTAGGTTTAAATACTCTTCTTCTGGTTTATTCCTAACTAATTCCCAATTATTGCCCGCATCAAAAGTTCTATAAATGGTGTTGCTGCCCGCCACAAAGATTGTATCTTTATTTAAGGCTTTTATAAACTTTAAACTGCCCATAGCTTCATCTCCAATATTTTGCCAGCTGTAACCTTTATTGTCAGTTTTTAATATAACACCATCATCACCAATAGCATAGCCGGTTCTTAAATCAGTAAATTCTATCGCATTCAGGTTTAAATCTTCATTTTGATAAAGTATCTCCCAGTCGTTATTTTGGGCATTAGCTGAAATTATTAAGGCAATGAATATTGTAATTAGTCCAATGTATTTTTTCATGTCAATATTTTGCACAAAAGAAAAAAAAATCTTTCTTTGACCCAAATTAACAAACTAGGAAAGGACATGAAAAATCTAACTTTAGCTATTATTTTAGTATGTTATACTTTAAACCTTATGGGGCAAAAGAATTGCGGTATCTTAACATGTGAAGATGATGCCGAATGCGCTTTAATGCATGGTGGTTTTGAACCAAGTTTGGTTTCAAAGGATGAAATTGCTTCTACAAACAATACGCCAGATCTCACTTTTGTAGAAAACCCCAATCCACGTCTTAATAATGGGGAATACACTATTAAACATTTTGAAAATTTTAGCTCTTCCCCAAGAAGTTTACCTTTTCAGCTAGAAGGAAGTGGTCAATCAAGTAGTAATGATAATTACATGATGATTCAACCAAAAACAACCATGGGCCCGGTAGTTTTATGGGAGCAAAAGTTATGCGTACCTGATTTTCACACATTCAACTTTACGGCTGAAGTGGCATCAACAATAAGAGATGCAAGCATTACAGAAAAACCACGAGTTGTTTTAAGATAAACCCTAATTGGCGGTAAAGATGGCTTATCAAAGTTTAACATTAATGTAAGCCCAGTAACTGAATTAAACCATCAAGGACCAAATACAGATGATTGGCAAACTATCAGTGGCCAGGTGCAGTTTAACCCAAATACAGTAATTGGCAACTGGAATTATGAAAGAGCAAAATCCCTTGTAATTCAAGTGGTTTTATTACCAGCCAATGGTACAAAACTCATTGATCCTGCATACTGTAAAATAGGATTAAATAATATAACGTTCACAAAAGCGCCACCTTGCACCGATATTGATTTTGTTACTGCAACTACAATATATCCTGGCTCGGCGCCAGATAATATTGAAGCTATTTGTGGTGATCAAAATTTAGAACTTAATTGGACCAATTCTGCTGTTACGGCTACAGGGGTAGACTGGACCTTAGACGGAAGCATTTTAGGAGCTCTCTATAGCACCAAATCGGTTAATATTCCATCTACACTGCACAAGTTAAGTGAAGGTTATCATGTAATTGAAGCCTCTCAAGGCTCTCATTATTGTAGTGTTGTTTTTTATGCATACGAGATTGGAGCAAGTAGCAATGCTGAAGTAGATTTAGATTACCAGGTATTGGAAGGTGGAGAGATTTTTTTAGAACACAAGGACATTTCAAATGCAAATGCTTCTTTAAATGTAACCATTGTAAAAAAATGTAATCAATTTGGCCCAACATGTACAGGAGTAGTGAACTCTGATGTTTACACCGTGCCTACAGCAAATAATACCGACCCAATAGACCTTAATTCAATTAATTTTACAACAGGAGGAAACCTAGAATACGAAGAATTAAGTGCACAAGCAGCCCTTACCAATCCTACAGGTAAAAAGTATAAAGTAAACCAAAACGTCACAAACTACACGGCAAAAGACTTTGCATTTAATTTCAAAGCTCCACAAACCGGAGCTCTTAAATACCTTTCATTTGAACTTGATGATAAAGTTGTTCAATATTCTTATCTAGATATTGAAATAGAAATAAGAAGTGTTTCAGCAACAACTCCAGGTAATCCATTAGCTAATTCAGTAATTGGAACACTTAATTTAGACGTGAACAAATTGTCAGAACCTGGTTATTTAGATGCCGTTGGAGATCCAAACAACCCGATTAACCTTACTTCTGGCAATTACTATTGGGCTGTTTTAAAACCCGATGGTTTCAATGATAGAATATCATTTAAAGGCGATACTTATACCCAACCTGCAAGTCCTAACGCTTCTTCTATTTATGAATTAAAAGAATTTGATATTAACGGCCAAGCCTGGAATACAAAGGGAGTTATTCCACATGTGAAAATAAGCACTGGCTGCTTTTGTGAAAACAGCTATGTAATAGAAAAAACTGTAACATATTCATCTCCATGCAGTAGAGGCCCATTTACTAATAGCTTTACTTATTGTGAAGGAAGAAAAGCAAGTGCTGAGTTCACTTATTCTGATGTTTTCAATTCTTCAACCAACCAAGTAGATGTGACGTTTACAGTTAGAAACCACGATAACGCCCTAATTCAGGAATATGCATGGGATTTTGATAAGGCTGATGGAACCGACAATTACCAAAAGTTTACTTTCATGGACGTGGCTACTTATTGCTCTGGTGGCACTTGTACTTATAATACTTCGTACTCTGATTTTAATGATCCATACGTTTGCTTAATTGCGGATCCAAAATCAAATGGCTGTAATACAGAAAGATTTTGCGAACGACTTGACTTCAGTTCCAGTTGCAATTCACTATTACCAATACTTTTAAACGACAATTTATACTTCTGCCCAAATACACCAATTAGTTTGGACCTAGAAACCACTAGCTGCGAAGTAGGTGGTTCTAATAGTTTTACAAGTGATTTTGGTTTTGAATGGTATCTAGATGGTGAGAAAATAAATAACCTGACATCACCTTCTGTATTTGAGCATGATGGATTACCAGCTGGAATTTATGAATTAGAGCTTGTTAGAACCTTCAAAGAAACGAATTGCACTAAATCTCAAACAGTGCAACTTATAATCAATTATCCCCCAGAATCTGACTTCGTTTACGGTGTAGATTTAGCAGCTACTTCATACCCTATACCAGTAACTTTTTCTTTAGCATACGAGTCAATGAATTCCGATTTTACCTATAAATGGTACATATGGAATGGAACAAGTTGGGGTAGCCCAGTACACACCTACACCCACAATAGTGCTACACCGACGGATATTTCGAAATTTACCCAAAATCTTGGAGAAGGAAATTATCAAGTAAAAATGATTGTAGAACAAAGCTTTCCGCAGTGTACAGTTGACCCTTCGAAGAAATGCACATTTGAAATAGTAAAGAATATCTGTGTTAACTTGGTTCCAGACGCCTGTTGCGATGACTGTAATTAGGTTAATTAGGTTCTTTTTTGTTTTAGTTTTCACGTTACTACTTCAAAATGCAAGTGCTCAGTTTGAAATACAATTCGATCAAACTGTTTTTCATTCGAAATCTAGCCCCAATCAATTTGTTAAATGCATAATTTTTTCTGAGAACGAAATAAGAGGTTACTCTTTTGAATTTACACTTTGTAAAGACACTCAAACAATTTGCACTTACTCTTCCGTAAAAGATTTAAAAAGGGGTTTTAATACTATTGTCGTTGACAACAGTTACGATTCTATATTGAGTAACAGCAATATGTATGGGTCTTTTTATTTAAAAAATGGTTTCTTGCCAAGTGCTTCTTTTTCTCAAAAAGTAAGAATAAGCCAAAATGATTCCTTAATAAAAACTCACGTAGAAGCCATATCTGTAACAAATAACTGGATACTTGAATTAATTCAATTTAGAACTAATTTAGTTGATTCGTTTATTATTTATGCTGAATCAAGAGTCTCCAATTTTGAAAACAAAGTCATAATTGACAGTCATTGTCACGACTTACCCTTAAGCCTTAACAAAATCCCCGTCAGAAAAACGGTTAGAGTTCAGTCTTATCTAGACAATGTCTTACTGCTTGATACAGTTAAAAAGTTGGTTCAATTGCAAGCGTTGGACGTTAACAAATACCTTCCAGAAAGTCGAAACCTTAATATACAAGTATTTGAAATTGGTGAAATTTTAAATGTCCCAGATTATAAATTACCCAAGTCTATAACTAAAAGTAGATTTATTGAACACTCACAAACTCAAATCAGCTATTCACAAAGAATCTCTAATGTAGACTCATTTGTACTTGGAAGACCTACTAACTACTACATTATGGGAGTACAATCTACCTTGAATCTTGCTGGAATCCCTCTTAATATTGGCTATAATTATTCAAACATAAGAGACCTTGGCTTTGGGCTAACAGGGATAAATCTTAGTGCAGATGTTCAGAGCTTCGATCAGGGACTAAAAAGCTCATACAAGCAGTACAAAGAGCAGATAGAAAATAATTTCAATACGAACAACAATTATTTGATAAACAATGACAAATTCATAGAAACGCTTGATGCTCAGCTGGATGAAAAAAAAGACGAATTACTAAGATATGAAACAGACCTCACTTCTTATTTTGATGAACTTAAAACCCAAGCCACCATTAAGGCCGAAAAAGAATTAGAAACTATTGAAAATAATTTGAGGGACAGCTTAAATAATCTAATTGCTGAAAATAGAGATTCTTTGAATGGGCTAATTGATGCAAAACAGGATTCAATTAAGTTCGATTCCTTGGAAAGTTCTTTCCAAAATTTAGTTGATACTGTCACCAATGACTCTTTGTACGACAATATCCTAGAAGCTAAACATGAATTAGTTACCAAGTATGAAGAAACAAAAAGTAAAATTGAAGAGTTAGAAAGCAAAATTGAATCACTTAAAAAAATAAATGAACGAATTGAAAGCAATAATCAACTTCTAAAAAAGGAGTATGAAAACCTTGCAGAAATAGATCCCAAAGAACTCCTTAGGAATAAAAGTAAACATTTACCAAAACATGGAGTTCTTCAAATTCTAACAAGACTCTCAGAGTTTAATACTGGGTTGCATACACAAAACCTGACTACAAAACCAGGAGATGACTTTATTTTAAATGGTCTTTCTATTGGAGCTAATCTCGGTAATTATGAATTAATTGCACTCAAGGGTATAATTATTAATCCAATTGATCAATTCAGGGTTTCAAGCAATGCATTTAGTATAGACAGCAGTACATTTCACTCAGATAAAAGCATAAGTGCCCTAAAAATTAACAAAACTGTGAAATCAACACGGTTTCAAGTTCACTATGCACAGATAAGGGAAAGAAATGAGTTTAATACACTTTATGGGTCAAATAATGCTCTGGGCATTTCAATAGAAAATGAATTGAAAAATAATGGCAGAATACTATTCCATTCGCAGACGATAATAACCCCAAGTGATTTTAATAGCTTAAGTGATTTACCTGATGAAGGCTTAGTTAATGTAACATCATTATATAATAGATCCAATTTCGATATCATTTATAGCCAAAGAATTGATAGAATGCGTTTGAACTTTAGCGCAGAGTATACATACCAAGGTGCTCAGTACAACAGTCAACTATATTTTTTCATTCCACAGCAAATTCAAAAAACAAGACTAAGAATCACCAAAAGCTTTAGAAATTACTTCTTTCTGAATGGATTCTATCAAATTACCGATATAAACAATTCAAGCTTTACAAATGAAGGATTTGGAGTTATCGCTACATTTAAGTACAAAAAGTCACCTTCTTTAAATTTTTCGCACACCCCGTTTACTTCAAATAGTAATATTGAATCAACTGGTTTCACAGGTATAGACAATCAAATCAACAATACATCATTAGACTGCTCTTATGATTACAAAATCATTGGTTTAAATTCAAGGTCAAGGATCAGTTTTATGAAAAGTGAGTTCTTTCTTGATAACAATACCTCACAAATTAATTCATTCTCAAATATTGGCTTCTATCAAAGTTTCAGCTTTAATTCAAAATTTTTCATCCGCAGCAGTATAGCTAATCAAATTATTACTGCGGTATCGGAAACTAGAAGCGATTACAATTATCAAATTGAGTTTGGCTCCAACTTTAAAGGTATCAAAACAACATTAAACTACAGGAACGAATACTCCCGTATCTTTCAATCAAGATTAGAACGCTTCAGCCTAAGCAGCTCATACGCCTTTAAAGAGTATTTACAGTTAAACTTAATTACAGGTTATACAGATTTTATTGATGGTATTGAAAGTACAGCCTTGCCTAATGAATTTTTCGTGTCAATAAACGCCACCTTCTCTTTAAGGTAAAAAATATAGACATTTCGTTAATTTGAAACTTTAAGAAATCCCTTATCAGGTTAGATTAATCTCTAGATAACCGTACCCTTATATCCCCTAATGAGACAATTTTAGCTAAATCTTCCTGAAATTTTTTGGATAATAGTCCCTCTGGGGTCACCCAACGGGAATGTTCATGTAGAGCATTCCCTTTTTTATTACTACCATTCTGTTTATTCTAGATGTAACTTGAAATATGTTTTCGATAGTTATTAAAAGAAGGCAAATTCTCATTTACAACAAAAAAGCCCAATGAAAACTCATTGGGCTTTGTATAGGATAATAGTTAGTAAACTTTTATTTGACCTTAATCTCTACCCTACGGTTCATAAGCCTTCCATTTTCGGTATTGTTTTCAGCTACAGGATTATTATTACCATATCCGTTGTGGCTAAGCTGTGATGCATTTACACCACGTTGCATTAAGTAGTCATAAACCATTGCCGCTCTTTTTTTAGAAAGAATTAAGTTGGCATCGGCATTTCCTACATTATCGGTATATCCATCAATGGTAACATTAATAGAAGGGTTGGCGATTAAGTATGCCGCAATATTATCAAGCTCAGCAGTAGAGCCAGCGGCTATTTTAGCACTGCTTGATTCAAACTCAATGCTATTCGGTAAATATCCGTTGTTCGGAGTTACATTCTTGCTCAGCTCCTTAACCTCGGTAGGCGATAGTCTAGAGATCTGATCTCTAAGTTCTTCAATCTCTTTTTCTTGGGTCTCATTAACTTGGTTAAGCGAGTCCATTTTAGAGCGCATATCCTTTACCCGCTCTTCAAAAATGGCATTTACCTGAGCTTCAGAAAGGCCTTTACCACCAACTATCGTTGGAGTATTGGGTGTAGAAGGCAAACCTTTACCTTTAAAAAAGCGGTAGCCAAGGGTAAACTCATTACCACCGCCGGTAAAAGGACCTGCATCATTAACCATATGGTCGTAAGTATAACTTAGCGTAAGGTTGTTGTTAAGCACAGCACCCACACCAAAACTAGCTGCATAACCACCACGGTAACCCGCAGTAACAAATACTTTGTTGTGTACATGTGCTTTTAGGATCAGGTCGTACTGAAGTTGTGTCCCCGACACAAAACGCGTAGCCAACATTGGGGTAATGCCAAACGTATCGCCTTTAATATCAAATCGGTAAGAAGCAAATCCCACCATGTGCATAGGCTGCTCGTAGGTAAAGTTCACATTAGAAACATAGTTCTGAAACACCATTTGGTTTTGAGTAAGCTGCTGAGCAGCGAAGCCCAAGTTAAGCTTACCCGCTTCAATGTGTGTACCAAAAGTTCCGTTTACATATACTTTGTTGGCACTCTCAAGATTAAGGATGTTCTCACCCATGTCAACCGCATTAACTGCTGCCATGTCAAGGGTCTGCTGACCCGCATTGGCGGCCAAACCCAAATGCCATATGGCTTTATCGCCAAGGTTAACTTTATACGAGTAGTTTAAAGACAAACCTGTTTGACGGATAAGCCCAGCAACATCAGTGTATAGCACACCGCCTAAACCCATTTTTTGATTGGTAAAGGGAGCGTCTAAAGCTAATAAACTGGTAGTAGGCGCTCCTTCAAAACCGGCATACTGGTAGCGGTGCGCCATCATTAAACGAGCGGTTTGACCACTAGCATCCATATTACCCGCAAAGCTTGGGCTCATGAGCATTGGGTTATAAACGTAGCTACTGTACAACGGAAGTTGCTGTGCTTTCGCTCCGCTCCAGTTAATGGTTATTAGGGAAATTGTTATTAGAAATAACCACCCTTTTTCCGTCAAGCGACGGAAAGGGGATTTTGATTTATTATTATCCATTGACTTCTTCTTTAAACTTTGAATTTTAAACTTTACACTCATATCTAGATTCTTAAACTGATTCACTAAGTCACTCATTTACTTATTCACTTTAAGGTTACCTAAATATGGTTATCGATCCCTTGTACTCTTCTCTATCGGCAGGCACTTTTACAATGTAGTAGTAAGCACCATCAGGTAATGCTTCGCCGGTTGCTGAAGAAATACCGTTCCAAGTGTTGTCGTAGTTGGCGTTTTGGTAAACAATACGTCCCCATCTATCAAATACGATTACTTCCACATCATTATAGTACTGCGCCTTTTCTACAATCCAATTGTCGTTCTGGCCGTTGCCATCAGGTGTCATAATGTTAGAAGGTTCAAGGGTGTAGTCTTCTTCTTGACGTAAGTTCACAAAGGTGTCTTTGGTACAACCAAATTCATTGGCGACTGTAACCGTGTAAGTAATGTCTTCAACAACTGTTGCAATAGGCGTAGCCGTAAGCGGACGATCCAAATTATCAACCGGACTCCATTTGTAGGCCACACCACCGCGCGCTTCAAGCTGTACTGTATAACCACGGCTTACCATAGTATCAGAGCGCACCCAAACATCAGGTAAAGGCCATACGGTTACCATTCTTCTAGTAGAATCAATACAACCGTTGCCATCAGTTACGATCAACCTTACATTATAATCACCATCTTTAGCGTAGGTGTAAATCGGATCAATACCAGTTTCAGTATCACCATTGTCGTAATCCCAGTTCCAGTCGGTTACTGTGCCTACAGAGTTATCGGTAGGGGTAAAGTCTTCGCCAAAGCAATGGTTGTTTACACCAAATCTTGCTACCGGAAGCTCGTAGATTACCACCGTTTTAGTAACTGTATCTCTACAGCCGTTGCTAGAAGTAACATACAAAGTAGGGTTGTAAGTACCAGGCTCTTCATAAGTATACTCAGGCTCAGCAAGAATAGAAATACCCCAACGGTCGCCAAAGTCGTAAGTGTAATCTTGCGCGTCAACTGAAGCATCAGTGAAAGCACTGATCTTACCAAAACAAACATCAGGCGTAGAGAAATCAGCTTCGGGTTTGTTATACACTACAAGACCAGAAGTAATTGTATCCGTACAAGATTTGTCTGTTGTTACTATTAGAGTAATATCATAACTACCATCAAGCGCATAAAGATGCGATGGGTTTTCGTCAGCCGAAGAGCTACCATCATCAAAGTTCCAGTTGTAGTCAACAATGCTGCCTGTGCTTACACTAGAAGCAGAAGCAAACTCAGAAACTAAACCTTCGCAATTGTTTTCAAACTCCATGGCCGCCATAGGTGCAGGGTTTACCACAACTGTAGCAGATGTAGAACGCACACAACCCATATCTGATGTAGCTTCTAAACCAACAACATAGGCACCAGCTTGTGGGAACAAGAAGCTAGGGTGCTCAATAGTTGAAGTTGCACCCGTACCAAAGTTCCATTCGTAAGAAATAGTACCTGAAGCGATGGTGGTGTTATTAGTAAACTCAGTTGAGTCATAATCACACTCAGTAGTATTGGCAAAAGCCACCACAGGGTTAGGATGTACAACTACTGTTTTGGTGATGGTATCAGAACAACTGTTATCAGAGATAGTAATCAAAGTAACATCGTTAGAACCGTTTGTACTATAAGTATGGTTAGGATTAATTACTGCAGAAGAGTTGCCATCGCCAAAGCTCCAGTTGTGTGCTACAATGCTGGCGTTGTATGAGTTGTTTGCAAAAGAAACAGCTGTTTCATCACAAACATCATTGGCATCAAAACCTGCAATAGGCTTAGCATAAATTGAAACCATTTTGGTTACAGAGTCAACACAGTTATTAGAAGTAGTGGCAATCAACTGCACATTATAATCATCTGATGAAGCATAGAAGTTGAATGGTGAAACATCAGTTGATGTATTGCCATCATCAAAGCTCCAAGCATAGTTGGCAGCACCAGAACTTAGGTTATTGGTAAACATCGTATCACCATAACAAACATTAGGTGCGCTAAAGTCAACTACCGGCATGGCGTATACCGTAACCGAAGAAGTACTGCTGTCTTGACAACCATTATTAGAAGTTGCAACCAGTTTTACAGTATAGTTACCATCAGATGCATATTGATAACTAGGCGCAGGATTACCTGTGCTAGCGCCATTGCCAAGGTCCCAAACGTAGGTCATGGTACCTGCTGCAATTTTAGATGTGTTGTTAAACACCACATCATTGCCATCGCAAACATTAGAAGCAGCCCAAGCTACATCAGGTACAGCAAAGGCGTTGATGTTGGTAGAAGCAGAATCAATACAACCATCAGCAGATGTTGCTACCAATTTCACTTCGTAGTTGCCATTTACGGTATATGTATGTGTAGGGGCAGAAGTCGTTGATGAATTACCATCACCAAATGTCCAAGCATAAGAGCTTGCATTTGTAGTGTTGTTTACAGTAGTTAAATCTTCACTCAAACAGATGTCAGCTGTTGTAAAGCTTACACTAGGTAAGGCATTTACAGTAACTGCATTGGTAACATCATCAGTACAACCGTTGGCAGTAGTTACGGTAAGTTCTACATCATAATCACCAGCCGAACCATAGATAATACCAGGCTCAAACTTGTTGCTGCTAGTACCATTACCAAACACCCATTGATAGTTAGAAGCGCCTGAAGAGCTGTTGGTAAAGTCTGTAGTCTCACCCAAACAAACTTCAGTAGCACTAAAGCCTGCAGTTGGTAAAGCATAAACGGTTACTTGTTTGTGTATGGTATCACTACAACCGTCAGCCGATGTTGCAGTTAAAATAGCAGTATAAGTACCGCTATTAGCATAAGCATAGCTTGGATTTTCTTTGGTAGAAGAACCTGAGCTATTGCCAAAGTCCCAGCTGTAAGTACTTGCATTGGTACTTAGGTTGGTGAATGTTGTATTCAATCCTTCACAAACAGAAGAAGCTGAGAAGTTAGGCTGAGCTACACGTTTTACCTGAACGGTTTTCAATACAGAATCTACACAACCTTGGCTACTGGTAGCGGTAAGTTGCACATTATAATAACCTGCGTTTACGTAAGTATGGTTAGGCTCAGTAGCGTTTGAGCTGTTGTTATCACCAAGGTCCCATGCATAAGAAAGTGTTCCTGAACTAATACTTGATTTATTAGTAAAATCAGTTGCCGTGCCTTCGCACTCTGTAGTTGTGGCAAAGTCAACACTTGGTACTGGGTTTACCGATACGGTTTTGGTAACTGAACTGTTACAACCGCCGTCAGCCACAATGCTTAGCATTACTGTGTAAGAACCACTGTTCTTATATACGTTTATTGGATTTTGTTGGTTTGACGTTCCTTGATCACCGAAGCTCCAGGCATAGCTTGTTATATTACCAAAAGCCAGTTCGGTAGTATCGGTAAAGAAGGTTTGTTTGCCTTCGCAAGCGGCGTTGGCTGTAAAGCCTGCTTTAGGTTGGGCAAAAATGGCCAACTTCAATACATTACTTGTATCAGGTCCACAGCTATTGCCATCAGAGTCTAATCTTCTAAACCAGTTGTTGCCTTGTATGGCACCTGGTTGGTAGCTCATGCTAGTAGCACCTGTAATATTAGACCAGTTCATGCTATCAGAACTTACTTGCCATTGGTAAGTGTAGCTGCCTACACCGCCACGGGTGGCAGCAGTTTGTCTTAGTTTATTAGGTGTTATACCCGCACAAATGGTAGTGTCGCCGTCAATTGTTCCGGCTACTAATAAAGCAGGTTGGGTTAGTGTAGTGCTAGCTACATCAGTACATCCATTATCATCAGTTACTGTTACACTATATGCACCTGCTATAAGTCCACTCAAGCTACTGTCAGTAGCGTTATTGTTCCACTTATAGTTGTAGGCACGTGTTCCACCAGTTACCATTGCCGAAACCACTCCTGAAGCGCTTCCAAAGCATAACACATTAGAATCAATGTTAATATTGGCAACAAGGGTGTCTGGTTCAAGAATAGAATATCTAACAGAGTCTACGCATTTGTTTGCGTCTTGAACAATAACGACCGAGTTATTTACTGGAGATAAGTCATAGATGGTGTCAATAGCTGGCACTAAGCCTGAAACTGATAAATAAGGTGCAGTTCCACCTGTAATGCTGTAAGCTAGCTCTCCATCATCGGCACTAGAACAACTGATGTTTTTCACATATGAAAGTGTAAAATCCAAAGAATCGGGTTCTAGTACATCTACTGTTGTGCTATCCATACAGCCATTATCATCAGTAACTACAACCTTGTAGGTACTGGCCATAAGACCGGTAGCTTTAGCTGTTGTTTGTGCGTTGTCCCAAGAATAATAATACGGACTTGTGGCACCGCTGGCTATTACTTCAGCTTCTCCATCAGCCAAACCATAACAACTTACACTATCAGTTAAACTAGCTGATAAGCTAAGGGTGCTTGGCTCGGTGATAATAATGGAATCTAGTAAGGTGTCGTTTGTTGCATCTATAATTCTTAAAGTGTAAGTGCCTGCACCTACATTTCTAATAAACGAATCTGATGCATTATTGCTCCATAGATATTTGAAAGGTCTTACACCGCCATTAACCATGGCTGTTACATCTGCTTCGTTATTTCCGTTACATTGAATAGCAGAATCTAAATTGAAGCTAATGCTATATTCTGGTTGTTTACCAATACCCGATATTTTAAAAGAATAGGTTGTGGCACCATTCAATGAATCAGTATAGGCAATTGAAACTGTTGCTTCCTTGTAACCAGAATCAACTGGTGTAAAAGATATTTTGAACATTGAGCTATCAAGACCATAAAGTGTATCTACTCCTATTTGTTGCGTCACTTCGAACAAGCTGGCATCAGTACCTGTTATGCTCACTTTTGGAGAACCGGTTAATGTAACTGTGTCTTCAAAATTCTTAACTAAGTTGAAAGCATAAAACTCGTTTTCAACGGTTGTATTAGTAATAACACTATCAAAGTTTGTACCTGAAAGGGTATCAGTTGTTGTCTTACCTGGAGCAATTACGACATCATTACCTGAAACCAACATACTTGATCTAAGGAATAAAAAGTCAGGTGTTCCATAATGAAGATTACTGATTACTCTAGTTGGGAAATCTTGTGTCTTACTACAATTATTGCAGAAGCGCATGCCTACATATTCTATGAACTCATTGGCCTGCGAACTATTTCCATAGTAGTAGCCTGTTTGATCTCCATACGCAGTAATAGCATAACTTTTACCTTGTTCTAATAATAAAGGAGTTGATAGTTTGGAGTATTCGTACTCTCCAACCTTTGTTGGACTAAAAACTAATTTAGTGAGTTGCTTTTGATCATCTAAATCCCACAAAACAGTTGGAAAAGTGTCTATACCTACCATTCTACCACCAATATCGGTTACTATAATTGGCTCTTTGGGTTTAAACTCAAAGCCACGACCCCAATCACTTGCAATTGCATTTACAGTGTTAACTACAACCCTATCAGTTGCTGATCTTTTTGGTAAAAGCGATGGTAAAGAACCTTCTCCCTTAATAGTGAAAGTATACGGGTTTTCATCAGCATCATTATTAGCAATTGAAACCGTTGCCGTAACTACTCCAATAGCATTTGGATCAAAGCTTATAATAAAGGCACTAGAATCTCCCACAGCAATTGAACTTGAAGGTTGGGTGGTAACAGTAAAGCTTGAAGCTCCTGTTCCGCCAATACTTACAATGGGACTACCACTTAAATTTAGACTTCCAGAGTCAGTATTATAAATATAGAAAGTCTTGCCTATTGAAGTAGATCCGGTGGTGTCTATAGAACCAAAATCGGTGTTGTTTGTAGCAGAAAAGGTTGTACTGCCACTTGCAATTTCTACTCCATTACCAAGAACTAATATTTCGGGTGATAAGGTGGTACTACTCGCATTCATGTCAATTTCCCAAAAATTGTTTAGTTCTGAATAATACTCTACAGAAGCACTCCCATAGCGTACGTGGCCAAATCCACCAAACAAAAGAATTGCTTCTTTTTTTGTATTGTAGTGCATTACATGCCCAAATCTTGATCCAGGCCAGTTGTTGGTTGACGCAACTCCTTTTTGCCCAAATCTTGCATAAGGATTGTTTGCAAGTGCTGAAGAATCACCCCCTAACCAGTACCAATCTTTACCATCAAATTTCCACAGGTCGTTAGCTTGCTGTCTAGCATTTACATTACGATTTGTTTCTCTATTACCCCCAAAAACGTACACATTACCTTTAGAATCTTTCGTTGCAGTGGCAGAATTCCTTCCACCTGGATGACTATTTACATTGCTATAGTTAGGAACTTGAACACCTGATTTATCCCCTGAAACCCAAGTCCATTGGCTTCCATTCCATTTCCAAACATCATTAGCTGCATTAGTCTTTACAATTACTTTACCATTTAACGTGTAGCTTGAATCAGTACCGAATCCAGCATAAATCCAAAAATTGTCATTTTCATCTGTCCAAGATGTTGCACTTGAACGCGCATGAGGGCGTACAGATGAACTAGGTGAGCCTTTTAAAGAATAATTGCCAATATCTTGAACTGTTTTTGGACCATTTAGATGTGTCCATTGGCTTCCATCCCATGTCCATAAATCTGATAAATATCCCCTACTATTCGACTTTTGGCCTCCAAATAACAGTAAGTGGCCATTTTTTACTGTTGAAGCGGTAGCGTATGCAATACCTGGTGGATTATTCGTTGCCGATGCAGTACCAGTTGTACCATAACTGCCATTAGAATTTGCAGTACTATCTCCTGCTATCCACGTCCATTGGCTTCCATCCCATTTCCACACATCGTTGAGATAACCACTATTATTTCTACCACCGAATAACCAAAGGTTGTCGTTTGAATCAACCCAACTTACACCGCCATATCTTCTGCCAGGGGTTGTGAATTTAGAGCTTGTTCCTTTTACCCCCCATAAGCCTGAATTAAGCTGGCTTATGGTATCGCCGTTTATCCAGCTCCATTGGCCGTTGTTATACTTCCAAAGCACATTGTCGTCCTGACCGTTATTAGCACTACCCGCATAAATATAAATGTCGCCATTTTTGGTTTGCCAATTATAATTCAGCCTTAAGCCTTTTGGGGTTTTAATTGAATTTGCCACACCTTTTTTGCCATAGTAGTTACTAGGGCTCAGGGTAGTATCACCACTGATCCATGCGGGTTCAAGTATAGTTTTGCCAGCTCCCGCAATAGTAAAAGTGAACGGACTATTATTAATATCGTTATAATTTATAGTAACAGTGGCTATACTGGTTTTTAAATTAGGCGATGTATAAGATATTATAAAGGCAGCTGAATCACCAGGAAATATGGTTTTACTTGGAGGGGTTGTTAGCTTAAAGTCTGAACTGCCTGTGCCGCTAATTGATACTAATGGATTTCCGAGAAGTTTTAATGTGTCAAGCCCTGAGTTTATGATGTAAAAAGTTTAAGTTTTAGAAGTGCCGACTTCAATATTTCCAAAATTTGTGTTGTTGGCTAATCCAGTTTTTCTAGCACCATTAGCAATTTTCGTATTATTAGCATTAAGCTTAATTGATGGTCTCACTCCTCTAATCTCTAATCCATCAAAGCCAGAATAATCAGATGAACCATCATTATAAGCGCTCCAAACGAATTTTACGCTATCTACGGTGTTAGGTATTTCAATTCTTTCGGTAAGCCATTCGTCATCATCCTTTCCAAGGTGTATTTTGCCTTGGCCTACATTATCATAAAAAAGCTCATAGTAAACAGAATCGCTCGCATCAAAACCTTCCACGTAATAGGCAAACTTTAGTGCTGCATATGGAAGTTCTCCAACAAATACATTCTTAAAATTTAAATGATGTGCATAACTTCGGCCACCATTGCTATTTCTTAAATCTTGTGTACCCCAGAAATACCTACCATCGTATGGTCCGCTAATGTCTCCTGTAAATTCACGTATGATATCCCATATATCTTCAGAGCCGTTTATAATTGAATCTGTCTCAGTAGCGTATTTGGCTGGGTCTGGAGTGTAGTTCCAGTTTTCTAATGCGGTGCCTTCAAACTTTTGCGCAAAGGCAATAGGTCGTAAATCTAGTGCGTTGCCAATTACAGTGAAACTAAAAGTGTCGTTATTGCTTTCGGTATTGGCAATTTTTATAATGGCCGTATCACTACCAAGATTAACAGGACTATACTTAATTTGAAATGAAGTGGAATCTCCTGCGCTTAAAGAATCATCCGCAGGCTGGGCCTCGACACTAAAAAAAGCTGCACCTGGCCCAGAAATACTTATGGGTGCGCTACCTTTTGTTTTGAAGAAACTATCAGAAGCGTTTTCAAGAGAATATGTTATGGTTCTTGAACCGTAAATACTTACAGAATCTAGAAGCGTATTGTTAAGCTTTGAAACCGCGCTACCTTGACCAACTGAGTTGTTGTTACTATTAACGTCTACAATTGGCGGGCAGGTTCTACCTGAAGTTCCGCCACAATAGGGCTTATACCTAAACATAAAGGTTGCCGTATCTGAACCTAGGTTGATTTGATTGTTTTTACTCCAAACAAGGATGTAATATGAGCCTGGTCCTATCGTGTCGGCAAAAAAGGGGCCTGTTTGCCATCCTACTTGTCTTTTAGCATTTTGCGCGGCAGTTCTGTTTGCATTTGGCCAAAAATAGCGTCGACCCAATTGCAGCGAATCTCTATATCCACAAAAATTTCCAGGTTGTCCACTAACATACACAAGATCACTAAAACTTGTTGGGGTTTTGGCGGCACTTTTTGCCCTGTAAGCAATCATTGAACTTCCTAGGGGAGTGAAGTTCAAGTTTTCCATTCTTATTGAACCTGCTGTTGGAATATCAACCCTATAAACCCAAACCGAGCAGCAAGTCAAAGTGTTGCAAGTACCACCCATTCCACTAGCGGAAGCACCACTTGACGAATTGAGTAACTTGTGATAACTTGGAAAGGAATTAATCACAACAGCCTTATCAGGGGATGTGTGGGTTTGTGTTTGTGCATTGGCAAAGCTGAACAATAGACAGCCTGCTAGTACAATGAACGTAAGGAGCACCAACTACGCTTAGAAATGGATTTAAATTTTGATTCGAAATTAATTACTTAAAAATGCCTGGCAAAAGTCTTGTTCTGAACTGACATTAAACTGTTCTGAATGTCAAGGTTACGTTTGCGCTAATAGGCGTTAAAGTTCCCAAGGAATTATTGTAGCTAATAAACACTTCATTTAAACTATCAGCAATTGAGAGCTTCCCAACATTACGGAAGTGACCCACAACATGAAACATTATTTTGGTATAATCAAGGTCGTATGATGTTATTTTTGGGCTTAAGGCGTTGAACCATTTAATGAACCTTCTAAAGTTAATATTAGACTCTTCAATTTTACTTCCTCCATAGGTGTAAATTATATATAGGTCATGGTAGGTATAATCATTGCGCAGCACATTTGCTATGGAGACCTCTTCTGCGCTGTCTTTTGAGTAATTGATATGGTCAATATCAATATCTTCATTAGTGTCAAATAATTGTTCGATTAAAGAATCGAATGACCCATTTTGAGCACTTGAGTACTGCGTGAAAAATAAAAAGACCGAAAGAAAAAACAAACATCTTAATACTCCAGTAAAAATTGAGTTTTGAAATAAAAACAAATCCCGGTATAATTTTTGAAAAATGCCAACTAGAGAATGTACGGTATAAAACTGATTTGAAGCTTTGTTCTTATTATAAGTGTACTCCATAATTATGTATTGTATTCAATATTATGCTATACTGAGCATATAAATTCTAATATGCCTTAATTAACCATTCCCAACTACGCTCCATGTAATTAGCATTAGAAAGAAAATAAAAGAGTCTAAACAGCTTGAAAAAGCAAAGACCGGTATTGAATCATTCTTAGAAAATACAGGAAAATTTGGACTATTAGTTTTTTGTGGCTCTGTATGCTTAGCCATTTATTTTCGCCACCCCAACAGGTTGGGGACAAGCAGGATCGTAAAAAGGCAGGTGTAAAGTAACGAATGGTCAAATTTTGTTTTTTAGGAGTATCGGAAATGATGCCACAATACATTTCGATGAAATGAATTCCATAGTTCCTGATCAGTAACGGTCGATTTCAATCGCTCGCACTAAGTATAACATAATCGAAAAATTCATTTAATGATTTTATAGTACCACTTCCAATACCCCTATTGTTTTTTAAACCTTACAACCAAAAGCCAACTACTCATAAGAGCAATTGGCTTTGGCAATTCAATGGGTTAAGGTAGTATGGGTAAATTGATTTTGGTTGTTTCGCTAATGTCTAAATTCTGCTGGTTTTCTTACGGTGAATACTCTTGAAATATTAAAACCGAAGTGTATGCCACCTTCTCTCCAATTGCTGGTGGTTTCGGTAATAAAACCTTTCTCAATCATTGAAATACTATTGGTAAAATGCAATTGAAAAACATGGCCTCCCGTTTCTATATCAAACCCAATAGTTAGAGAGTTTGTAACATCTTGAGTTATTTGATCAGGAATTAAATAATAATACTCAATATTTATAGCTACTCTATTTGATAGCTTTTGACGTATGGCACCACCTAGTGCTATTATAGTATTGGCATCATTTCTTGTAGCAACCAGATTTTTATGAACCAGTGATGGCATAATTTGCGCTGAGAAATTATTAGAAAATTTTCTGCCTAAAATTAGCTGGTGGGTATAAAACAGGCGATTACTAAATGGATAAATACGTTCAGGATCGGCCTGTCTTAGCGTATTTACAGCAAAAGTTGAAACCAAGGCTAGCGTTACAGGCATAGTTTTGGCTCCTGTACTTTGCCTCAACATTTTCGCTTTTACAAAACCATCATAGGTTTTTCCAAAAGTGCTTCTACCGCCGCCTATCATCAACCAATCGTTTATTCCATAATCTAGGCCAATACGCATGGTAGCTCTATCAAGGCCAAATAGTGTATAAGCTCCTTCATTTATTACTCCAAAACGATGCGAAATTTTTAGATCTAGTACACCGGGTGCTGCGTTTTCAACTGAGTGAGAATTTACAACCCTAGTAGTTTTAAAAGCAGCTTTAATAAACTCAATGGTCTCTTCTTCATCTCCTAATAATCCAAGTAAGTCTTCATCTTCGTTTTGAGCTATTAGTGCTAAACTTAAGCTACTAAGAAAGATGATTATGAATAACCTGATCATCGTTTAAGCGGTTCGTAGTTAAAAGAAACATCAACTCTCACAATTTCAGCAATGTTACCACGCACTACCGATGGTATTTCTATACCATATTCTTCTGGCTTTAATTCAAAGCTACTTTGGGCACTTATTTTGCCACCTTTAATTGTAATAGTACCTTTTGTAGAGAGCTCTTGACTTTCGCCGTGAATCTCCATAGTACCTTTTACTTCAACATTATAATTACCATCCTCATCAAAATCAATTGCATTTATATCAACAATTTTTCCCTTGAAGGTGGCTTTAGGAAACTCATCGCTTTCTACATAGTTTTCATTGAAATGCTCTTGCATAAGAGCCTTCTCAAAGGTGAAAGACTTCATAATAACAGCAAATTGCATTGCTCCATTTGAAACGTCTAACACACTGTTTGCGCTGTTATTATGGGCTTCAATGTCTTCAACTGGTGTGCTTGAATAGAATGATATGTTTCCACTTCTGGTGAAGTATTTCTGTGCCATAAGCATTGATGGCATAAGCAGAAAAAGTGTGATTAATATTCTCATAATTATTTTGTTATTGTGCATTGTTTTAATTCAACTTCCTGAAGAATGTCAGGATCATAGCCATTTACTTTGCCTTTGACCGTTACAGCTTCTCCTGTTTTGCATTCTAGTTGCGCTACACTTGGGTCTATGTAGCAGATTACGCCACCCATTAAATCGCCAACTTCTAGTGCAATATATTTATGCTCTGAAGCATTCTCAATACTTAGAATTGTTCCACTAATTTCAATGGTTTGATCACCATATTTGGCCCAGGCTTCGTCAAACTTATTTTGAAAATCGCTGAGTAAACTTTGAGCTTCTACATTAAATGCTGGTTTTTCGGTCGTAACATCTCTGTGTGGTTTGTTGTACTGATAAAGGCCTACCGCACCACCTACAAGTGTAAAGAGACCAACTACTAATAAAATCTTTTTCATAATTTTTTACATTTAGTTTTTAGGGGCGCCTGCATCTATCCAGGCTTTTAGTTTCTTTATATCACAATCGCTAAGTGGTCCTGCGGGCGGCATTGTTTTTTCTGTAATGGCTCTAACCATAATGCGTTCTTTAAGACTATTAGCCGAAGCATAATCGGCCAATGAAGGTAAACCACCCCCGGCCGCATGACAACCTGTTGTGGCGCAACTGGTATTCAATATCTGTGATATATCGCCATCGTACGCTTCATTCTCTGTAGGGCAATCGTCATCAGGGTTTAGGTCTTCTTCATTATTGTTGGTACAACTAAAAGCTGCCAAAAACAGAAGAATGAAAAAAGAGCCTTTTAGTATGCTTTTCGCTATACCATTTGGCTTACTTTCAATTTGATTTTTTAAACTCATCTTTCGCTTTTTTGTCTGGGGCAAACCTATTTGTCAGCTTGCCGCTCTGGCAAAAAAGCATGGGGCTCAAAAGGTGTTGTTACCAAGAAAAATTGGGGTTCAAATGGTGAACAACAGGCCTTAATCCATTGAATCAAATCACTTTAGCGTATCGCAACAAAAATTCATTGTAGTTAAAGCCCAAACAAATTGTCACTAATAAATTAGGCCTTTCGCTCTTGAAAGCTATTTGGCAGGGCTTAATAAATAATCAAATAAAGAGTCATTTGCCTCTAGCTCCAATTTCTTCTTAATTCGATAGCGTGCTGTTTTTGCGCCTTCGGCCGTAATTCCTAAAATAGCCGCCGATTCTTTAACGTTCAATTTAATTCTTATAAGTGCACAATGGCGTAGCTCATTTTGATTGAGTTTAGGATGCCTTTCTTTTAGTTTATCAAAAAACGAACCATGAACTTTTTCGAAGTGGGCTCTGAACTTGTCCCATTCGCTATCTAATGTATTTGCCTGATGCAGCTTATGAGATAGTTTTCTCATATCCTTAATGGAGTCCATTCCATCAATTTCTTGTTTAAGGTCTTGAATAAATTCATTTTTCTGCACAAAATTGAGGGCGTATGATGTTAACTCTCTCTGACTCAGCTCCAGCTCTCGCTCTAATTGTTTTGCGGCCGCTTCTTGTGCCTTTAGCGCTAGTTGTTGTTGCTCATGCTTTAGTTTAAAGTTTCTGGTGCGCAGTATAAACAGATACACCAAAGCACCTAATAGCAATATGATTAGAGCAATAAGGTAGTTTTTTTGAATGGCTTTGTCTTGTAAATAAGCAATTCTTGTTTTAGAATCTTTAATGGCATCAAGCTGTTGCCTGGTCTTAAATTCTTCTCTAAGGTTTGAAACCGCAATAATCTGCTGCTGGCTCAATAACGAATCTCTTAAAGATTGGTATTGGATTAAAAACTGCAAGGCTTTCTCATGCTCATTTTGAGCTTCATAAACTTTGGCCATGCCATTTAGAGCTTCTAATCTCCATTTTTTTGAAGATATTGAACGTGCCACCATCAAACTTTGCTTAAAATAATCAAAGGCTTCATTATAGGCCTTTGATGCCAGTTTGGTATATCCAATATCTCCAAGACATTTTGCCAAACCATCTTTATCAAAAATGCTCTCGCTTAAATCTCTTGACCTGTACAAATAATCTAGCGAGGCATTATAGTCGCCTTTGGCACAATAGAGCAACCCTAGTCTATTGTAACACTCACTAATTCCATACCGAAACTTAAGCTTATTACGCACTTCAAGGGCTTCAAATAATAGCTTACCTGCTTTATCAAGGCTGTCTTCTTTAATTAGAATAGTAGCCATTTTAGTTTTACAAGTGGCAATTTCTCGATCGCCTGCCAATTCCTTAAAAATAGCTTGAGCCTTAACTAGGTTACGTTTGGCTTCTCTAAAATTACCTTGATCAGAAAAAACCAGTGCCATGTTAATGCTCATACTGCCCAATCCATTTTTATCATTAATGGATTTATATTGATTTACAGATGACAACATGTTTTGCAATGCTATTGGATAATCTCCTAAGGCCCAATAGGCAACCCCTATAACTCTATAAGCAAAGGCTATTTCAGTAGGTAGATCCATTCTAGTGGCGCTTTTTAAGGCTGCCCTACCAAACACTATAGATTGTTGGGGTGCCACGGTCCAGTGTTCGTAGCCCAATTGATTTAAAGCTGCTATGCTATCCGTTGCTGACGTGCTGGCTCTTAATACCCGCTTAAGGCTATCAATTTTTACATTAGTTGATGCTGCATTAAGTACCAAATTGCTCAAAAAAACAATAAGCAAAAATGATAGTATCCTTTTCATCTTAATGCCAAATAACCAACTTCTAGTGCAATTCATTGATATGCAAAGTTGATATTCTTATTTGAACATACGAACCACTTGCCCAGATTTGTAATTAATTGAAACAATGGCCATTTCTTGGGTTTCATTAAATTTAAAATATGCATAGACCACAACCAATACCCAACATTTGGTTGTAGCGCTGCGTCCTAGCCTAATTCTTGATACATGTTTTTGAAACAAATCGTAAGCGATATCTGCTCTTTACTGCCATTAAACAAGCCGAGAACTAAAGTTCTCAGCTTGTATGATTATTGCATAAACTAAACGTAATTGAAGAACATCCCCTTAATGTTAGTTCATAGCCGCTGATTGGTTTTTGCTTTTTCTAAAATCTATATCCTATTCGCAAGTGCATATTTGGTTCTAATCCACTTTTGTCTTCTGAATAACCTGCACGTTGTGCATATGTGTGACTAAAGCCTATTCCAATTCCTGCTTCGTAATTAAAATGCTCTCCTAGATTTCTTCTAATTCCCCAAGTTGGTATAATGGCGAAATCACTTACCACCGGCGCGTCGTCAGTGTTAAAAAGAGCAATTTCTGGATGATAGCTTGTTTTTAAAGCGATGAAATTGCCGCTATTCCCATCAACCTGTTTTGAATTCTGAGCACGTTTTTTAATGTTGTAATAAAACCTTGGCTCTAGAACTATTACAGGTGTTTGAATAAAAGGAGACTTGTAGTCATCGTAGTAAGTGGTTTCCCAAATACCAAAATCAAAGCCAAGCTCGGTTCTTAGAGCAAAAGAGTTTGATAGCCTTGACTCATTATATACCCAAAGTCCTAAAACTCCTGTTTGTACTCCGTAAGTTGATTTTTCTACACTTGTGTTTTGAGATTTGGCGAATACGGTAAGTCCGCACAACGCTAAGATTAAAAATGTTTCTTTCATGATTTTTTGATTTGTGTTTGTTTTAAATTCTCTTCTTATCGCTTGGTTTTTATCTGTCAAGAAACCTTCATATAGTTAGATTTATTATAAATATTTAATTCACTTTTTATTATTAAAATCTGAATCCTATGTTGGCTTGTAACGCCATGTGAAAACCGAACTCCCTAAACATTTTTTGGCTTTGAAAAGAGTCATGTGTAGTGTCTGAGTTTTTACTGTAGCTAAACATTCCCAAGTTCAAATCAGTACCTAGATAAAGACCAAACTCATCTATCGGTTTTACATCAAAGCCATAGCCTTCACTTAAAAATATGTAGTTATACGTTGAAGGGTAAAACGTGTTTCGCTTGCTATTAACCAATGCGGCACGTGAAATAAAGTACATATTGTACTTGTTACTCATGCCATTTGGGTAGTGTTTTTGACTAAGCTCAACACTTAGCACTCGTTCTTGATCCAAGTTAAAAGGCTGGAAACCCAGTCCAAGCTCATATTGGTTGTTTCCTTTGCTATAGTTAACGCTTGGAACTATTCTTGGCGTTGTTAATTCTCCATTATAGTTGGTGTTAATTGAAAAACCCAGCCTGCCAGTAGTATCTATTGATTGCGCTTTTGATGTAAATGGCATTAGACCTAGTAGTGCGATGATAATGTAATTTTTCATGATTCTTTTTTTTGTGATTTTGATTGATTGTTGTTGTTTATATATGATGTTCTTATAGTTTCTCTTTTTCTACACAGCGTACAATTCTGTTATAAACTCTTCTAAGTTTTAGCCAAAGCACTTCTTTACCGCTAGTATTTACAAACTGCACCACAACGGCGTCAATATCACTATGATATCGCGCTATGCTAGTATACCCTGGCAGCCAGCCCGTGTGCTCGTATTCATAAATTGAAGAATAGATTTCTTGCTCCTCTGCTGTAAATAGAGTGCCGTCTATTAGCGCTCTTAAAAAAGTACCCACGTCTTCGGCCGTAGCCACCATATTGCCACCGGGTAAAGGAAAGTCCCATGACCTTAGATCAGGCTCCCAGTCCACTAAATACCCCAACATTACGCCGCTCGTATCTGAGTGTTTATAATCTCTGTAGGTATTAACTAAACCAAGCGGTTCTAGTATTTCAGATTGAATATAATCTTGATGAGAATAGCCAAGCGCTCTATCCATAATTTCACCTAACAAAAGATAGTTTGAATTTGAATAATTATACCTGCTATCTGGTTTAAATAATGCAGGTTTATTATATATCCTTGCCATAAACGACATGTAATCATCAAAAGACTCACCTCCAACTTCGGTATCCCATGAGTAATCTCTAATTCCGCTTCTGTGTTGAATCATCATTCTTAGCGAAATCTCTGATGCATATTCAATTTTACCCTCTGTTTCAGGCAATAGATCGGCCAATGTATTTTCTAAAGAAAGTTCATTATCGACAACCAACATTGCCGCAGCGGCAGCCATATAGAGTTTACTAATACTTGCTATTTTAAAAAGTGCATGTGGATTAGCTGGTGTCTGTTTTTCTCTATCGTCATATCCTGCGCTATAAAATGATGACTCACCGCCTTGGTTTATGTAAACGATCATACCGTCAAATCCACGATCAACGGCTTTATCCATTTCTTCTTGAACAGTACCATGTGTGTAATAAAGATCTTTAGTACAACTTACCGATGTGATTGAAAAGGCCAAGAGTATAAATGCCAGTTGTACCTTAATTATTGATTTCAAATTTTTCATTATGCTTTTCTTTTAAAGGAGTATCGTCAACAATGCCACAATTCAATTCCACGGCTTGAATTCCGCCATTTCTGGTCTTGTGGTAAAAATCTGACACCCCATTTTTTTTGTTCTGTTTATCGTTTATCGAGCAAAAAGAACTGGCTTAACCTAAGCCAACTTTTATGAGCTATGCTCTCACTTGTTTGAAGATTTTTGATTAAATAGAACCTATACAGATGATAAATTTATTGTCGCTAAGTGATAATATTCACCTGCAATCGTTCCTTTATTTTACACGTATTTACTTGTGGTAGAATTAGTAAACCTGCACCAGTACATTAGATTTTTCGTAAGTCTTGCTTCCAAAAAATCCACTTGAAAAAAGACAATCTAATCTTAGGCTTGATTCCTTTTTTGGCTCCTTCTCTTCACTTTGCTTACGCAATATTTTTATAATCCTATGATAAACGATTTCCATCTTTATCCATGAATTTCCACCGCTTCTATTGGCAAATTGTATAACCACGGCATCAATATCTGCATGATATCTGGCTATACTTAAATGTCCGGGAACTTCTCCTGTATGCTCGTATTCGTAAAGACTTGTGTATAGGGCGTGTTCTTTTTGAGTAAAGAAACTGCCTTCGTTTAATGCCCTAAGAAAAATGCCTATGTCTTCAGCTGTCGCAATCATTGAACCATAATTGGTATTCTTAATATCTGGCCCGTAACCTTCAAAATACGCACCCATAAGATCTTTTGTGTCAATATCGGCAATTGACCCGTAGGTGTTCTTTGCGCCTATTGGATCAATAATCGTTTCTTTAATATATTGAAAATGGTCATAGCCTACAGTTCGCTCAATTATTAGAGAAAGCAGTAAATAGTTAGTATTTGAATAAGCATAATCTTCATTTGGTTTAAAATCAGCTGTCAAATCCAAGGCATATTCTAATGCTTCTTCAGCTGATTCTGGTGGGTTATCCCAGGGGAAATCTGCATTATCAGTAAGATTAGGAATGCCACTACGGTGCTTCACCATCATTTCTAGCGTAATTTCATCAGCATACGCTATTCTATCTTTTAGTTCTGGAAAATGATTGGTTAATCTGTCAGAAATTGACAATCTTTCTTCACCAACTAATTTCACAATTGCAGATGCCACATACAATTTGCTAATACTTGCCATTTTAAAAAGAGAATGAGGATTTGTAGGTTCTTTTGCTTCTCTGTTGCTATAGCCAGCGGCTAAAAACTGAGGTGCTTTGCCTTTTTGATCTATGTATACTATCATACCGTCAACATCAAGGTTTACACCATCTTGAATTTGCTCTTGTACGGTATCGGGTAATGGTTTTAACCAAACTTTAAATACAAATAAAGGGGCGTACAAATAGGCCAACAATATGCCTATTAGCAACATGCTCAGCCAAAAAACTTGCGCTAATTTCTTTGTTTTTGTCCTAGTCATTGCTTTTTCTTAATTGGTTTCTAAAGTCACTTTTTCTATCATTTGAAACAGACTAATGACTGAATCTCGAAATTGCGCTCTCAATCGTGATTTTATTATCTGGTTCAGATTCAACTACGGGCACAGGCTTTTTTGCATTATAATTTAAGCCAAAAAGTGGCCTTAAAAAACCGATTCTACTTATTATAAACTCATAAATTAAGAAGCAAATGATGAATGTAAATACCACTACCAAAGGAAACTTAAAGTAAACTGAAACATCAAGCGACAAAACAAGCATTGATACGCCATAAAGAACGAACATATGTATAATATATACAGGGTAAGCCGCTTTGCTTAAGTAGCTTAAGTATTTACTTGGTTTGTTTAGATAAACATAACCAAAACCAAACAGCGATAATATCCAAATATTTGACTCAATAGACATTAGGTAACTTGGCGATTCCGTATTAAACACGATTGCTCTAACAGTATACAAAGAGGCTGCTAGTGCAAAATACATCCACTTCCATTTTTTAACGGTATTCCAAAATGAATCACCGCATAAAACAAAAAGAAAACCCAAGAAAAAAGCCCCGAAACCGATGAAAAACCCATGCCAAGAACGTGCATACATGGTAAATATTTGGGGAGACAATAACAAGGCTTCAATCACAAGAATAAAAGTTAGGATCATTAAACCAAAGGGATTTGATACCACACTTTTTACGCCCTTCATAAATCTACTATCTTCATTATTTTTCAGGTAAATAAAAAGTGGTGCCAATACGAGTACGTAAACAAATATGTTTCCAAGAAACCAAAGGTGACCTATATCTGGTTTGTAAGACATGGGCAGGTTGTAGTGCTCTTGAAAAAGGAAATAATGGAGTGGAACAATAGCGAAAAACCCAAATACAAAAGGTAGAAGAATCCTCTTTGACCTTTCAATAATCAATTGCTTCAAGTTTCTAGACCTAAGTGCGAAAAAAACCCCCATTCCTGAAACATAGAAAAGAAAAGGAATACGCCACACATTTAGGAAAGTCATGGCTGTCCAAAGGCCTTGTAATGATTCGTTACTTTTTATAAAGGCTATAAACATGGCCCATGGCTGAAAAACGATTGCAATGTGGTAGATTAATAACAAGCCAATGCTAATTACTCTAAGCCAGTCTATATCGTATCTTCTGCTATTACTCATTTGTTTGGTGTTTAAGGGTACTAAATCAAGTTGATTATACTGAACTCCATTCCCTTTTAGACCAAAGGGCTGGGTTAGGGTCGATTTTTTACTGAAGCATCATAGCAATTACAGGTCTAGCTTCTTCAATTTCGGCCAGGTCAAATGTTAAACCTATTGGTGCTAATTGCTGCTGCATCATTTCGTATATAGGTTTTACCTCATCAAAACTCACCATTACCGATTCCCTTGGGGTAGCACCAAAACCGTTCTTTGCAGCTTTGTCGGCCTTGGCATCAATAAGCAATTGCACCATTTCAATTCTACCAAACCATGCCGCCGTATGTAGCGCCGTTGCTCCATCTGTATTCTTAGCTTCCAGATCAACTTCTGCATCTATTAATTCCTTCACAATGGCTTCTTGGTTAAAAGTGATGGCAGTCATCAAAGGTGTTGAGCCAGCAAATGGATCTTGCTTGTTAAGATCAACATTAGCATTTATATACTGCTTTATTACTTCAAGGTTTCCTGTTGAAGCGGCTGCATGAATGTCCATGGCAAATTCTACTTGAGTTTCATTGTTGGTTTCTGAAGTACTACTTTGTTGTTTGCAGCTAACAAATAATAAGGCTAAGATAACTGTGCTTAAAAGTGCTTTCATGTTTTTAATTTTTACGTGTGTCATTTCTATCTTTTTAGTTTGTGTTGTTTTGACGAGTACAAAGGACCGCCCAAACCATGCGCAACTTTTATTAGCTATGCTCCTACATGTATAAAGCTTGTAGAATGAATGAAAATTATGAAGCAGACATATAAACTATGACGCAAAACAGCTATTTGAGCTTGCAAGTGACACTTATTTATTTGTTGATTTATGCGTGTACTTTTGACACTTAGCTAGTTAAACAACCATGGTTGAAAGGCAATTTTTTAAGGAGTCGTTTATAGATAAGGCCAAAAGATTGGTATTAGAAAATATATCTAATGAGCATTTTGGTGTTTCTGAGTTGGCTGATGCAATGGCTATGAGCAGATCAAATTTGCTTCGGAAAATCAAAAAGGAAACTGAACTTTCGGCCAGTGTATTTATACGGCAAATTCGTTTAGAAAAAGCTAAAGCGTTATTAGCCACCAATGACGTTACTGTTTCTGAAGTATCTGACGACGTAGGTTTTGGAAGCCCTTCTTATTTTATAAAGTGCTATCGCGAACATTTTGGACACCCGCCGGGTACCGAATTAAAAATGGACGCAGAAAATTTAGATATTCCTGAAACTGATGAAACCGATGTAGACTTACGCGAAGAACCTTTAGAAATTAATGAAGCTAAAGTACTGAAACCTTGGATGTTTATTGCGGCCACGGTTGCAATTGCCATAATTGTGGTATTTGCTATTTTTAAAAATGGCGAAGTAACTGAAGCAAGTAATCTCGAAAAATCAATTGCGGTTTTGCCTTTTAAAAACGAAAGTGCTGATTCAACAAATACCTATTTTGTAAACGGGTTAATGGAAGCTACGCTCAACAATCTGCAAAAAATCGAAGATTTTAGAGTTGTGAGCAGAACCTCGGCCGAAAAATATGCAAAATCAGGTTTAACCCTATCTGAAATTGCCGAGGCGCTAAATGTAAATTACATAGTAGAAGGCAGTGGCCAGCGTGTTGGTGATCAAGTACTGCTTAGCATACAACTTATAGAAGCCCATTCAGATAAGCATATTTGGTCAGAGCAATACAACCGTAAAATTGAAGATGTTTTTGCCATTCAAAACGAAGTTGCCATTAAGATTGCCTCATCTGTACAAGCGGTGGTTACACCTTCAGAACTTGAACAAATAGATAAAAGGCCTACGGAAAACCTAATGGCTTATGAATTTTATTTAAAGGCACTTGATCCTCTTAATGAGCGCAGCGAGCAAAGCTTAAATACGGCCATTGAGCTTTTAAATAAGGCCATTGAATACGACCCTAAATTCTCTTTGGCATATGCCAATGTTGCCATTGCATATTATTTTCTTGATGAGAACTTGAGCGAAAAGCGAAATACCGAAGCGCTTAACAATTATGCAGACAAAGCGCTGCTTTATGATTCAAAACTTACCGAAAGCCTTATTGCCAAAGCACTGTTCTATGTTCAAACGGCAGAGTTTAGATTAGCCATACCGCATCTTGAAAAAGCCTTGGAGTACAATCCCAATAGTTCAATTGTAATTCAGATCTTGGCCAATTTATATGCCCAAGCCATACCCAATACAAGCAAGTATTTAGAATATGCTTTAAAGGGAATTCAGCTTGATATTGAGGCAAAAGACTCTGTGAGTAAAAGCTTTATTTATTTGTCGCTAAGCAATGCCTTAATTCAAAGTGGATTTGTTGAAGAATCTCTTGTTTTTATTGATAAAGCTATTGCTCTGTACGATAAAAACCCTTATGCCCGATATGTTAAATCATTCATTTTGTACGCCAAGAGTGGCAACCTTGAGCGAACCAAGCGTATGCTTTTAGTAGAGTGGCAAAAAGACTCCACTCGCATGGATATTCTTCAAGAACTTGGCAAAATGCACACTTTGCAAAATGACTTTGACAGTGCCTATTTATACTACCGCAAATTTCAAAGAACTAAAGAAGCCTACGGCCTTAGCATTTACCCTCAAGAAAGCCAAAGAATTGGCCTTGTATTTGAAAAAATGGGCTTTCAAGAAAAAGCAGATAAATTGTTTGAAGCCTACCGTGAGTATTGTGCAAAGGATGAATCAATTTATAAAAACGCGAGCACTGCCATGTTGCACTTACAAGATGGCAATATAGATTCTGCTCTAACTTATTATGAGATGTTTGCCAATGAAGATAATATCCAATATTGGCTACTACTTTTTATTGATGAAGACCCACTGACCAAACAAATTAGTGACAATCCAAAATTCGTTGGCATTAAAGAAAAAATCAAAAAGCGATTTTGGGATAATCATAATAAGTTGAGAATGGAGCTCGAAGAAATGGAATTGTTTTAATAAGAGAATTTCAAATCTTCAAGTCATTCTTGAAAGCGTTTTTACCTTGAATCAGCCAAAATCATTTTGCATTAAACTTACTGTAAACAATTGTCAATCTAAAAGCTATTATCTAGTTTCTTATGGACCATTTGACTAATTCGACAAAATTGCCAAGTTGCATTAAAAAGTCCAATTCAAACCACTTTACAACAAACACTTCCCGGCTATTTCTTAGAAATAATTTACTCAACAAGCTTCTTCCAAATTTATAATAGTCAAATTGTACTTGATTTTGAATTTTAAACATCTTTACTAGCCCAAATTCCACCTTCGCTCAGTTAGCCTTAACATCTATAGTTTTTCCAATTTCCATGAGCTATAAGATAATACTTTTGGGGTCCGAAAAAATTAAAAGGATCTAAAAAATGACAACATTTAGACAAAAATTATTTGTTACGGTATTATCTATTTTTATAATATCGCAAGTTCAAGGGCAAGTTGAAAAATCAAAAAGAAAAGGAATCTCCATTACTGAAACCGCCCTTAGCATGAGAGCCGATGGAAAAAATAAAAGAGCCATCCATGAGCATTTGAAAAAAGCAGTTACCCAAAGTAGTCTAGCCAATAAACGTACAAAACCAACCGAGCTAATAATCTTAGATGGTATAAGGTCACAATATTGGGATGAGACGACATCTAAATGGATAGACAGTTACCAAGAAGAATTTCTATTCAATAGCGATGACCAATTATGGAAATACAGAAGCTCTTATTTTGACCAATCATATGACGAATGGTTTGATGAATATCTATATGAATACTCATATGACGATAATGGCAATCTTACATTACTAAAAAATTCATATTGGGATTTTTTTACCGAGGAATACCTTCTTAGTTTTAAAGAAAACTTCTCTTATGAGAATTCTTATTTAGTTGAACATATTTCGGAGACCTGGAATGACAGTACTAGTGAATGGGAAAATTACATAAAAATCGAAAACACCTATAATAGTGAAGGATTACTTGTAGAAGACTTTTACTCATGGTGGAGTGATAGCCTTAACTCATGGGAGACATACTACAAAGGACTATATGAATATGACGAAAATGACAATATGATAAAATACACCGATTACGAATGGAATTTTATTACCGAAGAGTGGTTGAAGTATTACATTTCACTAAATACTTTTTCAAATAATTACTTAACTGAAAATTCAACCCAACAATATGATTTCTTTAATGATGAATGGATAACATACTCAGAAGCTGAATACGAATATGACGAAAATGGGAACCCTTCAAAAGAAACATACTATGAGCTACCATGGAACGGAGAAAATGTTATTTTAAGTTCAGTTTATGAATATAAATACAATAATTCTATTGAATATGACAATATAACAGCAATTCCTTTAAACATGTTACTTCCAGACAATTCTGACAAGGTAATTAACCAGCCAATTGAAACATTATTAAAGTTTTGGAATGACAGTACTGACATGTGGGAAATGGGTCAGAAAATTGTCTATAATTATTCCGAAAAAGAACCTTCTTCAACATCTCTAAAGTCATCAATTTCAATACAGGTGTTTCCAAACCCTGTTTCAAGTAATTTGAACATTCACATTGATTCAAAAATAAATCAGCAATCCAAATTCAATCTTTACGACCTAAATGGAAAACTAATTCTTAGTAAAAACTTTAATTCTAGCACAAGCCTAGACTTATCTGAAATAAATAATGGCATCTACATTTATACCATAGCATTTAAAGATGAATTAATAAACGGAAAATTACACAAAAACCCTTACAAATAATTATACTTTATACTTACTATTCAGAATAGCTAGATTCATGGTTTAGACTCAAAGTCTTTACCATGTTTCTGGCTATTTTTGTAATACAATACACAATCTCAATCTTGTCAGATATACAGATACTTTCCCCGTTTCAAAAGCATATCTAAGACAAAAAATTAACTTAACTCTAAGTTTTTCAAAAAGCCGAAAAGACTTTAAAGTTCATTCTTAAAGTCAAAAGCTTACAATCAGTCTAGCGTTATTTATTCTCACTATTATAAGGTTAATCTGTAATTAGATGATTATTTACTTGAACCAATAGCCGTTATGGTTTAGAGATACGCAAAACACCACTAGCTAAGAGTTTGGTGGCGATTAATAGATTTAAACGTTTAGATATAAACATATGGATTACTATTGATTTCCTACTTAGACAATAATTAGAATGCCAAATAAAACCTTCCTTTTATTTATTGCTTTCACATTGCTTTTTGCCATCTCCTGTACAGTTGATGGCACTGGCAATGGAGGTAATATTCCTTCAGAGGAAGAGCGAATGGTTTCAATGATCAACAAAAGGGTTGATCCGTATTTTGAATATGACTTTGAGCAAACAAAATTTGTTCCCCCTAAGGGTAAAACGTTATTAATAATGGGGCAAACACTCGAAGATATTGATGATTACATGGGCAGTTTCGCTGATGAGTCAATTCCGGGTGGTTGGTCAGCCTATTGGGGTGTTACAGAGTTTAAGGGCATTACTAGTAAACACACCAATCCGAATAAAAGCTCACACAATCACCAAAGCTTGGTAGATCGATTTCCGAATACAGTATTACAAAGTGGTATGTGGATGGTGGGTACATGGGATGTGGCCAAGAAAACAGCAAACGGAACGTATGATGACGTGCTTAAGCAATATTTTGATTGGGCAAAGGGTATTAACCGCCCCATTTACCTACGAATTGGATATGAATTTGACGGACCGCATAATGAACTTGAGCCTGCCGAGTACGTGGCAGCCTACAAGCATATAGTTGACCTTGCAAATGATGAAGGTGTTACCAACATTGCCTTTGTGTGGCATTCATACATTTTTAGACCTTATCAAGGTAATGCACTGGCCGACTATTATCCTGGCGATGAATATGTAGACTGGGTTGGTTTGTCTTTATTTGGACTGCTTTATGCCGACGCCGATCTAATGAATTATGGTGATGCCGTAATGGAGTTTGCCAAAACGCACAAAAAGCCAGTAATGGTGGCTGAAGCAAGCCCTACTGAAGGAATAGACCCTACAAGCAATGAGGCCTGGAGCACATGGTTTGTAAACTTCTTTAGCATTTGTTACGAGAAAAACATAAAGGCCATAAGCTTTATAAATGCCAACTGGCAGATTTATGACTTTGAAGGCGTATACTGGAAAGATGCGCGATTAACCAATAATGAAAAAATTGCTAAGGCCTGGTTTTTTGAAACCAATAAGGATAGGTACTTAAAACAATCTCCAGAACTATTTGAGATACTGGGCTATGAGTGATTCTGAGATTATTTTAAAGCACACCAACACAGCTAACTACCTATAAAAGTTAAAACACTTCTTAAACCAAATAATAATAGCACAGCTGAAAGCGTACCAGAACCAACACCTAACCATAAATCAATATTAGACCCTTTATCAGCTTCTAATTCATTGAAGGTTTCAAAAGCATCTGAAGCATTAATATTCGGATTCTCTACCAAATACCTTACCTCAATACTATCCTTCAAATCATTTTGGCCTGGTTCTAAAAAGTGCTTTCCATCATAAACTTCACCATTAACTTCAAAGCTGTATTCAACCCAAGAAATATCAATTTCTAGTCCCTTTACTTTAGTATTAATATCTTGTATAAGGTTATTATGCTTGGCATTAATTACGATACCATTCTGCACAAGCAAGCTGTATTTTTCTAACTTTCTATTTAAAGTAAAGAATTGCTCAAACGACATAAAGGCAAAAAGGCCAATAAGCAGGCCTAAGCCAATATTGCTTATTCCACCAATAAATTTCATTTAGAGCACTTACTTATCTACCACAACTTTGTAGGTGGGGTCTTCCATTACGTTTACGTCTATAATCTTCTCGGCATTTTTAAGCAGGGCTCTGCAGTCTTCACTTAAATGCTTTAGGTGCACCTTCTTCCCTACTTTTTGATAACGATCCGTCATTTTATTTAGGGCCTCAATGGCACTCATATCTACCACTCTACTTTCTTCAAAATCAATAACTATTTCATCAGGGTCTTTTAGCACATCAAATTTCTCGTTGAAAACACCAACCGAGCCAAAGAAAAGAGGCCCGTATATCTCGTAGTGCTTCACACCATTATCATCAATGTACTTTCTAGCTCTAATGCGTTTAGCATTATCCCAAGCAAAAACTAAGGCTGCAATTATAACCCCTACAATTACGGCTAATGCTAAATTATGGAGTATGGCTGTTACAAGTGTTACCAGCACCATTACAAAAATATCAGAACGTGGCATGCGTCTCAACGTTTTAAAACTCGCCCACTCAAAGGTTCCTATAGAAACCATAATCATTAAACCCGTGAGTGCCGCCATTGGCAATTGCTCTACCAAACCTGCACCAAACATTACAAATACCAAGAGCATTACTGATGCCACAATTCCTGATAATCTGGCGCGCGCACCTGACGAAACGTTGATTAAACTTTGACCAATCATTGCACAACCACCCATGCCACTAAAAAATCCCGATAAGAAGTTGGCCGCTCCTTGCGCTACAGCCTCTCTATTACCGCTACCACGTGTTTCGGTAATCTCATCAACTATATTTAGTGTAAGTAAACTCTCTATTAAACCAACAGCAGCTACAATGGCTGAATAAGGTAAAATAATTTTCAAAGTTTCCAACTCAAAAGGAATTGACGGGATATGAAAAGGTGGAAAACCTCCTTTAATTGACGCCAGGTCTCCAACGGTTTTAGTTTCTAGACCTGCGAAATAAACTATAGCAAAAACAGCCAAAATGGCCACCAAAGAAGAAGGAATAGCCTTACTTAATTTTGGCAATCCCCAAATAATAAACATTGCCAAAAGTACCAAGCCAAGAAACATAAAGAGCTCGCTCCCTTGTAACCAAGCGCCACTATCATCTTTAAATTGATCTAATTGAGAGGTAAAAATGATAATTGCTAAGCCATTGACAAATCCAAATATTACCGGATGGGGTACCAAGCGAATAAATTTACCTAAGCGTAAAAATCCAGCTCCCAATTGAAAAATTCCTGCTAAAATTACTGCCGCAAATACGTATTCTACCCCATGGCTAACTGCCAAAGCAGCTATTACTACGGCCACGGCGCCTGTTGCACCTGAAATCATTCCTGGTCTACCTCCAAATATCGAAGTAATAAGACCCATTACAAACGCAGCATATAAGCCAGTAAGCGGAGACAAACCTGCAATTAAGGCAAAAGCTACTGCTTCAGGTATTAAGGCCATAGCCACTGTTAGGCCCGAAAGTATTTCTATTTTGTAGTCTACCTTTTGCTTAAAGTCAAATAGGTTTAGATACTTCTTCATTACACAATATTTATTCTTGCACTTTTCTAAGTGCTCTTTAAAATAAGCCCGCGAAAGTATGGCTTTAGTACTTTACGCTCAAATTGTTTTGTAATTGATAATTAAGCTCTTACAACCATTTTTAAATTCTAGGATTGACACATGAAAAACCTAGCAATATTTTTAATTAAAGAGAGGACGGAAGTTCTTAGCTTTAAGTGCTTAGGAACTATTCTAGCGACTGCCATCCAATTTTATAACTATAATTTTTTTGATTTATAAACAACAATAACTTTTCACCTTGGAAATTATGAGTGGCACTAGGAACAAAATAAAATTTTGAAGACTTATACTGGTTTCGAGCTTGTTTTGTTTGGACACCACTTTCTATATTTAGTTTAGCTTCAACGGCTAAAGCTTTGGCACCAAAGCCAAAAGGTTTTTCAATATTAAATAACTGTATTATTTCGGCATTTTCTTTCCTATCGTTAAAAACAATGTAAAGTTCATTGTCAACAATAAAACCACTGTAAGACAAAAACCTATTGGAATAATGATCCGGAACTAAACTACCTAATACACCAACATTCACCTTATCGGTTATTTTTTGCCGTTTAGCTACCACCTGTGTCCAACTTAGCTTACCATCGTTGTCAAACTTTAAAACCACTACTTGATCTAAAAAGGTATATAAATAATCTCGCGCACTCTGCATGTACTTCCTTTCGCTCAAAAAAAACAAATCACTCCCATTAAAAAGTAGTTTCTCGTTACTGTATTCATTATACATAATGCCTTTGCCCTGCCCTGTGTTATAAAATGATCTTAGTTTATCAAAAAACTTAAATTCAAATAATGACAACTCTACATTTCCCTTTGCAAGTACGTTTTTCTTTTTAAAGAATATTGCACCTCTAATTTTCCATTTATAATACTTTGGCTTAATCTCGCTTTTAAAGCTATTATCAGATGGCATTTTAGTAAGGTAAAACCCTACTACAACAAACTCATTATTTGGAGAAACCCCCGCTTTAACATTGGTGATATAGGCTTTTTCGGAATTGTAATCAATATTTATTAATTCCTTTCTCTCGTTCAAGTTTCCTTCAATGTCGTAGCTAACTACATTTACAATTTTATCATCACTTAATTCTAACCCATAAATTGAGCCAAAATCATCAATAAACTTTGGCCCAAGGTCGTTGTACTCTGCTTTTGGCAACTCCAATGTTTTGGATTCAATTTCATCAAAACCAGTATTTAAAACTCTAAAATTCTTAATTATTAAATCATGTTTCTCATCTGTTCTTATATGGTAGAGTAAAACCCTTTTTTGGTTAGGAGAAAAAATCAAATCAAAGTCGCCAACTTCTTTTGAGCTAGAAACAATTTGGGTCAGTAGCACTTTTTGTGATGAATCTATAAACCTCCCTGTCTTAGGGTTAATTCTTGCTAAGTGTACCTGGTACTTGTTATTTCTTTTGCCATAACTCCAACCGCATGCCCAAATGCTACTATCTAGGTAAACCACTTTTTTAACGGTTACATTTTCAATACCAATATCGCTAAACAATACCTTATTGCGGTAGCACCTATAATTATGTGTTCTATTATAGCATTCAACGTAAAATTGGTCTGCATACTCTGTATAGCAAATTATATTATCATCATCAACACCAATAAATTCAGGCGTACTTAATCTTGATTCAAGCACATACTCGTTGGTCCAGATTGTATTTTGAGCGTAACCAGTTACGCCTGAGCACAAACAAATAACTAAGGCAAACCTGTACCAAACCCCTTTAGAAACGCATTTTATTATATCCATACATTAATTGCTTTCATAAAAGCCTTTAGCAAAATTATTTCAATTTGCTTACTATGCAATTGCTTATTCTTAAACCAAGTAAGAATTTGCCGTCGTAAAATTTATCTTTACAATGTAATGCTTGCGTTTATGTATAATTTCAACTTTTCAGCAACTTTAGTCGCAATACTTATAGTCGTCTCTTCATCTATAAATGCCCAAAGCTTTAGAACAAATTACCTTTCTTTTAGTCCTACGGGTAGCAATACAAAAGGCTCTGCCGCAGCAATTGACTATGATGGCGACGGAGATATGGATGTTTTAGGAGCCTATCAAGGCCTCAATGAGTTTATGTTTTACGAAAACATAGGCGTTAGCTTTAAAGCACATATAATTTCTACAAAATACAAGGGCTATAACAACATTGAAGTGGGCGATTTTAATAACGACAGCTTAATGGACTACTTGGTGGTACACAAAGATGGCAGCAACTACAACACCGCTATGTATGTAAATGATGGCAACTATAACTACAATTATCATAGCATAGATGCTGAAGGATATGATGAAGCAGATAGGATTGAAATAGTGGACATGGACGGAGATGGAGATCAAGATATATTAATGGACCCGGGTGGAAGACTTGGTGCCTTTGCGTATTTAGAAAACCAAGGAAACCTTTCGTTCAAGTGGCATTCTATTCAATCAGAAGGCTTTCCTTCTCACTTGCTAGCCGTTGCAGATGTAAATGAAGACGGTTATAAAGATGTTTTTGCAAGCTACTACAATTTAAAAACTAAAGAATACGAAGTAGTGGTGTACGAACAAAGCACCAGCTCTAGAAGCAGCTATACTGAGCATAAAATTTCTACCTTTAATAATGTAAATACTCATTGCGTAGCTGATAACTTTTTTGGCGATAGTAAACCCGAGTTTGTTCTTGCCCCACAAGGAAATAATGATAACGGTATAAACATCTATAGATTTAACGACGACTTTACCATTAAAAAAATAACTCAACTAAGTGCTGTAAGATCAAGTGGTCTTTATCTACCCTATGATTACAATGCTGATGACAGCCTTGATCTTTTATACGCATCTAATGGAGTAATTAATATTCTTAAAAATAACCACCAAGGCAATTTCCAGCTAATCAGCAATTATTTCGACTATAGAAACTACCCAAAATCAATTGCTGACTTTAATAATGACGGCAAAATTGACTTTTTAAACCTTGACTATTCGCATATTGAAATAGGCATTCAAAATGATCAAGGAAACGTTGATAGACTTTGGAAAAATAACTTTGATGGTGGAGAAAACATAATTATTAATGATATTGATGGCAATGGTAAAGTAGATATAGCTACTACTCGGTGGGCAACTTGGAATGTTAACTTCAACAGCCTAAAAGATGAAGTACTACCAAATGAATCATTTTTAGTTAACGGCTTTGACAGCAAAACTGGTCCACTTGAAGAGCTACTTGAATTTGATTACGATAACGATGGAGACATAGATTATCTAACAACGCAAAACGATGTACCATATTGGGTTGAAAATGATAATGGAACTCTAAAAGCAACAAAAGCTAAAGTGCCTGAAGATGAGGTTTGGCATTACTTTAAAGCAGGAGATTTCGATAATGATATGCATCCGGATTTTATAAATGTGAAATATAATCTTTCAATTTTTGAATGGCGAAATGGAAAGTTTCACGAAACAGCTTTGCCGGCAGGGAGCCGTCAATACGACTTTATAGATGTTGACAATGATGGAGATAACGATGTAGTTTACATAAGATGGAATAGCGCTAATGGTACATGCATGTTGTCTTATGTAGAAAATGATAACAATAATTACAAATCATTAGATATTATATCTTTAGCTCCATTCGCATCAAACAACGTAAATGATAATGAAAGCGAACTTAATGTTGCGGATATTAATAATGATGGATATATAGATATATTTATTCTTTCATATGAAGACAATACAGCTATACAGCTTTTGAATAACGGTGATGCAACATTTACTGGTACAATTCTTTCAAGTGGTATTCCTAAGCCAACTGATCAACAATTTGCCGATATTGATAACAATGGTTTTACTGATGTGTTAGTGCTATCAAGAGACTTTGGAAGAGTTTACGCTTTTTTAAATGACAGCAACAAAACTTACACCCAAAAAATAGTTGCAAGTGCATCTGGATTAGGTGAACAAATGAAAGTAGCTGATATTGATAATGATGGAGATATTGATATTGTTACATGCTCATATTTTGATCGAGTTGTTGCCTTATTTGAAAATCAAAAAATTAACTGCCCACGGGTGTATTCTGAAAAAACCGATTCATTTTGCCAAGGGGATAGTATTAGCATAAATGGCAATTACTTTAAAAACTCAATAACCCATACCGATACATTTAGCACGCAAACATGCGACAGTGTTCATATAACCCATTATATAAAAAAAGATGCCTTATCTATTGAAATAGTACAAAATGATTCTATGTTAATTTTAGCAGAAAAGCATGCCTCTACTCAGTGGTATAAAGATGGTATTTTACTAAATAATGAAACCGATAGTATGATTAATGCAAACCTTTACGGAAAAGGCCAATACTTTGCTGAATTTATCTATAACGATTGTTTGAATAAAACCAATAGCATTGATTTTGAACCAAATAGTTTGCCAAATGCATATTTTAAATTAAAAGTTTATCCTAACCCGGTAAATCAGAAAATTTTAATTAAAAATTTAGCGGTTACAAGCTCAAAGTTTACAATTTATGATAATATTGGCCGAAAGGTTTTAAGCGGTGAAACTAGCGATACTATTGATATTAAAAACCTACCTAAAGGATCATACTCTTTAATTTTAGAATATTTTGGACATAATTCAGTAGCTCATTTTATAAAAAACTAAAGGCTCTTAATTTTCAACTATGGCCTTTCATATTTTCAGATTAATCTTTTTAATGAGATCTATTACATTGGTATATTTCTCAATAATCTTTCTAAATTGCAGGTAATCAAAGCGTAACCCAAATGAGAATGAAAAAACACCCTACTTTCCTTTTATTTTGCTCAATTACTTTGGCAATTACTCTTTTCTCAATAGAGTCAAATGCACAATTGTCGGGCAATTACACTATAGATCCAACACAATCGGCAAGTAATACAAATTATACATCATTTGGTGCCGCCATTGGCGATCTTACAGGTGGTACAAGGTCTGATTCAGGCACACCTCAAGGCCCTGGTGTAAACGGCAAAGTAACCATATCGGTTTATGATACTATTTACCGCAATACACGTATTTCAATAGGTGCCATTTCAGGCACTTCTTCAACCAACACTGTAACATTTGAAAGTGCTGGTGCCGATAGCTCTAAATGTTTAATAAGAAGGGCCTCATCTACGGCCACATTAAATGATTATGTGCTACAATTAAATGGTTGCGATTTCGTCACATTTAAGTCAATCGGTTTTGAAAGAACAGGAAATAATAATAATTCTACTGTAATTAGAATTACCAACAATTCTGATAATTGCTCTTTTACAAATTGCAAAATTATGGGTAGAAAAGTGCCAAGCAATTCATCAAATGGTTTTGTTTATGGTATTGGTTCGCTAATTTATTTCACCGGTAATGGAGACAATACCAAAATAACCAATAATAAACTAATTTACGGCTACAACGGTGTGTACTCAACTAGCCTTAGCAGTAATACCGAAATATCCGGAAATGTGCTTGACACCATTGGTTCTTCTGGTATTTATATGAGCGGTCAAACTGGTTTAAAAATCCAAAACAACCAATTTAACATGGGCGATTTTGGACCTAGTAAAGGTCACTATGTATCATATGGCATTAGAATTGAAAGTACTACAAGGCTTGAGTTTACGGGCAATAAAATGAACATGATGGCGGTAAATGGGCAAGTAGTAAGAGCTATTATGTTGGCTAACCTTACAGGTAATACCCAAAGCTCACGCACGCTGGTTGCCAACAATTTTGTTACCATGAGCGGTGGCACAGGCAACTGCACAGGCTTAGCCCTATACAACTGCGAGTGGGTTGATATGTATTCTAATAATATTCACATTACATCAAGCCTTAAGGGCGGTGCTTGCTTTTACATATATCCGCAATACACAAACGCACAACTACGGTTGGTAAATAATGTTTTGGTAAATACCGGTGGTGGTTTTGTTTACAGTGTAGATGGTACCAATACGGGTAATATTTCAAGCCTTAGAAATAATGCCGTGTACCATACCGGCTCATACCTTGGCCAATGGAGCGGAAACGATTATGGCACTTGGGCTCAATGGTTAACGGGCTCAAGAAAAGATACGGCATCAGTTTATGGAGATCCTGGATTTGTTTCTAGTACCGATCTACATGTTTCAAATATTGCAATTAATGGCAAAGCCTTACCAAATTCATCAATTACAACCGATATTGACGGAGATAGTAGAAGCACAACAACGCCTGATATTGGTGCTGATGAATTTTTTCCGGCAAATGTTGATATTGGTATTTCTAAATTAGATAGTCCTGCTGCCTTTTGCGCAGGCAAGTATGATGTTAAAGTCTCATTTCAGAATTATGGTGTAGATACAATTAAAAGTGCTACGCTCAACTGGAGCGTAAACGGCAATAGCCAAACGGCCTACAGCTGGACTGGCACCCTGGCACCCGGTGCAAATGCATCAGGTATTAAAATTGGATCGTTTACTTTTAGCGCCAATACACCTTACTCTTTCAAAATATGGACTTCGGCCCCCAATAGTAAATCAGATGGTAAAAATATAAACGACACTTTAAGTATAACAAAACTTACCGGTTTAACAGGCGCTTACACCATTGGAAGTAGCCAAACAGCCAGTTTCAAATCATTTAACGAGGCCATTACAGCCATTACAGCAAGGGGGCTATGCGGTGCTACAACGTTCAATGTTGAAGACGGAACTTATAACGAACAAATTACCCTTATTCAATTGGATGGAATGGGAGCATCGGCTCCTTTAACCTTTCAAGGTATAAGCAAAGACAGCTCAAAAATTATTATTACTTTACCATCAACAACAGCTACAGGTAATAATAATGCGGCTTGCCAATTGCGCGGTGCAGACTATGTTACTTTTAAATGGATGACTTTTGAGAGAACTGGACGAAATCCATTTGCACAAGTAATACATATACTTGATGGCGCCCACAACAACACATTCACCAATTGCCAAATGTTAGCTACCAGAGTGTCAACCAACAATGCTGATGGAGTAAATATTTGGAGCGATGTTGGAAGAGATACCAATAATGTTTTTACCAACAATTACATAAGTAAGGGTACTCACAACATTCTTTACGCTGGGGTTGGGTTTAATCACGAAAGCGGCACAGTTATAAGCAATAATATATTTGACAGTGCATTTATGAATGCTATTTATTTGCAGAGAAATGATAGCGCTGAAATAAGTAATAATATTTTTAGGTTTTCTGCAGGCACATCAACAGGCAACGCGGTAATTAACTTACTAGATTGTGATGGACCTGTAAAAATAACCGCTAATAGACTTAGAGACCGTTGGGCTGAAAAAGGCATAATAATGAGTGATTGTAATGCTTCTTTAAAAAGCCCCGCCATTATAGCCAATAATATGATTACCAGAAATGAAGGATATGGGGTTGAATTCAATGCTTCCTCACACCAGCTTTTTGCTTTTAACAGCATTTACTTTTGGGGCGACGACACTGGCAATGCTGCCATAAGCACCACAAACTCACAAAACAGCAATATTTACCTATACAACAATAATATAATGATGGATAGCGGCCAGGTATATAATATTTGGCTAAAAAGTCATATAGCGGCAAGTAGCCACAACAACCTTTACACTCAAAGCCCTAGACCCATTAGGTTCAATAACAACTGGTTTAAATCAATAAATGGTTTTAATAAGCAAACCGGATTAGACTCAAATTCACTTTCAGTTAATCCATATTTTATTGAACGCTATGATCTTCATGCAAAAAACACTGCGCTAAACGGTGCCGGCATTCCGGTAAATGGAATTACCACAGATTTTGATTCGGATATTAGAAATTCTACCTTGCCAGATATTGGCGCTGATGAGTTTGACCCAGAGCCTAATGATGCTGGGGTAGTAACATTTTCTAGCCCAAGTGGCGCTGCTTGTGAAGGCAAAATCGATATAAATGTTGTTATCAAAAACTTTGGTAAAGATGAACTTAAAAACGTAACCATTAATTGGACTCGAAACGACACTTTACAAACAGCCTACAGTTGGACCGGCAATCTAACATCACAAGCCACAGACACTATTAAATTAGGAAGCGGTTCGTATAAATCTGGTCAAAGTCTAAAACTTTCTGGCTGGACTACTAATCCAAATGGACAAACTGATGGCTTTGTACCTAATGACAGTATTGGTGAAGGAAAAGGCTTTGTAGGATTACCCATAGCAAATGCCGGTAAAGACAAAACCCTTTGCTCAGGAGACAGTATAAGAATTGGCACAAATGGTAGTTCTAATTACGCTTACTCGTGGTTAGATTTTAATAATAATGAAGTGGCCAAAGGAGACAGAATATGGGTTAAACCTACTTCAACAACAACTTACACGCTAATGGTGGTAGACAAAACTCGTGGTTGCATAAACTACGATGATGTAATTGTAAACGTGGGCACCCTACCTACCCTAAATATTGTATCAGACCAAACAATTTGCCAAGGGCAGTCTGTAGCCCTTGGTGGCTCGGCACAAAGTGGCAATACATATAGCTGGACAAGTAACCCTACAGGATTTACAAGTAATGTTAATAATCCGGTGGTTAAACCCAACATTACCACAACATATACATTGGAACAAACCATTGATTCAACCGGATGCACGGCTTATAAGGATATTGTACTTACGGTAAACCCATCACCAAACGCCGAACTTGTGGGTGACACAAGCATTTGCAATGGTGATAGCGAAGTTTTTAGTGTTACTGCAAATAGTGGTAATACCTACAGCTGGAGCTTTAGCAATGGCTCAGTCACTTCTGGTGGTGGCACCACAGATAATTCAATCACCCTTGAGTTCAATAACTCTGGCGCTTCTAGCGTGCAGGTAATTGAGATCAACTCATTTGGATGCTCAGATACTTCTTCTTTTGCTTTTAATGTCAATGATAATCCAATCGCCGATTTCAGTTATGATAATAACTGCTTAAATAGAGAAATCCAATTCTTAGATGAGAGTACGGGTAACAATAAAAGGAGTTGGGACTTTGGCGATGGTACTACCAAGGGTGGCAAACGTCCAACACATACTTATTCAAATACTGGAGATTATACGATTGTTATTTCCGCAACATCTGAGCAAGGCTGTATTGATACTGAAACGAAAACTATAAACATTGTAGATGCACCTAGAGCTGGTTTTGTTATTGATGACAATGCCTGCCAAAACCAGGAACTTGATATTAACAACACTTCAACTGGGTCTGGCGTTTATACTTGGAATTTTGGTGATGGAAACACATCAACAGATCAAAACCCCACGCATACCATTGCCTCATCGGGTAACTTTACAGTTAAGTTAGTAATGAATAATAATGGCTGTAAAGACTCAATTAGTACCGACATAACCGTTAACCCAGCACCTGAGTCAGCATTTAGTCTAAATGTTGATGGCGATGAGGTAAATGTGACTGCTACAAACACAGATGGCGATTCTTACGAATGGGATTTTGGTGATGGAAACTCAGCAACAGGAACAAGCGCAAACCATGAGTACGATATAACCGAAGGTTGGGTAAAAGTTACCTTAACCGTAACAAGTGCAGCTGGCTGCACAAGCTCCACTGTTGATTCAGCTTATATTGATGTGAGTTCAATAGGTGAGCTTCCAAGCTATGTAGGTCAGCTTTCGGTTTACCCTAACCCTTCATTTGGTAATGCCATAATTGAGTTTGACCTTGACAAAACAAGTGACATCTCAATTGCACTATTTGACCTTCAGGGTAGAGAGATCAACTCAATCTATAATGGTGAATTAATGCAAGGCCAAAACAAGGTTGAAATCACCAACTTGAAGCGTCAACTACAAACTGGTACATATATGCTCAGAATCAATTTTGATAATGAAGCAACAGTTGCCAAAATGATTCAACTTAGATAAAAAGTAATTAAATAGATTATAAAGCGGTAGCCGAATGGCTTCCGCTTTATTGTTTACGAAAACGGCGCTCCCGAATATCTCGGGACAAGAAAGACTGCAAATAATTCAAATATCAAGGAAGTTGGAGCTTACTTTAAGCCAATGAACAAAAATTAAATTTTCAGTGGCTGCTTTGAAGCTCCAGCTTCAAAACTTAATCAATGAAGGGCGCTCCTGCGCCGAAATCAATAAAAACCCTATCCATCATAAAATCCAACAAATCCTATAACAGACAACTATTTTTGAAACATGAAACATCTTCTTTTCCTTAGCCTATCGCTACTATCATTGGTTGCCTGCAATACAATTGAGCAAAAGGCAAAACAAGTAGCTAACAAAACGGGAGAAGTAGCTGGCGAAACCGCAAGTGAATTTGTAGAAGGTGTGAGTGATGGCATTGATAAAACAATGAAATGCCAAATCACGGTTGATTCAGTTCTTTCTGCAAAAGGCATCTCTTTTGGCAAACATTCCATTGCGTCAAAATCAACTGGAACTGATAACCGACTGAATATTTACCTAATATTTGATCAAGACTTTGAAGGGGAAATTAGAGCCGTTGCTTTTAATGAAGACGGTGATGAAATTGGCCGCTCTAAACTTGAATTAGCATCAAAAGCTGACGAAGCGGAATACTTTAATTTCAATTTCAATGATGCCACCAACCTTGATGCCAAATGCAGAGTGATTTTTAGTATGGTGGAGTAAGTTTGGCGCTAGAGCGCCTAAAATTGTAAAATCAAGGAAGCTGGAGCTTCCTTTCGGCTAAAGGATAAGAAATTTAAAAGCAGCCGTTTTGAAGCTCCAGCTTCTGAACTAAACAACAAAAGGCGCTCCTGCGCCGATATATTATCTTTACCAAACTATGGCTAAAAACACTCCCTTCCCCGATTATGACCTCACTTATTTCACCATGACCATTGTAGGCTGGCAAGAGCTTTTTATTAGAAGAAATTATCAGGAGATTGTTGTCAAAAACATCAATCATGCAATTGAAAAGAAAGGTCTTCAAGTTTTTGGTTACGTGGTAATGCCTAACCATATTCATATGCTCGCGAGTTCAACTAAAGAGAAATTGGGGTTAATCGTGCAGAGCTTTAAATCATTTTCTGCCAAAGAATTGCACAAAGAAGTTTCAGAAACAGAGCAGCACTCTAGAAAGCAAAGACTATTGAATGCCTTCGCATATCATGTCAATTCTGAAGATAGACAGTTTCAAGTATGGACTCATGATAACGAACCTAAGCTTTGCTATTCGCAAGAATTCACATCGCAAAAGCTAAATTATATCGAAATGAATCCAGTAGAAGCGGGATTTGTGGATGAGCCAGAATATTGGCGTTTGAGTTCAGCTAATCCCCATTCGCCAATACCCGTTATGCAATTGTAATCGGCGCTGGAGCGCCTAATTTTTGTGAAATCAAGGAAGCTGGAGCTTCCTTTCGGCCCCAAAAACAGCTGTTCAGAAGCTCCAGCTTCTGAACTCAGACAAGAAAAGGCGCTCCTGCGCCGATGCAGCTCCTAATAAACCAACAACTTCTTCACTTTCTCACCTTGCCCGTTTCTAACTTTAACAAAGTATAAACCCTGTGAAAGATTGCCTAAAACCATGGTTAATGATGTTGGCTCCATTTGCTGTACTAAAACCCCATTGGCATTGTAAACTTGAATAAGGGTGTTCTCATTCACAGCGCTTAACCTAAGGTTGGCTTGCCCTACACTTGGGTTTGGAAACAGCTTAAAATCAAAAGGAGTAGGAGTATTATCTCTCATACTCACTGGTTCTGGCTCCCATTCAAATCTTTTTCTTAGAATTACACCATCGCCAACTACCATAAACGTCATTTCATCATTGATGAACTCGTCGTATTCAGGGTTGTACCCTTTGCCCAAATCAATCCAATTTAAGTCTTTATCTGTTGGAGAAGTTGTATCAGCCACCATTTCTCCATAAGATTTACCGGCCGGTTTATGGCTCATAATGTATCCATTTTCTCCAACAGCATAACCTGGTTTTCTTGTTAAGTCAGGTGTCCATATCTGATAAATGGAGCCAGAATTTATCTGTTCTGTGGCTGTGGAACACCTCACAGAAACAGTGCCATTGTCTAAAAAAAAATAGTAATTATTATCGTATCCGAACCATTGTGATCCACCATAGGCTAACCTGTGAAAATCCATTACATTATTCATTTTCGTCATTAAGGTGTTACTTCCAATCATTGGGTCATTATCGTTCACCCACTTGTCGAAGCTTCCAAGTGTAAACCTATATTCAATTCCTGCCGAATAGATTCCAAATAGTGAATCACCTCTAAGCATAAATCCAACGAATTTTATTAATTTTTCGTTGCTACTTAAAATTGATCTATTTTCTATTTTATACCATTTATCACCCAATGAGTGTGACATGTACAACTCGGCTCCTTCACAGGCCATCGTTAGCCAGCCGTCCATGTGAAGTGTCGAGTTTATATCTATAATTTTACTTCCTTTATTGCCTAAATTAGTCCAATCTTTACCCCGGTTATAAGTCCTGAATATGTCTGTGCCATTGGTCATAAAGGCTGTATCTTTATTAGCAACATCAATTTGAATTAGATCTCCCAAATCAGGATTTGAGTAGTCAATCCAACTCTCGCCGCCATTTTCGGTCATCATTACCAAGCCGTTCTTTCCCACAGCTATACCAGTTAAATAATCGTACATATCAATGTAGTTAAATTCATGGCCATCTTGTTCATACACGAGTTCCCAATCATATTCATTTTGGGCTTGCGCATTGGCAAAAAAACTAAGCAATAAACCAAGGGTAATAAGTCTTTTCATAAGTAAGAAATTAGCCTGGCGAAAGTATTGTTTGGGTTGTTAAATTCGGCGCTGGAGCGCCTACTTTTTCAGGATCAAGGAAGCTGGAGCTTCCTTTCGGCCTTCAAAAAAAAATTAAGCCAGCGGCTGTTCAGAAGCTCCAGCTTCTGAACTAATACAAGCTAAGGCGTTCTTGCGCCGAATCAAAAAAATCCAACAAATCAACAAATCCTGATACTATTTACGCCCTACCAACTTCATTTTCAAAAACAAAGCATACTTTTGCACCCTTAAAATTTTTAATCAATCCTTTTAAAATTTCGTAACATGTATTTATCTAGCGAAAAGAAGAAAGAGATTTTTGCAAAGTATGGTAAAGGAGAAGGTGATACCGGTTCTCCAGAAGCGCAAATTGCACTATTTTCATACCGCATTAGTCACTTAACCGAGCACCTTAAGCAAAACAAAAAAGACTACTCAACTCAAAGAAGTCTTTTAAAATTAGTAGGTAAAAGACGTGATCTTTTAAACTACCTAATGAAAATTGATATCTTCAGATATCGTGACATCATTAAAGAGCTTGGTCTTAGAAAATAAGAATCATTCTTCAATAGATACAAAGGGCAGTTTTTACTGCCCTTTTTTGTACCCTTCAATTTTTAAGGTTAGTACAGGGCTTTGGGCTATATTGCAGCCAATTATAGATTAAGTAAAATACATTAACTCAAACATTGAAATGAGTAAACCTCAAGCAATTAGAAAAGAAGTTAGAATGGCCGATGGACAGGTCATTACACTTGAGACGGGCCTATTGGCCAAGCAAGCCGACGGTTCGGTTGTGCTAAGAAGTGGCAATTGCATGTTGCTAGCCACAGTTGTTGCGGCAAAAGATGCCCGCGAAGGCGTAGATTTTATGCCTTTATCAGTTGACTATTTAGAAAAATTCGCATCAGCTGGTAGATTCCCTGGCGGTTTTTTAAAGAGAGAAACGCGTCCTTCTGACTACGAAATACTAATCTCAAGATTAGTTGATCGTGCGTTAAGACCATTATTCCCTGATGATTTTCACGCTGAAACGCAGGTGATCATTCAGATGATTTCTTCTGACGAAACGGTTGCCCCTGATGCATTAGCTGGTTTTGCAGCTTCTGCAGCACTTGCGGTTTCTGATATACCTTTTGGCGGACCAATATCTGAAGTTCGTGTAGCAAGAATTAACGGAGAATACAAAGTAAACCCACCAAGAACTGAGCTTGACCAAGCTGATATTGACATTATTGTTTCGGGTACTATTGACACCCTTAACATGGTTGAAGGTGAGATGAAAGAAGTGAGCGAACAAGAGATGCTTGAAGCCATTAAGCTTGCTCAAGAAGCCATTAAAATACAGTGCCAAGCACAGCTTGATTTTGCTGAAGAAGTAGGAGCTACTGAAAAACGTGAGTATTCTCATGAAGAAAACGACGAAGAATTGGCGGCAAAAATTCATGAATTATACTACCAAAAGATATACGATGTAGCCGCACAGGCTTCTGATAAATCTGAGCGTTCTGAGAAGTTCTCGGCCTTTCTTGACGAATTCATTGAATCTTTAGGCGAAGAGCCAGAAGAAAATATGGAGCTTGTAAAGAGATATTACAAGAAAACCATGAAAAAGGCGGTTCGCGATATGGTTCTTGAAACCAAGCAACGCCTTGATGGTAGACAATTAACCGAAGTAAGACCTATTTGGAACGAGGTTGACTACTTGCCATCTACTCACGGTTCGTCAGTATTTACACGTGGAGAAACTCAAGCTTTGGCTACCGTTACTCTAGGTACTAAAATGGACGAGCAAATGGTTGACCGCGTGCTTGACCAAGGTTCAGAAAGATTCTTACTGCACTACAACTTTCCTCCTTTTTCAACTGGTGAAGCTCGTTTTTTACGTGGATCGTCAAGAAGAGAGATTGGTCATGGAAACTTGGCATTAAGAGCGCTTAAAGGTGTATTGCCAAGTGCCGAAGATTGCCCTTACACCATTAGAGTTACTTCAGAAGTATTAGAATCAAACGGTTCTTCTTCAATGGCAACGGTATGTTCAGGATCTATGGCTTTAATGGACGCTGGTGTTCAAATGAAAAGTGGTGTTTCTGGTATTGCCATGGGTATGATTTCTGACGCTGAAAAAGGCCAATATGCTATTCTTTCTGATATTCTAGGTGATGAAGACCACCTTGGCGATATGGACTTTAAAGTGGCGGGAACCAAAGACGGTATAACTGCCTGCCAAATGGATATTAAAGTTGACGGCCTAACATTTGAGCTTTTAGAAGAAGCACTTATGCAAGCCAAAGAAGGTAGAGCGCACATTTTAGAAGAGATGAACAAAACCATTTCAGTTGCTCGCCCTGATTACAAAGACTTTGTGCCACGTATGCACCAAATGCTAATTGACAAAGATTACATAGGCGCCGTAATTGGTAAAGGTGGTGAAGTAATACAAAAGATTCAGGCCGAAACGGGTACTACCATTTCTATTGAAGAAGACGAAGAAGCAGGAAAAGGCATAGTACAAATAGCTGGTGTAAACCCTGAGAACTTGCAAAAAGCAATTGATTGGGTTACCGGCATTATTACCGAACCTGAAGTTGGCGAAACCTATGAAGGTAAAGTGGTAGAAAGCCTTGGCTTTGGTGTTTTAGTAGAAATAATGCCAGGTAGCAAAGGTTTGCTTCACGTAAGTGAATGGGCCTACAGCAAAACTGAAAATATTGACGACGAGATTAAAGTTGGCGAAACAGTAAATGTTAAGCTTCTTGACGTTGATAAGCGAAATGGTAAGCTCAAACTCTCTAGAAGAGCTCTACTTGAAAAACCAGAAGGTTGGGTAGACAGACCACCAAGAGATGACAGACGTGGCGGACGCAGAGATGACAGACGCGGCGGAAGAGATGATAGACGTGGTGGTTTTAGAAGAGACGACCGCAGAGACGATAGACGTGGTGGTGGAAGAGACAACAGAGACCGCGACAATCGCGACAGAAATAACGACTAATTTCAATTGAAATTAAACTATACAAAGGCGGAGCTTAACACTCCGCCTTTTTTGTTTTTGTGAAATTTTCTTTTACCCCGGGGTTGAAACCCTTGACAATTGATGCCATTTTAGTGGGTTGAAATCATCCGCTATTGATAGCAATTTTGGAGCTTACCAATATTTGTTTTTACAGGTTTTATAAAAAACTACTTTTGCGCAAAATTTAACCAATGGCATACTTAGCACCTTCAATACTATCAGCCGATTTCGGAAATCTAGAACGTGATTTTGAAATGATTAATAATAGCCAAGCCGATTGGTTTCATGTTGATGTAATGGACGGCGTTTTTGTGCCCAATATCTCTTTTGGTTTTCCAATTATAAAAGCACTAAAAAAGGTAGCTAAAAAGACCATTGATGTGCACTTAATGATTGAAAACCCTGATGCCTATGTAGCTGAATTTGTTAAGTGCGGAGCTGAATATATTAGCATACATGCCGAAGCTACTCGCCATTTGCACAGGAGTATTCAGAATATAAAAAATGAAGGTGCTAAGGCAAGTGTAGCGCTAAACCCACACACTCCTGTAAATGTGCTTAAGCATGTGATTGACGACTTGGATATGGTCTTGATAATGAGTGTAAATCCAGGGTTTGGTGGCCAAAAGTTCATTCCTGTTTATGATAAAATTAAAGAGCTAAGAGATATGGCTTCTGATGATTTAATTATTCAAGTTGATGGTGGAGTAAACCTTAAAAATTGCAGCGATCTGATTGATGCAGGTGCAAATAGTCTTGTAGCCGGTAGTGCTGTTTTTAACACTGAAAACCCTACCAAAACCATAACTGAGTTTAAAGGGATTATAGGCTAAATTTTTAACCAACACTTATTTTAAGTTGCTTGTCTTTTTGCGTTGATTTTGGCAAGATAAAGGAAAATATAGTGCCTTTTCCCAAACTGCTTCTTACTTTAATTTCTTGCTCGTGTGCCTCTAAAAAGTGCTTTACAATAGATAGGCCCAAACCTGAGCTTGCCCCTTCGTTTCTACTTCTATTTTTATCTACTCTATAAAACCGCTCAAATATTCTAGGAAGATCATTTTTATCAATTCCTAATCCATTATCAGCTACTTCAATCAAAACTTGATCTTTAAGATCGTAGAGACTAACGATAGACTGCCCATCTTCTTTACCGTACTTAATTGAGTTGGTAAGCAAATTGGTAAATACCTGCTTTATTTTTTGGTAATCAGCCATTACAATAATATTCTCTAGCCCTTTTTTGGCCAATTGAATTTTCTTTTTGCCTGCCAAATAATCCAGCGTTTCAAACACTTCATCAATTAGCTCTATTAGGTCAAAACTGGTTTTATCAATTTTTATTTCATTGGTTTCAATTCTTGAAATAGTAATAAGGTCTTCGATAATGGCCGTAAGACTATCGGCATTTTTTGCAGCTTTTTTAATAAACCGCATTCTAATTTTCTTGTCGTCTGCCGCGCCATCAATTAGCGTATGTAAGTAACCCTGAATACCAAAAACAGGCGTACGGAGCTCATGGGCCACACTACCTAAAAAATCTTTTCTAAACTGCTCAACTTCTTTAAGCTTACCTATCTCAGTTGTTTTTTCTTTGAGTAATAATTTCACTTCATCATCAATCCACTTGGTGCTAAATGCGCTAGCAAAAGGATCATGTGGCGATGTATTTTTTCTAAATGCCCTTACATTACTCCAAATCTCCTCTAATCCTTTGAATATTAGAACAAAAAGCAGCACACGAAACAAAACATATAGCACGCCAAAAAGTAAAATAGATACTATAATAATGCTATCGACTTTTACTTTGGATACTGCAAGAATAATGGCGCAAACGGCAGTAACAATAAGCGAAAAAATGAGTGAAACTCTGTTGTTAGTTACGTTCATTCATCAATTAGATAGCTCAAATTTATAGCCTACTCCTTTTATGGTTTTAATTAGAGAAGAGTCTATTTTCTCTCTTATCTTTCGAATATGCACATCTATAGTTCTATCACCTACATACACATCGTTACCCCAAATTTTATCTAAAATATCGTTTCTATTATAAACTTTGCCTGGGTTGCTGGCCAGCATATATAACAGTTCAAACTCTTTTCTTGCGAAATGAATTTTTTTACTGCCATAAGTAACTTCAAAAGATTTTCTATCAATTACCAAATCTTTAAATACCAATTCATCTTGTTCTTGCTCCTTTTCTTTACGTTTTAAAATGGATTGCAATCTACTTAAAAGAGCTCCGGGTTTAATTGGCTTATTTATGTAATCATCGGCACCTGCATTAAAACCTGCAATTTCTGAGTATTCTTCAATTCTTGCTGTTAAAAATATGATGTAGGCATTTTCAAGTGCCGGGTCTTTACGAATTTCTTGACATGCCTGTATTCCGTCCATCAACGGCATCATTATATCAAGCAAAATAATTTCAGGTACTTCTTTAATTGCTACATCAACGGCTTGCTTTCCATTATGAGCTTTGTGCACCTCATACCCTGCCTTTTGTAAATTATATTCCAATAACTCAAGAATATCATCTTCATCATCTACAATAAGAACCTTTACTGCTGCTGACATTTAATTTATGGTTTTAATTTTCGTTCTATTCTTTGAACAATCACTTTACAAAGTTGATGTTTAAAAATTATGCGCTACATAACGTCTGTTAAGTTTTTGTTACGAATTAGAAGCTACACAAATATAGTATGTAAAGAAATGCCTATTTTTAATCTAGGTTAAGGAGAATTTAATGGAAAGAATAGGCTTACTGCCCTTTGCCAAATTGGCATTGGTTTGGATTCTGGGTAGTTTATTACAATTTCATCTTTTACATTTATCAACGCATCAAAGTCTCATTTTGCTCCTAATCACTGGGAGCCTATCTGGCCTTTTTGCTTGGTTTAGAATCGTATTGCCCCCTTCAGTATTTTGGATTAAAGGTTTTGTTCTAAACCTACTTATTTTAAGTACCGCCATTACTTTATGCTCATTTTTAAATGAACATGAAGACAACAAGCATATACTCAACAATGAGTATGAATGGGCCTTGCTTGAGATCACATCTGAACCAACATTCAACAAAAAGAGTATTAAATACGAGGCACGCGCAATTTCAATAAAAGACAGTACACAGCGCTGGAAAAAAGCAAATGGAAAAGTTATTTGCTATTTACTTGATACCACTACAGTTATTACAAATGGACGAAGATTAATTGTAAGCGCCAGTTGTATTAAAAAAGTAGCCGATCCAACAAATCCCAATCAGTTTAACTATAAAGCATATTTGGCCAATAAAGGTATTTACCACCAGGCATTTATTAAAACGGAAGATTTTCATTTAAGCCACTACACCCCTAAATTCTCACTCTTATCATATTTTAATAAGAGCAGGCAATGGATGCTCAAAAACTTGGAGTTTCTAAATACAAGATCAAAACCTGTTGCTGAAGCCCTGCTACTAGGTTACAAAGAAAACTTGACCGATGATATCAAAAACATTTTCTCGAGTACGGGTACCATGCACATTTTAGCCGTTTCTGGCTTACATGTGGGCATTATTTACAAAGCTGTAGACTGGTTATTGTTCTTTTTAGCAGGTTTTAAACATGGTAAAAAAATCAAGATTGCTATTTTACTTTGTGTGCTTTGGAGTTATGCATTTATTACCGGAATGCCCCCTTCAGTAATGCGCGCTAGCGTAATGTTTAGCTTAGTAACCATTGGTACCTCACTAAATAGACCCAATAATATTTTTAATAATGTATTTGCTTCATGCTTTTTGCTTTTGGTTATTAATCCAAGGCTCATCTATGATGTTGGTTTCCAGCTCTCTTATTTGGCTGTTTTGGGCATTTTAGTGTTTCAGCCTATAATTAGCAAGTTATGGCTAGCCCCAAACAAAGTTCTTCAGTTCATTTGGGATCTCGTTACAGTTTCTTTTGCTGCACAATTGGCAGTGGCCCCTCTTACTATTTATTATTTCCACCAGCTCCCGTTAATTTTTCCAGTCTCTAATCTAATTGCAATACCCGGGGCATTTTTGGTTGTTGTTTTTGGAGGTATTCTGCAACTGGCAAACTTGATAAGTGAAACAATAACTGGAATAATTCAAATCGTATACCAGGCAATACTTGATATTATTATTTCTGGCATAGCGTTTTTGAGCAATTTTACATTCGCCAATATTTCTCACTTAAAAATTGATGCCATCGCATTGGTAATTATGCTAACGCTAACTGTTGTAATTGCATGTATGCTTATCTACAATAATTCAAAATGGGTGCTCACCGCCTTAACCCTAATACTTATATTGATTTGGTATAAGGGTTTTGAAACAGTGCTTGTTAAGCCAAAGCTACAATGGGTTGTTTTTGACAATTACAAAACATGTGCAATTGGGGTTAAAACAAATGATAGCGCGCGCCTCATATTCTTCAATGCTAGCGCCAACCTTAGCTTTCAAAGCGAAGGCTGGTTTATAGAACATGCCCATGTTGACACAATCTATCAAGATGATAAACTTAAATCAGAATTTATTTTCAAAGAAGGAAACATTGTAGCCATGAGCCAACAGGTAATTGCTTTTAACCCAGAACACAGTATACCCAAAATTAACTACTACTTATTTTCAAAAAGCTACCATTTCGAGAACATCAATGAGTTTGATCCGTCTAAATGCATATTCGATTCAAGCATAAAGCCTGAGTGGGTTTTAAAGAATAATCCCACCTTTGCATCAGCCCATTTTATACAAAGAGATGGTGCGTTTGTAAATAGTATTGAATGAGTTTAGTAACCTACCATTGCCAAGAGCGTATAGGATATATAACGCTTAACAGGCCTGAGAAACGCAATGCCCTTAATAGCCAAATGGTTTCTGAAATAAAAGAAGCTTTTAACAAGGCAGAAAAGGATGAAAGCTGTAAAGTAATTGTTCTCAAGGCCAATGGGCAAGCCTTTAGTGCTGGGGCTGATCTTGCCTACTTACAGCAATTACAATCAAATACATTTGAAGAAAACTACGCCGATAGTAGTCATCTAAAAGGGCTTTTTGAACAGATTTACTGGAATAAAAAAGTGGTGATTGCCCAAGTAGAAGGCCACGCCATTGCGGGTGGTTGTGGTTTAGCCACCGTATGCGATTTTGTTTTTTCAGTACCTGATGCCAATTTTGGATATACTGAAGTGAAAATTGGTTTTGTACCGGCCATAGTAATGTTCTTTTTGCTAAGAAAAATCGGAGAAAAGCGTTCGAAAGATCTTTTGCTTTCTGGCAGATTAATTAAAGCTCAAGAAGCCGCAAAACTTGAACTTATAAACGAAGTTGTACCTGCTGAAGAAATAGAAGAGCAGGTAAACAGCTTTGCCGCTAAAATGATTGCCACTTGTTCTGCCGACTCCTTAGCCCTTACCAAAGAAATGATTGCCAGCATTCAGCATCTTGAAGGTAAAGATGCCCTGGATTATGCCGCTAAAAGCAACGCTGGTGCAAGAGAAACTGCAGACTGCAAACGTGGTATTGCAGCATTTTTAAACAAGGAAAAAATTAAGTGGTAAAACTTATGAAGGTTGATTTTCAAAAAATCTTTTTCAATTTAGCCTTTACAATAATCATTTTCTTTATTGGCTTTGGCATCGCCTTTAAACAACTTTTCCCTTATGAATATATTGATGCAGCGCATTCGGGTTTATATCACCTTTTTAATGGCAACTCTAGAAATCATCTTTGCACAATTAACCCCAGATTAGATACATCAGGTGCCTTTTACATATCTAATTCTAATTCTAATTCAAATGATCAATTATTTCTAGTATCTTATGTTGATGAAGAACTAATTAACCACATAAAACTTATAGAGGCAAATGGTGATTTAATAAATAAATGGGAACTTTCAAATACAATAACTAATCATATAATTGACCACGATAATTTCGAAAAAAAAAGCATTACTAGAATACATACCAGCGGAATTAAATTAACACGGAGCGGAGACTTAATACTCGAAGTGGTTAATCACGGAATTTTTTGTCTTGATTGGAATAATGAAGTAAAATGGTCGAAAGAGCTAAACTCACACCACTCCTTATTTGTAGATAAAAACAATACTATTTGGACATGTGTTTACGGGCCAAATGAGTTCGATTATGACGGGTCCTTTTTTGAAGATAACGTCAAAGATGATTATATTGTTAATATAGATTCAAATGGGAATATTCTTAAGAAATGGTCCATTTCGGATTTACTTTTAAAGAATAAATATGATGGCTTAGTAAGTTTAAATTATAGAATTGAAGATAGATATCACTTAAATGACGTGGAAGTTTATGACCTCCCTAGTGAAGGATATTTTAAAAAAGGTGATGTTATGGTCTCTCTTAGAAATTTAAATACTGTGTTCGTCTTTGATCAAACAAACGACTCTATCAAATGGATGTGTACTGGCATGTTCCATCATCAACACGACCCAGATTTCATCGACTCAAATAACATTATTCTTTTTGACAATAAATACGTGAACTACAAGGACCAAAAAATATACAGTAGGATCTTAAAAGTTAATGCCATTACTAAAAAGTCCGATGTGCTATTTGGAGGCATCGAACATCAGGCATTTTTTACTGAAACACTTGGTAAACAAGAAATTACGAAAAATGGCAATATATTGCTCACATCATCTCATGAAGGTAGAGTACTTAAAGTAGCTCCTAACGGTGAAGTTCTTTGGATATTGACAAACTACATTGAAGATCAATCAATGAAAACTGTAGTCATTGAATCAAGTGTAATTGAGAAAGACTACTTAAATAAAGGCTTAATAGATTAAATGCCAACACCTTATAATACTCAGATTCTCGCAAAGGCTTTACTTGAAGAAAACCCAGTTCTAATTTCAAAAATTGTAAAGTCCTGCGGAATTAATGAGCAAAACGTAACAAACCTTTTTGAAGAAACACTAAAGTTTTTATGGCTGGTAGGTAAACTCAACCAAAAGCTTACACCTTCACTTGTTGTAGATAATGCTTGGCATGAGTTTATTCTATTTACAAGGTTGTACCATAAGTTTTGTGATGAGCATTTTGGACGATACGTACACCACTCACCCGGCGGCAACGAACAAGAAAACCACCGAAACTATCATAGAACCATTCAACTATATATTTTACATTTTGATAAACCACCCGAAGTATATTGGGGGCAATTAGCAAGTGAGAAATGGCAAGATTCACAATGTGGCTCTTGCTCAAACTAAAAATAATAACATGTATTTAGAAGGTAATATTTCAATAGACCCATCACAACTTACCAAAATTGAGAAAGTAAAGCCTCAAAAGGCATTTAAGAAAATGCTTTTTTTCTTAACATCAGGAGCCATTTCAGATAAAGAAGAGCATGAAACTTTTCAAGCAGTTTCTATTTTACAGCAGCTTAATATGTGCTTTAGAAACAAAGGCGTAAATAACATCATTAGGCTAAGCCATGATAATATTGACTTTTATCTTGACACTGAAGGCAAAGAAGATGACCTTAAAGAAGCGCTTGAAAAGTACGACTTGGAGCTTGATGATTCAATGAGTACTCATTTCAACCAACTTGAACTTATTCTAGAGCATGACGATGAGCATTTTAAATACCTAATTGATATTAGAATTAACCGTACTCATGCCGTTGGTGCATACCCTATTGAAATGAAAATAAGTGCGCTTATTAAAGATTTTACCAGTGGTAATAAAGCTGAAGTTGAATCCAAAATGAAGTCGATTTTTTCATCACAAGAGCAATATGATCAGTTTGTTAAATCTAAAGAGGCCCTTTTTCAAAACTGGCTTGATGAATTAAGGCGAGCCCTTGAATCATTTATGAAAGTAGATGATGTAGTGGTTGACCTTAAATCAAAAATTCTGGTTAGTGAACAAAAGCCCGAACGATCAGACAATATTGAATATAGAAGAAATGAAGGCCACTATGGTGTATATTATGGCTATTATGGTTTTAATGATTATTTATTCTACACCTACATGTGGAGTAGCATGAGTCACAATCATCATATCCATATTCACGATACTGATTTGATTAGCGACGAAGGGACAGAAATTGGCAGTATTGGCGAAGAAGGTATAGATGCTGGCGAAAGTGATGTGTTTGATCCTGATGCCGATATGGACAGTAAGTTGGACAGTTTTGACCAGGAGTTTGGTGAATCAGATACAAGCGATAGCGGCAGTTGGTTTGACGGTGGCAGCTTTGATGGCGATTCAGGTGATAGCAGTAGTTGTAGTTCTTGCTCAAGTTGTAGTTCTTGCTCAAGCTGTGGAGGAGATTAATCATCAACATGCAAAAATCAATTAATAACTCATTTACAAGCTTACTATTAGGGGCTCTTATGCTTATGACTTTTTTAAAGTCAAATGCGCAGCATATAAGAACTCAAAATTTTCAAATTAGGGATTCAATTTATCAGCATTATAAAAATGGATTTACTTCCCTAGCCATTCAATGCGATGATCTATCCAGTTTGGCGGTGATTGCAGATGGAATAGAATATAGCCTTGAAAGAAATGTTCATTTTTCAGATTTGAATTTATCTAACCTTCTGATCTTTAATAAAGCACAAACTGCACTCTCGATTTTATATCTCGGCGAAAGTCAAGCAGAATTGACGCTCCAATTATATAATGACAGTTATACGGATATTTCAACTTCACAAATAGAACCGGCAATTAGCAGAAAACGAAGTGATTGCGATTTACCGCCCTTAATTGACCAAGATGTTTGGCGCGATGGCCTTCCTGAACCAAAACCAAACCCTAGTACCACACAGGTGAGTCATTTGGTGGTGCACCATAGCGCCACAAGTAATAATGTAACAGACTATACCTTAGCCGTTAGAAACATCTATTTATACCATAAAAATAATAATGGTTGGGATGATGTGGGCTATAATTATCTAATTGCTCCTGACGGCACCTTGTATGCGGGTAGAGATGGGCAAGGCAAAGAAGATGACAACATTCGTGGTGCTCATTTTTGTGCTAAGAATAGCTACACCATGGGGGTTTGTTTAATTGGAAATTATTCTGAAACAGAACCTTCTGACTCAATGCTCAAAACACTTGAAGAGCTTTTGGCTTGGAAAGCGAAAAAGGAAGAAATTCAACCCCTGGAGCAAGATTTTCATCCAAAAGGTTCTTCTAGTGGTTTTGAATTAGCAACAATTTGTGGCCATAGAGATGGTTATAAAGCCGGTGTATTTGATGGTTGCCAAACCGAATGTCCTGGTAGCTTGTTTTATAAAAAGTTAGATACCGTGAGAATTAAAGTGGCAAAACGCCTAGTTGATTGCGGATTTGCGGTGGGTAATGATGAAATTATTGAAAACAAAGGATATACGTTTTTGAACGGAAAACTCTTTATTCCAAATAGTGAGGCTTCAGATTATCAGGTGGTAGACATAAATGGTAAAATCATATTGAAAGGAGTTGCAACTCAAAATCACATTGATTTGAAAACCCTACCCAGTGGACTTTTTGTTATTACCATAAGTACAAACCAATCAACACATACACTTAAAATAATAAATAATGGAAATAAATAAAGGAACATATAAAGTACGCTGGGCCGATGTTGATGCCAATGGGCATTTACGCCATTCGGCATATGCCGATTTTTGTGCCCACGCACGAGTTGAAATCTTAGAAAAATTGGGATTAGGTGTAAAGTTAATGCGCAAACTGGCCGTTGGCCCTATTCTTTTTAGAGAAGAACTCATTTACAAGCGTGAAGTTCACTTGAGTGAAGAAATGACAATTGAAACTTTTCTATCTGGCGGCAAAGCTGATGGTTCGAGATGGGCCATTAGACACCACATGTACAAAAGCAATGGAGACTTGGCCTGCATTGTAAATGTAAATGGTGCTTGGATGGACTTAAGAAAAAGGAAGCTCGGTTTGCTGCCCGATGAATATGAAAACAAACTAGAGCAAATGCCAAAAACCGATGATTTTGCTTGGGATGAATAAATTTTTTGTAATTTTTCAAGTCATGAAAAATTATAATGTCTTTTAAAAGCTTAGCAAGCTTGCTCTAAATAGGATTAGAACCACTTATCTAAAGAGAAATAAAGCTTCAACAGTACTTCAATTTCAGATTTCAGGTCTGCCATTTAGAAACATCATCAGATAATAAATCCTTAGGCCAAAGCAACCCAATACATGGTGCGGCACTCATCTATGCATTTAATTTGTATAAAAATCTACTTTTAGAATGTTTAGACTTCTGGCCACATATATACTAAGCTTTATTGTTCTGGAAAACTTTGCACAAGAGCATTTCTACGACTTTATATCTTATGGCGAAAGCTCAGAGCCTGAAGCTTTTTATGAATTTAATGGTAAAGTTATATTCTTTGTCAAAAGTGAAGGCGGCCAAAAATCGATGTACATTACAGACGGTAGTGGGTTAAACACTAATTTGGTTTACACATTCACAAGTGGCACTGACTATTTTAGAAACTTTACAGAGTTTAACGGTCATCTATTCTTTCAAGTTTTCACTTCAACAGGTACTGAGATATGGAGAACTAATGGTACGCCCAAAGGCACAAAAGTTTTTCATAAGCCACCTTCTTTTTTCCAGAACCGAACCATCTCAATAGTTGCTTTTAATGATTGGCTAGTTTATCAAGATCACATAACTGAAGATAGTTTTTACGTACGTGCTGTTGATACAAGCCTTACAAATTCTAAAGTGCTTCATAAAATAGCATTTGGCCATATTTATGGCAAGTCTCCATTGTTTACCACCCCGAATTATTTGTTCTATGCCATTTCTGATAAAATCTATAGAATTGATAAAAACTTTGCCAGTCCACAAATTTATTATGACCATGCCGCAACAGGCGGAATCTATCATTTTAGAACCTATAAAAACGTTTTGTTATGGTTTGTAAGAGGATCATCTAAAACTCAAATCTACGCAGGTAAAGAGAGCCTTGGAACAGATAAATATTTAGATGAGCTAAACGGATATCCCGGAATTATAGACACCATTTCTAATGGTAACTTTTTCTACTACGTAGCACAAGATTGGCAAGGTATTGGGGGCCTTTATAGAATTAACACTAACAACCTAAATTACGCTGATTTGGGATACTGCCACTCTACTGACAAGCGCGTAGACCTTGGTGTATATAAAAACACGGTTTACTTTTCAGGGTATAAATCGGGCGATGGCGAGATTTATAAAGTAGGCAACTTGAGCAACACACCTTTAGTAGTTAAAAATATAGCTGCAGATACCAGCTCTAATCCCAGAAATTTTTATGCTTTAGGTGATAAACTATTCTTTAGTGCATTTACAAAAGAAAACGGTAGGGAGCTTTGGCAAACTGAGGGAAATGCAGGCTCAACCAAACTAGCAATTGACTTTTTTGAGGGTGCGGGCAGCTCTTTAATGGGACTACAAGGTATTATTTACAATAACAAATTATTAGTTTCTGCTTACCATCCATCTACAGGAACTGAAGTATGGATTACCGATGGAACCGAAGCGGGTACTTCAATTCTATTAGATTTAAATCCAAAAGTGGATCGTGGAAATCAACAAGTGAGTACTTTAATGCCCGTTGGCGAATACCTATATCTTTTTGCAAATGACAGTATAAATGGCGCCGAACTTTGGCGAACCGATGGCTCTAAGGATGGAACTATTCTTTTAGATAATATAAACATTGCAAACCTGCCATCAGGAATGGGAGAATATACCGAGTTTAAAGGCAACCTATATGGTACTGCTTTCTCTTTTGTTGAAGGTATTGAACTCTACAAAAGCAACGGAACTCCCAATGGTTCTGATTTTGTAACACCGAGCGATCTTTTTAGTAGTTCTGCTCCACAAGATTATGTTGTTGACGGAAACTACATTTATTATATAGGCAGCACAGGGCTTTTTGGTGGTCAGGCTATTTTTAGATCTGATGGAACAAAGGCAGGAACGAAAGTCTACTTAGGAGATGATAACGATATTGAAGATATTGCCAATTTGACCAAAGTTGGAGGAATGATGTGCGTTAGCATTAAAAGAAATGGAAAATATGGTGCCTATTATGTTGATACTAAAAATGAAGAACTGAAAGCTCTTGACATGGTTGATGATTTAGGACATTCAGATTTCTTCTGCGGTAATGATTCTATAATTCTGTTCTTGCATTTAGATGCAACTGGCGTGCTTTATCAAACCAATATTACGCCACCCAATGTAGGAACAGGTGGATTTAGATATGACTACAAAGAGCTAAATAAAACTATAATGCCAGATACTTTTTTTATGGCTGATAGTTCTATAGCCTACATGGTTGCCTTTATGAGTGACAATTCAAAAAAGGTTATAAGCTATCGTCATTTTGATAAAGTCACACAGGTAAATAAAGGCGTTGGTATTAATCCTATTATCAATTACTCTAATGTGAAGGCCATAGCAGGCTTTGGTACTAATGCAATTTTCTCGGCATATAACAGCACCTATGGGCAAGAACTCTTTATTACTGATGGAACCGATTCGGGCGTAGTTTTATTGGCCGACATCAACCCAGGTTCGGCTTCAAGTAACCCAGAAAACTTCTATGTATTTAATGGCAGATTAATATTCACGGCAACTTCAGCAGCTCACGGAACTGAAGTTTGGATAACTGATGGCACAAGCGCCGGAACCAAACTATTATGGGATATTCAAAAAGGAAATGGAAGCTCCTACCCTACCGAATATGCAGCATACAAAGGCTATCTATACATTGCAGCAAGTGACTCTACAAGAGAAAAAAGCTTGTATCGATTTATTATAGATTCATGTGATATAATTGCTCCTGAAATCACAAGTAACAAAAACAGTTTTGTGGTTTGCGAAGGCGAAACCATTGACCTTTATGCCAAAACTGGCATTGATGTTGAGAAACTAACTTGGTTTAAAAATGGCAACCCAGTAATAACTGCTGGAGATACTTTTACCACTAACGAAATTGCCAAGTACAAGTTTGAAGCTGCAAATGGCTCTTGCGCGGTAACTTCTCTCGAAATTGAATTAAAATCAGCCCCTGCAGTGAATTTTAGCGTCGGATTTGAAAGTGATTCAGGTTTTTGCGAAGGTGGCTCATTAAACCTAATAGCAAGCGGAGATAATGATCTTAAAGTAAAATGGTATAAAGACGACTCTGAATACAGCTCTCAGCTTAAAACCACAACCTTTGCTAAAGGCGAATTCTTTGCCATAGGTAGAAATCAGTTTGGCTGTAGAGATACAAGCCGCATATTGACTGTAAATGTTTATGAGAGCCCAAACCCTAATGTTCAATTGAGAAACGATACCCTTTGGAGTAGTGAAACAGGCGATGGCTACACTTACCAGTGGTTTTTTAAAGGCGAAGAAATGCCAGGAGAAACATCTCAATTTGTGGCACCAAAAGAAAACGGCGCCTACAAGGTTGAAGTAACCAATGATAAAGGCTGTATTGGTGAATCTAACGGGTTTAAATATGAAGGCAGCAGCATTAATGATTTAATAGATGAATTAAACATTAGTGTTTATCCTAACCCTTTTAAAGAAAACACATTCATTCGCTACAACTTACCAACCGAAAGCCATGTACAAATTGAAGTTTATAATGAGTTAGGCCAAAAAATTGAAACTTTGGTTGATTCAAAGCAACATTCTGGCCCTCGTCACATTGAGCTATTTGCAACAAGAAATGGTCTATACTTTATAAAAGTACTTGTTGATTCATCTTTTACAACTCTTACATTAATGAGCAACTAAAAACTTTATATTATCAGATCGAGAAAACATTGTTAGTGAGCTTATTATTGGATCAATAAGCAAAATACACGGGAACTAAGACCTTGATAAGTTTTGTTTCTTAAACCTTAATCTCCCTCAGGAAAATAGACACTAAAGGTTGTTCCAACATTGAGTCGGCTTTTTACTTCAACCTTTCCGCCAAGCGCTTCTACCTGATTCTTAGTGATAAATAAGCCAAGTCCCTTGCCTTCTTGAGTTTTATGAAAACGCTTATATAGTCCAAATAATTGATCACCATATTTTTCCATATCTATGCCAACACCATTATCTTGAATTTGAAGAACAACAAATCCGCTTTCTTTTTTGGCTCTTAAAGTTATTATACTTTTTCTTTCTAAACTGCTGTATTTTAAAGCATTTGACAAAAAGTTTAGTATTACACTTTCTAAATAAGAAGAACTAAACTTTACCAATATTGAGTCGTCAACCAAATTATTAATCGTTGCATCTGCTGCCTCTACCTTTTCTCTTAATAGTATTATAGTTTTTAATATAAAATCGTTTAAGCTTAAGCTCTTAAGTTTTATATCGTTGTTAGTTTGAATGTTTACTACTTCATTTAAATGATCCATAGTTTCATCTAAAGCGCTTGAAACAGTAGTTAAATGATTCAATAATACATTTACCTTTTCTTGGTCTTTTTCATCTTTCAACAAGGTGAGTATGCCTGATATATTACTGGAATGGGTACGTAAATTGTGAGATACTATGTAAGCAAAGTTTAATAGCCTATCGTTTTGGCTTTTTGTTAAATCAAGATTACGCTTTAACTCTAATTGTGCTTTATGCCTTTCTGTAACATCTCTCGCTACAATAAGCAACTGATTTAAATTTTCGCTTGTATTAAAACTTGGAGTTACTGTGGTTTCAAGCCAAAAATCTTTGCCTTTAAACGAAACTTCTTCTTCAAGCAATTGAGTTTTACCGGTTATCAATGCCGTATTTATTGCTTTATGAATTTCGTGAATATTTTTTCTTTTGATTAGCTCGCCCAGCTGTTTTCCCTTTACATTTTCAATGTTATCGTCAATAAGTTTCTCAAATGCCGTGTTTATTGCCGCGTAAATAAATTTTCCGTCGCTAACATTTAATAATACCATAAGATCGTTTGTAGCACCCAGAATAGTATTAACATCTCTTCGACTTTGCTCTAATTCAATCTCCTTTAAAGTGGTATCAGTTACATCTTGTACTAGCGAAAACACTGATTGTACACCACCTGATTTGTTGCGGTAAACAGAATTAAACCATAAACAATGTACTACGCTACCATCTTTGCCTTTATTTCTATTGCGCGAAACATTCCCATTTGAGTTTCCTTGAAAAATATCTTCAATTACATGTTCTACCTTGGGCTCATCGCCCGGATAAACCAGATCGAGTGCATTCATCTTTTTTGAAAATACTTCTTGCTGGGTGTACCCAAATATTTTTTCACAATGCTCGCTCCATTTGGTAATAAAAAGATCTTGATCGTATTCTACTATACCCAACGGTGAGTTATCTAAGTATACATTTAATTGATTGTATAATTGGTCTATCTCTTTTTTTGATTTAAACAGTACCCCTGCAAGCAAGGCACTTAAACCTACAGAAATTACCAAGGCTATGAGTATCCAAACGGCCAAAAGGTAAATATCAAGTGAACTCTTTTTTGACCTTATATATATTTTCCAATCACCATCAGATATGTAAATGGTTTCACATTCATTTTCAGAAAAATTGATCGTTTTGGGTAAAAAGAATTCTTCAACGCCGCTGGCATTAATCTTTGACAATTGCAGATAAAACTGGTTTGTATCTACATTATTAAAACCAAGGGCTTCAAATAGACTCTCTGTTTGTATTAATACCGCCGAGAAACCCCAAAATGTATCTCGCCTTGTAATGGGCGCCCTACCTATTATAGCTCTTCCACCTTGCTTTAAGCTAATGGGTCCGGCAAAATAAACATCTTTTTCAATGGCCTTTTTAGCTTCTTCATTTACTTTACTATCTTTTAAAATATCATAATTTAATGCTTGCTCATTACCTTTTAAAGGATAAATGTATTTTATTACACCTTTAGGTACCAGCTCAAGCACATCAATTTCCGGAAAATCAGAGATTATCTGTTCAGAGGTTTTGACAAAGTTAGTTGGCTGACCATTTTCGTCAATAGTATTGGCTAACCTTAGCATGGCAATGTACGAGTTTCTTAAAACGATTTCAGCGTTTTTCTCAATATTTCGGGCAATTTGAGATTCTAGTTTACCTTGCTGATCGGCCGTAGTTTTAATCGCTTGTTTTATCAAAAAATATGATAAAACCGAAGATATAAGAAAAACCAAAACACCAAACTGTAGCCAATAATTTGGCACACTTTTTAGCCAATTATTTAACCTTGACCTCCTATTCAAAACATTTGATTACCTGTTGAATGGCAAATTTATTCAATAGGTTGGGCAGGTTGCAATTCCGCTACTTTTATCTTTCAGAATTAGATGAAATACGCTGCCTATAATTTGATTTGCTAGCCAAGACTACAAATTTCCTCCTAAAAACTTTTTCAGCTGCGCCACATATGCTTCAAAGGCGTTGATGCCTTTTGGAGTAAGCTTACAAAGCGTTTGCGGATAATTGTCTTTAAATTTCTTTTCAACCTGTATGTAGCCGGCATCTTTTAGCTTTTGTATTTGCACACTTATGTTACCTGAAGTAGCTTCAGTTTTTTCCTTGATAAGAGGAAAATCAGCTTTATCGAGGCTAATAAGCAGCGACATGATTGCTAAGCGAAGCTCATTGTGTAATAATGGATCAAGTTTCTTACCCATGCTTTTTCTTTAAAAGATAGCCGGGAACAAGATATGAAACTACCATTACTAATGCAATAGATATAATTGCCCATTCAAAACCTGCATATATGGCCACCCCGCTCATGGCCCAGGCAAACCAACCGCCAAACTGCAAAGGATGAAACTTAAGTACCTTACCTGAAACAAAAGTGGCTAATCCAATTAGAATAATTAAGAAAACATAGGCATTGCCCCATCCAATTACAAAACCATTGGCCAAAATAATGAGAATTGAAAAACCAAAGGCCATCCACAAATAGCCTAATACCTTATCCATGTGCCCAACATTAGTTTTGGTAGCCCTTCTTATTAGTATAAATGCTCCTATGCCGCCAATTGGTCCCATTAAGATCCACCCTATAAAATGCCACCATATATCATTTTGATATAGGATGAATTGACTAATACTGGCAGCTAAACCTAACCAACCCCAAAGCAAGTAATGCGCGGCGTTTTTGCCCACGTTGCCTTTAGCTTGGTTTATCATGCTTGTAATTATCTCTAAACTCTCTTGCTCACTTTTTATATTTCTGTCTTGCATAATTTATTACTTTATTTTAGGATTGGTTAGGTTATTAAAATGTGATTAATACAGGCCGAAAACGAATGATAAAACAAATGCGTTTCCGGCAATTTCAGAAGCAGTAATCGAACCACTTGTTGGCACTACCATTCTGCGAGATGCACCCGCTCTTAGAGTGAAGAATGCGCTCGGGCTAAACGAAAGTCCAACTTCTGGTTCAAGCATAAATACGGAAAAATCTGTGCCATCTGTTACTTCTCCACCGCCCCAGGCTATAAAACTTTGCCCGTAAATTCCAAGTGTGTTTACAATTTCATTTTTGTAGCCTAAGAGTAATCCGCCGTATCCAAAGTCGGTAAATTGATTTGAAATTGTAGATGGGTTGGTTAATCCAAAACCACCACCGCCAAAATAGTAGTTTCCAAAACCTGCGGCACCAAAACCGCCCATTAAGAGACCTGTTCCCCCACTAAAAGAAGAAATTTTTAAGGCAGGTCCGCCAAAACCTGATTGGGCTTTTGATTCTTTCAAAGCCATTGCGGAGATAAGAATAACCAATACGATTGTACTAAGGGATTTCATGATTTGTTGTTGTTTTAAACTGGTTTATTTTATAAACTAAAAAGTTAAAATAAAACCGGATCGCTCCGATTCCAGGACAAATATAAAGTAGTTTATTTTATAAACAAGAATTAAAAATGATTTTAGATATAAAAACAATTGTCTCTGTGATGACATCAGCATGAGATAATGCCAAAAGAATTATCTATTGTCTCTTTCGTAAAAATACTAACTTGAGGAATCGCTTTATATCAAGCAAAAGTTTAATAACAATACCCTAAAGAGACGAATTGTATCTTGACAAACATGCCAAAAAGAGCCAAACAAAACATCTAACATATAGTGCAAAAGCTACACTGCGAAGATTTATCATGAATTCAGAAGGACATTTCAATAACATTGGATTTAAACACAAAGTGACCTATCCTTCATTCAATTCTTCTAGTTCGGCGCTTAGTTGTTCCCATTCATTATAAAAACGGGCTACTTTTTCTTTGAGTTTTTCGTAGTTGGCGAATATTTTTTCTTGATCGGGATTTTTTGCAAACTCTGGCTTGGCCATATTCGCTTCTATATCGCGCTGCATTTTTTCATGAAGCTCAATATCGCCTTCTACCAATTTCATTTTCTTCTCTATTTTATTTACCTGCTTGCCTAGTTCTTTTCTGCGCAAGTACTCTTCTTTACTATTGGCTGCTTTTTCAGTTTTTGCTTCGGCACCTTTGGTGTAGGCAATACTTTCTTCAATTGAATCAGCAGCCTTTCTATCTAAATATTCATCAATTCCGCCCAAGTGCACTTTTACTGTTCCGTCAACAAACTCAAATACTTTGGTGGCCAAGCCGCGCAAAAATTCACGGTCGTGACTTACCACCACATAAGTTCCATCAAACTTTAGCAAGGCTTCTTTGAGAATATCCTTACTCTGCATATCAAGGTGGTTAGTAGGCTCATCAAGCATTAAAAAATTATACTTTTCAAGTATTAATTTAGCCAAAGAAAGCCTTGATTTTTCTCCACCACTGAGCACCGATACTTTTTTATCAGCATCTTCCCCACTAAAAAGAAAAGCACCCAATAGGTTGCGCACTTTGGTTCTCATTTCTCCAGTGGCCAAATCGTCAATGGTTTCAAAAGCAGTACGCTTTGGGTTTAGTGAAGCAATGTTGTCTTGAGCAAAATATCCTTTGATTACGTTGTGACCTTCTTTTAGGCCGCCTTCATAATCAAGGGTATCCATTAGAATTTTACTCAAAGTAGATTTACCCATACCATTTCTACCTACAAAAGCAATTTTATCGCCTCGCTCAATTTCAAAGTTTACCTTGCTAAGCACTTGCTTAGGTCCATAGGCTTTCGCTAGGTCATTACCTTCAAATAATATGGTTCCTGCCCTTGGCGCAGGCGGAAAATAGAAGTTCATCGCTACATTTTCTTCTGTATCAACTTCTATTCTTTCAATTTTTTCAAGCTGCTTAATTTTACTCTGTGCTTGCTTAGCCTTTGTAGCTTTAGCCTTAAATCGTTCAATAAAACGCTCGGCCTGTGCAATTTCTTTGGCCTGATTTTCGGCAGCTGCAATTAGGGTTGCCATGCGTTCGGCTCTCTGCTCTTTGTATTTGGTATAGGCTACATTATAATCGTAAAACTTCTTGTTTTGAATCTCAACCGTACGGTTTGTAACCGCATCTAAAAACTCCCTATCGTGAGAAATAAGCACCACAGCGCCATGATAATTCTTCAAGAATTTTTCAAGCCACTGAATGGAATCAATATCTAAATGGTTGGTAGGCTCATCAAGCAGAATTAAATCTGGTTTTTGAAGCAGAATTTTAGCCAACTCAACCCGCATTTGCCAGCCACCGCTAAACTCTGATATTTCTCTATCAAACTCTTTTTCGCTAAAACCCAAGCCTCTCAGAATATGACCAATATTCTTTTCCCTTTGATCGCCACCTAACATAGCAAATCGCTCTTCGGCTTGCGCTAACTCATCGCAGAGCTTAAGGTATCCTTCGTTTTCATAATCGGTTCTTGCCAGAAGTTCTGAGTTTATTTCATCTATGCGTTTTTCAATTCGGGCTATCTCTTCAAAAGCAGTTTTTGCTTCCTCAAAAATGCTTCGCCCTTTTAAGGTACCTAGCTCTTGTTTTAAATGACCAATAGTGGTTCCAGGCTGTAGTGCCACTTCACCTTCGGCACTGTATTCTTTCAAAATCAATTTAAAAAACGACGATTTTCCGGCCCCGTTTCTTCCTACCAGTCCAATCTTGTCTTTTTTGTCAATAAACAAACTAACGTTCTCAAAAAGCGCTCTTCCGCCAAAGGCCAGTGTTACTCCTCCTATGTTGATCATGCAGCAAAAATATTGGTATTATTCGCTTAGAACATTTGCTTTGCGCTATTGTTAAATTTGAAAAATTTCTTGACCATGATTAAGATAGAGAATGAGCATTTAAGTGTTGCAATTAATGAAACAGGCGCCGAATTGACTTCAATTTTTGACAAGATCAAAAAAAGAGAAATATTATGGCAGGGTGATGCAAAATTTTGGACAGGTCAAGCACCCATTTTATTTCCCATTGTTGGCGAATTAAAAGATGGCAAAACTCAAATTAACGGGGCAACATTTGAAATGAAAAGACATGGTTTTATAAAGGACATAAAACCCGATGAAATCTTAGAAGAAGAAGCTTCAGCCACTTTTGTGTTCAAGGCGAATGATGCTACTCAAAAGCAATATCCATTCAATTTCACCCTAAAGGCCACTTATACTCTAAAGGGCAAAACTTTAATTAACGAGTTTAGGGTTGAAAACAATGATAATATAGCCATGCCTTTCACCATTGGCGGTCATCCGGCATTTTCTTTAGATATTGATAACGAAAACCAGCTTAATGATTATAAAGTGGTGTTTGAACGCGATGAAACTTCAGAGCGTCATTTTATTGATGAAAATGGGCTTTATACCGGTGTAACTCAAGCTGTAATTCAAGGTGATGCCATCCATTTGTCTGAAACAATATTTAATGACGACGCCCTTGTATTTAAAGACCTGAAATCGAGAAATGTTTCGATTGAAAATAAAAGAGGAGAAAAATTAGTGGGAATGGACTTTAAAGGTTGGCCATATTTTGGGGTTTGGGCAAAACCAAACGCACCTTACGTATGCCTTGAGCCTTGGATTGGTTGCGCCGATTGGGCTAATTCAGGTGGTAACTTTCTTGACAAGGAATTAATGATAACCATTAACCCTGGTTCTTCAAAAAACTTTTCATTTAGCATTCTTACTTGATATGTATATAAGTTCATAAAGCTAGAAACTTTCTGATTAATGTTGGTACTATTTGCGGGCCTAAATATGTCCGAGTGCTGTAACTATACTACTTAGCACTGCTATTACTATTATTGTAGCATGATTTCTGAAAAAGGCTTTAAGGCTTTGTTTTCAAATATTGAAAAATGTGATGAAAAACAAAATTGAGGCATTCTTAAGCAAATCTGTATTTAATGTTGTTTTTGTATCTGTGCTTGCTTCACAGATAATTTATACCACTCTGTATTTTGCACTTTCGCTAAAAGACGGCGCTTTGGGTTTTATTATCTCTTTTTTTGCCCCTTTAGTAGTTAGTTTTTTTGTGGGCAAATGGATTGTATCGTTCAACAAAAGACTGAATAAAGCCAACCAAGAACTTATTTCATTAAATAGAAAACTTAAGGTTCAAAATGCGAATAACATTCAAATGTTATCGTTAGTTGCACATGATGTTAGGTCTCCGCTGGCTTCGGCAAAAAGCTCAATTGAATTGCTAAAAGAGCAACACAATGAAGACCTATTAGAAAAAATTGAGCGTCGATTTAATAATACACTCATTTCTGTAGACAAGCTTTTGACTTGGGCCAAAAATCAATTTAACGAGACCAAAATCAATATTGAGCATCATAAACTTGATGAACTAATAAAATTCGAGATAAACTCAATAGAAAGTCAGTTAAGGAGTAAAAACATCTCTTTAAACACAGAATCAATTTCTGAAATCAACATTGCGATTGACAAAAACTCATTTTCAATAATATTGAGGAACATTTTAAACAACGCAATTAAATACAGCAAACAAGGCGGAGAAATTAAAATAAGCGCTCAAAATAACAACGGGCGATTAGTGCTCTCAATTTCTGACAAGGGCATAGGCATGAGTAAGAAAACCTTGGAGTCAGTTTTAGTCGATAAAAACTATAAATCTACATTAGGCACCAATAATGAAGATGGATTTGGTATAGGTCTTAAACTTGTGAAGTCTCATGTTGACCTAAATCACGGTTCAATATCAGTAGAATCTCAATTGGATTTTGGAACTACTTTCCACCTGTCGTTTCCCAATGGAGAACTTTAGAAGAGATTAGCTACACTATTGATTGTTATGATAAACGCCTGTATTACTGTATTGAACAGCGTTTACAATTACAATCTGCTCGTAACCTTTTTCTTTGGCTGACTCACAAGTAACCAATTCAGCATCTGTAGCTGCTCTTGCTTGTAGTATTAAACGTTTACCTTCTTCTCTGTAGAGTTTTCTTAAATTAGGTGTCCAATAAGTGTGTTCTGCACTTGGTGGTAAATCTTCAGGAACTACAAGATATTGTATTAACCATCCACACCCTTCTTTTTCTCCTATCACCACCGCATTTGGTTCTGGGCTAAATTCATTCTCAGCACAGCCAGATATAAATAGCAGCACACCACTAATAGCGGTAAGTAAAATCATCCTCATCTTGTAAACACGTTTAATTGCATAGCAAAAATATGAACTTCTAAAAAATATCAGTAATGTAAATTTGAACGTAGCCCGGTCCCAAGGCCGTACATGCAATTAACTCTTGATCAACGGCTTCTCTCGCAGTTACCATTACCCCCAGGTCGTCCATCTGATATTTCTGTTCAAGGTTCACCGCTATATATGTATTGTCTTCAGACTCGGGCAAATCAACTGGTTTTTCATTAAACTTAATGAGCCATCCGCAATCTATGCCTTCGCCCAGAACAGTAGCGTTGGGTTGAATTGGATAATCAGGCTCACAAGCCTGAAAAGTAAAAAAACCGACTACCAAAACCAAAATCGCTGAAACTCTTGCCATATGAATTTGTTTACAAGCTTGCAAAATAGCAAAAGCCAATGGCTTCTCAATTATTCATAAATATACGAGTGTAATTACACCATAATATTCAAAGTTTCTAAATTGCCCCTGTGTTGGCCAAAAGTAAATACACCTTTACCCTTACCCTAGTAGGAATAAGCGTTTCTGCACTCATAATTGTGCAGATACTGTGGATGCGTGATGCGCTAATTTTAAAGAATAATCAGTTTGATCAAAACGCACAAACCGCTTTAAATGCCCTAGCCACTGACTTTAATGACGATATTTTTTGCTCTGAGCTCTTTACCAATGTAAAATTTAATGCTGGCGAAGGGTTGCAATTCATTCAAAAAGAATGGGAGTACGACTCAATTGGTAACCGAATTTGGAATTCTGACGCTCCTGAAAAGTTAAACTTCTATTTTTTAGAAGGCAAAGGCAAGCTAAGCAGCTATGAAGACTTAAAATTCAATTATCCCGCTACTGTTTCTGTTTTATTGAAGATAAACACCGGTTTTGACACTAGTCAAAATAAAGTTTTTGAATCATCAGACTTTATGAATGCGGAGCTTGGCCAAATGCCAAACCCTAAAAATTTCAAACAATTTGTAGGCGCTCATCAAGACCCTACGTTATTGTTTGATAACGCATACATAGACTCTACCTTAGATTATTATTTATGGAAAAACAATATAAATCTACCTTTTGAATACGCTGTATTTGACACATTGGGCAATCAACTATATGCACCTAACGCTAAGTTAGAGAAAGCTGATTTTTATGATTTTAAAATGCAAACCGTTTTATTAGAAAACAACAACTTCTTTGACCCATACATTTTACGTATTTCGTTTCCTAATAGAGACAACTATTTGCTAAGGGATAGCATAATTTTTCTTGTAATATCTTTTGCCATTATAATCGCACTCATAGCTTCTTTTTACGGTTTTGTTCGTATTCTTTTTAGGCAAGTAGAACTAAATAGAATGAAAAGCAATTTTGTAAACAACATGACCCATGAGTTTAAAACGCCAACCGCAAACATATCGTTGGCCATGGAAAATATTGAAATGCTAAATGGTAATGTTAATCCTAAATTCAAAAAATACCTGAGAATTATTGGAGAGGAAAATAAAAGAATGATTACCAATGTAGAGCGTATACTAGAAGTAGCAAAGTATAGCAATTCAAAAGACGCCAAAATTCAAATTGATGAATTTGACATGAACTTGGTGCTCAAAGAAATTAATGAGCGTTTTCCTTTAAGGGTAGCTAAGGTTAAAGGAGAGTTTGACATAAGACTTAATGCACAAAACACACTAATTAACGGCGATAGACACCACATTAAAAACTGTATTAGTAATGTGCTTGATAATGCCTTAAAATACTGTAAAGAAAAGCCCATAATAAAGCTTGAAACAAATGACAAAGATGGTTTTCTTGAAATTAAGGTAACTGACCAAGGAATTGGAATAGAGAAGAATGATCTCGAAAAGATATTTGATGCCTTTTACAGAAAAGATACAGGTAATGTACACAATGTTAAAGGCTTTGGTATTGGATTGAGTTATGTTAAAAGAGTAGTTGACCTTCACCACGGAAAAATAGACGTTCACAGCAAAATCAACATTGGTACAACATTTAGCATACTATTACCCGTTAATGTATTAGAAACGAAATAAAAACACCATGAAAATATTACTTGTAGAAGACGATTTTAATATGGGCGAGTTGGTTAAAGACGCGCTTGAAGAAAACAACTTTGAAGTAACTCTTTGTCGCGATGGTAAAGAAGGCCTAAGCGCGTTTATTAAGGGCAGCTTTAACATTATAATACTAGATGTGATGATGCCCAACATGGATGGCTTTACCCTAGCTGAAAGGTTGAAGAAGCTAAATCCTGATGTGCCATTTATGTTTATTACCGCCAAAACCGAAACTGAGGATAGACTTAAAGGTTTTGAACTGGGTGCAGACGACTACCTAACAAAGCCTTTTAGTGTAAAAGAGCTGGTAATGCGTATAAACGTAATTGCGCGAAGAATACACGGCAACATGGTGGCTGATGCGGACAACAGTTATTTTGAGCTGGGTGGATTAAACTTTGATTATGCAAAAAGAGAACTTGGGCCTAGCGACAACATGGAGCGCATTAGCTCTAAAGAAGCTGAGCTGCTCAAACTATTCTGCCTAAACCCCAACAAAGTAGTTCGCAGGGATTTTCTGCTAAGAAATGTTTGGGGCGATGATGATTACTTCTCATCAAAAAGTATGGACGTTTACATTTCAAGACTGCGTAAGCTTTTAAGACCTGAGCCTGCTGTACAAATCATTAATATTCACGGTACAGGTTATCGTTTTTTAGTTCCTGGAAAGGAAGGTGATGCTGCAGAAGCTGAGGGGGGAGATACTACAGGTGATTAATCGTAATTGCATACTTATAAAATATAAAACCCCGATGCAGCTGCATCGGGGTTTTGTATTTAGATTGTTTTGATCTTATTGTTTTACGTATATCCAAGGGTGCATAAACTCTTCAAGACCTTCTGTAGAAATTGAGTTTAAGTAATCTTGAGCAACTGCAGGATCATCAAAGGCCTTTTTAAACACATAATACCAAGTTCCGCTGGTTGACTGGTGAACATAGGTTTGCTCAGTATCTCCAGTTCTCTTTAGCATCTGCTGGTGTTCTATAGCATAGTTCATTGCCTTAAATGAAGCAATAACTACTACATACTTACCGCTTGGGTTGCTCGCGTTATTAGTAGTATTAGTTACTATGGTTTTTGGTTTAATTGTATTTCCAGAAGCATCTTTCAAGAAATCTTTCTCATCAATTACACCGTCGCCATTGGTGTCATCTTTGCCATCAACTACACCATCACCGTTCACATCATATTGCTGTTGTTTCTTGATGTCATCTTTCAATATGGCGTAATTCAAATTCTTCATTGAATCTATTTCATCTCCGTAGCTTTTGATCAGGTCTGTAAGTCTTTCGATCTCCTCTTTTTGCAAACGGTTCATCTCGTTTTGCTCTTCAAGATCGTTCTCAAGCTTCTTGATTTTGCCACCATAAAGGTCTTCAGTTCGCTTGCGCTCTTCTTCACGCTCTTCCTTCAGTTTCTTCTCCATATCTCTACGGTCAAGGCCTTTGTAGAAGTTGTAGCCAAGAATAAACTCGTGACTACCAAATGAGTAACCTGCAATCTCATTAATGGCCATGTCGTAACTATAGCCAATCATCATGTTATCAGATACATTTACTCCACCACCAAAACTAATGGCATAGTCAGATCGATAACCAATTGATAAGAATGCTGCGTTTTTGATTACCCCTTTTAGGTTTACATCAAACTGAGGACTTAAACCAGAGATGGTTCTCATCATTACTATTGGTTCTAGGTCAAAAACATCTTCTCTTACAGTGATTCTATAGCTCATCAAAGCCAAAAAGTGACGATTAAACTGATAACCTGCTGTAGTATTTGAAACATAATCTTGATACTGCACTCTGTTACCAAATACTTGCGGCGCCGCAAAAGCCAAGGTAAAATCTTTATAGGTAAGGTGTGTTCCAAAGTTACCACTTACCATAAGTTTATTGGCACTCTCAAGGTTAAGCAGCTCATCAGTCATGTCTTCGGCTCTAATATTATCAAAGTCTAAGCCCATTTGGCCCAACTCAGCACCCAATCCAAAATACACCATTGTTTCGTCACTTAATTTAATATTGTAAGAGTAGCCTAAACCGACACCTGTTTGTCTTAACAAACCATATTTATCAGTATAAATGGTAGCTCCCAAGCCCATGTTCTTTTTCTTAATAGGCCCGTCTCCGGTAAACATAAATGTAACCGGCGCACCATCTATTCCTGCAAATTGTAATCTATTGATTGCCATTAAACGGGCATCGCTATTGGCAGTACCTGCAAATGATGGGCTTAGTAAAAAGTTATTTACTGTATAGCCTGCGTACATGGGTACTTGCTGAGCGTTCATTTCACTCAAATTAAAAAGTGAAAGGTTTAAAGTTAAAAGGCCAATTATTATGTATTTGATATTGATAGCTTTCATTATTCTAAATTTTAATTTCTCAATTATTAGTTATTAAACTATCTAAATATTGTTATTGAACCTTTATACTCACTTCTCTCAACTGGTACTTTAATAATGTAGTAGTACACTCCGTCTGGTAATGGTGTTCCACCAATGGTGGCATCCCATGTGTTGTCGTATGCCGTGCTTGTAAAGACGACTCTACCCCATCTATCAAACACTATTACTTCAACATCGTTGTAGTACTGTGCTTTCTCTACTACCCAAACATCATTCTTTCCATTTCCGTCAGGGGTAATTATGTTAGATGGTTCCATAGTGTAATCATCTTCAGCAAATAGGTTTACGCTGGTATCGTTTACACAACCAAATTCGGTAGTAATGGTAACAGTGTATGTTACATCTTCTACAACTATAGCTGTTGGCCTTCTAATATCAGCATCGTCTAACCACTCACTTGGTGTCCATTCGTATTGCACACCACCTTCGGCCCACAATCTTACTTCGTAACCTTTGCTTACCACGGTGTCAGGTCTTATGTCCATAACAGGTAGTGGCCAAACGGTTACTTCACGTTTAACACTGTCTAAACATCCATCGGTACTTATTACCTGAAGGTTTACAATGTAGTCGCCGTCGTTGCCATATACGTGTATTGGATCTTGATCTGTTGATGTGTTGCCATCACCAAAGCTCCAGTCCCAAAGGTCAATATTACCAACAGAGCTTTCTGTTGGTACAAAGTCGTCACCAAAGCAGTGATTTTCTACAGTAAAGTTGGCTACTGGCAGTTCGTAAACTAAAATAGTTTTAGTTACCGTGTCTAAACAGCCGTTGGTTGATTCTACGAAAAGTGTTACATCGTAATCACCAGGATTCATATAAGTGTAGCTAGGGTTTGCTAAAATGCTTGAACCACTTCCGTCAGCAAAGTCCCAACGATACTCAGTTGCATCAATTGAAGCATTTACAAACTCAGATGCCACACCATAACAAACTGCAGCTGCTGTAAAGTCAGCTGTTGGTTTCACATAGATTCTCACATCATTTGTCACTGTGTCAGTACAACCTAAATCACTTTCAGATACTAACTGCACCGTGTACAAATTTGCGGTGCTATAGAAGTGAATTGGGTTTTCATCAGTTGATGAATTACCATCTCCAAATGTCCAAGTGTAACCTGTTACCGATCCGTTGCCAATCTCGCTTCTATTAATAAATGGTGTGTTGAAACCAAAACAGTTGCTATCAACTTCAAATGCGGCTTGTGGTACATCATTAATGTTTACTAAAGTATCAGCTGAAGTTTCGCAACCAAAGTCTGATGTAGTGGTAAGTGTAACCTTAAATGTTCCAGCTCTCACAAATTTGCGAATTGGGTTCTTTAAAGACGATGACTGTCCATCGCTATACTGCCAATCATAAGCATCTATGCTTCCTGTAGCAATTGTAGAAGTATTTGTAAGCTCAAGGCTATCATACAGACAAACATCATTTGTAGTGAAAGTGGTGTTTGGCAACGGATGCACTACAGGGGCACCTGTTGTTGTATCCTTACATCCATCGTCAGTAGTTACGATTAATGTAGTGTTGTAAGTACCGTAGGTATCATACATGTGGCTTGGGTTAGCAATCAATGCTGAGTCACCATCACCAAAGTACCATTTGTGAGCACTAACTACTCCGTTGAAAGATGTATTGGTGAAAGTAATATCACCACCATCACAAATGCTATCAAACTCAAACCCTGCAATTGGCTTGCGATAAACCATAAAGGCTTTATTTACTGAATCAATGCAGCCATTAGCTGTTTCTGTTACCAATTTCACATCATAAGTTCCTGCAGCATTGTAAAGGTGACTTGGGTTTGCTAAACTACTTGTGTTGCCATCACCAAAGTTCCACTCTGTTGTTGTGCTTATGCTCGTGTTGTTTGTAAAGTCAAGTTCTTGACCAAAACATTCATTATTTGAGCTAAAGTCTGCAACAGGTTGTGCGTAAACGCTAACGTTACGGTCAAGACTGTCTTGACAACCTTCATTACTGCTAGCAACTAATCTTACCGTGTAATTTCCGTCTTGACCATAAGTATGCGTAGGACTTGTGTTGGCAGATGTGTTGCCATCGCCAAAGTTCCAGCTATAGGCATTTACACCTTTTGCAATGCTACTTGTATTGCTAAAGCTCATTGCGTTACCATCGCACACATGGCTTTGTGTAAAGCTTACTTGCGGTAATGGGAATATCTCAATATTGGTAGATGTTGAATCTTGACAACCTAATGTAGTTGTTGCAATCAACTTAACATCAAACTCACCATAAGTAGTATAAGTATGATTTGGCGTTGTGCCACTTGACCCTGAACCATCACCAAATGTCCAAGCATATGTACTTGCACCACTTGTATTATTTGTAATAGTCATTGATTTACCATCGCAAGTATCATTTGCAGTGAACACTACCTGTGGCAATGGATTTACAGTAACTGTATTTGTTGTAGTATCCATACAGCCATTGCTTGATGTTGCAATTAAAGTTACAGTGTAGCTACCATCGCTTCCGTACAAGTGGCTCGGTGTTGCAAGCGTACTGCTTGTTCCATCACCAAAGCTCCAGTTGTAACTTATTGCATAGCTACTACTATTTGTAAACTTGGTTGTATCAGTCAAACATTCTGTTGTAGAACTAAAGCTTGCTACAGGCAATGAGTAAACTGTCACTGTTTTACTAATGCTATCTCTACAACCATTGGCAGATGTTGCAATCAATTTAACAGTATAAGTACCCGCTGCTGCATAAACATGATCTGGATCTTCAACTGTTGATGTGTTTCCATCACCAAACATCCATAAGTAAGAACTTGCGCCTGTTGTGCTATTGGTAAAGCTCATGGTTTCATTGTCACAAACATTTTGTGTGCTGAAATCAACTGTAGGCAGTTCAAATATTTGAAGTGTTTTAGTTACTGAATCTTTACAGCCTTCGCCGCTAGTTACTGCCAGTTTTACTTGGTAGTAGCCATCAAATGCGTAAAGGTGTTTAGGATCAGTTAGGGTTGAAGTAGTTGAATCTCCAAAGTTCCAAGCGTGATTCATAGTTCCTGCACTTAGGGTAGAACCATTTACAAACTCAGCACTATCTGATTGACATACATTGTTTACAGTGAATTTCGCTGTAGGGTTAGGATTAACATCAACCACTTTAGTTATGGTATCCTTACAAGCCTTGTCAGTAGTTACTATCATAACCACATTAAAGCTGCCTGTGTCTTTGTAAACATTAATTGGGTTTTTCTGAGCACTTGTACTCACATTACCAAAATCCCAAGCGTAACTTACAATACTGCCCGTAAGTACTTCTGTACTGTCAATAAACTGTACTTGTTTGTCTTCACAAGCCACTGAGCTAGCAAAGTCAGCCACTGGTTTAGGATGTACAATTACATCATTAGTAGCAGTGTCTCTACAACCTTGGTCCGAAGTTGCAATTAGCACTACAGAATAAGTTCCTGCATTATCATACAAGTGTTTAGGACTTTGTGAAGATGAAATGTTCGTGTCATCAAAATCCCAGCTCCATGCTACTACATTACCTTGAGGAATGGTAGTCTTATCAGTAAACTGAGTGAAGTTCTCTTGACAAATGGTGTCAGCAGTAAATACTGCCATTGGCCTTGGACGAACAGTTGCAGTAAACTGAACAGAGTCAGCTGAACCGTTATCATCTTCAACTTTAACAGTAATTGTAGCTGTACCGTACTCGCCAAAGCTTGGGAATAATTTGAGTGTTTTACTACCAGTAGTACCTGATATGAAGATATTGCTGTTCTTAATTAAGGTAGTGTTGCTTGAGTAAGCTGTTACTACAAGACTAGTATTTACATCATCAATATCATTTACCGTAATACCTTGAGTTGCCGTATCACCCAAACACCAATCCATGTTATTCATGCTGTTTATGGTTGGCTTGGCATTAATTACAAGGTCTTTGTTATCGCTTAAGCTATTGCCATTGGTAGGTGTAGGTAGCGTTGTGTCTGCATCGTTTCCAGCAAGGTCAACAATTGAACCACCATTTAAGGTTAATCCCTTAACTGATGTATTCTCTAAGTCAGAACTTGTATTCTGAGAAGCGACTGTGTAAGTAAAGCTCAATGTTTTACCACTTGAACCACCAGAATATGTTGCCAAGGCATCACTTGCTCCAGTTTCAAGTTCAAGCTGCGGTGAACCGCTAACCCAAACATTCTCTGAGAATTCAAGTGTTAAGGTTAACACCGAGCCTTCATTATACTCATCATCAGTGTTGGTTGAACTTACATTTACCACAACTGGAGCTGTAGTATCAACTGTTACATCAAAGTCTGATGAAGTGCTTGATAGATTACCCGCAGAGTCAAGAGCAGTGGCGGTGAAGGTATAATCACCACCAGCAAGTGTTGTGGCCGTGTAATCGTATGTCCAAGCTCCTGATGCATTGGCATCAACCGTGTCTATTGATGTGTTATCAATGAATAATTCAATTCTTGCATAAGCTTCGGTTGAACCGCTAACTACTAAAGTTTGATCGTTAGTAATGCCATCGCTACCAGAAATACCACTGTCGGTAGTTATTGAAGCGATTGATGGAGCATTCGGTGCTGTGGCATCAATTCTCAACCAAAGTTTATCGCTTACAATAGAAACGTTACCGGCTGAGTCAGTTGCAAATACGGTAAATACATGAGTTCCTTCAGAAAGGGTTGTTCCAGTGTAATCATAAGTCCATGTACCTGTAGCGCTTGCATTCATGGTATGGATCTTATTTCCACCTAAGTAAATCTCAACCATACTAAATGCTTCGGCAGCTCCTCTTAACTCAATGTTTTGATCATTGGTTAAGTTATCTGTATTGTCTCTACCACTGTCTGCAGTAAAGTCAACGGTTGGCTGATTTGGTTTAGTTACATCAATTCTTACCCAGAAGTCGGTAGAAGTGCTTGAAGTATTACCTGCAGCGTCTGACGCTTCAGCATTAAATTTATGAATGCCTTCAGCTAGGTTCGTTCCTGTATAATCATAGGTCCAATTACCAGAACCATCTGCACTTGTTGTTCCTAGACTTGAACCCGCAAGGTAAACTTCAACTATGCTGTTGGCTTCAGCGGTTCCTTTCAATACAATACCTTGATCACTTGTGAGTTCATCACTTGTGCTTCTACCAGTATCATCTGAAATACTTGCCACAACTG